>JBGSKQ010000102.1:0-72560 GCA_041741095.1 Saprospiraceae bacterium
GATGGTAAGCTCTACCCCCTTTTCTTCCGCTTCTTTGAGTATGGCAAGTTTCTCTTCCTTGCTCCATTTCCTTTTTTCCATGACTAAAATTACAGATTTTTGATCGGTAATCTTGTCTGGTTATTTAGGGGGCCAGATCAAAGGTAAAACGTGTGCTTTTCATAACAAAAAGTTTAGGGTATTGCGATTGCTATTCAAACAGCAATAGATTGTACGCTGCATGGCTACCGCAAGCAAGAAAAAAGAGCGAAAAAATCATCCAATAACAAATCGTAGAAAGTCAGTAGTGCAAGGCCTGGCATTTGTCGGGTGGTATTGTGGCGTCTCTCCCTTCTTGGAATCTTTTAACTGCGCTTCTCTCGTTTTTCCGAAAATGCCCCTGTAAGAATGAACGTGTACCAAAATAAATTGTAGGTGCGCAAGTATAAGCAATAAAGACTAACTCATCAAGCGATCAACCGAAATTTAATTTTTCCTGCAATCCATCTGCAACCCGAACGACTTATGAATAGCTTTCACAGTGTGGATGACTGCCTTGATTCGGGAAGGCAGCCCCCCTGTTCAGAACGGGCGGTTCTGATAGCACTCCGGCATAGCCCAGTATCGGGGCTAAAAGGCACATTTTCAATCGTTCAAGCACCTTCTTTATAAAAAGGTCTGAATATCAGCCAATGAGGAAGATTTTATCCAAAACCCCAAGTCAAATCTCCAGCACCTTTCTTTTCAGTTCAAAATTTTTCCCGAGGTAAAGCCGGCGCACCTGCTCGTCGGCGGCGAGTTCTTCGGCGGTACCGGCTTTTAGGATGCTGCCGTCGTACATGAGGTAGGCCCGGTCGGTGATGGAAAGGGTTTCCTGTACGTTGTGGTCGGTGATGAGGATGCCGATGTTTTTGGCTTTCAGTTTAAAAACGATGGTCTGGATGTCTTCCACGGCGATGGGGTCAATGCCGGCGAAAGGTTCGTCGAGCAAGATGAACTTAGGGTCGCTGGCGAGGGCACGGGCAATTTCCGTGCGGCGGCGCTCACCGCCGGAGAGGGTATCGCCGCTGCTTTTGCGCACTTTTTCCAGGCCGAACTCGTCAATGAGGGATTCAAGTCGCTTCAATTGTTCGGCCTTTGGGATGCGCATCATTTCCAGCACGGCCTTTAGGTTGTCTTCCACGCTCAGCTTGCGGAACACCGAAGGCTCCTGCGGCAGGTAGCCGATGCCGAGCCTGGCCCGTTTGTACATGGGCAGTTCGGTGATATTATCCTTTTCCAAAAAAACACTGCCCTCGTTGGGTTTGATGAAACCCACGACCATGTAGAAGGTGGTCGTTTTGCCCGCTCCGTTGGGGCCGAGCAAGCCCACGATCTCGCCTTGGTGTACTTCCAGGGAAACTTGTTTGACCACTGTCCGCTGGCCATAGCGCTTGACGAGGTTGGATGTATGGAGGATCATAAAGAACTAAACAAGATCAAGTGCAAAATTGTAACAGCACTTGAACTTTATTTCCTGTTTGATTTTGATGAAGCGGCAAAAGTACCATATACAATGGGAAGCCTTAGAATGGGAAGCCACGACACTTTTACTTTTTACTTTCCCACCACAAACCGCTCCGATTGTTTCAAGTCGCCGTTTTCCCAGTACTGCAAAAAGTAAACGCCCATAGGCCAACCCCGCACCGGGACACTGAAAACAGCGGACGCGTCCAAATGCCCATACTCCCGCACCAACCTGCCTTCCAAATCCAACACCCGAAAGAACGCACCCTGCGCCTCCGCCGGGTTTTGCAGTTGAAAGTTAAGGAAATCAATGGCAGGGTTCGGATAGATCACCAGTTTTGAAATGGGCATTATCTTATTACCTGTGACCGTGGTGGTATCGTCTATCAGGTGGCAGCCAGGGATGAGGCAGCCGTATTCGTCCACTTTCATGATCCAGCCAGGTATTGTAGTTGTAACGTTTGAGGCATCCACACCAGCCAATATGAAACCACCGTCAGATGTATTGTCAAGATCATAGGGCCTGATATCATAGTCCACACCACCTAATAGGATGTAATATCTTGCCCAAAGACTATCTCCTGTTGAGGAAATTTTTGCTATTGTAACACCTCTACCATATTCAAGTGGGGGGTTGTCCCTACCCGTATTTCCTAAAATCACAAAATCACCCTCATTAGTATTAACCATATCTACAATTTCATTCAAGGGTGACGACACTCCACTTCTGAGAAGTGTACTCCATTCAAGATTTTGAGCAGTGTCCAATTTAAAGATTACAGGATCCCAAAAAATATAAGCCAGCCCGTTATTGGGGTTCACCAGTATTTCCTCTCCTATGCCACTGGCGGCCACGACGCCGTTGTCCGGTGTCCTGGCAAGGCCGCTGACAGCATGCCACAGCTCGCCTGGAGGGGAATAAAACTCCCATTCCACGTTGCCAAGGCTGTCGGTTTGAAACACCCAGGCTTTGTTGATATAACTGGATAGTACTTGCCCTTCGTTGGTCAGCCTGCCGCCGACCACCATCCGCCCGTCGATGTCCAACCATAAGGAGCGGCCTGAGTCGTTTAGGAAGTAATGGCCATAGTCCGTATAATGGAGGGGGTTGAAACCCTGATCCATTATCAGCAGCGAAATGTCGTTGCTCGTTCCGTTGTCGTGCGTATTGAGCGATACGTATTTGCCATCAGGGTATTGCCTTAGTTTTATGGGGAGGATAAAATGATCCACTGCATAGTTGATGCTCAGGTACTCTTTGGTCACCATTGTGTCGCCAGTGGGAGAATATTCTACTATGAAAGCTTTGCGGGTCGTGTCGTCCAATATCCCGATGTCGGCAAAGTTGCCGTCTATTGTTTCGGTAAGGTCGTTGTACCAGGAGTCGTACCATTTGTCGGAGTGTTTCAGGGTCTTGCTGTACAAAAGTTCGCCATCCAGATCAAACTTGGAAAAAATCAGCCCTTTTTTTAGTGGGATGATGGTATCGTTAAAATCACCGGTCACATAAAAACAGGAATCCGTGGCTATTACGTTTTTAAAAGCTACGACAGGGAATTCGTAATATACCAGGTGGTTGAAGGTGTTTTGACATAATAATTGAAGTGGAACGATAATAATAATTAGCACTCCAAACAGAGATTTATTCATGATTTGAAATATTTGGAATGCAGGACAACCGAAATTCGGTTGTCCTGCATGAAGGTTGAGGCTATTTAATAAGTACCATTTTCATAATCTTCGAAATATTTCTCCCGCAGAGAATCCTGCAAACATAAATACCTTGATTTATACCTTCCGCCTCCCAAAGGACCTTTCCCTTGTTTTCGACGACATCAAATTTAGCAATTTTTTTCCCGTCCAAATGAAGGATTTCAAGGATCGCCGATTCACATCCTTTGGGCAATTGGAAGGATATAATGACCTGATATTTGGCCGGGTTAGGTTGGGAACTTGGCGCCCAGTTCCCACTTTTGGATTAAATTTTGCGGCAAGATGCTCCCAGTGGCGTAACGACGGACACAAAACAATTTTTAATATTTAAACCCACTGAAAATCAAAATGCTGTTACCTTTGTGCCATCTTCATTGGTCACCCGGTCAGAACAGCTACCTACCATGTTCTTAGAAATTTTGAAATTGAAAATAGGGCAATTGAGCCAGATCTCTTTTCCCGGTTTCTTAATTTCTCAATTTCCAAATTTCTGTTTCTCCCGTCATTTGGTTTTTAATCAGGAAATCGAAACATACGCCCATTTATGGACAAACAGCGCACCATGAAAAAGCGAACATATTACGCCATTGCTGCAATCCTGCTGTTTTTTGGGCTGGCTGCCGCCCTTGATTTCGGCATATCCAAAGAGGATCACCTGGAGACCTATGTCAAGCGCATAGAACGGAGCCTGCACAAAAAAGAATCGGAAGTTTATTCCTTCCTGGGCGATACCAGTTTTATCTTCCAGCAACTGCGGGGCATCCAAAGCCTGCCCTCCCCCCGCCAAAAAGTAAACCTCGACAAACTGCTGTCGCTGACTTCCAAAAAATTCAACATCTGCCTGTACAGGGGGGATTCACTGGTTTTTTGGCTCAACAACCGGGCCTTCCTTGGCAACGACCACATTGAGGAACTACACAAAAAGGGCGATGTCAACCATTTGGTAAAATTGCCCAACGGCTACTTTGAGCTTATCAAAAAGGACCTGCCGGACGGCATCCTCGCCGCTGCGCTTTTGCCCATCAAAAGAGAATATTCGAGCAAGAGCGAGTTCTTGCCCAACAGCTTTGATACCGATGATTTCTCCGTGCCAGACGATGTGATTTTGAAAGAAAGCGGGGAAAAATTTGCCATCCATTCCATGAACGGCAAACCGCTGGCCTACCTTGATGCCATCGGCCATGCAAAAGACAAAATGCACCTGAAAATGGTGTTTTTTATCTACATTCTCGGCTTTATAGCATTGGGCATGCTCATCAACGACGTGGCGGTTTACCTCGTGCGCAAGTACAAGCCCTGGGTCGGGGCGGCTTTTGTGCTGGCATCGGTGGTGGTGGTGCGCTGGCTCACCATCAAGCTCGGCTTCACCCAACATTTTGCAGCGTTCCAAACCTTTTCCAACGTGTTCACTGCACCCATCATGGACGGTGTGAACTCCCTGGGGGAGCTGTTGATCAACATCATCCTGCTGGTTTGGATGATGGTCTTTTTCAACCGTGAATTTCAGGTCAAGGAATTTGTCCACCCCTCGCTGCCCATCCGTTTTGGGCTGACTACCCTCAATTTTTTCGCCATCAACGTGGGCATCCTCATGGTGTGCGGCATTTTCAAATCCATCGTGCTGGATTCGTCCATCGTTTTTGATTTTGAAAATGTGTTCAACCTCAATTCACAGAGCGTGCTGGCCATGATCGGGGTGGTGCTACTGCTGCTGGCGCTTTTCCTGTTCAGCCACCGCATGATGATGGCCATACATCGAATTGGCTTGAGCAAAAACTGGCGGTTGGCATGCCTGGCCGTGTCGCTTGCCCTTTCTACCCCGGTGGTGCTGTATGGCGATTTGCACCTTCCGCTGGTGCATTTTTTATTGGCGGCCACGATTTATCTCGTTGTGTTTGAGTTTTTTATTGAAATACCCAAAATGACCCTGGGCTGGCTGGTGGGCTGGCTGATGCTATTTGCAGGGCTGACTTCTACCCTGCTCTATAAGTACAATGGCGACAAGGATTATGAGCGCAGGCTGGAATATGCCCTTGCTCTTTCCAGCTATCAGGACACGCTGGCCATCAGGGACATTGCTGACATCGAAGCCTATTTGCTTTCAGATACTTCTCTGAACGTATGGAACAGGATCATCAACCTGTATGCCCCGGAAACCCTGCCCCGGGAAGAGGCCAGGGAAATCATAGAACGCCAGATCGGAACCAACAAATACTTGCTGCACAACTACGAATTCAACCTCTACGGCTTTTACAAGGAAGATGGCAGGATTGGCTTCACCGACCAGGAAAGTACCCTCGGCACCCTGGAGCAGCAATTCCAGCAGTCCAATCCTACCATCGGCAGGGATTTGAGGTTTAAACCAGAAAAAACAAGGGACCCTGGCTACCTGCTGCGGCTGGATTTAAAAACCAAGTCGCCGCTCTATGTTTTTATAAAATTCAAGCGCTCGTTTTCCACGCCCTCCAAGGTTTATACGGAACTGCTGCTGGATAAAAAATACAAAAACCTGGACGAACTGGACGACTACGACTATGGCATATACCAAGATGGCCTACTTGTGGAAGAACGGAACAAGGCTTATGGAAAACAATTGACCGACCCACTGCCCCCCGTCAATGAATCGAGCATCGTAAAACACAACAGCCGCCGCTCCGAACTGCTGTACCACGCCCCCGATGATTTGGTCATCAAAATCGGGCGTGACACGGGAGGCTATATCAAGCCACTTTCTTTGTTTTCTTACGTCTTCACGCTGCTGGTGATAGCGGTATTGCTGTTCAGCGTGATTAACTATTTCACCAATGCCCTGCCCGGCCCGCTGAATTTCCTGCGCACCACCAAGCCATCGCTGCGCAACCAGTTCCAGTTCTGGGTCATCAGCATGATCCTTATTTCATTTTTGGGCATTGGTTTCGTGACGGTCTGGTATTTCCAGCAATCTTCCAACAACTACCACAAGGGCCGCCTCGACCGCAAAGTGACCTCTGCCCTGGCCAATGTGAGCTATGAAATAAAAGCCTGGCACCGGGAACGTCAAGAGGATCGGGAAATCAGGGAAAAAATTTCAAGGCTCATCCAGCACGAATTGGGCGAACAGGAAATGGAGGCGTATGAAGAAAGGGAGGAAATGGAAGAAGGTGAAAAACAACTGGACGCCTTTTCGCTTTCGTCGCTGATACCGCTTATCTCGGAAGTACACCGGCTCGACGTGAACATTTACGACCTGAACGGCAACTTGATCACCTCTTCGGAAGAGGATATTTTCAAGCGGGGCCTCGTGGCACCCAAAATGGGCGCACATGCCTTTCAGGAACTGACAAAACTCGGCTACGAACGCAGCGACCAGGACGAGAGCATCGGCAACCTGGACTACACGGCGGCCTATTTGCCATTAAAAAATATTGAAGGCAAAACACTTGCTTTTATGGGCATCCCGTACTACGCCCGGCAGCGGGAACTGCGCAGCGACGTAACGGATTTTATGAGTACCCTGCTCAACGTGTATGTCTTTCTCCTGCTGATTGCGGGCGGTTTGGCCATCGTGGTCGCTACCTCCGTCACCAAGGCGCTGTCAGAATTGAGCGAAAACATACAGCGGCTCAAACTGGGCGGCAACGAACCCATTATTTGGAAAAGAAAAGACGAGGTGGGCGACCTGGTGGACGCCTACAACCGGGCGGTGAAAAAAATCGAGGAAAGCTCAAGGCTGTTGGCACAAAACGAAAGGGAGGGCGCTTGGCGTGAAATGGCCAAACAGGTGGCCCACGAAATCAAAAACCCCCTGACGCCCATGAAATTGAGCATACAGTACCTGCTCCACGCCTACGAGGCCAACTCCAAAAATGTGGAGCCACTGTTGAAACGGGTGTCCGCCACACTCATTGAACAGATAGAATCGCTGGCGCAAATCGCCACGGAGTTTTCCAATTTTGCCAAAATGCCAAAGGCAGAAAATTCCATCTTTTCGCTCAACTATTTGGCATCTTCCGTACACCACCTCTTCGCCAATGAGCGCCCCGATATGGACATCAGCATTAGTTTGCCAGAAATGGAATTCGATGTGTTTGCCGACCGCAACCACGTCACCAGGGTTTTGAACAATTTGTACAAAAATGCTATTCAAGCCATACCTGAAGAGCGCAAAGGCATCATCAAACTGGAGCTTTACCAGCAGGATGACAATGCAATTATCAAGGTGACCGACAATGGGACAGGCATCCCTGCCGATGTGCAAGCACGGGTGTTTTCGCCAAATTTTTCTACCAAAAACTCTGGCATGGGCATGGGCCTCGCCATTTGCAAAAACATCATCGAATCTTTCAACGGCGATATTTATTTTGAAACAAAAGAGGGCGAAGGCACCTCCTTTTTCGTGGTGCTGCCACTAAAAGAGATCCGGGAGCCAGAGGTGGTGTATTGATACCAGCCGGTGGTATATTTCGTTTTTCCCTATGAATTATACCTTTACCCGTTCTCCAAACGTTTACACTTTCGTTTCCTAAAAAAATTTTCTCCATCACACATGAAGCTATCCACAATCGCAAGCCTTGTTACCTGTTTTTTCTTTTTCCAAAACGCCGCACAAGCCCAATGCATCTCCGGCGACTGCCGCAACGGGACCGGCATTTACCTCTACCCCAGCGGTGCCAAGTACATCGGCCAGTTTAAAGACGGCGAGACGCACGGCATCGGTACCTGCTACTATACCGACGGCAGCACCTATCGGGGCGAGTGGGCGCACCGCTATCCAGAAGGCCACGGCATCAAGACCCACGAGGACGGCAGGACATGGGAAGGCGAATGGAAAATGGGCCTCCCCATTGGCAAGGACGGCAAAATCATCGAAGACTTATTTGACGAAGAGGAGGATGTGGCCACCGAGGCCGACATCCAATCCGGCTGTATTTCAGGCGATTGTGAAAATGGGCAGGGCGTTTTTGCCTATCCTGACGGCAGCAAGTACGAAGGGCAGTTTAAAGAACAAAAACCCGATGGCTGGGGCACTTTTACCTATACCAATGGCGACCGCTATGTTGGCTCATTTCATGCTGGGCTAAAGCAAGGAAAGGGCACTTTTTACTACGCCGACGAAACGCAGACCACCGGCGAATGGAAGGAAGGCGAATATGTTGGAAACACTCAGATAGAGCATGGCCGGGTCGGCTGCGTGGAAGGCGACTGCAAAAACGGGCGTGGCACCTACATTTTCAAGGATGGCGTGGCCAAGTACGTCGGCACCTTTTCCAACGGCCAGCCTGCGGGCGAGGGCGTCATCTACTACGCCAACGGCGAGCGCTACAAAGGCGCCTGGGCGATTGGCAGCTTCAACGGCATGGGCACTCTCTTCCTAACCGATGGAACCGAGGTAACTGGATTTTGGAAAGACGGCTCTTACATGGGCAAGGACAACCCGAAAAAAGAAGAACAGCCCATCCCTGTCTCCTTGTCGCCCGACGACTATATCGCCATCCGTAAGGCTACCGACATGAAAGTGTGGGCGGTCATTGTCGGCATTTCTTCCTACAACCACATGCAGACCCTGAAATACACGGACGACGATGCCTACCGCATGTACGCCTTTTTGAAAAGCCCGGAAGGCGGCGCATTGGCCGACGATCAAATGCGCATTCTCATAGACGAGGATGCCACCAAGGAAAAAATACTCGCTACCATGCGGGAGACCTTTAGCAAAGCCGGTGAAAACGACCTGGTGATGCTTTATTTCTCTGGCCACGGCCTGCGTGGTTCCTTTTTGCCCATAGACTTTGATGGTGCCAATTACAAACTCGAACACGAGGAGGTCAACGAAATATTCCAAAGCAGCCCTGCCAAGTACAAGCTCTGCATCGCCGACGCCTGCCACTCCGGCAGCCTTTTGGCCATGAAGAGCGGCGAAACCCGCAACGTGCTGGAAGACTACTACAAAACCCTCGCCCAAGCCAACGCCGGCACTGCGCTCATCCTCTCTTCCAAATCGGATGAAACTTCCCTGGAAAGCAGCGGCCTGCGCCAGGGCGTGTTCAGCCATTTCCTCATCCGTGGCCTAAAAGGCGAGGCCGACAAGGACAAAAACAAAATCGTCAGCGTACAGGAGTTGTTCGATTACGTGGATGAAAACGTGAAGGCCTACACGGTGAACCGCCAATCGCCCGTCATCAAGGGGGATTATGATCCGAAGATGACGGTGAGTGTGGTGAGGTAGGGGTAACTGTTCAGCCTGCCATCTTTAACAAATGCCCTCTGCATTTTTACTATTGATGTTATAGCGGCCAGATCCATTGAAGCGCTTTTGGAATGGGTGGGGGTTCATCAATGCCATCAGGCTGGAAACCCGCCTCGTGACCGGCACCTGGGTACACTCCTCCACGGGCCTGAAAATCTCCATGAAACAAATGGCTCTTTGGCCCCCTTGGCACCTGCCTCTTTTGAAGGCGATTCGGGCGGTGAGTTGAGTGCAGGGGCTGATTGGGCCTAAAAATTAAGCCCTACCGCATGAACGGTGGCACTCACCGCATTTATTTCAGCGCATATTGGGGAAACAATAGCTCCTACTGAATTTACGATAGCTCCCATTGAATTTACAAGGGCACTCACCGCATGGACTGTAGTGTTCATTGAGTAAACCGTAGCCCCTTTGCATTTACCATAGCACTCAACGCCTGGGCTGTGGCACCGTTTGAGTAAACAATAGCTCCCTTTGTATTTACCATAGCTCCTATCGCATAGACTGTCCCTCCCATCACATTTACCCCTATCATGTTAAGTAATGTTATCTTTTTTTAAATATATCGCAACAAAAAATTGGCGGAAAAGTAAAATTGGCAAATGTTCTTTTCAAAATTTTAATCATCAAAAAATTTCAATCTTATGACAACCAACAATGCCAAAAGCGCAAGGAGCCTCACCGCCCCTGCTACCCAAACCGATGCGCTGAAAAGCACAAAAAGACAACGGCCAAAATCGCCTTGTGCCATTGATGTGCTGCCCGAATTTTGCCACCTCTGCTGGGACAATTGCCAAGCCTACATCAATGATTTTTACAAGGACAGCCCCCGCTTCACGCCCCTCTACGTGCAGGGCCAGATAGACCTGGCTGATGCGCTGGCCGAATTGCCCACCAACGAAACCCTGCGATCGAAGGCTACCAAGGCCCGGAACAAATTGCTGTCAAAAGCCCAGCAAGTGAAGGCGATGGCGCTGATGCTCAAAAACTACATCCAATATGCCTATCGGGACAAGACCCTGGTGGAAGTAGAACTGAAAGCGGCTGGGCTATACGATTATAAAGACCTGAAGAACAACTGGAAGAACATCTCCGGTATGATAAAAACCGCCAAGCAATACCTGGCGGACAATACCGCCAAATTGCTGGAAAATGACAACATGCCCACCGCCTTTCCAGCCGAATTCGACACTGCGGGCAACGATTACAACAACGCCTGGTCGGACTTCATCGCCAAGGAAGCGGCCACCCTCGACGGCACAGGCTCCCGTGAGGCCGCCATTGCCAACGTGCTGTCCGAACTCAGCCTGATGCTCGACATCGGCAAGCGGATCTTTGCCTTCGACCCGCAGGTGGCCCGGAAATTTAACGCCGAGAAAATAAAGGCCCAAGTACAAGGCAAAAAAACCGCTGGCGTAAAAGGCACGATAAAGATGGCCGGAACAGGCCTGCCGCAGTCCAGCGTGGAAGTATCCGCCCTGGTAGAAGGTGTACTGCGCACGGTACTCAGCGACGGGAAAGGCAAATACCTGCTCCGCCTGCCCAACGGCATCTACGACATCATGTATGCCCTGCCCGGCACCGAGCCGCTCACCATCGTAGGCCGTCCGGTAAAACCCGGCGTGGTGGGCCGCCTGAACGTGGAACTCGTGCCCCTGCCGGAAAGCCCCCTGTCCATCGTGGAACTCCCCACTACCAACCAACTGCTGCAAAAAGCAATGGAAGCTGTGGCGACTAATGGCGAGGTGGCGGCTGGGGGTTGAAGATTTAGAGGTTTGTACCGATGATGCTGCCCCGTGGGGGTGCGGGGCGGCGTTTTTTTTTGGGGGGAGGATGCTTGGTTGATAGCGGGCAGTATTTTCTTTTAGAATAACCCACATATTGCGTAAATTTGACCCGACGAAAAATCAATTTAAGCAAAAAAAATCAATCAATTTATGTCTATAGGTATTTTTTCATTCTTTTCAGGCGCAGGCTTTCTAGATTTAGGTTTTGAAGGAACTAAAGGTTTTACGATTGATTTTGCAAATGAGATAAATTCTGATTTTGTAAGAGCTTATCAATACTCTAGAGAAAAACTTGGCTTTAATCCTCCTACATACGGCATTGATATTGACAATATTAATAATTTATTTGCCAGCAAGAAACTTAAAGTTATAATTCAAGATTCAAACACTAAAAGAGATTTGATTGGTTTTATTGGAGGACCTCCTTGTCCTGATTTTAGCGTTGGAGGAAAAAACAAAGGTAGAGATGGCGAAAATGGTAAATTGTCTCAAACATATATAGATTTAATATGTACATATCATCCCGATTTTTTCTTATTTGAAAATGTAAAAGGATTATACCGTACTGACAAACACCGGGCATTCTTTGAATTGTTGAAAAACAAATTAAGAAAAAACAATTACATACTGACTGAATGCTTGGTGAATGCAATAGAATATGGAGCGCCGCAGGACAGGGACAGGATAATATTAATAGGATTCAAATCTGAACTATTACTCAATATGGATATTGAAGACGCTTCAGAAGTGAACCTGAAAAGATTATTCAATTGGAAAAAATTTACCAAGTACGATAAAGGTCAAGTATTTAAAATGAATTGGCCTCAAAAATCCACATTTGGCGAAGACAAATATTTAGATGCTCCAAATGGCATTGCCCGAGATCTTACTGTACAATATTGGTTTGAAAAAAATAATGTTTATCTTCATCCAAATGCTGAAAATTGCTTCAACCCAAAAAGCAACAAATTTGATATTATTGAAGAGGGAGATGACTCAAAGAAATCATACAAAAGACTTCATCGTTGGCGTTATTCACCAACTGCTGCTTATGGCAATAACGAAGTCCACCTGCACCCCTATAAAGCACGTAGATTAAGTGGATCAGAAGCTTTGGCCATACAGTCCCTTCCCAAAGATTTTGAATTACCTGTTGATATGACTCTCACAGATATGTTCAAAACGATTGGCAATGGGGTTCCTTTTCTTGTAGCTAAAGGATTGGCTGAAACTATAATTGACTTCCTAAACCCACAAAAAAATGGAAAAACTAACAGCAAACAACATAGCCAACTTTATCAATCAACTATCTAAAAATCAACAATATCACTATATCAACCCCAAAACCAAAGGTCTTATTATTATTGAAAGTGTTGATTTACCGGAAGGCCCAATTAAAATTAGGAGATTCAACCCTAACAAGGGAGGGAGTAAAACTAAGGCAAAAGTTGAATCCATTTCCTCTGAGATGATGTGGCGATATGCGAACGCCTTCCAACCAGAGCTCCCTGTTAATGTTGATAGAGTTTTAGGAGCTAGTTATAATACCCGTTCTGTTTTAGAAACGTTATTGGCCCATACTCCTCAATTTTACTTTTCCTATCCTGGGAGAATTGAAAGAATAAAGGGAAAAGAAAAAATTAAGAAAGGGCACAAACATTTGATTTGGAAACCGAGAGAACCTCATATAGCCGGTCAAACTAAAGAAATCAAAACTAGTGTGGTCATCTCTGAAATACCTTCAGTAGATGTGATTTATGATGCAGTCACCTTGCCGAAATCCTCTTTTAAAAATCCAGAACTAGATATTGATATAAAAAGGCGACATGCACAAATACAAGTAGCTCTTTATAAGATAGGCCTACAATTGGGCTTTAGGACTTGGGTAGCAATTAATGATAAAGCTATACAATATGACAACAAAAAATTAGGTGAATCGGAAGGTATTATTGGCTCATTAAATGATGAAAAGATGGTTATGGCTCATCCCGATGTTATTAAGGCTGCACTTTATATAGATTGCATTTGGTTTAAAAATGGTAAACTGATGCCCGCCGTAATGGAAATTGAGCATTCTACTGGTGTAGTGACAGGCCTTGCGAGAATGAAAAATTTACAAGATTTATTTCCTTCTATGAAAACTAGGTATGTAATAGTTGCTTCTGAAGAAGATCGCAAAAAGGTATTACAGGAAGCTAATAAGTCGCAGTTCAAATCGCTAAAAACTCAATTTTTTCCCTATTCGGCAGTAGAAGAATTGTACAGTCTATGTGAGAGGAGGAAGATTAAAGGCGTCACGGAGGAGTTTCTGGACTGTTTTATGGAGCAAATGGTTGAATGATACCCCTTCTTCAAGTTAGTCCTTGTTGGCCCCTGCCGCCCCCCTGATGGCAGGTTTTCATTGTGACCCAAACCTAGCCCATCAAACCAACCCCAATCTCACTCCTCCCAAACCACTTCCGTTGGAAAATTCAATTGAGTGCCATCACAGGTAACGATAGTCCCCACGCATTCGCCCCCCTCGATTCCCGAAAAATCCCCTCCCAACCTCCACATTGTTCCTAGATTTGCGCCTACATTTCCGACCCAACAACATGAAATCTACCAACACCCAACTATCTGTCTTCTCCGATTCTAAACGCCATTACGAAATATTGGACGGCTTGCGTGGCGTGGCCGCCGTCATGGTAGTGATATTCCACATCCTGGAGACTTTTTCCGGAGGCGACCATTTGAAACAAATCATCAATCACGGCTACCTGGCCGTGGACTTTTTTTATGTGCTTTCTGGTTTTGTGATTGGCTATGCCTACGATGACCGTTGGGGTAAAATGAGCTTGGGCGAGTTCTTCAAGCGCCGCCTTATCCGCCTTCACCCGATGATCATATTTGGAATGATGGTCGGTGCTGCCGCTTTTTATTTCCAGGCCTGTGAGCTTTGGCCGGGCATCAGCGAAGTGCCTGTCTGGAAAATGCTGCTGGTCATGCTCATTGGTTTTACTTTAATCCCGCTTCCGCTGTCCATGGACATCAGGGGCTGGCAAGAGATGTACCCGTTGAATGGCCCTGCTTGGTCCCTGTTTTACGAATACATCGCCAATATCCTGTATGCCCTTTTTATCCGAAAGTTGTCGAATCAAATGCTTTCGCTGCTGGTGTTTATTGCCGCAGGCGTTCTTATTCATTTTGCTGTGACAAATGCTCATGGAGACCTTATCGGCGGGTGGTCATTAGAACCAACCCAACTCCGCACGGGGATTTCACGCTTGCTGTACCCGTTTTTTGCCGGGCTGTTACTTTCCCGGATCGCAAAACTGACGTATGTGAAACATGCTTTCTTTTGGTGCAGCCTGCTGTTGGTGGTTGTTTTTTCCATACCAAGAATTGGCGGGGCTGAGCACTTGTGGATGAACGGCCTTTATGATTCCTTGTGCGTGATTATTGCATTTCCGTTCATCGTGTATGTAGGGGCCAGCGGTGAATTAAAGGGAAGGCTTTCATCGAAGTTGTGCAAGTTTTTGGGGAATATTTCTTATCCCTTGTACATCGTCCACTATCCCCTTATCTACCTGTATATGGCTTGGGTGGTGAACCATAAAACAATGCTGGAGCAAGCCTCGCCGCAGGCCATTATCAAAATCACCTTTGTTTCGCTTGTAGTGTTTATCGCCAGTATCCTTGTAGCTTTTGCTGGCCTGAAACTGTTTGATGTACCGCTCAGAAAGTGGCTGACAAAGCGGTTGATGGAACTTAAAGGGCGTTGATAAAAAAATTTATGCACTGCATTTTCCAGCAAAGTAGGGCTTTTAGGAGGGGGGGTTATCAAACCAGCTTGTTCCGGAACAAGAGCATTTAATAACCCGCCCTTCCTGATTACTATCGGGTACGAATCAGGCTTCCGTTTTCGGAAAACCCTACGCTGAATTAGTTTTATAAGATGGCCTTTCCAACACTTATTTTCTATTATTGCCTTTCCCCCCACCTTATTACCTTTGCGCCTCAATTTTTTTAAATCAAAAAAAGTTGCCATTTGTCGGCCTTTGCGGAGCAAAGACTGCCAATGCCAACCACCAACCCGCAACATGTCCCAGCCAGTTGATCTTTTTAAAAAACTGACCGCCCACTGCAAGGAATACGGCTTCATTTACCAATCGTCTGAAATATACGATGGCCTCAGCGCAGTTTATGATTACGGACCCTACGGCGTCGAACTGAAAAACAACATCAAGCAATACTGGTGGAAAGCGATGGTGCAGATGCACGAAAACATCGTGGGCATTGATGCCGCCATTTTCATGCACCCGAAGACCTGGAAAGCCTCCGGCCACGTGGATGCATTCAACGATCCGCTCGTTGACAACAAGGACAGCAAAAAGCGCTACCGGGCCGACCAGCTCATCGAAGGCGCTATGGACAAGATGTTGGAAAAGGCGGAAAAGGAAGTTGAAAAGGCCAAAAAGCGCTTTGGCGATTCTTTTGATGAAGCACTCTATCGCCAGACCAATGAACGGGTTGTGAAATATACCCATCAAGCTGCCGAAGCCAACCGCCGCATGAACGAAGCGCTGAAAGCGGAGGACATGGCCGCCCTGAAAGCCCTCATCGAAGAGCTCGAAATAGCCGACCCCGACACGGGCAGCCGCAACTGGACGGACGTGCGCCAGTTCAACCTGATGTTCAATACCCAATTGGGCAACATCGCAGGCGAAGAGGGCAAGCTCTACCTGCGCCCCGAAACGGCACAGGGCATTTTTGTCAACTTCCTGAACGTGCAAAAGACGACTCGCCAGAAATTGCCTTTTGGCATCGCCCAGATAGGCAAGGCCTTCAGGAATGAAATCGTGGCCCGTCAGTTTATCTTCCGCATGAGGGAGTTCGAGCAGATGGAAATGCAGTTTTTTATCAAACCCGGCACCCAACAAGAGTGGTATGAATACTGGAAACAGGCCCGCCTGAAATGGCACCTGGCCCTCGGTACGCCCAAGGAAAAACTGCGCTTCCACGACCATGAGAACCTGGCCCACTATGCCGATGCTGCGGTGGACATTCAGTTTGAATTTCCATTTGGTTTCAAGGAACTGGAAGGCATCCACTCCCGCACCGATTTCGACCTGGCCAATCACCAGGATTTGTCCAATAAAAAGCTCCAATACTTCGACCCGGAGACGAACGAGAACTACGTGCCATTCGTCGTGGAAACCTCCATCGGCTGCGACCGCATGTTCCTTGCCCTGATGGGCAATGCCCTGCAAGAAGAAGTGGTCGGCGACGAAGAAGGCAACACCCGTGACGTGCTGAAATTGCACCCCGCCCTCGCCCCGGTGAAATGCGCCGTGATGCCGCTGAAGCGCAACGAGCCTGCCCTGGTGGAAAAGGCCAAAGCCATTTTCAACCAACTGAAGTTCTCCTTCCTGTGCCAATACGACGACACGGGGAGCATCGGCAAACTCTACCGCAGGCAGGACGCCATCGGTACGCCCTACTGCATCACCGTGGACTTTGAAACGCTGGACGACGACACCGTGACCATCCGTGAGCGGGACAGCATGGCCCAGCAGCGGGTGCCCATTTCAAAGGTGGAATCCATCGTGCAGGAACGGATAAATATGAAGCAGTTGCTGGCTTAACCCAAGACTATTTCTTCTTCGATTTATTACCGGCCAAAAAGCCCCAGCCGCCCGATCCCAGCAGGAAGCCGAGGTCGTACCAGCCCCCTTTATTGTTTACGGCGTAGATGGCCACATTGTCGTCGAACAGGCTGGCAATGAAACTGACAGGTGTAATGAAGCCGTGCAGCAGACCATACAGAAAGCCATATTCCTTGCCAGTTAGGCATTCTTGGATGGGTTCTGTTTTGGCACAGGAAACCAACAGAAATGTGATCAAGGAGATGCCCAACACGGGCAGCAGATATGAGGTTTTCATATTGATTGATTTTTGTCAAAAATTTAGGTTGGGTCTTGGCCACAATTGTTAGCTCAATAATTTTCGCCTGCTTTCACTTTCCCCCAAAAGGTTTTATAAACAAACACCGTATAGGCCAGCACCAAAGGTGCGCCGATGGCTGCCATGAGGAGCATGATGCCAAGCGATTTTTCGGAAGAGGCGGCGTTGTAAACGGTGAGGTGGTAAGCGGGATCAATCGTAGAAATAATCAACACCGGGTACAGCTCAATCGCTACCAAAATGAGCATGAGGCTGACCGACAGCGAGGAGAACAAAAACGCCAGGCGATACTTGCCTTTTGTGGCCAAGCGGGGAATATTGGCGATGCTCAAAAAAGCCATCAGCGGAACGACGAACAAAGAAGGATTGCTTTTAAAATCATTGGACAAATGGGGGATATATAACAATGTGTAAAGCGTGACCAACGCAAAAAGCACGATGAAGGCAATGATGGCCCTTTTTAGCAACAAGGTTATTTTGGTAAACAAACGCCCTTCTGTTTTCATGGTTAAATAAATGGCTCCGTGCATGGAGAATAGCGCCACCGTCGTTAGCCCGACGGCGATAGAATAAGGATTGAGGAACTGCAACCAATTTCCTTCATACTCAAAGCCCTCGCCAATGGCAATGCCCAGTAGCACATTTCCCAATACAACGCCCAGCAGAAAACCCAGCATCGTACTCGAAACACAGTAGCACACATCCCATAATTGCCGCCACCAGCGCATCGGCTCCTTGCTCCGAAACTCAATGGACACGGCCCTGAAAATCAGGAACAGCAAAAACAGCATGAACGGCACGTACATGGCCGAAAAAATGGTGGCATAAGCCTCTGGAAAACCTGCGAACAGCGCCCCGCCGCCGATGACCAGCCACACCTCGTTCCCGTCCCATACCGGGCCGATTGCCTTCAAAGCTATTTGGCGGCTTTCTTCTTTTTTAAAAAACAGGTGCAAAGTCCCGGCGCCCAAATCAAAGCCATCCAAAATGGCATAGCCAGAGAACAATCCCCCAACGACGAGGAACCAAAGGGTAGGGTAATCTATGCCGAGAATTGTTGCCATCATTACGGGCTTTGGTTGGTATTGGGCTTATTAGGCTTGGGTTTGGCCACAACATTTGAAATTTCTTCCAAATGAGGCCGATGTTCAACAAAAACAGGGCTATCGGGGCCGTTCCTTATTTTTTTGTCCAACAAATAAATAAAAAGGGCAAACAGCAGCATGTACACCACCGTGAACATGATCAATGAAAACAACACCTGGTTGGCCGTCACCGATTTTGACAGGGCATCGGAGGTGCGCAGCAGGCCATAAACCACCCAAGGCTGCCGGCCCATTTCCGCTGCAAACCATCCTGCCTGATTGGCTATTTGCGGCAACAGCACGGCGAAAACAAATATCCGCAGCAGCCATTTTTGTGAAAACAACCGGCCTCGCCACCACTGGATGCTGCCATAGACGGATACTGCGATCAAGGCCATACCAATGGCTACCATGAGGTGGTAAAACTGGAAAATGGCATTGACTGCGGATGGCCGTTCATTTTCAGGAAAGGAGTTCAGGCCACGCAACGGCTCCTGGAAATCCCAATTGACCAAAAAGCTCAATCCACCTGGAATTTTCAGTCCATTGACCGTCTGTTTTTCTTTGTTTACCCAACCCAAAAGGTACATATCGGCCACGCCGAGGCTGTCGAAATGGCCTTCCAGGGCAGCGAGCTTGGCAGGTTGGTTGTCGGCCACACCGTCGGCTGAGCGGTGGCCCACAGCAAGTTGGGCCAGTGAAAAAACGGTGGCCACTGCCAGTGCGATTTTGAAGGCTTTTTTTGAAATTTCGATGTGCCTGTTTTTCAAAATATAAAAAGCGTGGATGCTGAGCACCAAAAATGCCCCGGCCAGCAAAGCACCGATCCAGACGTGCAGGAGCCTGTCCACGCTGGATGGGTTGAAAACCATCGCCCAAAAGTTCGTGATTTCTGCCCTGGCATGCATCCCCTCGCCTACCACGTGAAAACCTGCGGGCGTTTGTTGCCAACTATTAGCCACCACAATCCAAACGGCGGAAAACATGGAGCCCAGCCAAACGCCCAAAGTGGCCAGGAAGTGTACCCTGGGACTAACCCTGTCCCAGCCAAATAGCAGCACGCCCAAAAAACCACTTTCCAAAGCGAAGGCGAAAATGCCCTCCGCTGCCAGCGCACTTCCAAATACATCGCCTACATAGCGGGAGTAGGTCGCCCAATTGGTGCCAAACTCAAACTCCATGACAATGCCCGTAGCCACGCCAATACCGAAGGTGAGCGCAAAAATTTTTGTCCAAAAGTGGGCAAGCAGTTCATACTGCCTATCGCCTGTGCGGAGGTAAAGCCCCTCCATGATGACCATTATCAAACCAAGGCCAATACTAAGGGGAGGATAGATATAGTGAAAAGCTATCGTGAAGGCAAATTGGATCCGGGAAAGAATTTCTACATCCATGATGAAAGGTGTCCAGATACCATGCGAATCTAAGCGTGATGGATCCAAAAAGCTATAAAAAATACAACTTTTTGCTAAAATCGCTTTCCAATGCCCAGGGCTATGGACCAAGTGTCAAAAGCGTCAAACCTCGTATCGTAAAATATCGTCGGTGAAATATCCCAGTGTTTCCCAAACTCGAATTCGTATTCAATGCCCGCCCGGATCAGTGCGAAGTGTTCGTTTTTTTCAAACTCATAGCCTGGCCCTACGAGCAACACCAGATCTTTTATTGGTTTCAAAAGCACATCCAGGGTGGTGACGAGCGGGTACTCCCTTTCGAGCAGTTCGCCTTCCTGTTGTTCCACCACGAAAGTGTGCAGTTCCAAGTCATTGTGCAGGCCGAGGCCCCATTTCGGGTTAAACCAATATTCCAAATCCAGGCCCCAGGAAGGGACGAAAAGGCGTTTAGGATCTTCGCCGGAAGGCACGGAGGTGTGGCCAATGAGAATCGCTGCCCGAAAGTGCTTGAACGAATCATGATCACCAGCGACAGGATGATGGCTTTCTTGGCCTACTGCCGTCAAGGAGCCAAGGCAAAAAAGAAGGATAAATAGCTTATTCATGTGAAAGGAATTTTTTAGAGAGCCAAGATTCAAATACGATTTCCCTTCTCAAAATGACTTTCATCATCCATTTGCCTGCACGGCATAATCCTTAAATTTTTTCTGAAAAGCGCCCTCCTGTTTCCAGGCGTCAAAAGCATCAATCGCCCGCTGGTTGCTCATAAAGAAATTCTCCTCGCCGATGACCTCCATCAGGCCCCAGCGCCGGAGCGCATCCCGCACAGGCCCTATCACGCTGGTAAAATGTATGCGGATGCCACGCTCCCTGTTTTCCTTGATCCAGTCTTGCAGGCCATGCACGGCACTGCTGTCCACATGGCTGATGCTGTCCGCATTGAGCACGACGAGGCGCAGGGCTTCGCCTTTTTTTTCCATCAATTCTTCCATGCTGTCTTTGAAATAATTCAGGTTGGCAAAATAGAGCGGGCCGTCGAAGCGCACCACCAGCACATCGGGGCGCAGTTCGAGGTTTTTAAAACGATCCACATTTCTATAAAATTCAGAATCTGGCACTTTGCCCAGCACGGCTACGTGCGGCCGGGTAGAGCGATACACCACCATCGCCAACGACAGTACCACGCCTGCCCCTATGCCCGTTTCGATGCCCATCGTCAGGGTGATGATGAAAGTGGCCAGCAGCATCCAGAAATCCTGGCGGTCGTTGTGCCAAAGATGGATAGCTTCCTTTTGATCAATGAGACCGATGACCGCCACGATGATGACCGCAGCCAGCACGGCATTTGGCAAAAAGTAAAACAAAGGCGTAAGGAAAAGCAGGGTCAAAACAATGAGCACGGCACTGATGATGGAGGCCAGCCCAGTGTTTGCACCAGCCTGGTCGTTGACCGCAGTGCGGGAAAAACCACCCGTCACCGGATAGCCCTGGAAAACCGCAGCGCCCAAATTGGCAAGGCCCAGCCCGACCAGTTCCTGGTTGGCGTCCACATGATAATCCTTGTGCTTGGCCTGGATGGCTTTCGCCACCGCAAAACTTTCCATGAAACCAACAAGCGAGATGGTCAGCGCTGCGGAAAGGAGGGTCTGCCAACTGTCCAAATCAAAAGAAGGCAAGGAAAAACCGGGCAAGCCCTGCGGCACTTCGCCCACGATTTTCACGCCTTGGTTGTTCAGGCCCAAGCCCCAAACTGCCAATATGCCCAGCACCACGGCCACCAAGGCACCAGGAATGCTTTTGTGCAGTTTTTTGGTGTATTTTATAATGAAAATGGCCACCAGGCCAATGGCAAAAGTCAACAAATGGGTCTGTCCGATATTTTGCGCTGCGGCGATGAGGATGTCGTGGACGTGTTCGCTTTTTGGCAGTTGGATGCCGAGCAAATGTTTCAACTGGCTCAGCCCGATGATGATGGCCGCTGCCGACGTGAAGCCGCTGATGACGGGGTGCGACAGGAAATTGACCAAAAAACCCAAGCGGAATGCCCCCATCAAAAACTGGATCGCCCCCACCATGAATGCGAGCGTGACAGCCAGCAAAAGGTACACCTCCGGGCTTTCCGGCTTGAGCGCCCCGATGCCCGCTGCCGTCAGCAGGGATACCATCGCCACTGGCCCTACGGCCAATTGGCGGCTGGTGCCAAAAAGCGCATACAGTACAAGCGGTATGGTGGAAGCGTACAATCCATGTATGGGCGGCAGGCCGGCAATCATGGCATACGCCATTCCCTGCGGGATGAGCATCACGCCCACGGTGAGTCCAGCGGAAAGGTCGCCGGACAACCAGCCTTTTTTATAATTGGGAAGCCAGCCCAGAAAGGGCAGGAGTTGCTTGATTTTCATTGAAAAATTTTTGAAAAAACTTTTGCAAAAGTAGCGATCCTCTCCCGCTGCCTCCGTGATGTGCATCACACTTGTATTTTCGGCTAAACTGCCCTCAACATCAATCCTTTGGCTTGTTTATGCCCAGCACGGCTTTGCCCTCGCCCAGCATGACGGAAACGGTCATTTGGTTTTTTTCGCCCATCAGTGATCCTGCGTTGTCATTCATTTTTATGGAGGTGGTGGTAAAACCAGCCTTCTTTAAATCTGCCTCGTATTTCTCAAGGGCTTCAAAACCAACATTTTCAAATGTGACCGCCCAGGTGTTGTCGGTAGGGGTCTCCCCTTTTATGGTGCCTTTTATTGTGCCGTATTTGAATTTGGGCACATCCGCCGGTGCTTCGTCTGGCCATTCTTGACCCCTGCTTTCAATTTCAACTTTGCCTTTTTCGCTTTCGAGGGTGATTTTTTCTTTGCCCAAGTCAACCTCGGCTTCTTCCCCGGTAGATTTTTCGATTGATTTTTCAATCATTTGCTCTTGGTGCTTTTCCACCGCTTTTTCGCAGGAAGACAAGGTGAAAAAAAACAACGAAAGCAGGCACACTAGCGCCGCAATAGAATTTGACAGCTTTTTCATTGGAAATTTTTTGAAGATGAACAATTAAGCTACCCTTCTTCGATTCCTTCAAAATAAGCGTTTATATGCCACTTGGAAAATGACGCTCATCACATTGGACAGGCACATTTGTCAACTTGGATGGGCAAACTATATTTACTCGTAGCTGGACAACCAACTCTCATTTCCTTTGTTCCAAATCCAGCCCAAAACCTTACATTTGCCCACTCAAAATCCCAACGCCAAGTAATTCCAAATCTTTTCAAAACAATATGAGCAGAACATCTTTCCACGACCAATTTGCCGACCGGCACATTGGCCCCAACCACGAAGAAACACAAGCCATGCTCCAAACCATTGGGGCAGCTTCTTTGGATCAACTGATCAACGAAACGGTGCCAGATGCCATCCGCATGGCGGGTGAACTGAACCTGCCGGATGCCCTGACCGAATTTGAATACCTGCGGGAACTAAAGGAAGTTGCAGTCCTAAACAAGCTGTTCAAATCCTACATCGGCATGGGCTACTACGGCACCATTACGCCATCGGTCATCCTGCGCAACATTTTCCAAAACCCAGGCTGGTACACGCAGTACACGCCCTATCAGGCTGAAATTTCACAGGGCCGCCTCGAAGCCATCCTCAATTTCCAGACGATGGTGAGCGACCTGACGGGCTTCCCCATCGCCAATGCCTCCCTGCTCGACGAGGGCACGGCTGCCGCCGAAGCGATGGCCATGTTTTTTAGCCATAAAAACAAAAGGGCAAAGGGCAATCTGGCCAACGAGTTTTTCGTGGATGAAAAAGTGTTCGATCAGACCATTGACGTACTGATAACCAGGGCCAGGCCGATGGGCATCAACGTAGTGGTGGGCGATTGGAAAACCTACGAATTTAACAGCAAAACCTTTGGTGTGCTGCTGCAATATCCCGCCAAGGACGGCAGCGTGGAGGACTACCGTGCTTTCACCGAAAAGGCCAATGCACATGAAATATATGTAACCGTCGCCGCCGATATACTGAGCCTGGCCGTGCTGAAAGCGCCGGGTGAATGGGGTGCCGACTGCGCCGTTGGCAACACCCAGCGTTTCGGCGTGCCGATGGGCTATGGCGGCCCACATGCTGCCTATTTTGCCACAAAAGATGAATACAAACGAGTCATCCCTGGCCGTATCATCGGCGTATCGGTCGGAGCGAACGGCAAGCGGGCGCTGCGCATGGCACTACAGACCCGTGAGCAGCACATCCGCCGGGAAAAAGCTACGAGCAATATCTGTACTGCCCAAGCGCTACTGGCCATCATGGCAGGAATGTATGCTGCTTGGCACGGGCCAAAGGGCGTCCGGGCCATTGCGGAGCGGGTACACACCTTCGCCCAAATTTTGAACAACAACCTGCGCAAACTGGGCTACCAGCAAAGCAACGAGCATTTCTTTGACACCATCTGTGTCAAGGTAGGCGAGGATAAAATTGAGCACATACGCCATCTCGCCACGGCCATTGAGATCAACTTCTATTACGGCGACGGCACTGTGCAGATTACGTTGGATGAAACGGTGACCGAAGAAGACGTGGATTTGATCGTCAGCGTGTTTGCGCAAGCAAAAGAAATAGAGGCAAAAGTGGAATTTTCCACGTCGGGCCGCTTGGCCGTTCCTGCTGCTTTGGTGCGGGAGTCGGATTACCTTACCCACCCCGTTTTCAACAGCTACCAAACTGAAACGAAAATGATGCGCTACATCAAGCGCCTGGAAAACAAGGACTTATCGCTGATGTATTCCATGATCCCGCTCGGCAGTTGCACCATGAAGCTGAACGCTGCATCGGAACTCATCCCCGTCAGTTGGGAAAATTTTGCAAATATCCACCCTTTTACGCCTGAGGATCAGGTGCAGGGCTACCGTGAGATTTTCCGTGAACTGGAAAGCTATCTCTGCGAAATCACTGGTTTTACAGCTTGTTCGCTCCAGCCCAACTCTGGCGCACAGGGCGAATACGCTGGTCTGATGGTGATCCGTGCCTACCACGAGGCAAGGGGCGAGAGCCACCGCAACATCTCATTGATCCCCTCCTCGGCGCATGGCACCAACCCGGCAAGTGCTGCTATGGCGGGCATGGATATCGTCGTGGTGGCCTGCGACGAAAAAGGCAATGTGGACATTGCAGACCTGCAAGCCAAGGCCGAGCAGCACAAAGACCGCCTTTCCTGCCTGATGATGACCTATCCTTCCACGCATGGGGTTTTTGAAACGGGCGTGAGGGGCATTTGCAAAACCATCCACGACAACGGTGGCCTCGTCTATATGGACGGTGCCAATATGAACGCACAGGTCGGCCTGACCAGCCCCGGCATCATCGGGGCGGACGTGTGCCACCTCAATCTGCACAAGACTTTTGCCATCCCGCACGGTGGCGGCGGCCCCGGCATGGGCCCTATTTGTGTCAATGAAAAATTGGCACCTTACCTGCCCTCCCATCCTTTCCTTCGGGCAAATTCCTCTTTTGAAACTGGGGGCGGCATCAACGCTGTGAGCGCTGCACCTTGGGGCAGCGCCAGTATTTTGCTCATTTCTTATGGTTATATCAAAATGTTGGGCAAAAAAGGCGTGACGGATGCCACCCGCTATGCCATTTTGAATGCCAACTACATCAAGTCCCGTTTGGAAAAAACCTTCCCGATTTTGTATTCGGGCGTAAAAGGCAGGGCTGCCCACGAAATGATCGTTGACCTGCGCCCGTTCAAAGAATTTTGCAGTGCCGAGGACGTGGCCAAGCGCTTGATGGACTATGGCTTCCACGCCCCGACGCTCAGCTTCCCCGTGGCCGGCACCTTGATGATAGAGCCGACGGAAAGCGAAAGCATGGACGAACTTGACCGTTTCTGCGATGCCTTGCTGCAAATACGCCAAGAGATTGACGAGATAGCCTCCGGCATGTATTCCCACGACAACAACGTGCTCCACAATGCACCCCACACCCTCGAAGTGGCAACGGCCAATGATTGGAACTACCCGTACAGCCGTGAGAAAGCAGCCTATCCGCTGCCTTATCTGCGGGAAGGCCACAAGTTCTGGGCTTCTGTGGGCCGGGTGGACAATGCTTACGGCGACCGCAACCTCGTTTGTACTTGCCCTCCGATGGAGGCGTATATGGAGGAGCCGGAGGCAGCAGCTGTTATTTGATTTTTTTTGAAAATGTTTATATAAAAAAGGGCGCTGACCTTAATGGATCAACGCCCTTTTTCATTTGTTTTAGTGAACCTGTAGTTTTTGTAAGATGAGTTGCAAGTAGTTGATTCTAAGTGCTTTCTCTCATTCCTCTCAACCTCTCACTCCTCTACAGTGAAACAACATCACACGATGTCGCTTCCGCCCCCTCTTTTCTTTACAAACAAGTAATAAAGTATCAATGCCGTGCCACCCAGCGTGAGCATCATTCCGAAATAGGCAGGGCCTTCGTCCATGCCCGACCTGGCCAGTGCCGAGCCTGCGAACATGCCCAAGCCAACGCCGACGGCCACCATACCTAATTTTAAGGCAGAATTTTCATTCCTGTCTTCTTTGAAGATTCCTGCGTCTTGTCCGTGCTGGATAAGTGCCAGACGGATCTTGTGGCGGGAAGATAGATATAGGTATGCTGTTACGATGAGGGTTGTAAAGAATCCGATGACGGCTACAAGGCCAATTATTTCTCCCATTTTGATTGATTTACAAGTGATTGAATCGAATTTACACAGGCTTGGACGCTATGCTGGAAAATGCGGTTACAAGTTTTTGAAAAAAATCTTCCTGGCGGGAAGTTTGCAGGAAGCGAAAAGATTTGTGCGTCGTTATTGACCTATATGGGGTGCTTTCATTACATTTGTTTCCACATTCATTCGCATTAAAAAAGTAAGCACCAGCAAAACGGAACGCCACTACAGCTATCTGAAACACAGCTTTAGAAAAGAGGCTATCCAACCACTTTTCAAATGACCAAATAGAAACCTTTTAACCAATGGCAGTCCTTTGGAATACAGAAAAATTGAACAAGAACCTCTCACGCATTGACGGAGCGATCATGGCTGGGCGTTACAACCTTGCATTGAAGCTTGCCCACCGTTGCCTTAAGCAGTATTACCATTGCTGCATCACCAGCAACAACATCCCTACCGAACAAATGCAAGCCGACAACGTGCGGCTCATGGCCATCCACATTTGCCGGCACTTGATGAGTTACTTTAGAAAATATGAAATACCGTATTCGGAGCGGCGGCTCATGTTCATTTCATTGGTGTCCAATGTGATTTTTATTTCCACCATGAACATTTCTTCCGATTCGGATGAATTTCTGGCCGATAAAGCCATGGCCACTTATGCCAGGGAAAACGTCCATAATATCATATCCTACCTCATGAGGTATTTTGCCTAAAGATTTAGAAAAATACAATAGAAAGGCCGCCGTCAATACCTGACGGCGGCCTTTTTGTTTTTTGATAAACCACAATTACTTGCTCAAAATGATGCGTTTGAACAACACTTCCTTTTCAGCCACTATCCGCACCAGATAAACCCCTGAAGCCTTTTCAGATAAATCCAGGACAAAGTTTTTGCTGGCGACCAAATCATTGATTTGCGCCAACACAGGCCTGCCAGTCAAATCCAGCACATCTAATTGGACCGTGGTCATTTTTGAAAAGTCAATTGCTACGAATAAACGGCTGGCAGTAGGCACCGGATAGATGTTGACACTGCGTTCCAAGTCCAAATTTTCCACAGCGTTCAACTGATCCACTGTCACCGATAGCGTTGCAATACAACCATTTTGGTCGGTCACTTCAAGGCTATATTCCCCGGCAGTCAAACCTGTAGGATCTTCTTCTGTGGATACCACTGTCCCATTTAGCGACCACTCATAAGTATAGGGCGCACCCGTTCCACCAAAAATGGTGACCTTAATAGCCCCGTCCATGGTGGTGCCGGTTTCGTCCACCACTTGATCGAGCGTTACGGTAACTGCCTCAGGCTCAGTTACTTCCACACCTGCGCTGGTCACGCAACCTTCGGCATCGGTGATAAAAACTTCGTAAAGACCAGCAGCAAGGCCATTTGCCGTTTGGGAAGTTTGGCTCGCCGGGTCGTTCCATTCAAAAGAGAACGGCGGCGTTCCATTTGTGGGGCTGGCGGTAGCCGTACCGTCCGCAGCACCCGCACAGGAAGGGGAGGTGAATGTTGCGGTTGCTGCAAAGTCGCTTTGAACCGTTACGGTGAAAGAACAATTGGCCGTGTTGCCCTGATTGTCGTCGGCCATCCAGACCACCTCAGTTGTGCCGCTGGGAAAAATCTCGCCGCTGGCCGCTCCGCTCAGAATGGACAAGGTGATATTTTGGCAGTTGTCGGTAGCTAGTGGCCCATCGTATTCAACATTTGCTTCGCAATTGTCCACGACGACAGCAATGTTTTCAGGGCAAACAATGGAAGGTGAAGTTTCATCTGTTACCGTTACGGTGGCCATGGCAGTAGCACTGTTGTTTGAGGCATCTTTGACAGTCAACATCACGGTGTTTTCCCCAATATGGCTGCAATTAAATTCTATCATATCCGCTGAAAAACTGCTAATCCCGCAATTGTCGGTGCTGCCTGCATCCAGCATGGCTGCCATGATAGAAGCCTGCCCGTTGGCATCCAAGGAGATGTTGATAGTTTGTGCCAAAACGATAGGTGGTTCTGTGTCAGGGTCAACGCCGATCTCAATGTCAAGGGTAGCCAAACAGTCGTTTTGATCACTCACGCTTACGTCGTAATTGCCTGCGGGGAGGCTGGTTTGGGTGGCATTGGTGGAGCCGTTTGGCCAGGAATAGCTGTAGCCAGGCGTCCCGCCAACAGCTTCCACAGATACCGCACCAGTCATTGTTCCCGTGCATTCCAGGTTCATTTGGCTGACAATGTTGATGGAGAGCAAATCGGGTTGGGTGATTTCTATTTCTTCGATGGCTGCACAGCCATTGGCATCCGTTACACTTACGGAATAAACTGCCGCTGCTAAATTGCCAATTGTGGCCCCGGTGCCGCCATTTGACCAAACAATGGCTATAGGATCGGCAAAACCAGTGGTTTCAATGTGGGCTGTACCATCTTCTACGCCAAAGCATGAAACGTTTTCGCCGCTGATGATTGCCGATTGTCCGAGGCAACCAAACTGGTTTACCGTGGCGCAACCTGTAATAGTACAGCCGTTGGCGTCCGTCACAGTCACGCAATATTCGCCGGGCGAAAGGTTGTTGATGGCAGGTGTAGAAGCACCATTGTTCCAATTGTATTGGTAGGGTGAAATACCGCCAGCCATGGTGGCGGATGCTGTTCCGTCATTTGCCTCAACAAACGTTTCAGCGGTAGCCGTTACGTTTCCATTCAAAACTGGTGGCTGGGTAATATTGACCTGAATGGTTTGTGTACAAACATTTACGTCTGTAACAGTGACCATATAATTGCCAGCGGACAGGCTAGATTGAGACGCACCCGTTGAGCCACCCGGCCAATTGTAAACGTAGCCCGGCGTACCGCCTGTAGCGGCAATTGTTGCAGCCCCCGTTGATTCTCCATTGCAAGCAACGTTTGTTTGTTGTGAAACAGATAAATTCAGGGCAGGTGGGGCAGTCAAGGTAACATTGCCTGTTATTTCACAAGCGTTTTCATCGGTAATCGTTACGTTGTAGGTGCCGGCGCCCAGATTAGCGACGGCGTTGCTGGTACTGCCATTTGACCATAGAAAAACAAACGGGCCAGTACCGCCAACAGGATTGGCAATGGCTTCGCCATCTGTGCTGCCGTTGCAGGATGGGTTAGCAGATGAAATATCAATTCCAAAACTGGCGCAATTGAAACTGGCCACCGTCACAGATTCCACGGTCGAACATCCATTGGCATCAGCCACCGTCACTGTATAGCTGCCTGCTGCGAGACCAGTGATGGATTGGGTATTAGCACCATTGCTCCACAAATAGGTGTAAGCCGGTACCCCACCTGTAGGAGTGGCAGTGGCTGAGCCGTCGTTGGCTCCTACGGCAGATTCGCCAATGGCGGTGGTATTTGCTATCAGTTCCGTTGGCTCGCTGATGGTGATGGTAGCGGTGGCTGTACAATCGTCGGCATCGGAAATAGTGACCGTGTAGGTGCCAGCCGCCAAATTGGTTGCCTGTTGTCCCGTCGTCCCGTTTGACCAATTAAAGGTATAAGTTCCATTGCCACCACTGCCCTGGGCAGTAGCGCTACCATTATTGTTCCCATGACAAGTTACATTATTGCTGTTGGGAATAGAGGCCGTCAATGATGGCGTTTGTGAAACGGAAGTATTGTCGGTAGCGGTGCAGCCTGTAGTGTTGTTGGTAACAAGAATGATGTAAGTGCCAGCCACATTCACTGTTGGGTTGGCAGTGTTGCCGCCAGATACAATGCCCGGGCCGCTCCATTGGTAGCTAAAATTCCCTCCCTGCGAAGAGTTCGATCCATTCAGCACCACAGAGGAGGAGTTACAATTTAAAGCCATATTGGGGCCAGCCTCGGCGGTAGGTACAGTGGTGTTTGAGTTGACGGTTACATTGGAGGTGGCCGTGCAGCCGTTGTCAGAATTGGTTACTTTTAAAGTATAAATCCCAGCCGCATTGATCACTGGCATGAGGGTCGTTTCACCAGAAACGATGTTCCCGTTGGTGGTGGTCCACAAATAGGAAAAATTAGGGCCTGACGAGGAAGACGAGCCATTCAGTGTGACGCTGGTAGTGCTACAAGTGAGCGGTGGGGCACTGCCTGCATTGGCAATGGGCGCTGTGGTGTTTTCAGTGACATTTGCACAATCAGTTGCGGTACAGCCATTGATGGTATTGGTGACCAACAGGCAATAAGTGCCAGTTTCATTCACGGTCGGCGTCAGGGTATTGGCACCGGAAACAATGTTCCCATTGGCGGTTGTCCACAAATAAGTAAAGTTAGCTCCGCTGGAAGAGTTGTTCCCGTTTAGTTGCAAGGAAGCAGTGGTACAGGTCAAAACCATGTCATTGCCCGCTGCCGATGTTGGGGCCGCAGTGTTGGATGTCACGGCAGCCTGATCGGTTTTAGTGCAGCCGTTAGAGGTATTGGTAACGGTCAAAATATAAGTACCGTCCTCATCCACGATGGGCATAAGTGTATTCGCGCCAGAAACGATATGGCCGTCCGTAGTTGTCCACAAATAAGTAAAATTCCCTCCCGTAGAAGACCCTGTTCCATTGAGCGTCACGGTGGCGTTGGCACAAGTCAGTGTCATGTTTGGGCCTGCTTCGGCAGCGGGGGTAGCCGTGCTGCCCACCACATTAGTATTATCCGTGGCAGTGCAAAAATTCAGGTTGTTGGTCACAGTCAGGGTATAGGTGCCGGCTTGATTCACAACGGGGTTGAGTGTAGTTGCCCCCGAAACGATATTCCCGTCAGTGGTCGTCCATTGATAGGAAAAATTAGAGCCTGTTGAAGAGCCGGTGCCGTTCAGCATGGTTGTTGGATTGGCACAACTGACCACGCCCGGTGGGCCTGCTTCGGCAGTGGGGGGCGTGGTATTGGAAGTAATATTGCCGCTGACAGCAGAAGTACAGCCATTGGCATCGGTGACTGTGACGTTGAAATTGCCGGGAGGCAAAGTAACGGTCTGGCCCGAACCCCCGCCTGTCCAGTTATAGGAGTAGCCGGGGGTACCGCCATTGCCCTGCGCCGTGGCCGAACCCACGGGGTTGATGCAGTCAATGTTCATTTGGTTGATAATGGAAACAGAGACACTGGTGGCTGGCTGGTTGATGGTAACAGAGCCTGACCCCGTGCTGCCGCTCACATTGGAGACCGTAACGGTATATACCCCAGCCGCAAGGTTCGAGATATTTTGGCCCGATGCGCCGTTCGACCAATTGTAGGTGTACGGAGCCCCGCCACCACCGGAGGCACTGGCCGATGCGGTACCATTGGTGCCGCCTAGGCAACTTACATTGGTACCAGTGACATCTACTAAAATAGCACCGCCGCCGCCCATAAAAGTACCAAAAACTGAAGTGGTCACGATTTTGTCGCCGCTGGTGCCGCTGTTGCCATTGGCCAGGTTGCCCGCTGCGTACATGGTGATATTGCCGGAGCCGCTGGCAGGAGAGGTCCAATCAACGGTATAAGTGACGCTGCTATTCCCCCCAAAAGCCAATGCGTTGGCATGTTCGAAGTAGGTCTTGCCGCCTTCGGTGTCCAGGTTGGCATTGGGAATGGGCTGCGGATTGGACAGGGTGCCAGAGTTTTGGTTCATCTCATTTTGCACCACCATTTGAAAACCGCCCAATTGGGGCACGTTGTTCGTGCGATGGACGGTGACGGTGATGGGGTATAGCGTATTGGCGGTAATGGTGGCAGGCATCCCCGAAATTTCAATGCTGCCCGTGCCGGTTCCGCCAGAGTGGCAATTGGAACAGGTGTTAAAAGTAGGCGGTGCACCTGTGTGGCCGTTTGGCGGATCCGATAAATAAGACAGGAAAACAATGCCCGAAGCGAGGGTAAAAAACAGCTTGTAAATGGTGTTCAGTTTCTTTTTCATACAGTGTGTTGAAAGGTCTAATGATTGAAGGATTGATTCGCAAAAAAGCTTGGATTTGCGGGATAAAGAAATGAAATGGTAAAATTATCAGCGCAGGTAAAATTTCAGGGCGAAAGGTTGCGCACGGTGTTTTAACCATACTTAAAACAATCCATACAGCAGGCACTTTTCAAAGGCTGCTTTTTGAAAAAACAAATGGTGAAAAAGTGCGGAGATTGTCAGCACTCAACATAATTTTGTCAAACAATCCTTTTGAGGTCGAAAGGAATATTAAATACCCAGTTCTTTAGTCACAGAACAATTCTGCTCTATATTTGCCCACTTGATTTTCCAACCCAACAAAGAGCATGGCCGACATCAACCTAAAAGTCCGATTAATCCTGTACAACAAAGGCAGCATCCTCTTGCTCCGGCAAAAAAAGACGCTTGGCGGGAATTACACTTTGGTGGGCGGAACCATTGAAAATACAGAATATGCCCTACAGGCGCTCATCCGGGAGGCACAGGAAGAAGCTGGTATTTTGTTAAAAGAAAAGGACCTGCAACTGGTACATGTGCTGCACAAACGCACCAAAGGCAACGGCCATCGCATCACCCTCTACTTCAAGGCCACTCAATACGGTGGCAAGCTGACGACCGGCGAACCCAACAAATTCAAGGGCGTCTCCTGGTTTTTGCTGGACAACCTGCCCGCCAACCTCTCGGAAACAGTGCGTCACGTATTGAAAGAATACCGGGAAGGGAGGATGTATTCGGAGTTTAGGATATGAAAAAACATCCGGCAAGGCCAATTTAAACAGCAATTTTTCCCGCCATGCAAGAAAAATACGAACCGCTCATCCAAGGAATCCTCGATCGCAATTTCAGCACTTCACCTCATTTTTTTGATGAAAAACTGGTGAAGGGCCTGCGTGAAAACCTGCTCCGCAAACATAGCGAAGGCGACATGCACCCTGCTGGTATCGGCCAGCATTTTTCGCTTCAAAAAAACTTGAAGGTGCGTGGCGACCTCATCAGTTGGTTGGACGAAAAAAATGCTGATGATTGGGAGCGCCAGTTCCTGGACAACATAGATGCTTTTGTAGAATACCTAAACCGCACCTGTTTCACAGGCATTAATAGTTATGAGTTTCACGCTGCGTTTTATGAAACGGGCAGTTTTTACCGCCGTCATTTTGACCAGTTCCAACAGGACAAAGGACGTAGATTTTCGGTGGTGGGATACCTGAACGAGGATTGGGAAGCCGACGACGGCGGTGAACTGGTGCTTTACCTGCCAAGTGGCGAGCAGACCGTACTTCCCGAAGGCGGCAGGGTCGTATTTTTTAAAAGCGACGAGATAGAACACGAAGTGAAGCCTGCCCGGAGGGACAGGCTGAGCATAGCTGGCTGGCTAAAGATAATTTGAGCAGCTTTGTTTTTGACTTCTTTAAGCCTTGTCTTGCATCTTTCAAACTATTCTGAACAAGCCTCAAACAAATCCCTAACTTTGAAGGAAAATTTCACAAAACAGGCCTTATCAAACACCACTATGCGCCTGTGCCAACTTCCAAAAAGATGAAAAAACTTGTACTCAATTTAGCACTGCTCTTATTGGCAGGTGCTCTCTTTGCCCAGATTACCGTAACGAATGCCACCTTCCCAGCCGTGGGCGACACCTTGAAGACTGCCGTGGATATGGCACCGTCCGGCATCTTGATAACCGCACCAGGAGGGCCTTTTGCCTGGGATTTCAGCTCGTTGACGCCCGACCTCAACCAAGAGACAGTGTTCCAGGCGGCCAGCAGTGGCAGTGTCTTCGCCAGCTTTCCGGATGCAGACTTGGTCAGCATCGGGCAGGGTGGTGCGGAAACCTACTACAGCATCAGTGCCACCACTTTCAACAACCTCGGCTTCAGCGGAACAGACCCGACGGGCGGGCTGCCCATCCAGACCGAATTTAAGTTCAACCCGCCCGTGCCGGAGCTGCGGGCACCGCTTAATTTTATTGACAACCATATCGCCGAAAGCAGCCTTGATGTGGCTTTTTCCCTCGATGCTATCCCCGCCAATATCCTTGACAGTCTCGGAATACCTACGACTATTGTTGATTCCATCCGCATCAAAGCAATAGCATCCCGATTTGAATTGGTGGACGCATACGGAACCCTCGCCATCCCCGGCGGGAGCTATGATGTCCTTCGTGAAAAGCGCACTGAATACCGTGATACCCGGCTTGAAATCCACCTTACTTTCCCCTTCCCCTTTTGGCAGGATATTACCAGCCAACTCGGTCCGGCTGCCGGCTTCGGCCAAGACACCATCCTGAGCTACCGTTTTATCAGCAATACCGAAAAAGAAATCATCGCTGTGGTGACAACGGATGTTTCGAGCACTACCCCGGAGCAAGTGACTTATAAAGACAATGGCATCCCCAACGCAGCGGACGAAAAGTTCGCCGCCAGCCCTAAAGTTGCCGTTTCGCCCAACCCGACCAGCGGGGTGTTGTATTTTGATTTTGAAAATGGGGAAACAGGCAGCTATGATCTCAGCATATTTAATAGCACAGGCAGTTTGGTTTTGGAGAAAAAACTAAGCTTAAACGGATCGCAATCGGAGCATGTGCCTTTTGGGCAGTTTGGGCCCGGCACCTATTTTTATCAAATAAAAAAAGCAGGCAGTGGGCTTGGGGCTACTGGCCGCTTTATTAAACTGTAATGTTTTCATTGATAAATAAAGTGGACAGAACAGAAGCGCTAAAAAATGTGGCCTTCCAACTGGGCATGGACTTTCAGGAAAAGGACGAATACAAGATGATTGCCCTGCTCAGGGATTTTAAACTATTCCGGCAAGGGGGCAGCCAGCATATCTACAATATTTTGTCGAAAACCAGCGGCCTGCTGGAAGAGAAAACCAGCCTATTTGATTACCGCTACACCATCAGTACGGGTAAGTCGGCGCACACTTATCATCAATCTGTATTTTTTATCCAATCCAAGCAATTGTCGCTTCCACAAATGCTGCTCAAGCCAGAAAATTTTTTCCATAAAATAGGCGCTTGGCTGGGCATGCAGGACATTGATTTTGAAGAATACCCAGAATTTTCTGATAAAAACCTGCTGAAAGGCGAAGATGAAGGCCGCATCCGCAGCACTTTGAAAACAAACGAAGATGTCATCCGCTTTTTTACTGTAGAAAAAGATTGGTGCCTGGAAAGCATCGGTTTTTTCATGATCTTGTACAAAGAAAAAATACTCATAGACCCGCCTTCCATCAAGTTGCTGTTTGAAAAGGGCATGATGCTGCACGAAAATTTAAAGACGGAAGCGTGGTAACGCTGCTCATTCTCTCATTCTCTCATCATGTGTACAGTCACCTACATACCACAAGCAGCGGGCTACTATATCCTGAGCTCCAACCGTGACGAAAATGCCGCCCGTTCGCCACAACATCTCACCCGTTTTATACAAGGGGGCAATGAGTTGATTTTCCCGCAAGACACCAGCGCCGGTGGCACCTGGATAGCCGCTTCCTCCGACAACCGGGTGGTGTGCCTGTTGAACGGCGCTTTTGAAAAACACCAGCACCAACCACCGTACAAGCGCAGCCGTGGACTGATGGTGCTCGACTTTTTTACCTACCCTTCCGCTCCCATTTTTTTTGAAAAATATGACTTCGAGGGCATGGAGCCGTTCACTTTTTTGATGGTGGACGATGGGGACTTGTACGAGCTGCGCTGGGATGAAAAAAACATCCATGCCCGCCATTTGAATAACAAGAATTATTACATTTGGTCTTCGTCCACCTTGTATCCCAAAGAAATCAGGGAACAGCGGGAGGGCTGGTTTCAGGAGTGGCGCAAGGAGCGGGTGGATTTTGGCCTGGAGGCTATCCAACACTTCCACGCCAGTGGCGGAAATGGCGACACTTGGAACGGCTTCGTGATGAACCGGGAGAACAGGGTACAAACAGTGAGCATCACGAATATTGTAAAAAAAGAAAGCAGTATTGAGTTGATTTACAACGACTTGCTTCGCAAAAACATCAAAATGGAAAAGGTCAAACTAGCAGAAACAATCTAGCCTTGAGCGTTCCATTTTACTTTCTACATTTTACTTTTTAAACAAACTATGGAAAACTACGCACCCACCAACACCCTGCCTATCACTGCATGGGCGGAAGACGACCGCCCCCGTGAAAAACTCTCCACCAAAGGCCGCCAAACCCTTTCCGATGCTGAATTGCTGGCCATTTTGCTGGGCTCTGGCTCCAGAAACGAATCGGCGGTGACGCTTGCCCAACGGATCATGGATTCCGTGCAAAACAACCTCAGCGAACTGGGCAAACGCAGTTTATCCGATTTGATGAAATTCAAAGGCATTGGAGAAGCAAAGGCGATTACCATAGCTGCTGCGCTGGAACTGGGCCGCCGCCGCCAGTTTTCTACTTTGCTGGAGCGCCCTGTCATCAAAAGCAGCCGGGATGCCTATGAAATCATCGCCCCTCGCGTGGCTGACCTTACCTACGAGGAGTTTTGGATACTCATCCTCAACAAGGGCAATAAAGTAATGGCCCAGGAAAAAATCAGCATTGGCGGCACGGACGCCACGGTGGTGGATGCAAAAATCATTTTTCGCAGGGCCATTGAGGGTCAGGCGGTGAACATTATCCTTTGCCACAACCACCCTTCCGGCACCCTGCGCCCTAGCCCTGCCGACCTTGATTTGACCAAAAAACTAAAACAGGCGGGTGAAATTATCGGCGTCCATGTGCTCGACCATGTGATATTGACCGATGCAGGCTATTTCAGCTTTGCCGATGAAGGTATTTTGTAAAAAAAATCCCCGGCAAGCGAACCTGCCGGGGAGTGGATATGCAGTAATTTTTCTAAAAACTATTCTTCGTCTTTAGCTTCGTTTTCAGCGGCAGCGGCAGCGGCAGCATCGTCGGCCTGCTCTTGCAGTTGTTCCTTGATTTGGCTCAAGGCACCGAGATCGCCGAGGGTTGCCCGCTCAACGTTTGCTTGTTGCTTGCGTACCACCTGACGTGTTTCATCCACTTCCTTGTCTTTCTCCTTTTTCACCTGCTCGTCGGCCTCCCGGCGGATGTCGTCGAGGTAGCGGGTGTGGGAAACGAGGAGGCGCTTGTCGTCACGATTGAACTCAATGACCTTGAAGATGAGCACTTCGTCCACTTCGGCCATGGTGTTGTCTTCTTTGCGCAGGTGCTTGGCTGGGGCGAAAGCCTCCAGGCCGTGCGGCATCTGCACAATGGCACCACGGTCGTCGCGGCGTAGGATGGTAGCTTCGTGATAAGAGCCGACCGGGAACACCTTCTCGAAAGTATCCCAAGGGTTCTCTTCCGTCTGCTTGTGGCCGAGGGAAAGCTTGCGGTTGTCCTTGTCCACTTCCAGGATGACGGAATCAATATCTGCACCCACTTTCGTGAATTCTGATGGGTGCGAGTAGCGCTTCGTCCAGGAAAGGTCCGAAATATGGATCATGCCGCCGATACCGTCTTCCAGTTCCACAAACACACCGTACTGGGTCAGGTTTTTCACCTTCACCGTGTGGCGGCTGCCCACTGGGAAACGCTCTTCGATTTCATCCCAAGGATCTTTGGTCAATTGCTTGATACTCAAGGACATCTTGCGTTCCTCACGGTCAATGGTGACCACTTTGGCTTCCAGTTCAGCGCCCATTTTGAAATAATCTTTGGCGTTGATTTGTTGGTTGCCCCATGATACTTCGGAAACGTGGATCAAACCTTCCACACCCGGCATCACTTCGAGGAATGCGCCGTAGTCTTCTACGTTCACTACTTTGCCTTTGATCACGTCGCCCTCTTTGATTTCCTGGGAAAGAACTTCCCATGGATGAGGCTGCAACTGCTTGAGGCCGAGCGAGATACGTTTTTTGTTCTCGTCGAAATCAAGTACAACGACGTTGATTTTCTGGTTGAGTGAAAGGATTTCGTTCGGGTGGTTGATACGGCCCCACGAGATGTCGGTGATGTACAGCAAGCCGTCCACACCACCGAGGTCGAGGAATGCACCGAAGTCGGTAATGTTTTTGACCAAACCTTCGAGCACCTGGCCTTTTTCAAGGCGGGCGATGATGGCATCGCGCTGCTCGGCGAGGTCGCTTTCGATAAGTGCTTTGTGGGAAACAACGGCGTTTTTAATTTGCTCGTTGATTTTCACTACTTTAAAATCCATCTGTTTGCCCACGAATTGATCGTAGTCAAGGATGGGTTTGATGTCAATTTGCGAACCAGGGAGGAAGGTCTCCAGGCCGCTGCAATCAACGATAAGGCCGCCTTTGGTTTTGCTGATGACCGTACCACGAATGACCGTACCGTTTTCAAAGGAATCCTTAATGGCCTCCCATGAGCGCAGCAATTTGGCTTTGCGGCGTGACAGCACCAACTGGCCCCTTTCGTCTTCTTGTTTTTCAACATAAACGTCAACGTAGTCGCCAATTTTCAGGTCGGGCATATCTTTGAAATCGCCAAGCGACACCAAGCCGTCTGATTTGAAGTTGACATCCAGCACGACGTCGCCTGCGTTGATAGCAGTAACCCTACCTTTCACTATCTCGTTTTCCAACAGGGACGTGAGGGTGTGGTCGTACTGATCCACGTATTTTTGGCGCTGATCGGCTGTGTAGGCTTGGCCATGCTTGTTGGTGGCCATCCAATCGAAATCGTCGAAAGCGCCTGTGTTTTGGGTGAAGAGTTCTTCGATGTTGACATCGTCCACATCTTCTTCCTCTTCTTCCTCCGAGATGGGCGCTTTTGCGGCTTCCACTTCGTCGGCCACTTCCACTTCGTCGGCCACTTCTTCTTCTTCCACCTCTTCCTCGGTTTCGGTTACGTCCGTTTCTTCAACAGCTGTTTCCTCAACGGCTGTTTCGGAGGTCACTTCGCTTGTTTCCTCCAGTTCATCAATTTTCTTGTTTTCTTCCAGCATTGACAGAATGCTTTTAAATAAGTTAAAAAAATTGGCACAATTGATTTTGGCAAAAACCTATTTCAAAAAGGCCGTTTTCACTCCCTTTTCCCTGAAAAATATCCTGTTGGGATACCCTTTGGGAAAAGCGGCGCAAAGGTAAACCCTTTCCCCGCCGATCCAAAAAAATGCTTGCTTTTTATTCGATTTGCAGGCATCGTTTGACCGAAACTGATTATTTTCACAAAAGTTTGGACTGGAAAATGGCCGGATCGTCAACTTTTCTATCTCAAATTTGTCACCCATACATGCCCTGAAGCCAATTTTATCATCAGAAAAGGAGAATAAGAAGGGTGTGGTGTGAAGGTTTGATGCCTTAATAGCGGCCAACCTTTGGCCACGACCCTTTAAGAAAATACTTTGTCATGGCGCTATTTAATTTTTTAAAAAACCAGAAACCTGTCCCCTTTACCTATCATCCCCGTTTTTACGATGAAAGGAAAGAGACATTTCAAGAACGGCTGAAAAAAGCGCAGGATTTGGCAGGCGACGACCCCGAAGCGCTGAAAAGGCGCATCAGGAGTAGCCTACAAAAACGGAGCGGCTACGTGCCCGACCGCCGCTACCGATCCAAGCAGGCTGCTAAATCCAATATGATGGTAATGGCCATCCTCGTAATATTGATAGCGATTACATTCCTATATTTGCCCCGTATCTTGCAATACTTAGAGTAAAACTATAACCTGCACATGGCTGACATCATTCAGCTACTTCCAGAATCCATTGCCAATCAAATCGCTGCCGGGGAGGTCGTGCAGCGGCCATCTTCGGTGGTGAAAGAGTTGATGGAAAACGCCATTGATGCCGGGGCTAACAGCATCAAACTCATCATAAAAGAAGCCGGAAAAGCACTCATCCAAGTCATTGACAACGGCTGCGGAATGTCCGAAACCGATGCCCGCATGAGTTTTGAGCGCCACGCCACCTCGAAAATCCGAGAAGCAAAAGACCTGTTTTCTATCCGCACGATGGGCTTCCGGGGCGAAGCGATGGCCTCCATCGCAGCAGTGGCGCAGGTTGAAATGCGCACACGACTCCACAAAAACGAACTCGGCACCCGCATCGTCATCGAAGGCTCACAGGTACAGGCACAAGAGGCTTGCCAATGCACCGGTGGCACGAACCTCCAGATAAAGAACCTGTTTTTCAACGTACCGGCCCGACGCAACTTCCTGAAATCCAATGCAATAGAAATGCGCCACATCCTCGACGAGTTCCAGCGGGTAGCGCTGGCGAATACGGATGTGTTTTGCTCCCTGCACCACAACGGCACGGAAATGTTCCATCTGCCGCCGGGCAATTTGCGGCAGCGCATCGTAGGCATTTTTGGCAATGCCTTCAACCCCAAACTGGTGCCAGTGACAGAGGAAACTGATGTGATGACCATTACGGGTTTTATAGGCAAGCCCGAATTTGCCCGCAAAACCAGGGGCGAGCAGTTGTTTTTTGTCAACCAGCGTTTCATCAAAAGCGGCTACCTGCACCACGCCGTCATGTCGGCCTACGAAGATTTGCTCCCGCCCGATACGTTCCCCTTTTATGTGCTTTTTATTGAAATGGATCCGGCACGGATTGACATCAACGTACACCCGACCAAGCAAGAAATCAAATTCGACGATGAGCGCCTGGTCTATAATTATTTAAAAGTGGCGGTGCGCCATGCATTGGGACAGTACAGCGTGATGCCCACCCTTGATTTTGAACAGGAAACATCTTTTTCTCCGGTACAGAACTTTGGTTTGCCATTCAAAGTCGGCAGCCAGGAAGAATTTGAACAGGAACTTTCCCAAAACAAAAGGAGCGGCAGCGGCAGCACCTTATCGGGCGGTTTTGAAAAAACAAACAGCCAGCGTGAAAGCTCCAATTTGAAAAATTGGCAAAAACTGTTTGAAGGTGTGGAAGACGAATTGGAAGAAGGGTTGGCGTCCAAGGATGACGAGGCCAACAGCGGCAGCATCACCATTGAAAGTACCTGGTCGTCTTCAATAGAAATGGACGATACGGTGGGCAGTTTTTCAAAAAACCAAAAAGAGCCTTATCAGATACATGCTTCTTACATCGTCAGCCATATAAAATCGGGCTTCCTGCTCATTGATCAGCAGGCGGCACATGAGCGCATATTGTACGAGCGCTATTTGGAGGCTTTGGAAAATAAAGAGACATACACACAGAAACAGCTTTTCCCAAAAACACTCAGCCTGCCCACGGCAGATGCCGCCATTTTAAGCGACATTTTGCCACAAATCAACTTGCTTGGCTTCGACATCCAGGAATTTGGCAAAGACACATTTATTATACATGGTGTGCCTTCAGATCTGGTCGGCGGGAAGAATGAAGTGAAACTCATCGAATCCTTGTTGGATCAATATAAACAAAACCTCGATCTTAGCCTTGAAATCCGTGACAATATCGCCCGTAGCATGGCCCGCAGCGCTGCTACCAAACGTGGCCAAAACCTTACTGTTGTTGAGATGCAGGAGTTGATAGACCAACTTTTTGCTTGCGCAATGCCCTTCAAAAGCCCAACCGGGCGCAGTTGTTTCCTGACTTATGATTTGGAAGACTTGGAGGAACGGTTTACTAGAGTAAGAACGATGAACGATGAACGATGAACGAGTTAAGCGTCCGTTCATCGTTCATCAGTCATCCTTTCTTATTTCATCTTCGCTTTCCATTCGGTGATGGACTCAGTATTCATCCTTTCGTAGTCTTTGTTGCCAGCTTCCATCGCCAGCGACTTGGAGCGCTCGGCAGTTTTGATGGCATCGGCATGTTTGCCCATAGCGGCCTGAACCAATGATTCCTGGCGGAGTTTCCAGAATTTTGGATCCATTTCGTTGGATTTGTGCAGCCATTCGTAGGCCTTGTTCAAATCTTTGCCAGACTCAAAATAGTAACGGCCAGCAGAGTAATAGTCATCGGCGGTTGGGCCGCCCATGGCACGGGTGATGGATTTGGAAACTACCTCGTCCGTGTTCAGTTCAATGGGGAAAGAAACCCAAGTTTTTTCCCATCCAATGCCCATCGTGCATTTGTCGTTGGCTAAATCGCCGATGTCAATCATGAAAGACTCAATGTTGAACGGCATTTCTTCCGTTTTTGCACTGAAGCGGGTAGCTTCCTTGGCGGCATCCCATTTTTCAGGCAGGCCCCAGTTTTCAGTGTCCGTGTAGAAAATAATGTCCCATGAGCCTTTGTTGGGTACAGTGAAAACAGCGTAAGAACCAGCTTTCAGTTCTTTCCCACCGATTTTCACGGCGTCGCTGAAGGTGACCATCGTGTTTTTGTTGGCACCGGTACGCCACATTTCACCGTAAGGCACCAGCCCACCAAAGATGGTGCGGCCTTTGGCGCTTGGGCGGCTGTAATCCACGGTGATGTCAGTTAAGCCCACCGTTTGGGTCAACTTGCAAGCCGGGCTGGGTGCCGGCGTTTTAATCTGGGCCTTGGCCACTGTCAGGCTAAAAGCAGAGATTGTGAGGAGTGTAACCAATACTTTTTTCATTATGATCTTATTTTGTTAAAAATTTATTGGGGGTGAAATTACCAATTAATGGTTCAAAGCTAAAACCTGCTTTTGCCGCCTTAACGATTTTATAACGCATTGGGAAATTGTGACGGGTTACGCCCCTCCTAAGCGTACCAGCGCCGGGTTAATTTTCCTACCTTTGCCATTCATGTTGGCGACATGGCCAGTGCCCAAACTGCCTACTTGTCCAACGCCTACCCGTTTTTTTTAAAGATGAGTTTTGTAGTATCCGCAAGAAAATACCGCCCTGCCAAGTTCGAAGATGTAGTCGGACAGGAGCATGTGTCGCAGACCCTGAAAAAGGCTTTGCAGACCGACCACCTGGCGCATGCTTTTCTGTTCACCGGCCCCCGTGGCGTGGGCAAAACGACCTGTGCCCGTATTTTGGCCAAAGTGCTCAACTGTCAGAATGTATCCAAGAATTTTGAACCATGCGGCGAGTGCGACAGTTGCCAATCATTTAATAAAAATGCCTCCTTCAACATCATGGAGTTGGACGCAGCCTCCAACAACAGCGTTGAACATATCCGCTCCCTCGTGGAGCAAGTACGATTTCAGCCGCAGCAGGGCAAGTACAAAGTGTTCATCATAGACGAGGTACACATGCTCTCGCAGGCGGCTTTCAATGCTTTTTTGAAAACGCTGGAGGAGCCGCCATCTTACGCCATTTTCATTTTGGCGACCACGGAGAAGCACAAGATCATCCCCACCATCCTTTCCCGCTGCCAGATTTTTGATTTCAAAAGGATACAGATCAAGGAAATCGTGTCCCACTTGCAGAACATCTGCCAGCAGGAAGGCATTGATGCTGAAAAAGAAGCCCTGCACATCATCGCCCAAAAAGCGGACGGTGCGCTGCGGGATGCCCTTTCGATATTCGACCGCATCGTCAGTTTTTCTGGTAAAAAAATCACTTACGAGGATGTGATCACCAACCTCAACGTCCTGGATTACGATTATTATTTCCGCTTTACGGACGCCCTCTTGACGGAAGACCTGCCGCAAGTGATGCTCATTTTCAATGACGTGCTGCGCAATGGCTTCGATGGCGATCTTTTTATCAACGGCCTGGCAGAGCACCTGCGCAACCTGCTCGTCTGCAAGGATGCCGAGACCCTGCGCCTGCTCGAAGTGAGCGACGCCCTAAAAGAGCGTTATGGCCAACAGGCATCTGTCGCGCCCGTATCCTTCATCCTTACCGCTCTCAACCTCTGCAACGACTGCGACATCAACTACAAAATGGCTCGCAACAAGCCTTTGCACGTGGAGACCTATTTGATAAAAATGTGCTTCATTGGCCGTGCAGTCAAACTTGCCAATGGCGAACAGCATCTGTCACTGGCAGTTGGGGCTGAAAAAAAAACGGCTGACGGTTCTTTAGTGAGTCGTCTTCAGTCTTCAGTCCGCAGTCCGCAATCCGCAGTCGTGGAACCTCAGCAGAAGTCAAATGGGGAAGAATCAATGAATGGCAGTTTGGGGAAAGTGGGCGCAGATGGGAGGGACGTTGATACAAAAGAGATAAAAGTGCTTGTAAATCAAGCGATTGAGCAAGATGAGGCCGAAGAGGAAATAGCAGAAGAATTGTATGATGAAATAAGTGTTGAAGAGGAGTTTTTGCAAGAAGATTTTAGTGGAACAATTGAAGAAATAGAAGAAGAAGAAGAAGAAGAGCCTCCGATGGCAGCCAATGAACCAACGCCTGTTTTTGAAAAAACACCTTCACCTTCCGAAACACCTTCCATTAAATCTTCCCTGCGAAAACCAACAATGGGCAGCCTGCCTACTTTCCAGTCGCTCGATTCGCTCCACGATGAAATAGAAAAGGCCGAAACAAACGGCAAGGGCAAAAAAGAAGCAAAACTCACCGAGGAAGACTTAAAAACTGCCTGGTATTCCTACATAGAAACTTCAAACAAAGACTCGGTAAGAACCATTTTAAAAGGAGCGGAAATCAGCATCGAAGGCGAGGAGGTCATGGCCATTGTCGGCTCGGCATTGGCCGAAAGCACCATCCGCCAAGAGGGCAGCTTGATGGAGTATTTGCGGGAGCAAATGCACGCCCCACGATTGGCACTGAAGATTAGGCTCGATCCAGCCCGCTCCAATGCCGCCCCCGCCAAGCCCAAAAAAATGACGGATAGCGAAAAATATTGGGGTATGAAAACCGTGAACCCGCTGGTGGACGAAGTGCGCAAGCGTTTTAATTTAAAATTGGAAAGCGAATAAGCGCAGTAAAAGCATTAAGATTTCAACTATGGAAAATACAAATAAACACCCAGAACAAGCCGAAAGAAAATACCGCATCATCGAACCCGGCTCCGTGCCACGCCATGATTTCCACCAGTTTATTGTAGGTTCCGTTGCGCCCAGGCCCATCGCTTTCGTCAGTACCGTGGACAAGGAAGGCCAACCGAACCTGGCGCCCTACAGCTTTTTCAATGCTTTCAGTTCCAACCCGCCTATTTTCGTTTTTTCCTCCAATCGGCGAGTAGGCAACAACACCACGAAGGACACCCTTGCCAATGTGGAAGAAACCCGTGAGGTGGTCATCAACGTGGTGAGCTACGACATCGTGCGTCAAATGGCAGTGGCCAGCGCCCAGTTCGACCGGGGCGTGAACGAGTTTATCAAAAGTGGCCTCACGCCCATTCCTTCTGATTTAGTGAAACCCTTCCGGGTAAAGGAATCGCCCATCAATATGGAATGCCGGGTGAACGACATCATCCCACTCGGTACGCAGGGCGGCGCAGGCCATTTGATTATCTGCGAAATGCTGCGGATGCACATCCTCGAAGACGTGCTCGACGACCGGGGCCGCATCGTGCCGAACAAGCTGGATTTGATGGGCCGCCTGGGCCGATCTTATTACGTGAGGGTGAGCGGCGATGCCATCCACACCATCGTGCAGTCCATTGAAACCATGTGCATCGGCTTCGACCGACTGCCGGACAATATTAAGTACAGCCCCATTTTTACCGGCAACAACCTTGGCCAACTGGCCGGTTTGCACGAAGTGCCATCAAAAGAAGAGGTCTTGGCATTAAAAGAAAATAACTCCCGCATCAAGGAAATACTGGCTTCTTCGTTCCCATTGGAGGCTTTGCACCAATATGCCAAGGAAGTGCTGGAATCGGACGAGGATGCAAGGCCATTGGCTGGACAGATTGCATGGCTGGGCGAGTATATTTAAAAGGAGTGAGGGCCAAGAAATGAGAAGTGAGGCCCTCCTTCATCTATGCTTCTATAATCCTTTGTTTTCCTACCTTTGCCGCCCAAATTTTTTAGCATGTTGATAAGGTCAAAAATGCCTGATATACAGGAGGTTAAAAACCTCACCGTGCCACCGCCGGAGGTCTGGCATTTGCCCAACGGAGTGCCTGTTTACGAGACGAACATGGGCACGCAGGATATTGTGAAACTGGAACTGCTATTCTTCGCCGGGCGGCCTTATGAAAAAAGGAAACTCGCATTTCGTGGCACTGCAGCCTTGCTGAAAGAAGGCACGGCCCATTATTCCTCAGCCGACATTGCCGAAATTTTTGACTACTACGGCGGCACACTGGCACTGCCCGTGAGCCTGGACACAGCCACCGTGCAGTTTTATTCTTTGTCAAAACACTTTGACAAGCTGCTGCCTGTATTGGCCGAAATATTGGCAGAACCGACCTTTCCGGAAGATGAACTGAAACCTTTCATCGAGCGGAACATCCAGCGTTTGCAGGTGGATTTGACCAAAAACGACGTGGTGGCCTACCGAAAATTCACCGAACTGCTCTACGGCGAAGAACACCCCTACGGCTATAACAGCTACGCTGACACCTACTCTGCCATCAGGCGGGAAGACCTTATTGAGCATTATCAGGAAAATTATGTGAGCGGAAATTGCCTCCTGTTTCTAAGCGGGAAAATCACCCCGGAAGTCAGGGCACTGATGGAACAGCACTTGGGAGGTGCTATTTTGAAAGGAGAAAAAAAAGAAGTTGCCGTTGGGCCGGGGCAAACTACACCCCTTAAAGTCAAGGTGCCGCACCCTGAAAAAGTGCAAACGGCTATCCGCATCGGAAGCCACCTTTTCACTCGGGCGCACCCCGACTACAACGGCATGTACGTGTTGAACACCATCCTCGGCGGATATTTTGGTTCCAGGCTGATGGCCAATATCCGGGAGAAAAAGGGCTACACGTATAATATTTACAGCAACCACGACTCCATGCTTTTTGGCGGCTATTTTTATGTGGCCACCGAAGTGGGCAACGAATTCGTGGAACCGACCATTCGGGAGATTTACATTGAAATGCAGAAACTCCAGGACAAACTGGTGAAAAAGGACGAGATGGAAATGGTGCGCAATTACCTGCTCGGCACTTTGCTCACCAACCTGGATGGGCCGTTTAATATTTCAGAGGTCGTGAAAACCTTTATCTCCGAAGGTTTGCCACTTTCAGGTTTCGAAGAATTGGTAGAAACGATAAAAACTATTTCGCCAAAGGCACTGCGGGAATTGGCCAGGAAGTATTTCAGGAAGGAAGATATGTGGGAGGTGGTGGTTTAGAATAAAAGTTTCTAAGGCAATTGGCGAAATCTTATTCTAATAAAACCCATATTGTTTTCGCCTGTAATTATAAAAGAAGAAGAAAGGTCAAGATTTTCCTTCAGAATCGCTTCCATTGTTTGAATATGGACTTGGGCGGATTCGTGTCCTGGACGTAAGTAGATGACCCCAAAGAAAAGCATTTCATCCCTAAAAATTAGTGTTCCAAAATCACTGTCCTGACTAACGACGATTCTTTTTTGTTCCCAAGCAAGTTTGAGGATTTCCCTATCGGGCAGACGAAAAAGTGCTGACTCTTTTATATCGAATACATCGTGGACTTTTGTCCGTAAGAAATTTACTAATTCTTTTCAATATTTTCGTCCGTAAGGAAGCGATAGGGTATGTTACTCATGCTCTTGCACGTACTTCTATGAGAATTTCGTTTTTCGCAAAACGAGCGGCATACAAGATGGCTTTTTTAACAAGTTCATCTGTAAGTAGTGGATGTTTGGCGGCAATTGTTTCTGAGGTGCCGCCAGTAGCCAACCATTCCAGAATCAGTTCAACGCTGATCCGGGTACCTTTGACACAGGGTTTGCCGTTCAGTATTTCAGGATCGGCCACTATGTTTTTAAATTCAGACATGGCAATTTTTAATAAACAAAATTAACCCTATTCAATTAACCCTCACAGTTTTTCACAATTTTTTCCCGATTCAGCGGAATTTGTTTTCTTTTGTACCGCCATTTACAAAAATGGACTTATAAGTGTTTTGATTGAAAGGCCAACTTCTTGCAACAAGGCAAAAACGGCCAAATCCAAACAACATCTTCTGACGGAGCACTAACATTGCTAATCAAAATCGAGGTAGAGGACATTAATGAAACTTTTCAGCTTTTTTACCCAGGAACTCGCCATTGACCTTGGCACTGCCAACACCCTCATCATGAGCGATGGGAAAGTCGTGGTGGACGAGCCTTCTATTGTTGCCATTGACCGCCGCACGGGCGAGACTATAGCCGTTGGCCTGAAGGCCATGCAAATGCATGAAAAGACCCACGAAAACATCAAAACCGTACGCCCACTGAGGGACGGCGTTATCGCCGACTTCCAGGCTGCGGAAAATATGATCGAGGGCCTCATCAACATGATTGGCAACCGCCGTCGGTTTTTCTCCCATTTGAAAATGGTCATTTGCATCCCATCCGGCATCACCGAAGTGGAAAAACGGGCCGTATTCGACTCTGCCGACCATGTGGACTCAAAAGAAACCTACCTCATCCACGAGCCTATGGCCGCCGCATTGGGCATTGGCCTGGAAGTAGAAGAGCCTATCGGCAACGTCATTATTGACATCGGGGGCGGCACGACAGAAATTGCGGTCATCGCCCTTTCAGGCATCGTTTGCGACCAGTCCATCCGCACGGCTGGCGACGAATTTACCGCCGACATCATTGACTACATGAAGCGGGCGCACAACATCCTTATTGGGGAACGCACCGCCGAACAGATAAAAATCCATGTGGGTTCTGCCCTGCACGAACTGGAAAACCCACCCTCCGATTATGCCGTGAACGGCCGTGACCTGATGACTGGCATCCCGAAGCAGATCACGATTTCCTACCACGAGGTGGCACAGGCCATTGACAAATCTATCGGCAAAGTGGAGGAGGCCGTGATGAAGGCGCTCGAATCCACGCCGCCCGAACTCGCCGCCGATATTTACAAAACCGGCCTTTACCTGACAGGCGGCGGCGCTTTGCTGCGTGGCCTCGACAAGCGTTTGAGCCAAAAAACAAAGCTCCCAGTCCACATTGCAGAAGATCCGCTGCGGGCCGTGGTACGTGGCACGGGCATCGCCTTAAAAAATACCGATCGCTTCTCCTTCCTGATTGATCGGAAGAGTGTGTAATGGTTTCATTGCTTCATGGTCTCATTGTTTCACTGTTTTTGCCTATATGAAACAATGAAACAATAAAGCAATGAGACAATGAAACCATCCAGCCAACCATGTTCAACCTCCTACAGCTTTTCGTCAAATTGAGCGGCTTCTTCGTGTTTGTGCTGCTGGAGGTCATTTCCTTTTCTTTGGTGGTGAAATATAACCAGCGGCAAAGCGATGTTTATGTCACATCCGTCAACCGTATGACGGGTTATTTTCAAGAAAAGGCCACCGTTACCAACCGCTATTTTTCGTTGGATGATGAGAACTACCGCCTTGCAAAAGAGAACACGGATTTGTTGGAAAAACTGGCCAGTATGGGCATCAACGACCCCAGCAAGCTGGATACAATGTTTTCTGATAGTTTGCAGCCCAAATACACTTTCATTGAAGCCAAAGTGATCAAAAATTCGGTCAACAAGCACCACAATTACCTCACTTTGAACAAGGGCAGAAAAGATGGACTGTTGCCACATAGTGGCGTCCTTACTGAAAATGGCGTAGTGGGTATCGTGCGCAAAGTCTCCAATCATTACTCGGTAGTAATGTCCATTTTGCACCGCCAGACCAAATTGAGCGCCCGCATCCGTCACAAGAATTTTTTTGGTTCACTGGTCTGGAAAAGCGAGGATACAAAGACATTCCACCTGGAAGACATTCCGAAAAATGCACCGATCGTGCCAGGCGACACCATTGAAACGAGTGGTTATTCGGCCATCTTTCCCGAAGGTATTCAATTGGGTATTGTCGAAAAACTATGGATAGAGCCGGGCAGCAATTTTTATACGATACAAATCAAGTCGGGTCTTGACCTAAGCAACATACAGTATGTTTACGTCGTGAAAAACCTGCTGAAACAAGAGCAGGAAGAACTTGAGCAAGCCGTAATGGAAGAAGATGAATAGTGTAATTGTTGCCAATGTGCTGCGCTTTTTAGGGCTGGTCTTGTTGCAGGGGCTGGTGTTCCAGAACGTCGGGTCGGGCTGGGAAGGTTTCCCGTATCTCAACGTCATCGTATATCCCATTTTCATCATGCTGCTGCCGCTGCGCACACCCCGTGCGCTCCTAATCCTGCTGGGCTTTTCAGTTGGCTTTGCGGTAGATATTTTTTACAATTCTTTGGGCGTACATGCCAGCGCCGCTGTTTTTACTGCCTTTGTCCGATCCCTTGTATTGCAGATAATGGAACCCCGTGGCGGCTACAATGTGAACTACAGCCCGACCGCCGCCCGCATGGGCATGGGCTGGTTTCTGCGCTATGCTGCGGTTCTGTTAATTATCCACCTGTTTTTTTATTTTTCAGTAGAAGCCTTTACTTTCGTTTACATCGTTGATATTTTGATGAAAACCATTGTTAGTTTTATACTCTCCATGCTTTTCATCATTATTTATCAGGTACTTTTTAATCCTTTAGATTAACAACGGGGAAAATGTTGGGATGAATGAATCATCCTCACATTCTCTCCTGTCTGCCGACTGGCAGGTATTCTCTCGTAAAACTTGGGCGAACAGTTTAAAGAACGGCAATTTACCATCTTGGTGGTTTTTGGGGTAGCAGCGCTGATCCTACTGGGCCGTGCATTTCAATTGCAAATTTGGGACGATACGTTCAAGATTCAGGCGGATGCTGTGGCCATGAACAAGCAAACCATTTATCCTGCCAGGGGCTTGATTTTCGACCGCAACGGCAAATTGCTCATCAACAACGCACCCGTGTACGACCTCATGGTGGTCTTTAACCAGATCCGGCCCTCTATGGACACGGTCAAGTTTTGCGCACTGCTCGGCATTGACAAGGCCTCTTTTGAAGAAAGGCTGAACAAGAACTTCAAATTGGACAAACGTTTCAGCAAGATCAAGCCCTTTGTTTTTTTGAGCAAAATCACGCCGGAAGTTTATGCCCGCTTTCAGGAAAGCCTCTACGAATTCCCTGGTTTTTTTGTACAAATCAGGAATATCCGCAGCTACCCCGTCAAACACGCCGCACACCTGCTGGGCTACATCACCGAAGTGACGGACAACGACATCAAAGACTCCGGCGGCGAATATGTAATGGGCGACTACATGGGCGCCAGCGGCCTGGAGCTTTCTTACGAAACTGAGTTGAAAGGGAAAAAAGGCTACGAATATGTGTTGAAAGATAACCTCGGCAGGGACGTTGGTAAATTTCAGGACGGCAAAAGGGACACCCTGCCAGAATCGGGCCTCGACCTCATTTCCACGGTTGACATTGACCTGCAAGCCTACGCCGAGGAATTGATGCAAAACAAAATCGGGGCAGTCGTGGCCATTGAGCCAAAAACTGGCGAAGTGCTCGCCTTTGTTAGTTCGCCCACCTACGATCCCAATTTGATGGTCATTGACCAAAACCGGGGCAAGGCTTACATGGAATTGCAAGGCAATAAACTGAAGCCGCTTTTCAACCGGGCCATCATGGCAGAATACCCACCAGGCTCTACCTTCAAAGCCACTGTCGGTTTGATTGGGATGCAGATGGGCGCCATCACCCCGGAGACGGGTTGGCCCTGTAGCGGCTATTATGTAAATGGCAGTAGGGACGTGCGCAAGTGCCGTGGACATGCCTTTCCATCCAACGTCAGCATAGCGCTGCAATGGTCGTGCAACTCTTATTTTTTCAGGACTTTCAAGGAAATCGTTGACCACTATGGCTATTACAATTCAGCCCAAGGGCTGGATACCATGGCCTATTATCTTGAATCATTTGGCTTGGGCAGGCGCTTGGGCGTAGATTTTCCTGGTGAAAAAACGGGCAACGTGCCCACCTCAAAATACTACGATCGGTTGTACCCCAAAAACAAAGGTGGCTGGCGTTCTTCGACCGTTATTTCATTGGGTATCGGGCAGGGCGAGGTCCAGTTGACCACTTTGCAAATGGCCAACGTGGCCAGCATCATCGCCAATCGGGGCTACTACTTCATTCCCCATTTTGCCAAAGGTTTCCGCCAAGGCGAAGAGATGCTGCCTGCCCCCGAAAAATACCGCCAACGCATCCGGGTACCCGTTCGCCCTTATTTTTTCCCCTCCGTGGTAGAAGGCATGAGGCGGGTAGTGGCAGCCGGTACGGCCACATCCTCGTCCATTTTCGACATTCCCATTGCTGGGAAAACAGGTACAGTACAAAACCCGCACGGTGAAGACCACTCCACATTTATTGGTTTTGCGCCGGTGGACGATCCCAAAATCGCCATTGCCGTTTATGTTGAAAATGCAGGCGGCGGCGGCAAGTACGCTGCGCCCATCGCCAGTTTGGTTATGGAAAAATACATCCGGGGCGAAATCAGCGAACAGCGGAAATGGAAGGAAAAACAAACCATCGAAACCAACCTTATCGAAATTAAACCGAAGAAGGTTTTCGCTACCATCTCCGCTGCCGCCGATTCCACCGGAACACGGCCTGACAATACCCCCATTGATGTGCCAGAAGGGGAGGAAGTGGATCAATAGAAGTGTTCGATCCAAGCTTTCATTCAATCAATAAAAATTCCATTCGGTGATTATTTCAGCAATAGTAGCGACGGCCAAAAACAACGTCATCGGGCGCAACAACGAGATACCCTGGTACCTGCCGGCCGATTTGCAATATTTTAAAAAAACAACGCTTGGCCATTATGTCATCATGGGGCGGAAGTCATTTGAGTCCATCGGTAAGCCATTGCCGAAGCGCACCAATGTCGTCATTACCCGTGATCCGTTTTTTGTAGCATCGGATTGTGTTGTAGTCCATTCCTTAAAAGAAGCCTTGGACTTGGCAGAGGCAAACGGCGAGGAGGAAGTTTTCGTGATTGGCGGCGGCGAAATCTATAAAATGGCCATGCCCATGCTCGACAGGATTTATCTGACCGAAGTGGACGTTAAAATGGCCGGGGATGTTTTTTTTCCTGAAATCAATGAAGGCGAATGGCGGGAAACAAAGCGGGAATTGCACAGGGCCGATGAAAAAAATCTGTACGATTATACTTTCGTTGTGCTGGAAAGGAAAAAGTAGGCTTTGCTGTGGATAGCCAAGAATTGCTGTTTACTTCTTTTTAAAAAATATAGAATACGAAGTCAATGTCTCCGCTTGTGCCTTCCACTTTGGCCCCTCCCGCAGCAGGCGGATAGCCTCTTCGTCGCAGCCATGACCCAGCGATTTTACGGTATGGAAATCATACAATGAACCGTCTTTTTTTATCCTGAAACTTGTCACGACCTCGCCCTCTATGCCAGCAGTTGCCGCTGTTGCTGGGTATCGGAGATTCTCGGCCAGGTATTTTTCAAAATTTTCAAAACCGCCTTTTGGCTCAGGCGAATTAACCTTCTTGTTTTTATCCTTCTTCAAACCAGAAACAGCCACTTCCTCCAAAGCCACCGAATTTTCCACCATCCGCACATCTATCATGTTTGATTCTCCGATTTCCACAGTTTTATTCTCAAAACCAGTATAACTAAAAATCAATGTTTTCGCCTGTTTTGGCACTTCCAATGAGTATTTTCCTTCAATGTTAGTAACTGCGCCGAGGTTGGTTTTTTCCACTAAAACACTGGCACCGATAAGCGGGTTGCCAGCTTGGTCGGCCACTTTTCCAACGATCAGGCGTGTCCTTTCCTGGTTGTTTTCGGCTACATCTGAAAATGATTCTGTGGCAGGTTTTGCAGCCTCGTCGCTTCTTCTCATGGCAACTGGAGGAGCTGTTTCAACAACAGGTTCAACAGTATCGGCATCCCTTTCCACTTTGGGCGCCACTTCATCCGTAGTTGCCAATTCCTGCTCCTGTGCTGGCGGCTCAAAACCAAATTGCCGTTGATCGGCAGCAGGCGTGAGCGGACGGACAGGGGCAGGGGCGGGCTTGCTCTCTGATTTGAGTGCTGTTTTGTTGTCTTCAGCTTTGGCAGGTTCATTTAGGGAAGTATTTGGGGTTGCGTCTCCATTATGTGTTTTAGCTGCCATCTGATCCGCCTCAACTGTGTCGGAAGCAACGGGCGGAATCGTATTTGGAGTCTGGGGCGCTATTTTTTCGCTGCTTTCGGCTATGCCCGTTTGGGTATTTTCTTTTTGGTCAAACTGCTGCAAAAGCAACCATGCAGCTACCAAAACAGCCCCAACAGCCGCTGCCCTCAAAACATAAAAAACTGCACCCCTCCTCTTTCTTTGGTATCTGCTGCGCAGATCCGCTTTTATGCGGCTGACAGCAACTGCATGGTTTTCGGCGGGCATGGAGCGGTAACCCTCGAAGGCATCGGCCAGGAAAGGATCGTCTTTGGCCAATACTTCCAATGCCCGCTCGTCCTTGCTGTCAGCATCGCCGCTTATCCAGCGGTGCAGCAGGGCCAGCCAATTTTTATTTCCCGATGCAGGTTTCATTTTTTTATTTGATTGTTGGAGGAGTTTGATGTGAAACAAACCCCTCCAACTTTTCATTTTACCCCTACCCTTTTTTCCATACAGATCCGAAGGTTGCGGCGTCCATTTTGGATATTGGATCGCACGAAACCAAGTTCTTGGCCCGTCAGATCTGATATTTCTTTGTATGATTTATCTTGAAAATAAAACTGTTCGACACAGTGTTTTTGTTGCGGTGGGAGTTTTTGCAGGCACTCTTGCAGGACCTGTTCCTCCTTGTTTTCATCAAAAACATCCATTGGATGCATGTCGTCGGTAGATTGCACAATTTCTGCTTGGGCGGCAGGTGAAAGTTCATCGAAAGGAAGGGTTAAGTTTTTTTTCCGCAACTGCATCAGGCAATGGTTTTTGGCGACTACGTGCAGCCAAGGCCGGAATTGCCGGATATCCTGCGTCTTAACTTTTTCCACCAAAAATTCAAAGATGTTCATCACAGCATCGTCGGCCTTGGTGCTGTCTTTGAAAAATTTCAGGCAGACACCGTACATCAGATCCACATAGCGCTCGTACAGCACGCCCAAAATTTCCAAATCACCGGAGTCCTGGTAAGCTTGCACCAGTGCTTCGTCCGATTTGGCAGAGATATTTTGGCGGAAAAATTTGAGCATGAAAAGCGATACTACAAGCAATTGCGGCCATCTTCAAAGCGGCTAATTTAACCATTCTTTCTCCATTGACGGTTAAATAAAACAGGCTAAACCGTCCGGTGCTCCACCACCCCTTCCGACTCCAACAACAATCCAATCTCTTCCAAAAATATCCTCGGCTTTTTGTAGTCTTCCCCAGCAAAGAGTTTCACCGCATCCAAATCTTTCCAATAAGATATAAAAGTGTGGTGGGTCACGTCGCCTTCCGTGCGGTGGAGCACCGTCACGCCCAGGTTGCCAGGTGTGGCGATAGCACTTTTTACGCAGGTTTGTTTTGCCATTTCAACGTATTCCAAAGCCTTATCTGCGGTGGTTTTACCTTGCCAAATCCGGGTAATGTTGCCCGGTTTGGGTTTTTTGGACTGGATGTCCAGGTCTTTTACGCTACCATTTTCTTGTATAAATGGAGCTGCCGGATGCGGGCTTTTGCTTAAAAGCTTTTTCAGCATGTCACGCCGGGTGTTGATGAAAATGACGCCCACGAGCAACAAAACCGCCGCCAGAACGGATTGGCCCGTCAACGCCTCGCCGTTCAGGCCCCAGCCCAATAAGATGGCGATGACAGGGTTCACATAGGTGTTGGTCGAAACTTTATCGGGGGCCACTTTTAACAAAAGGTAATTGAAAGCGGAATAGGCTATGATAGAACCAAATACCACCAGGTACAGCCACGACCAACCGGCTAGTGCGCTGATTTGACTCAAATTGAAGGCCTTGGTTTCGCCACTAAACAAGCCCACTGTCAGCAACATCGCACCGCCCCACAGCATTTGCAGGCCTGCGCTCAGGGGCTTGGAGGCGGGCAAGGCTATTTTGGAAATTTTGACGGAAGCGTAACCCCACGACAAGACGCTTATAAGGATGACGCCAATGCCGATAATCACATCCTCGTTAGACATAAATTTGTCCTGTAAAACGAGCAGGGCCATGCCTGCTATGCCAAGCCCAATGCCCAGTAGCGTTTTGCCCGATGGGCGGGTATTGTTCATGCCCCACATCATCAGCACAATGACCAATGGTTGGGCGGCTATTATGAGGGCTTCGATGCCAGAGTCAATGAACTGCAATGACCATACTGCGCCCCCATTGCCAATGAGAAAAAAAAGTACGCCGAGAAAGGCTGTATTTTTCCAGTGTTTCAAGGTGGGCCATTTTGCGCCCATTAGAAAACTAAGGCCAAACAAAAAAATGCCCGCTACTAAAAAGCGGGTACCGCACATAATGAAAACGGGAATGTCTCGGATGGCGTACCAGTTGGCTAGGTAGGTGGAGCCCCAAACAAGATAGATTATGCCAAATGCCAAGGGGATGAGCACACGCTCAGAACTAAGATTTTTCATAAAAACCGGGTGTTTTAGTCCAATCCAAATGTTAGGGCAGGTGAGGGCGAAATGATGGACATTTTAAAAAGGTTTTATCATTTCAAGCGAGATACTTTTAGTGTAAATAAAAATGCCCCGGAAAAGTTCCAGGGCATTGAGGGGGTAATACTAAATTTTTTTCGGGAATCTCAAGGAGATATCCTTATGCCCTTACCCTTTCTGCCTCTTCGTACATTTTTTGCAGTTTCCTGCGAGCGAAGAAGATACGGCTTTTGATAGTGCCGAGCGGGGCATCAAGCTTTTCTGCTATTTCGTCGTATTTGTAGCCTTTATATGCCATCCAGAAGGGCCTTTTAAAATCTTCTGGCAGTGCGCTCACCATCTTCAACAACTCTTTGTAGGCCATATGTGTTTCCCCATCGTTTTCGATGAGTTGGCCACCTGAATTCAGGTAGTAGTTGTTGGGTGTCTGGTCGAGGATAGTGCCACGGCGGATTTTTTTCCGGTAATTATTGATGAAAATATTCCGCATAATGGTCACTGCCCAAGCCTTGAAATTGGTATCCGCCTGGAATTTATCAGCATTGGAAATGATCCGAAAAGCCGTGTCTTGGTAAAGATCATTGGCATCGGATTCGTTCCCAGTGAGCTTTAGTGAAAAAGCCCTTAGGGAGTTGCTGACGGAATCAAGTTGACTATAGATGCTATGATTATTCATGTTGGGTGATTTTTATCGGTTTAAAAATGACTTTGTAATTATTATTTACAAAATTACATTCTGATAAGTTCCGGCGCAAATAATTTTTCCAATTTAGACTAAATCTCGACAACTTTAATAATTCTTTAACAGTGAACATAATTGGCTAAACTTTTGTCTTGTCAAGGCTGTTTACAAAAAGCTGACAAAAATGGCCTAAGAGCAACAGAAATTGTAAATTTTATCTACAAACGGTTATAACTATTCGAAATTTGATTCAAAAAACTACGCAGGATAACATGTCGGATTTTGCAAACAACTCAACCAAAGTATTTCTGTCAGAAAATCTCAGGGCCTTGCGAAAGCGCCTGAACATAAGCCAAGAAGAGCTGGCAGAAAAAATCGGCCTCAATAGGGGCAACATTGCCTCGTATGAGGCAGGTTCAGCCGAGCCCAAAATTTGCAACCTGGTCAAACTGGCCAATCTTTTCAAGGTCTCCGTTTTTGATTTGATCCACTTTCATTTGCAGGAAGAGGATAAATTTCAACAAGCCCAGTACCGCCATCAAAACGGTTCGCCAGTAGCCGCGCTCCATGCCATGGAGCATTATGCCAAAGAGGCAGAGGATTTTGAAAACGCTATTAAAGGGCTGCAATGTCTCTTTAGGCTGAAATTGAAAAATGCGGGCGAACTTCCACAAGAGATGCAATTCCTTACCGAACAGTTCGATCAATTGTACAGCGTAACTTCCCATTTACTCAATTCCCACATTGAGCTTATCACGCTGATAAAGGAAAAGTGCTCGGAAAAAGTTGCCGCCGCCGAGACTACGGCATACAATGCCTGATTCAATCCAATAATAAATAGGGTTCTAATTTTTCCCAATCGTTTTCCTTAAACCCGACGGCTGCCTTTTTTAAGGCTTCCATGTTTTGAAAAGCCCCATGCTGCTGCCGATAATTGAACAGTATGGTAGCTTGCAAATTGTTGATGTAAGGATGGCTTTTCAGTTCGTCGAGCGTGGCAGTGTTCAAGCTAATTTGTTTGAAAACGGGCGAGGGCTTCAAATAGGGAAGAATTTTTTTGAAAGTAGAATCGGGAAGCCCAAAAACCTCCCCCACTTGCTCCACGGTGGCAAAACCGCCCAGCTTTTCCCTAAAGTTGACGATGCGTTTTGAAAACGAGGGGCCGATCCCACTCAATTGTTGCCATTCTTCTTGCGTTGCCTTGTTGATGTCAATGCTGACCTGAACAGCTTCTCTTTTTGAAACGTAACTGCTTCTTTCGTGTTCATTCTGTTCAGTATATCTGGGTTTATCCGACTGTTGGTCAAATTCGTTTTCACGGCTTGCCCATCCTGGTTTTTCACTGCTGATTTTAATGTAAGGCTCCAAGCGCTCAAAATCTTCTTCACGCAAGCCATATACTTTGCGGAGATCATCTTTTTTAAAAAATTTCCCGCCTTTCGAGCGGTAGTTCAAGATGGTTTGTGCAGTGCGCAACGGTACACCCAAGCGCACCCAATCTTCTTTGCCAATTTCGTTTGGGTCAAAATGAAATAGCTCTACGGCAACAGTTGGCTCGTTTTCTCTTCGTTCTTCACCATATTGGTAAACTGGTTTTTCATCTTCCTGTGCCGTGCGCTTGGCCTCCAAAGCTGCTGCCATTGCTTTTATTTCAGAAAAATCAAAACTTGGCTTTGGCGGCAGCAGCAATGGGTAAATGAGTGGTGCAAAGAAAAAAGCCAGGCACAGCAAAAACAAAGTGATTGCTGCATTGCGTTCGAGGCGGGTATAATAAAAATACTCCTGGAGGTGATAGCTACTCATAGTAAGTTTGGTTTGTCCTGCTGAAAGGTGGTGAAGCGAAAATTGAATGGATTGGCACAAATATCATGTTACTGATCTTTTCAGTCAAATATTTTTTTGCGGTATAATATTTTTAGCAGGGTATTCCCGCCGACAACCTTTTTCAATTTGACTACGTTTGACCCAAATAAACCTGCACCTGCACCAAAAATGAACAAGCGGAAAATTTTCAACGACCCCGTTTATGGCTTCATCGGCATCCCTTACGATATATTGTTCGACCTGGTGGAGCACCCTTTTTTCCAAAGGCTCCGGCGCATCAAACAATTGAGCCTCACCCACTATGTCTATCCTGGAGCGCTGCATACCCGCTTTCACCATGCCCTCGGAGCGCTGCACCTCATGTGCGATGCCATCGAAGCCCTGCGCTCTAAAGATGTTGTGATCACAGACGAAGAAGCCACCGCTGCCTCCATCGCCATTTTGCTGCACGATATTGGGCATGGGCCATTTTCGCACACACTCGAACATACATTAATCAATGTGCCGCACGAGGAGCTTTCGCTCCGCTTCATGGAGCGCATCAATGAAGAATTTGGCGGCCAACTCGAACTGGCCATCCGTATTTTTAAAAACCAATACGAAAAACAGTTTTTGAACCAGCTCATTTCTGGCCAACTCGATATGGACCGCCTGGACTATTTAAAAAGGGATAGTTTTTTTACGGGCGTATCAGAAGGTGTTGTTGGCTACGACCGCATTATAAAAATGTTGGCAGTACACGAGGGCAAATTGGTGGTGGAGGAAAAAGGCATTTATTCCATCGAAAAATTTCTCATTGCACGGCGGTTGATGTATTGGCAGGTTTATTTGCACAAAACGGTGCTGGTAGCGGAGCAAATGTTGTTGAAAACGCTGCAGCGTGCCAAGGAGCTCGCTCGCCAGGGCATTCGTTTGGACGTATCAAAGAGCTTGGCATTTTTCCTTTACCAAGACTGCACGCTGGAGGATTTTGATACCCACTCAGAGGATTTGCTCATCCATTTTGCAAGGCTGGACGATTACGATATTTTCAGTGCCTTGAAGAGTTTCACCCAAGAGGCCGACCCGCTGTTGTCGTACCTTTCCAGGAGCATTTTGGACAGGCGGCTTTTTAAAATAGAGCTGAAAAACGAGCCGTTTGAGCAAGAATATGTGCAAGCCATGCAAGAAAAAGTCAAAGGCTACAAAGGAATACCTGATGAATTGATCAGCTATCTCGTGTTTGGAGGCGAAGAAAGCAATCATGCCTACAATGTTTTCAAAGACGAAATCAATATCTTGTTCAAAAATGGAACAGTGCTTCCCATGTCGCAATTGTCGGATTTTGGCTTACAGACAAGGTTGGTGACAAAATATTATCTGTGTTACCCAAAAAGTTAGGCCTGCGTTTGTAATATGTTCACCCAACAAATTTTACAGCAAATTTTTTTCTGAATAAAAATTTTTGAAATTTGCGGCCATTGCCCCTTTCGCCCAAAAAACCCCTACATCAACCAAGCGTCCGAAAAATTATCAGCGGATTACCTAACCAGAACATACTTGCCTTGCGAAATGCCTGAAATGCTCGCCAAATACGCCAACCTGCTCGTCCACTATTGCTTGGAAATCAAGGAGGGAGATCGCCTTTTTGTATCCAGTACTACGCTGGCCGAACCCCTTGTGCGGGAAGTTTGGCGCTCGGCGCTGCGTGCCGGCGCAACGGTAGAAGTAGAACTGGCCTTCCGGGAAAAAGGGCGCATTTTGTACGAAGAGGGGAAGGAAACGCAATTGCAGTACGTTTCTCCATTGTACAAATTGGCGATGGAGGAGTTTGACGCCTACCTGAATATTATGGCCCCCTTTAACCTAAGGGAGGAGCAAAACATAGATACTGCAAAATCAAGAATACGCAAGGAGGCGCTGAAAGGAGTCTCCAAAATATATTTCGAGCGCACGGCGACCCGCTCGCTGAAACGCAACCTTTGCCAATATCCCACGTTAGCCAATGCGCAAGAAGCGGGCATGTCGCTCGAAGAATACGAAAAATTCGTTTTTGGAGCCTGCCGCCTCTTCGAGGCTGACCCTGCCGAAGCGTGGTTGGGCGTCCGGCGTTCGCAGCAGCACATTGTTGATTTTTTAAACAAAAAAGAAACTGTGCGCTATAAGGGCGACGGCATTGACATTACCTTTTCAACCAAAGGCCGCAAATGGATCAATTCGGACGGTCAAACGAACATGCCCTCCGGCGAGGTTTACACCTCTCCCGTCGAGGATGCCGTGAACGGCCAGATCCATTTCACCTACCCGGTGGTGTATGCCGGGCATGAGGTGGAAGGCATAACCCTTTGGGTAAAAGATGGCCAAGTGGAAAAATGGGAAGCCAAAAGGGGCAAAGACTTGCTCGACAACGTTTTCCAGCTACCGGGAGCCAGGCGTTTTGGCGAAGCGGCCATTGGAACGAATTACAAAATTGACCGTTTCTCCAAAAACATCCTCTTCGACGAGAAGATAGGCGGCACGGTACACATGGCCATTGGCCAATCTTACTTGCAAACGGGCGGTAAGAACGAATCGTCCATCCACTGGGACATGATAGCCGACATGAAGCATGGCGGCGAGATCTTTGTGGATGGCGAAAAAATCTATGAAAGTGGGAAGTTCCTGTTTTGAACCTCTCCAAGGCAGTTGAATCGGGGCAGCAAACGCACTAGTTAAATTTGTAAAGCAAAAACTGGTTTGTTTGTTGTCAAAATTCATATTTTTGGCGGCACATTTTTAGCCAGATGTATTATTTTAAAACCCTTATTCCCAAAACAACACTATAATCAACGTGGAGAACAACATTGCATTTTTAGAGCTGAAGTACGGTAACATTTACGGCGGATTCCCCAATTTCTTTGCGATTGCTGAAGTATCCCTGCTCGTATTTGAAAAACGTTCAAAGAAAATTTTCATCAATTCCTGGGTCAACAACATTGACGTGGACTATGTCAGCGTCTTTTCCAAGACCAATGAACTAGGCCACACAGTGGGCCGGTACAAGGAAGTCATCAACATGCGCACAGGCCGCCGCAGGCCGTTCATGGAGGAGTTCAAGATTGACAAACGAGCCTTGCAATATTCCTTCAAGCAACTGCGCCCGGTACACAACCGGGTCAAGAAATTCTTGTTGGACACCCTACGCAAGTACCAAATAGGCACTATCATTACCTTTGATGGCCGCCGCGACGTGTTCCTTTGCGAACGGGCGGGTGTTCGATTTGGCAGGGTGGAAATCGTTGACCTGCAAAAAGAACTGAACAAGGAGACGGATTACCTCTTCTCCCTGAACAAGTTGTCGGTCATTATCAACTACGATATGGACGGCTCGTACCTGCGCTCCAATAATCTGGAGTATTGGCTGCACCCAATCGCCGCCAAGCAGTTGCACCCGAAATCGGCTGCATGGGATGCCGCAAGGTTGTTGATGATTTACAACGAATATACCGATCATAAGACCGATTTCCTCCTGAAAGCGCAGCAATTACTGAACAAAATCCAATCAGTGAAGGAAACGGAAGAAGAATAGGTTCAACAGCAAGCCTAATACAAAGGGCAACGGAACGAAAGTTCCTTGCCCTTTTTGTTTTTGGTTGTTTTCAAAAAAACGCCCTTACCCGACCTATTTTTTAAAAATAAAAAAAACTGCCAGCACCAGGCATATAAAGCCCCAAAGATGGTTCAAACGAAAACTTTCCGTTTTGAACAAAAGCAAAGAGAAAATGCTGAAGACCAAAAGGGTGACCACCTCTTGGATCACCTTTAGCTCTACCAGCGAAAACGGCCCGCCATTGCCCTTATATCCAATTCTGTTGGCCGGCACCATGAGGCAATACTCAAAAAAAGCAATGCCCCAACTGATGGCGATGATGGCCAAAAGGCCAAGGTTTTCTGTCAGTTTCATTTCTTTGAACTTCAAGTGGCCATACCAGGCAAAGGTCATGAAGGTGTTGGAGAGGATCAGCAGGAGGATGGTGGAAATGCCTTTCATAAAATGATGGTGAGTTTTTTTTGGCAAAAATACTTCAATGGAAGCGGCTGTAGATTTTTGTTTTGAAAAGGCCAATAGTAGCAATATGACAGGTGTACATTGCCTTTATCATCGTTGATTGCAAAGTTTTTTTAAGGTAAATCCCTATCTTCGCCCCTGATTTTTTTCATCCCAAACTGGTTCAGCGACATGAACCTATCAATCCTAATGGCGATTTGGCACACCATTAGGATTTATTTATGAAAAACTACTCAAAATGGATTCCTTCCTTTCGTTCAAACACCCTTACCCTATCAATCGGAAATACTCCCAGAAGATTGCTTATTTCAGTATGGAGTTCGCCATTGACCAAGCCTTGAAAATTTACTCTGGCGGCTTGGGCTATCTGGCCGGATCGCACATGCGGAGTGCTTACGATCTCAAGCAAAACCTTATTGGCATCGGTATCCTTTGGAAGTATGGCTACTATGACCAGACCCGCAACAGTACAGGGGAAATGGACGTCCTGTTCATGGAGCGTCAATACAATTTCCTGATTGATACGGGCATCGAGTTTGAAATACCTGTGAACAGCCACCACGTGAAGGTGAAGGCATATTACCTGCCGCCGCATGTGTTTGGCTCGGCCCCGGTTTTCCTGTTGTCCACCAACCACCCGGACAACGACTATCTCGCACAGACCATCAGCCACCGCTTGTATTCTAATAATACAGAGGCTAAAATTGCGCAGTCCATCTTGTTGGGGCATGGAGGTGCCAAGCTGCTCGACCTCATCGGCTACCGCCCGGATGTTTATCATCTAAATGAGGCACACGCCCTTCCAGCGGCATTTTACCTTTATGAAAAACTGGGCGTACTGGACGAGGTGAGGAACAAAATGGCATTTACCACCCACACGCCCGTGGAGGCCGGTAACGAAAAACATGATATTCATCAACTGGTAAAGATGAGCTTCTTTGGCAATGTGCCACTGGAGGAGGTGCGCCGCATGACAGATATAGAGGATAATGTGTTCAACCATTCGCTGGCGGCCCTCCGCTTATCGAAAATAGCTAACGGCGTTTCCAAACTGCACGGCGAAGTGGCCAGGGAAATGTGGGGCGGCTATGATGAAATTTGTCCCATTACGCACATTACGAACTCCCAGAACCACCTCTATTGGCACGATCCAGAATTGGACAAGGCAATGGAAAAGGGCGACAATACTGCGTTTTCAAAAAGAAAGAAAGAACTCAAGTATCAGCTTTTCCAAACTGTAGCCGATCAAACCGGGAAAATTTTTGACCCCGATGTGCTGACGCTCGTTTGGGCAAGGCGCTATGCTGGCTACAAGCGGGCAGACCTGATCACTAGGGACATCGCCCGTTTTGAAAGGTTGGTTTATCATTCAAAATATCCTATCCAGATTATTTGGGCTGGCAAGCCTTACCCAATGGACTATGACGCCATTGGCACTTTCAACAAGCTCGTCAATATTTCAAAACGGTATCAAAACGTGGCAGTAGTCACAGGTTATGAACTGGCCTTGTCAAAAGCCCTGAAGCAAGGAAGCGACATTTGGCTAAACAATCCCCGTGTGCCAAGGGAGGCATCTGGCACCAGCGGCATGACCGCCGCCATGAACGGCTCGGTAAACCTCTCTACGCAGGATGGCTGGATTCCCGAATTTGCCAAACATGGCCACAATTCCTTTATTGTACCGCTGGCCGATGAAAATATGCCGGATGAGGTACAGGACGAATTCGACCGCCAGAACGTGATGAGTGTTTTGGAAAATGAAATTTTGCCACTTTATTATGCCAAACCGGAACGTTGGCAGGCCATTGTGACCAACAGCATGAAGGAAGTGGTGAAATTTTTCGACTCCGACCGCATGGCCGACGAATACTTCAAGAAATTATATAGTGCCAAAGTGATGGACTTAGTGTAATCGCTTTATCGCAAAACGGTCACACTTCCAGTTTTAGTGGATTCTTCGCCCCGGCAGATGTAGCGGATTTTATAAAGGAAAACACCGGGGTTGACGGGTGTGCCTTTATAGGAGCCGTCCCACTTGTCCAATGGTGCCGTAGAAGTGAAAACGATGTTCCCCCACCGGTCATAGATTTCCATTCCGATAAAGTTTTCTTCTTGCAGAATGGCAGGGTTGCTGATGCCGTAACGGTCGTTCAGGCCATCATCGTTTGGGGTAAAAGCGGTGGGCAACATAATGTCGTGGCAATCAATAGAATTTGGATCGAGTATAATAACCCGAAGCGAATCGGTGTAGCTGCATTCGTTGGTGGTAATGAAGGTAAGTGCATAGGTCGTGGTTTGTGAGGGCGTCAGGATGGGATTGGCCACGGTATCGTTGCTCACTCCCGTGGAGGGTTTCCATAAAAACCTATCCGCACAGGTATGGGTGATGTAAGCATGTACTTCACTGCCTTCATAAATGGAGGTGTCTTTCGTCCCAATAATCTTATTGCCAACATCAATTTGGTCGGGCGGGAAATAAAGGTCTTCGATATTGTTTAATGAAAGGGCAGTTTTATAAAGCCTTATTTCATCAATGTAGCCTATAAAAGGTTTCTCATTGGGGCAATCGCTGGAACCTATCCGCAGTTCTTCTTTGTTGAAAATGTTCACCCTGTGCATGTTCTGGGCGGTAAACTTACCTTGCTCCTTTCCATTGATGTAAAGCAAGGTCGTGCCCTCTTTCCTCACTACTGCTGCATGATACCAACAAGACGGTGGTAAAGGTTTGGAGGTAACCGTACCATTCACGCCGGGCACTTCGTTGATCTCAACGGTCATTACTTGGTTGCCCGGATTGTATTTAATGGCAAACGAACTGTCCAGGTTACAGCCATCCCGTTTTGAAAAAAGCACCAAGCTTTCGGAACTGGTGGAAAGCGGTTTGAAATAAAAGCTAAGAGTAAAGTCGTTGGTGCTAAGTGCAGCATCCAGGGGAACACCAGACATAAGCACCAGGTCATTGTCTGAGCCACCAAAATTGATGGCTTGCCCGACAGCTCCACAGCCGCATTCATAGTCGCCCACACCGAGTAAAGTAATGGTCATATTTACTTTCTCATTCCTAATTTCACATGTGTCTTGGTCAAAATTCATCCAAACGATGAGGTCATCCTCATTTTGTGCAAATAATTGGGAGCCAAACAAAAGCAGAAAAAACGTCAAGTGCTTTATCATCATTCTTAAGGTGATTAATTAACAAACGGCTGCAAAGTTCGGATAATTAGGCAAACTAATTTGTAGTGCTACTTTCCCGTTGCCGCTATTTCTGTTTGCGAAAAAGCTTTGGTAAAACGCCCTTTGCTTTACCTTATTTTAAACAGGTAGGGCAAGTGATGTCTATTTCCCGCCAAAATGCTATTTGGGCTTGCACGATAATTTAGTCAGAGATTTAACATTGCATTTAGTGACCAAAATGAATTTCAGGCGTTCTTACCTTTGCCATCATCAAGCAATCAATTTTTATGAAAAAGGTTTTAATTTCTTTGGGTTTAGTGTTATTGGCTGCTGCCGCAATTCCGCTGTGCGCGCAGGAAAATATGTGGAAGACCCTTTCCAAAATCACCTATAAAAAGGAATATGACGAAATGTTGGGCTTTAAAGTGGACGTGCCGATTTTCAGCAAAGACGTACAGTCCTTAGAAGGAAAGGCCATTACCATCAAAGGCTACATCATCCCTGTGGAAGGCTACAAAAGCCACAAGGAGTTCATCTTTTCAGCATATCCCTACAACATGTGCTTCTTTTGCGGTGGTGCAGGCCCCGAAACTGTAATGGAAATAAAGGCCAAAAGCCCCGTTGCCTATACCGCCGAGCCTGTCACCCTGAAGGGCGTATTGCATTTGAACGGCACCGACATCAACCGGCTGATGTATTCCTTGAACAATGCAGAATTGGTCAATTGAAATAGCCTTGGCACATGGCCAGGCTCATCAATCATACATTCACCTAAAATTTTCGCCATGAAAGACTTCATTTCCAACCTGATTAAAAAAACAAAGGAAACCGTTGAAGACACCATCGAACATGCCTCCGAAGACATCAAGGAAGTCGTAGGAAACGTAACTGAGGATGCGGGCAAGCTGATGTCGCAGGCAAAAGAAAAATTCAGCGAGACGAAAGCGGACCTACAGGAAGATCTGGCCGACCCCGATGGCATTTTTGAAAAAGCCAAAAAATCATTTTCGGAAACCTCCGAAAAAATAAAGGCGGCAGCCAAGGAAGAATGGGAAAGTGTGAGCGAAAAAGTGGAGGAAATCAAGGATTCCTTTGCCTCAAAAAAAGAAGCAGGAGAATCCGATATTACTCCTGACGATAAGGCCTAAGTGAATGATGAACTATAAATGATGAACGATGAACTTGCAAAACATTGATTAACAGTTTTTTGTAAATCAATGTGGCCTATATTGTTTTTTCAATTTCACTAATGGCATTTTAGACAAAAAAGCAAAGCCCGCATTCCTGAAAACAGGAGTGCGGGCTTTTATTTTTTTATCAAATACTCGCCGAGGAAATGATCAGTTCCAGTTCCTGCATGTAGTTGCGTTTGTCCTTGCCGGGAGCATAGATGAACCCGTCCACAAAAATTAATTGATTGGTTTTCGTGTCGAGCATGAGGTTGCTGATAAAAGGGCCGCCCATAAAGTCGTTCACGATGTCCCAAATTCCCTTGGCCTGTACAGTATAGAGGTTGTTCACGGTCTTGTTTTCAACAAACAGGGGCAAGTCCACATCGTTGATGCGCATAAAGGTATTGGGCTGTCGGGTGGACACGATTTTGCCTACCTCGTTCCGGATTTTCTTAATGCCATTTTTGCTCAGTTGATCCTTGCTGTTGTAGGGCAGTTTGTGGATGATGATGTTGGCAATAATTTCCCGCTCATCACGGCGCAGCCACATTGTATTTTCCGTGGAATTGTATTTGGCCAGTTTAAAATCGCCCGGCACTTTTAGGTTTACTCCAAATTTGAGTTTGATATCAGCCTGCAAGTCCGCATCTACCCCGGCCTGGTAAGCAGTAGCTTTGACAGACTCCATATCCCTTTCATTGATTTTGCGGGCTATGGGCGCAAAGTTTTTGGCGATGTTTTCAATCAGCTTTTCTTCTCCAAAACCAGAGACGTAAAAAAGCAGTTGTTGCTTCGCCCACTTATCGTTGCCGACGGTCGTGTTGAAGCCCTTGTCCTGTTTAATTTCTGCGATTTTGCCTTCTCCCAAGTCCTTTTTCACCAAAGAACTGATAACCGAGTTTTCATCGTTGAGATCGGCCAAGAAGATGACGGTTCTGAACTCTTTTTTAATTGGCTGCTTGGCCAATTGTTCGGGGGTGAGGTAGTTGATGTCAAAAATGGATTCCGGCTGTGGCAAGAGGATGTAAGGCGCTGCGAAATAATAAAAAAAAGAATCGCCCACGGCACCTTTCCACAAGTTTGAATCGGCGATGACCTCTATCTGGTTGACACGGCCATGAGCATAGGGCTTCGCGCTGCCGCCTACCTGGCGGACAGTCGTTGGTGTTTCCTGGCCGCAGCCAAGCAACAAAAAAAATATAAAGCCAAATATTTGAAAATGCTTCATCGTCAAAGTGTTTTGGGCAAAATTAGCCGGGAAACCTGGCACATTGATTTTTTTAAAAAACGAAATGTGCATCCACCCTCAATTCCAATGACTCAACTCCCAGGATTTTTGCATGTGCAGGACATACTCAAATAGATGCTTATAAAATGCCTTTTGGTGGGAAAACAAAAAAAGCGGCCCGCTGTTGCAAACCGCTTTTTAAGTGGGCGAAATAAGGCTTTCAGGCGGCTACGCCTATTTCCTTTATTATCTTTTCAAACCAGTATAAAGGGGCCTGCATTTTATCACCTGTTTGCGTATCGCATTTGAAAAATTGGAAGTAGAGGCCCATTTGCCCACCGATGCGCTCCATCAATTGGCCGAGCCGAATATTGGCCGCTTCTTTCCTTCCCTCCAGGGTGGCCGTCCGCCAAATATAAAATGCCTCATCATGGAGTTCGATTATATCGAGCAGGGTTTCGTCATCGCAATAATTCTCCATCAACTCCCTGGCGAGTAGCCCATGGTGTTTATACAAACCCCCATTAAAGGCTTTGTTTTCCTGGCACTTCAGGGTGTCGTGGGAAAGGGCAATAAGACGCAACCGCTGGCGTGTGTCTTTATCAACAGAAAGCTTGTCAATGTTTTCGAGCACCTCTTTTACATGAATGCCTACCTTGCCCTCCGGATGCCCGAAGCGGGGAAGCCCCCAATTATATCCTACCTGGAAATCGGGCAAGGCGAGCAACTCTGCCTCCAATGGCGTCTCCGGCTGGATCAGCTTTTCAAAATCAATATGGCGCTCAATAAGAGGGTTCATTATCATGCGGTATCTGGCCAAAGGCAAAGGCGAAGATCGAAATCTTTGGGCGAATGTTGTCATTGGAGCTTGGTTAGGTATGGTTAGGAAAATATGTGATTCAAATAAAGCCAAAAGAAAATCCATTAACACGCATTTAGACAGGTGTTAATGGAAGCAAATGTGTTTTTGGGCCTTTCCTGTTAAGGTGTAGTTAAACCATCTTTATGCCATAACCGCCAGGATAAGGCGGCGTTTATTTTTGCGTAATTTACAACAAGACTGGTTTCAAGTCAAATTTTTGATAAAAAACATCCAAATTTTCGTAGCATGAAGAAGATATTTTCTCTTGTATTGGCAGGCATGGTGGGCGGCCTTATCACCTTAGGCGGTTTTTTGTTTTTGCAAAAAGAACAAGAACAGCCAGGCATTTCCTACTACCAGCAATTTGCTAAACCAGTGAATAACGTAAACGTCGGCAAGGGGGCGCTGTTCAATGTCCCGTTCGACTTTACAGAAGCCGCCGCCAAGGCTACACCTGCTGTGGTGCATATTTCCGCCAAAGAGAGCGAAATTGCTGCCCGCAATAAAAAACCGCAGACAGACCCATTTTACCGCTTTTTTGGCGACGACTCATTTTTCGACAATCCATTGTTCAATTTTAACCTGCCCCAACAGGGAACCGGTTCCGGCGTTATTTATACCGAAGACGGTTATATCATCACCAACAACCACGTCGTGGAATTTGCTGACGAGATTGAGGTGACCACCATTGACAATAGAAAATACAAAGCCAACATGGTGGGTACTTATCCAGAAGGCGATTTGGCCGTTTTGAAAATAGAGGCGAAAAACTTGCCCATGCTCCAGTTGGCCGACAGCGACAAAGCCAGGATCGGCGAATGGGTGCTGGCAGTTGGCAACCCCTTGGAACTAAATTCAACCGTGACGGCGGGCATTATCAGTGCAAAAGGGCGTGATATCAATATCATCAGGGGCAAGGCGCCTATTGAATCGTTTATCCAAACCGACGCTGCCGTCAACCCCGGCAACAGTGGTGGGGCTTTGGTGGATGCCAACGGAAGGCTGCTCGGCATCAATACGGCTATTGCTACGAAAACAGGCTATTTTGAAGGTTATTCCTTTGCTATTCCTATCAATTTGGCCATCAAAATTGTGAATGATATCATCAAAAATGGCAATTATGACCGGGGTTTTCTCGGCATAAATATTGCTGATTTGGACAACGAGACCGCCGTGGAATTGGGAATTGACATTTCGCAAGGAGTTTTGGTGGCGAGTTTGGTGGACGGCGGTGCAGCACAATACGCAGGGGTTTTGCCAAACGATGTCATCATCGAAGCAAACAGCAAACCGGTTAGAACCTCCCCTGATTTACTTGAAATTGTCGGTGGTGCCAAGGCAGGTGAAACGGTGACTTTGACTATCAACCGCTATGGGAAAGTGGTGACCCTGCCAGTAAAATTGAAATCGTCAGAATAAGAAATATACTAATCCCTTGCCATGTTTAAGAATTCCTTAACAAACGGCCAGGCAACATTTTGAATGGCCAAACGGTTATTAAGGGCATAAAAAGACTTGTTTAAAGTTGGTTTTTCGTTTTGTTTTGATGCGTCTGTCTTGCTTTTGCGAGGCAGACGTTTTTGTTTTCAGCCCTCCCATCTTCCTATCTATTTCTCTATCACAGCATTGCCGCATTTATACGACCAAAAAATATAAAACCCCTCTTGTAGCATTTCTCTTACGGCTGCCTTAAATTGCCCCATCATTTAGCCTAAAAATCACAAATCAATGAGAAAACTGCTGCAATCCTTCCAGGATCTACTCTATTTATTTTACCCGCACCTGTGCCTCGCCTGCAACCGCAACGCCCCTCCATACGGAGAAGACATTTGCACTCCCTGCCGGGCCACTTTGCCAGAAACCAATTTCCATTTGAAAAAAGAAAACCTTTTCACCGACCGCTTTTGGGGACGTGTGAAATTGGAAAGCGGCGCTGCCCTTTACCTTTTTGCCAAAAGCAACCGGGTGCAGCATTTGCTGCACGAGCTAAAATACAAGGGGAAAAAGGAAATTGGCATCAACTTGGGCCGCCGCTACGGCTATTCGCTCAAAAAGACGGCCCATTTTGCAGAGGTTGATCTAATTGTACCCGTGCCGCTGCATATCAAAAAGGAAAGGATCAGAGGCTACAACCAAAGCGAAATGTTTGCTATAGGTTTGTCGGAAAGCATGGGAATACCTTATTCGAAAGATGCCCTGAAAAGGGTATTGCACACAGATTCGCAAACGAGAAAGTCAAGAATGGCGAGGTTGGGGAATGTGGAGACGGTTTTTGAAATAGACAAGCCAAAATTGTTGGCAGGCAAACATATCCTCGTTGTGGATGATGTACTGACGACTGGTTCGACTTTGGAAGCTTGTGCCAACTTGATTTTGGAAGTGCCCGGCACAAAGGTGAGCATGGCCACGATAGCCATTGCAATTCATTGATTATCAAAATTTTAACCCTCGACCAGGGTTCCTATCTTTTCGCCCCTGACAATGCGCAGCAGGTTTTGATCGTCGTTGATGCTGAAAACAACGATGGGGATGTTGTTTTCTTTGCACAGCGTGAAAGCGGTCATGTCCATGACGCCGAGACCACGGCTGATGACTTCGGAATAAGTCAAATGATCAAATTTGGTAGCGGTCGGATCTTTTTCCGGGTCGGCTGTGTAAATGCCATCCACCCTCGTGCCCTTCAAGATGACATCGGCGCAGATTTCGTTGGCACGTAGTGCTGCGGCAGAGTCTGTCGTGAAATAAGGATTGCCAGTGCCCGCCGAGAATAGCACAACCCTGCCTTTTTCCAAATGCCGGATGGCCCTCCGACGGATATACGGCTCCGCTATTTGATCCATTTTAATGGCCGATACAAGCCTTGTAAAAACGCCCACCGTTTCCAGGGCACTCTGCAATGCCATTCCATTGATCACAGTTGCGAGCATACCCATATAGTCACCTTGTACCCTTTCAATGCCGGATTTTGAAGCCTGCA
>JBGSKQ010000103.1:0-89889 GCA_041741095.1 Saprospiraceae bacterium
AATCTTTTTTCAACTGGTTAAACGAACTTCACGGCCTCCAAAACGCCTCGAAGGTTCGTTCAAATCAAGGATTGATTGTCCACATCTTTGGCAAAGTCGCTGCGGCTTTAGCTTTGTGGGTTTTCAACCCCTAATTCGCATTAAACACCCATATCTATCATCGCCTATGTTGTCCGAACTAAAATTCTTCCGCTCGCACCCTTTCAGCATGAGGATGCTGCTGCTCACCAATTTGATTTATTCCTTGGTGTTGCCCATCATTGAGCTGTTCATCGGTGCATATATCATGCGCAATTCTTCCGACCTCAGCTTGGTGGTCATTTATCAATTGGCGCTATACACAGGCATCCCGCTCACTTTTATGCTCAACGGCTTTTTGCTCAACAAGGTCCATGTGTCGAAAGTGTATTCCTTTGGGATGCTCCTGAGCGGCGTCTCCATGACGGTGATGATGACACTGGATCAACTTAGCACGGTGGGGGTTTTTGCGGCGGGGCTGATCATGGGCGTTTCGTATGGATTCTTTTGGGCCAACCGTGACTTCCTGGCGCTCAACACCACCAACGACAAAAACCGCAACTATTACTATGGGTTGGAGTCGTTTTTTTACACCATCACGGCCATCATTGTGCCTTTTTGCGCAGGGATTTTCATTGCCACCACCCAAAAGCAGGGCTGGTTCGATGGCAATGTGAACGTGGCCTATTACGTGCTGACGGTCATCGTTTACGTGCTGACCATCATCGCTTCGATAGTGGTACACCGGGGGCAGTTTAAAAATCCGAGAAAAGCGCCTTTCCTCTTTTTAAAATTCCACCCGCTTTGGCAAAAAATGCTCAAGCTGGCTGCCTTGAAAGGCGTGGCCCAAGGCTATATCGTCACAGCGCCCGTCATGCTCATTTTGAAACTGGTGGGACAGGAAGGTTCGCTCGGCATCATCCAATCCATCGGCGCATTTTTGTCGGCCATTATGCTTTACTTGTTGGGGCGAATGGCAAAACCCAAGCACCGCCTGGCCATTTTCACGGCGGGCCTGTTGTTTTTCGCCATTGGTTCTTTGGCCAATGCCGGCTTGTATTCCATGTTTGGGGCTATCTTTTTTGTAGCCTGCCTCATCTTCGCCCGCCCCTTGCTCGATTTGGCCTATTTTCCCATCCAATTGGGCGTCATTGACGTGGTAGCCGCCAAGGAAAAACGCAATGAGTTTTCCTACATTTTCAATCATGAACTGGGGCTGTACCTGGGCCGATTGTTCGGCTGCGGGCTGTTCATCCTGCTGGCCCGCTATGTGAGCGAAGACGTGGCCTTGCGCTATGCCCTTTTGGTGATAGCTTTGGTACAAATGCTTTCCATTGTTGTTGCAAAATCCATCTTAAAAGATAAGGCTTGGCATGAACACCCAGCCGATGATGAACTGGCGGTGGATGTGCTCAAGGAGCCAGTTTAACCTTAAAAACAAAAGCCAAAAATTCTTGCTTGCTTTTTTTAAAACAATCAAACATGACCAAACACATCACATTTACGCTGCTGGCGCTCATTAGTTTTCTGGCCTGCAAGACCACACAGTTTGTCCCTTCGGCGCAACCGGTGGCGCAGGTAAAGGTGCAGCGTATAGATGCCATGCCCAATCTGCCCAAACCCTACAAACTCAAAGACTGGCGGCAGACGGCGCTGGATTTTGACCAATATGCCTTTGATTTTTCGGCCAAAGGGCAATACCTCCCGCTTATTTGGCTGGACTCTACAGGCCACAATTTTGACCAAACTACTTTTGGTATTTACACCGCCATCGGCGATGTGCGGGAAGGGCCAAATGTCAACCAAGGCCAAAACCACGAGGCGCTCGGTGCGCAGGGGGCAGTGCTCGGAGCTACTTTGGTGGGCATTGACAAAAGCAAGCAAAACGGAAGGAATTATGTGGGCATGTTGCGCAATTATTTCAACAAAGACAGCGGCTGGAACATCGTCCAAAATTTTACCAACAAAAGCGCCCATATCGGCGGCGGCTATGGCAATGACTACTGGTACGATGTGTTCAACAACGTGCTGTTCTATGCCGTTGGGAATTATTATCCAAAAGAGGAGGGTTTTGAGGACATCATGCGCACGATTGCCGAGCAGTTTTACAAGTCGGATTCCATTCTCGGCAACAGCTACAGCTATTCGTTTTTTGATTTTAAAAACATGCAGCCCGGCAAAAACCACATCCCGACGCAGGAAGATGTGGCGGCGGGCTATTCTTTTATATTATATTCAGCCTATCAAAAATTTGGCGATGAAAAATATTTGAGGGCGGCCAAACATGCCCTGCAAATCCTGGAAGGCCAAAAAGAAAACAGGAACTACGAGATGTTCATGCCCTTCGGTGCCTACATGGCCGCCCGCATGAATGCCGAGGCAGGCGGTCATTTTGAAGTGAAAAAGTTTTTGGATTGGGCTTTCGACGGCGATGCCGTTGGGCGGGAAGGTTGGGGCGTGATTGTCGGCAATTGGGGCGGCTACGACGTGAGCGGAATGGCTGGAAGCACCGTTCACAACGGTGGTTATGGTTTTTTGATGAACACTTTTGATCTGGCCTGGCCGCTGGCGCCCATGCTGCGCTACGACCAGCGCTACGCCCGTGCTGTTGGAAAATGGATGCTGAACGCAGCCAATGCAGCCCGCTTTTTTTACCCGAATGAAATGCCCGATTCGCTGCAAGCCCTGCCCGACAAAAAAGCAATTACAAAAAATGTGATCGCCTACGAGGGCGTCATCAAAGAGTCTATTTATCCAGAATTCAAAGGCATTACGCCATTTGCGCAGGGCGACGGCCCGCTTTGGGCGCAAGGCATGCCGCCTGAAACAATGTTTTCGGTCTATGGCAGTGGGCATGTGGGCATTTTTGGTGCCCTCCTACAGCCGACCAATGTGGAGCGCATCCTTCGCATTGACTGCACAGTAACGGATATGTTTTTACAACAAAAGCCTTATCCCACCTATCTTTTCTACAATCCTTACAGCGAATCCAAAACCATCGCTATCCATGTTGGCGACAAGGCGGTTGACATTTATGACACTGTTAGCCGTACTTTTTTAGATAAAAACATGAAGGGCACAGTTTCAATCGAACTGCCAGCGGACGCTGCCCGGCTCTTGGTTTATGTGCCTGCGGGGAGCAAATTCACTGTTGAAAAGGGTATGCTAAAAGCCGACGGAGTGCCAATTGATTATCGCTATAAGAATTAACCCAAAATGACCAATGACCCCAATGACCAATGTCAAAACATCACCCCGCCCATCCTTCTCTGTCCAGGCTGCGGTACTGAATTGCCTCTGCAATATGCTCGATTTTGATCTCCGAACTGCCCACCAAATCGGCACTGGTGCGGGCCACTTTTAAAATGCGGTCGTAGGCACGGGCAGAGAGTTTTTGCACTTCCATCGCTTTTTTGAGCAGGGCCGTCCCAGCGGGGTTGAGTTGGCAAACTTCCCGCACCAGACGGCTGGGCATCTGCGCATTGCAAAAAACACCTTTATAATCTTTGAAGCGCTCTTCCTGTATTTCCCTTGATTTTATGACCCCGTCCACGATTTCCTTGCTGCTACGGGTGGTCACTTCGTATTTGGAAAGTTCATCGTACGAAACAGGCGTCACCTCCACGTGCAGGTCAATGCGGTCGAGCAGTGGGCCGGAGATTTTGCTCAAATAGCGTTTCACCACAGCCGGGCCGCAGACACATTCCTTTGTTGGGTGGTTGTAGTAGCCGCAGGGGCAGGGATTCATGGAGGCAATGAGCATAAAATTGGCCGGGTAGTCAATCGTCACTTTTGCACGGGAAATTGTGACCCGGCGCTCTTCCATCGGCTGCCGCATCACTTCCAGCACGGAGCGCTTGAACTCCGGCAATTCATCCAAAAACAAGACGCCATTGTGCGCCAGTGAAATCTCTCCCGGCATGGGTATAGAGCCTCCACCCACCAATGCCACGTCGCTGATAGTATGGTGTGGCGATCGAAACGGGCGGTTGGAAATCAAGGACGACTCCGGCGGCAAGATGCCCGCCACGGAATGTATTTTGGTCGTTTCCAAAGCCTCGTACAAGGAAAGCTGCGGCAAAATAGTAGGCATCCTACGGGCGAGCATAGTCTTGCCAGCGCCTGGCGGTCCGATGAGGATGGCATTGTGGCCGCCAGCAGCGGCTATTTCGAGCGCCCGTTTTACGTTTTCCTGCCCTTTTACATCGGAAAAATCAACGGAAAAAATTTCTTGGTTGGCAGCAAATTCTTCACGGGTGTCCACCTTGGTCGGTTCTATTTGAATGCGGCCGTTCAGGAAATCCACGGCCTCCAGCAGGTTGCTGACGCCATATACATCCAGGTTGTTGACGATGGCTGCTTCCCTGGCATTTTGTTTTGGCAAAATAATACCCTTGAACTTCTCCGCCCGTGCTTGGATAGCAATTGGCAAGGCTCCTTTAATAGGGCGAAGACTGCCGTCGAGCGAGAGTTCGCCCATCATGATATATTTGTCCAAATCAATATGGCTCATCTGCTGGGTGGAAGCAAGAATGCCCACGGCAATAGGTAGATCATAAGACGAGCCTTCTTTTCGGATATCGGCAGGGGCCAGGTTTACCACCATTTTCAGGCGCATCATTTCATATTTGATGGACTTGATGGCGGTTTCGATTCTTTGGAATCCTTCTTTCACCACGCTATCGGGCAGGCCGACTAAAAAATACCAAGGGCTATTGGGGCCGGGCTGGCCCCCTGCGTTTACTTCTACGGTGATGGTTTGGGCGTCAACGCCATGAACAGCTGATGCAAAGGTTTTTACGAGCATAGGGTCTTCTCAGTTATGTTCTGCTTATCAACGTTTTATGGGGGGCAAGTTAGGATTATTTTTTTATAACAAAACAATCGTTGACAGACAGTTTTTTAGCCAAATAAGCTGGGCGGTTCCGGCACCTCCAAATGCAGGTCGGGGCTGTTGTTGATTACGGAATTTACCTGCTCTGATACCCGGTACATTTTAATCAAACCTTCGGGCGGCGTTTGCAGCAGGTTGAGTGCCTCGTCCAAATCTTCCGTTTCCAACCATTGTTTTTGCTCTGCTTCTGATGTCAAAATCATCGGCATTCTGTTATGGATAGCAGCCACATCAGCGTTTGCATCCGTCGTGATAATGGAAAAAGTTTTGAGTCCGTAGTCGCCATTATACCAAATGTCCCAAATCCCGGCGAAGAGCATCAGGTCGCCGTTTTTCAACAGGATTCGGTAGGGTACTTTTTTTACCCCTTCCTTCCGCCACTCATAAAAACTATCGGCGGGTATCAGGCAACGCCGTTTTCGGACAGGGATGCGGAAGGATGACTTTGTCTCGATTCCTTCCTTTCGGGCATTGATGAGCCGACCGGTGTTTTTGCCGTCGTTCGACCAATGCGGCACCAAGCCCCAGCCCACGTACTGCAAACGTTCTGGCTGGTCGTTGGTCAATATATAGGCATGCTGGGTGGGGGCGATGTTGTAATTGATCCGCAGCGTCTCGGGTATTTCTACAAAAGGCAGTTGTTGCTGTAGTTTTTCTTTGGAAGTGGCGAGTGAAAAGCGTCCGCACATAGTATAGGGTGGTTGTCCATTTTTGTTCGGGCGGCGAAACGGGTTGTTTCCAATGGAAAGTTTTCCCACAATCCTGTCCTATTACTCCACAGCTATCCACAACACGGAAAGGGCAAATTCACAACAAAAACAAAGTCAAAAAACAAATCGTTGGGGCTGGCCATTAACCGTTTTCAACACCCAGATAATAGAATTTTCATAAAGGTATAAAAATGAGCGGTTTACCAAAAAGGCATTTCAACAGACTGTGTGGGTAAACTTGTGCAATGGTACCCCCTTTGTCCACATTCATTAAGAAAACATGAATACCTGCTGCTCCTTCCAGGTACACACCAAAGCTGTTTTGTGTGGAACAGACCATTATTGTAAACAGTGAAAATGATGTTGTAAATTGTAGGGGGAAAGAATTTTATCCAGAGGACAACTTCCCCACAGCATGTGAAAAAGTTCACAACTGCTTGATATTGCCTTAACATGGCTGTGGACGGGCTGTGGAGAACTAAGGCTAATATCTTGGTATCCAAATAGCGAAAAATATGGGCTACGATTTCTCCACAAATCAACACCCTTAATAATAGGCAGGGTAGATTTTTTTTAAAAGAAATAAAACTATTAATACTACAGAATGACAATCCTGTGAAGATGGGTGAAACAAAACAAATTAGTTTTACCCCAGAAAAACGGAACACATGAGCGTAAATAAAACGGGCTTGGCAAGTACAGGTTCAATGGTGGCCAAACCAGTCAGGGCTTGGCTTTTTATAGGTGTTGTCATGGTCTTTTTTCAGGTGGTCATTGGGGGCGTCACCCGGCTGACGGACTCCGGCCTTTCCATCACCGAATGGGCGGTCATCCAAGGCACCCTGCCGCCATTCAGCGAGGCCGAGTGGCAAGTATCCTTCGACAAATACAAGGTGGCCGCCAAGAAGCAGTACGAGTCGCTCCATGCCGACATGACGCTGTCGGAGTTCAAGGTGATTTTCTTTTGGGAATATGCCCACCGCCTGTGGGCAAGGCTCATGGGCTTTGTTTTCCTCTTTCCATTTTTGTGGTTTTTGGTAAAAAAACAAATGCCGGGGTGGCTGTTGAAAAGGCTTGGCTTGGTCATTTTACTGGCATCCCTTGCGGCGGTTTTTGGCTGGATCATGGTGGCCAGTGGCCTCAATAACGACAACCGAACCTGGGTAAGCGCCTACAAATTGGTCGTGCATTTGGGTATTGCCACCACGCTGTTCGGCTACCTTTTTTGGACCTGGCTGATGGCCTCTTCCGATCAGCCAAGGGATGCTGATTGCCCAAAACTTAAAAAACTTGGCTGGGCGATAGCATTTGTGCTGTTTGTCCAGATTGCTTTTGGAGGCTTGATGGCCGGCATGAGGGCGGCACTCATACATCCATATTTTCCAGTATTTGTGGAATGGGGCCGTTTTTGGCCTGCATTGGCCGAAGCTGCCGGAACTGGGCAGATCATGGACTATGAGCCTTCCCGATCCATAAAAGCCATCGTACAACTGCTGCACAGGGGGACAGCTTGGGTGCTGGCCGCCCTGATCATTTTGTTTTGCACATGGGTGTGGAAAATGTCGGTTTCCAGCAAACTTAGTAAAATGTCAAACCTGATGCTCGGAGTCCTTTTTGTGCAATTTTTGCTCGGTGTTTTCACAGTTATCAACAGTGTGGGAAGGGTGCCCTTGGCACTTGGGGCACTGCACCAAGCAATGGCTTTGGTGCTTTTGGCCGCAGTTTTAGGAGTGGTTTTCCAAGTTTCAAAAGTTAAATAAACAAGCTTGTTGGTAACTATGTGGATATTTCCATCTTTTGATGTTTGGTTTTTTGGCAACTTATTTTTCTATTTGAAAATCAAATACTTAGGCAGTGTCAAGGTCGAAATCTAAGTAGCCCCTGAATGTGGATAATAGTGTGGACAACTTATGGGAAATGACTTGCCGCCCTGGTTTTACACCATATTTTCCTATTAGTTAAAACAATATTAGGTAAAGCGTGATTTTTATCAGCACTTATAGATAGCGATAATCGTAATTTCAGAAACCAACAATTGTGGAAAACTATGTTGATAGTTTGGATGCACATGGCGCAACATTTTGCCTACCATGCAACTTCGCTGATTTTGATGTTGGAAAATTCAAATTGGCAGGTAATTCTTTATCGCCTATTTTTGCTCGCTTAAATATTTAACCAAGTGCCAATGGACTACGCCGTCAAAGAAGAAGGTGGCTTTAAGTTTATCGAAACTAAAGGGGGTGGGGACAACCTGCTGCTCTTGCATGGTTTGTTTGGCGCGCTCAGCAATTTCAACGGCATCCTGAACCATTTCGGCCAGACCCACAATGTTATCGTCCCGATCTTGCCCATTTTCGAATTGCCGCTCCGCAAATTATCTGTTTCGGGCTTGGTGGATCACGTGGCTCAGTTTGTAGAAAAAAAGGGCTACAAAAAAGTGAACGTGCTGGGCAATTCGCTCGGTGGCCATATTGCCCTGCTGTATGCCCTGGCTTACCCAAAAAAAGTCGCTTCCATTACATTAACCGGCAGTTCTGGTTTGTTTGAAAGTGCAATGGGTTCAACTTTCCCAAAGCGGGGCGATTATGAATTTATCAAAAAGAAAACCCAGGATACTTTTTATGATCCTACGGTGGCCACAAAAGAGCTGGTGGACGAGGTCTTTGACACAGTAAACGACCGCAACAAAGCCATCCGGGTCATTGCTACGGCAAAATCTGCCATCCGCCACAACCTTAGGGAAAAGCTGCACAATATTAAGGCACCCGCCTTGCTGATTTGGGGAAAAGAGGACAAGGTGACACCATCCTTCGTCGGAGAGGAATTTCATAAATTATTGGAAAATTCACGGCTAGTCTTGCTCGACCAATGCGGCCATGCGCCCATGATGGAACATCCAAACGTTTTTAACGAAAGGCTGGAAGAGTTTTTAAATGAAGTGAATAAAGAGGAGGCGCTTGTTAAGGGTAGCCACTAAGAGCTTGTTTGGGATTTGGTCACTTGGCTCAAAGCGGCCATTTTTCGCCACTTTTCCACCTTTTTTCAGTTAATCCCGATAGCTATCGGGACCACTATTCTCCTTCAAAAAGCTGAAAAATTGACGAAAAACCTGCCTGTCGGCAGACAGGTTTCTCGTTTTTAGCTCAAGCACCAAATCCCAAACAAGCTCTAATGCAGTAAGGCTCGAAACCCGGTTCGGGCTGGCGGCCAATCACAACAATTCCTTGCAAGATCTGTAAATATCCCCCCAATCTTTCCGCTCCTTCACCACCGTTTCCAAGTATTCTAACCAGATATTTTTGTCCTGTACGGGGTCTTTCACAATGGCCCCGGTGATGCCCGCTGCAAGGTCGTTCGCTTTCAAGGTTCCATCGCCAAAATGGACAGCCAATGCCTGCCCGCTGTGTACGACGGAAATTGCCTCCGCAGTGCTAAGGGTGGCGCTGGGCATTTTCAGTTTGGTGCGGTTGTCCTCCGTTTTGCCGCTGCGCAGTTCCCTGAAAATGGTGACGAGGCGCTGGATTTCCTTGGCCGGGGCAGAATTGGGCGGCAGTTCGAGCGATTTGCCAATTTTTTCAACCCGTGTTTTTACAATGTTTACTTCTTCTTCCAGGCTGTTTGGCAAAGGCATAACGACTGTATTGAAGCGTCGCCTGAGCGCACTGGATAGCTCATTGATTCCTTTGTCACGGTCGTTGGCGGTGGCGATAACATTGAAACCACGGTGTGCTTGTACTTCCATGTTCAGCTCCGGCACGGGCAGTGTTTTTTCCGATAAAATGGTGATGAGGGAATCCTGAACGTCGGCGGGTATGCGGGTGAGTTCTTCTATGCGGACAGTTTTGCCTTCTTTCATGCCTATCATTATAGGACTTGCTACCAATGCAGCGGGCGTTGGGCCTTCGGCTAGCAGGCGGGCATAATCCCAGCCGTATCGCAGGGCTTCCTCATTCAGGCCAGCCGTGCCTTGTACCATGAGCGTAGAAACCCCTGAAATAGCTGCGGACAGGTGCTCTGATACCCAAGTTTTGGCGGTGCCGGGTATGCCGATGAGCAGCAGGGCCCGGTCTGTGGCCAAGGTGGCTACGGCAATTTCCATCAAGCGGCGGTTGCCGAAATACTTAGGTTCAATTTCAAAACCACTGTCCAATTTTCCGCCCAAAAGATAAGTGACGACCGCCCAGGGGGACAGGTTCCAATTGGTGGGGCGTGGCCTGTCGTCATTTTCGGCCAGGGCTTTTAGTTCCTCGGCGTACAATTCTTCAGCGTGTGGGCGGAGTACCTGTTCTTTATTTTTCATAAAAATAGTTTAGGCAAAAATAGCGCAGCAAAGCCAACTTGCGGCACAGGGCATTTTCCACCATGAGCAATCTGTTTTTCCCAATCAGTTTTGAATAGCTACCTTTGCCGCATTGACTGTGTGGTAAATAGATCTTTTTAAAACCCTTCGTGGCCTTCGTGGTCAACCGCAAAGGCACACAGAAGGCGAAAGATAAAAGCGGTTGGAGTAAGTAAAGAACCATTTCTACGGAGGGAGACCATGGCAAAAAAAAGAAATCCAAACCAACTCTCATTCAACTTGGGCAATGATGAGCGCATCCCAAAACTGGGCGGCGTTTTGCTCATGTTCCTGGCAGCATACCTTTTCATCGCATTTGCTTCCTATCTTTTTACCTGGAAAGATGATTATGACGATGTGAACAGCAAGTCGTTGGGCGAGCTGTTTAGCGAGGGTTTTCAGGCCTCAAATATGCTTGGGCGGCTGGGTGCCATCGTATCAAATACATTTTTCTGGTGGGGATTTGGGTTGCCATCCTTTATTTTAGTTTATCTGCTGGCCATATATGGTTGGTCAAAAGTGAAAAGGGTGCCGTTGCGGGTACACCGTCCCTTGCTTAGGCAGTCATTGGTGCTGTTGGTTTTCTTTTCCATTTTCCTGGAGTTTTTGTTCGGCGATGCCACCTTTCCCTGGGGCGGTGCTTTTGGCGAAGCAGTGAGTGCCTGGATGACGAGTTTTGTTGGGGTACTCGGCATGATCGTGCTGTTCCTTTTTATCTTTATTGGCATCATCGTTTGGTTCACCAATCCCAATTTCAACGAACTGACTCCACGGAAGGCTTTGTATGAAACCAAACTTTGGTTCAGCGATATTTTTAACCGCAGATATACCCGGCGCAAGCCGCAGCCCAATGCCGGAATGCCGACTGTTGCCACCAACCGACCGGCCTCGGAAACAACGGCTCCTTTTCAACAGCGAAGGCCGGAAAAAATGGAACCCATCACGGATGGCCAAGTGGCATTTGACCTAAATGGCGATGGTGAAAAAGAAAAACCCAGATCGCTCAAACCAGGCGACGCCGAATTTGAAATTTCAGAACCAAAACCCGCCGAACCTGCCCCTGTCAGCGATCCGCCACTGTCGCCTGCCGCAGCGCCACAAGCTTCCTTGTTCCCGGAAATAGAGGCCGCACAGCCCAACCAGAATTTCAGCGAACCTTATGACCCAACGCTGGAACTTTCTTCTTACGAACATCCCATCCTGGCCCTGCTCAATGACTACGACGACCAAAAAGTGGAAACCGACCGCTCGGAGTTGGAGGCCAACAAAGATCAAATCATTGACACCCTTTTAAATTATAAAATAGAAATTGTAAAAATCCGGGCAACCATCGGCCCTACGGTTACATTGTACGAAATCATCCCCGCTCCGGGCGTCCGTATTTCACGCATCAAAAACCTGGAAGACGATATCGCACTGAGCCTGGCCGCTTTGGGCATCCGTATCATTGCGCCCATTCCTGGCCGTGGCACCATTGGTATCGAAGTGCCGAACAAGAACAAACAGATCGTGGCGCTGAAGGAGATGCTGATGTCCGACAAGTTTAAGCGGTCAAAAATGGATTTGCCGATTGCTTTGGGCAAATCCATCGCCAACGAAGTGTTCGTGGTGGATTTGGCGAAAATGCCCCACTTGCTCATAGCGGGTGCCACGGGCCAGGGTAAATCCGTGGGTATCAACGCCGTGCTGTTGAGTCTTTTGTATAAAAAACACCCCTCGCAGGTCAAGCTGGTACTCATTGACCCAAAGAAAGTGGAGTTGTTCCCCTATGCCAAACTGGTCAACCACTTCCTGGCTGTGCTGCCGGGGCAGGAGGAACCCATCACCACCGAAACCAGCAAAGTGGTGCATACGCTCAATTCATTGACCATCGAAATGGACACCCGCTACAACCTGATGAAGAAAGCGCATGTCCGCAACATCACGGAGTACAATGAAAAGTTCGTGGCCCGCAAGCTGAACCCCAACAACGGCCACGAGTTCATGCCCTTTATCGTACTGATCATTGACGAGTTTGCCGACCTGATTATGACGGCGGGCAAAGAAATCGAACTTCCCATTGGGCGTTTGGCGCAATTGGCAAGGGCGGTGGGCATCCACTTGGTCATTGCTACGCAGCGGCCTTCGGTGAATATTATCACCGGTGTGATCAAGGCCAACTTCCCGGCACGTATCGCCTACAAGGTGTCTGCAAAAGTGGACTCACGCACCATCCTGGATGCCAGCGGTGCCGAGCAATTGGTAGGCCGGGGCGATATGCTGCTCTCCGTGGGCGGTGACATGGTGCGTTTGCAATGCGCCTTTGTGGATACGCCAGAGGTGGAAAAAGTCATCCAATTCATCGCCGACCAGCGGGGTTATCCAGAGCCGCACTTCCTGCCGGAGTTCCATGGCGACGAAGACGGCATGAATGAACCGGGTGCTTTTGACCCCAACGACATGGACGATATGATGGAAGATGCAGCCAAGTTAATCGTACAAAGTCAACACGGATCTACCTCCATGATCCAACGCCGTTTGAAGCTAGGTTATAACCGTGCAGGACGCATTATGGATCAATTAGAAGCGATAGGCGTGGTGGGGCCTGCAGAAGGATCTAAGCCTAGAGAAGTTTTAATATATGACGAGATGGAATTGGAACGGTATTTGAATTCTTGGAAGAATAGGAAATAGGAGGCAAATCCTTGAACGTGTAAGATTCGTCAAGGAAATATTAAGCCCGGAGGACAATGGTTCTTCGGGCTTTTTCTATTTCAAAAAAATCATATTTCACCTCCATCAAGAACAGCCCCTGCGGCGGTACGCTCCAGCTTTTTTTCAAAATAATTTGCCTGTCCAAAGCCTCGCTTACATCATCCAGGGTGATTTTTCCCAAACCTACATTTAGGCACATGCCCACTATCAACCGTACCATGCCACGCAAAAAGCGGTCGGCGCTGATGTAGTAGGTCATACGGTGGTGATCTTTGTCAATGAGCCATTCGGAACGGCTGATTTGGCACTTCATCGTTTTGGCGTCGGCGTGGGTTTTGCAAAAAGGAAAAAAATCGTGGTAAGAAAGTATCAAGGTGGCAGCTTGGTGGAGTTTTTCTATATCCAATTTTTCAAAAAAAGGAAAATGCCAGGCCGTGTGCGTCTCGAATGGATTTTTTTCAAAAACTAGGTGGTACTCATAACTGCGCCGGACGGCGTCGAAGCGGGCATGGGCATCCGCTTTTACCTCAAAAATGCGGTGGATGGAAATATCGGCTGACAGCAGTTTGTTCACCCTTTTTACAAATGACTGCGGGAATTTCCCTTCAAAATCAAAGTGCATGAAATACTGGCTGGCGTGTACGCCCGTGTCCGTCCTGCCGCAGCCGACCACCTCGATGTCAGCGCCCAGGACGGTGGAAAATTCCCGCTCAATCTCTTCCTGCACAGAGGGGGCGTTGGGCTGCTTTTGCCAGCCGTGGTAGCGGGTGCCGTTGTAGGCGAGTTCTGCAAAATAGCGCATGGCGAAAGGTAGTTTTTCCCAAAACAAAAAAGCACCTGAAAACTGAATCGCAGGTGCTTTTTTCCTTAAAATTTATGTCAATGGCAGTGCAGATTATGCTGCTTTCAACATGCTGTATTTCGACCGTTCAAAACGCTCAACGGCATAATCTTCCGTGACGGTGAATTCTTTGATGTGCCGTTGTGATGGCAGTTCAAACATAGCATCGGACATAATCGCTTCGCAAATAGAGCGCAAGCCCCTGGCACCCAGTTTGAATTCCAGCGCCTGTTTTGCAATGTAATTAATGGCTTCCAGCGTGAAGGACAATTTTATGCCTTCCAGCGCAAAGAGTTTCGTGTATTGCTTCAGCAGGGCATTCCTCGGTTCGGTGAGGATGCGGCGCAGGGTGTCAAAATCCAACGGCTCCAGGTAAGTGGCCACTGGCAAGCGGCCTACCAATTCCGGTATCAGGCCAAATCGTTTTAGGTCTTGGTGGTTGACGTATTTGATGAGGTTGTCACGGTCAATGGCCTGCCTTTCCTCTGCCTTGAAGCCGATGACATGGGTGTTCATGCGGCGGGCGATGTGCTTTTCGATGCCATCGAAGGCACCGCCGCAGATGAAGAGGATGTTATGGGTATTGACCTTTACGAGTTTTTGTTCGGGGTGCTTGCGGCCACCCTGTGGCGGCACGTTCACATCGGTGCCTTCCAGCATTTTCAACATGCCCTGCTGCACGCCTTCGCCGGAAACGTCACGGGTGATGGAGGGATTGTCGCTTTTGCGGGCGATTTTGTCAATTTCGTCAATATAGACGATGCCTTTTTCGGCGGCGGCCACGTTGAAGTCGCAGACCTGCAAGAGGCGGGAGAGGATGCTCTCCACGTCTTCGCCCACATAACCTGCTTCAGTGAAAACGGTGGCATCCACAATGGCGAATGGCACGTTCAGGAATTTGGCGATGGTTTTGGCCATAAGCGTTTTGCCCGTTCCTGTTTCACCTACGAAAAGCACGTTTGATTTTTCAATTTCAATATCGTCCTGGTGGTGCTGCCGGAGCCGTTTGTAGTGGTTGTAAACAGCTACGGAGAGGGTTTTTTTTGCATCTTCCTGCCCTATCACGTATTGATCCAGGTGATCTTTTATTTCTTTTGGCGTGATGCTATCTGGCAAGACCAAATCAGATGGCGGTGGCGGTGGGGTATTCGGTTTTTTATTGTTGCCGTACAGTTCTTCTTCAATAATATCTACCGCCTGTTCCACACATACTTCACAGATATGGCCTTCGATCCCGGCAATCAGGATGAGTGCTTCGGATTTGTCTTTTCCGCAAAAGGAACACCGGTAGTTTTGTTTACTTCTCCGCATCTTGTTTGGTCTAACTGGAAAAACAAAAGTTCAAGGTACACCTAATACCCTGAACTTTTGAGTTCTGAAAAATTACTTGTCGGCTTTCTTCAGGTTTGGCCGCTCTAATACTTCATCCACCAAGCCGTAATCTTTGGCTTCTTTGGCCGTCATCCAGTTGTCACGGTCGCAGTCTTTTTCGATTTTCTCGTAATCCTGGTTGGCATGGGTCGCCAATATTTCGTACAAATCTTTTTGCATTGCCTTGATGAGTCGGTAGGAAATTTCCATGTCCGCTACTTGTCCTTGCATTCCCCCCAGTGGCTGGTGTATCATCACCCTGGCGTGCTGAAGGCAAGTGCGCTTGTTTTTGGTACCGGCTGCGAGCAGCACAGCGCCCATCGAGGCAGCTATTCCCGTACAAATGGTTCCCACATCGGGTGAAATGTATTGCATCGTATCATAAATGCCCAAACCGGAAGTGACAGAGCCGCCGGGGCTGTTGACGTACATCTGCACGTCGCGCTTGTTGTCGGTAGAATCGAGGAAAAGCATTTGTGCCTGTACCACATTGGCCACATAGTCGTTGATGGGCACACCCAAAAAGATGATCCTGTCCATCATCAGGCGGGAAAAAACGTCCAGGCCCACAATATTCATTGGCCTTTCCTCAATGACGTTGGGGGTGAAGGCGTGGATATTGGGGTAGGCGTGGGTGGTTTCGGCGTATTTTTCCAAGTGCATGGTACTCATGCCCAGGTGCTTGGTAGCGTATTTTACGAATTCGTCTTTATGAAACATACGTTTAGGTGGTTTGAATTTTAATTTTGGTAAATTGAGTAGAAACGTATTAACAACACCTGTCTTCTAATGATGTTGAATAAACGTTGTTTATTCTTCTTCCTCTGCTGCTAAGGCAGGCTGGGTCTTGGCACGGGCAGCTTCGATTTCTTCTTCCATCGCCTTCATTTTTTCTTCAATTTCCTCCTCGGTGACTTTCACTTCGTTCAGTTTGATAGTGTCTTTCAGTTTGTAAAACAGCTTGTTCGACAAAACTTCAGACGCAAAGCTGTTCACCTGATCGGGATCCTGCATAATGCGGTCTATTACGCTTTTCATCATTTCAGGGTTGGCGTAGCCACCAAAGTAGCCAGCAACCCGTGCCTTGGCCAATTCCTCTATTTCTGCTTGTTCCAATTTAAAATCGTATTCCCTGAACAGTTTGTTTTTGATCAAACTCCAGCGCATGTCGTCGGCATATTCGTCGTAATTGTTGAGGATATTGTCAGCCTCTTTTTCACGGGTTTCTTTTAGCCAGCGCTTGATAAAATCGTCGGGCAAGGGCATGTCCGACCTGTTCATCTCCACCAATTTTTTTCTGATGTCCCTATAGAGCAGGCTGTCGGCACTGCCGGCGAACTGACTGCTTTGGTTGATGCGTATCCTTTCACGGGCTTCTTCCTCGCTATTGATTTCACCTTCGCCAAAGACCTTGTCGAAAAAGTCCTGATCCAGTTCTGCTGGCTGGAGACGGCCCACGTTTTCAATGGTAGCTTCATATTCTTCCCCTGTTTCGGCACCTTCTTTCAGGTCGGCCTCAGTGAAGTTGAGCAGGTATTTTTTTACATAATCGGGCTGGGCATTTTTCTCCAGTTGATAAATGTTGAAACGCACTTTGTCGCCTTTCTTTTTGCCCAATAGTTCCTTTTTCACGTCCTCGTCGGCTATCCTTTCCACGAGGATGCTGAAAGTAGTTTTCCAACCGTCCTCTTTCAGGTTTTCGCCGTCCAGTTCGCTGGCATTGAAGGTGATGAGGTCTTCTTCCTGTACATTGTCCTCAGCGTCAATCCGTTCGCCCCGGCGCTTGCGCAGGAAGTTGAGGCGCTCCTCCACTTTTTCTTCTGGCACTTCTACTTTATAGTAATCGTACGCTGCGTAGCCTTCAATGCCTTTTATTTCAAAATTTGAAACCATGCCGATGTCGAAGCTGAACTCGTAGTCTTCCATATCTTCCACATCAAAATTGATGGTGGAGTGGTCTTTAGTCGGAAGGGGCTGCCCAACGTAGTTGATAGTTTCGTCGGACATGACCGTTGTGAGCTCTTCTTGCAGCATCTTGGTGACGATGTCGCTCAAAAGGCCCTTGCCGTACATTTTTTTGATGAAACTATCTGGCGTCTTTCCTTTGCGGAAACCTTTGAAGGAGCCTTTGTGCCTAATGTTCTTCAGTTCTTCTTTGAACTTTGGTTGATAGTCTCCTTTTTCGATGGTCACCGTCACCACGGCGTTGAGCTTGTCAATGTCTTCTTTAACGACTTTGGGCATGGTTGTTTTCGCTTTTTATGAAATGGAAAGGAAGAAGGGAGGAAAGGGTTTATGGTTGGTGGTTCCGGGTTTATGGTTTAAGGCACTACGCCGCAAACCATAATCCCCAAACCATAAACTATAAACCCCAAACCATCAGTGTGCGGGTGGAGGGACTCGAACCCCCATGCCTCGCGGCACTAGATCCTAAGTCTAGCGCGTCTACCAGTTTCGCCACACCCGCAAATGGTTGATTATCAAAGAATAATCTCGCCCTCCGGCAAAAGAGGGGCAAAGATAAACAGCTTTTGCATAAATTGAGTTTATGCCCAAATCAAAAAATGCTTTGCGTTGTTTATGATAACCGCACTATGCTGCGCCCGCATGCCGCATTTCACCTGACTTGCGTTATTGAATAATAAATGTATTAGTTTTGTATTGGTGGGATTTGAAAATTCCCACGAACCAGCATATTGCATTTGAACCATTATGTCAGCAGTAGCCGAACCATTAACAAAGGAAGATGATCACCTGCTCGTGCAGCGGGCCTATAGGCAGTTGTTGCGTACCCTCAAGGACAAAATGGACAACGAGGACAAGGAACAGGTACGCCGTGCCTTCGAACTGGCCGCCGAAGCCCATTCCAAGCAGCGCCGCAAATCGGGGGAGCCGTACATCCTGCACCCCATCGAGGTAGCCCGCATTTGCATTGACGAGGTAGGCTTGGGGCCAACGGCGGCAGTGTGTGCCTTGCTGCACGATGTGGTGGAGGATACAGACTATACGCTGGATGATATACGCGAAGAGTTCGGTGAAAAAATAGCCCTAATCATTGACGGACTAACCAAATTGGACGGCAGTTCCACCTACGAAAGCCCGCAGGCTGAAAATTTCAGGAAAGTATTGAGTACCCTGGTGATGGACGTAAGGGTTGTTTTGATAAAAATGGCCGACCGCTTGCACAACATGCGCACCCTGGGCTCCATGCCCCGCCACAAACAGTTGAAAATAGCTGCCGAAACGAGCTACATCTACGCTCCCTTGGCCCATCGCCTCGGCTTGTACAATATCCGCTCTGAGTTCCAGGATTTATGTTTAAAAATCACAGAACCAGAAACTTATGAAGAAATTTCCCACCAACTCAACGTCACGCAAAGCGAACGGGAGCGCTATATCAACGAGTTTTTGAAACCCATCCAGCAGCAATTGGACGAAATCGGTGTGCCGTATCGCTGCTTTGGCAGGGCGAAGTCGGTGTCCTCCATTTACAACAAGATCAAATCGAAAAACACCTCCTTCGATGAGATCTACGACATCTTCGCCGTGCGAATCGTCGTGGACGTGGAGCGCAAACGGGAAAAAACAGTGTGCTGGATGGTCTATTCCATCGTGACGGATATTTTCAAGCCCATACCCGAAAGGCTAAAAGATTGGGTAACCGTGCCAAAATCCAACGCCTACGAGTCTCTGCACACCACCGTCATTGGCCCCAGCGGGCGCTATGTGGAAGTACAGATCCGCAGCGAACGCATGGACGAGATCGCCGAGCGGGGCTTTGCCGCCCATTGGAAATACAAGGGCATCAGCAACCAGCCCGATGTGTATGAAAAATGGCTAGACCAAGTGAGGGAATTGATGGAAAACCCCAATTCAGATGCGCTCGAATTCATCAGCGATTTTAAAAACAACCTTTATTCCGAGGAAATATATGTAGTGACGCCAATGGGCGATATGATCAACCTGCCCAAAGGATCAACAGCGCTCGACTTTGCCTTTCACATACACACCGACATTGGTTACCGCTGCAAGGCTGTCAAGGTGAACAACCGCATCGTACCGATGGGCTTCAAGCTCAACATGGGCGATCAGGTGGAGGTGATCACCGATAAAAACCAGAAACCCAACGAAAGCTGGCTTAAAATAGTAGTGACCGGGAAAGCCCGCTCCAAAATACGCGCTGCCATGAAGGAAGAGCGCCGCAAAAAAGGCGAGCTGGGCAAAGAGGCGCTGGAGCGGAAGCTCAACAACATGAAGGTCAATTACGATCAAGGCGTGGAAACACTGGTGAAATATTTCGACCTGCAATCGCATATTGACCTTTACTTTATGATTGCTGCGGGGGAGATCAACTTGATTGACACCTTCAAAAACTTCACGGTCAAGGAACAAAAACTGTTGGAAATACAGAACGAGCCAACGGTGCCGCATGAAGTGGAAAAGAAAGAAGAACCCTCTACACGCCGCCGAATCTCGCCCAAAACAAAAATCCTCGTCAACGGCGAACCAGCCGAGCTTTACCATTACAAGCTCGCCAACTGTTGCAACCCCGTGCAGGGAGACGATATTTTTGCCTTTTTGACATCTACCGATGGGCTGAAAATACACCGCACCAACTGCCCGAACGCCACCAATTTGCTGGCCAAATATGGCTACCGGGTCATGAAGGCCGAGTGGGTGGTGAGCGGCGACAGCACTTTCGTGGCTGACCTGAAAATTACAGGCGTGGACGTGGGAGTGGGGGTCATCGAAAAATTGATGCACAAAATTTCCACCGAACTGGGCATGAACATCCGCTCCTTCCAGATACAGGGCGGCGATGAAGGTTACTACGAAGGTAAAATCAGCCTACAGGTGCTGAACAAAGACCAGTTGAACCTGGTCATCAAGTCGCTGAAAAAACTGGAAAGCGTGGAAACTGTCACCAGGATTGAATAATGCTCAGATGGCTGGATGCTTAGTTGGCTTTTTCCCTTATTGGGCTTTATTTTCCCTTTCTTTGGCAGGTGTTTATGTATTTATTATTTTAAAATACCTGCGTGGCTGGAAAGAATTGCCATCATGGGAAATCCCCCCTGATTTTCAGCCGAAAACCGCCATCAGCATTATCGTGCCAGCCAGGAACGAAGCGGAAAACATCCTGCCATGCCTCCGCTCCATTTCTAATCAAAATTATCCTGACCATTTGTTTGAAGTCATTGTCGTGGACGACCATTCCACGGATATGACGTTTGATTTGGCGCAAAGTTTTGCCCAAAAATTCCCGCATTTCAAGATTGTCCGCCTGCCTGATTTTTCTAAAAAAGGCAAAAAACAAGCAATAGCAACTGGTATTGAGCTGGCCAAGGGAGAACTTGTCGCCACGACGGATGCCGACTGCATTTTACCAAAAGACTGGTTGATGTTGCTGGCTTCATTTTATGAGAAAAAACAGCCGAGGTTTATTGCCGCTCCTGTCAATTTTCACCAGGAGAAAAACCTGCTCGAACGCTTCCAATCGCTCGACTTTCTGGGCATGATGTGCATCACTGGCGCTGGCATCCAACTTGGCTGGATGAATATGTGCAACGGGGCCAACCTCGCCTATCCAAAAGCTATTTTTCAGGAAGTCAATGGTTTTGAAAACATTGACCGCTTGGCCAGTGGCGATGATATGTTTTTGATGCAAAAAATCGCCAAGCGCTACCCCGGCAGCATTGCTTTCTTGAAAAACAAGGAAGCCACCGTTTTGACCAAGGCCATGCCCGATTGGCCTTCGTTCATTTCCCAGCGTATCCGTTGGGCCTCAAAATCAACAAGTTACAGTGAATGGCAGGTGACGCTGATTTTAGCAGCGGTGTTCTTTTTTTGCCTTTTTATAGTAGCCAATTTGGCACTTGCTCTATGCTGGGGCTGGGAGGCGATCTTGCTTTTTGCCATCCTGTTTTTTATCAAAACATGGGTGGATTACGTTTTTTTGGGAAAAATGGCCCGCTACTTTGGAAGGCCGGATTTGATGAAAAGCTATCTCTCTTCCCAATTTTTGCACATTATATATATTGTATTGGTGGGCATTTTGGGAAACGTGGTAAAAAAATACCAGTGGAAAGGGCGCAGGGTTTCCTGAACATGAATTGCGTTTTCAAAGCCATCTTTTTATTTTTGGAAAATATTCAACCATCTTTTTTCAAATGGATCGCCAGCAAGAACAAACATTCAAGGCAGAACAGCTCTACCGCCAGGTGGTAGAGTACGACCGCCGTGGCGATGTTTATAATGCGGTAAAACTCTGCAAGCGGCTGGCCAGATTGGCACCTGATTGGTCGGCGCCATTTGCCTACTTGAGTTGGGTGTACAAACTGAGAAAGGAGTGGAAGCCCGCCTACCATTACAGCTTAAGGTCGGTTGACATCAACCCTTTCGACGAAAAAGTATGGGAAACGCTGGCCATTGCAGCCACCGCCCTGGCCGAATGGGAAACCGCCCGGCTGGCCTGGAACCAATTGGGCTACGAGTTTAAAAAATCGGACGAAGCACTTCACCTTGACTTGGGTTTGGTGCCCATCTGCCTAAACCCAAATTCCCGTCCGGAAATAGTGGAAGCCCGCCGTATTGACCCCGTCCGGGCAAGCATTGAAAGCATCCCGCAACCATCTTCCGGTAGGCGCTTTAAAGACTTGATTTTGTTGGACAGCAAGGCGGAAAGCCATTTTTTCCAATTGGGAAAAAGGCTGCCTGTTTATAATGAACTGGAACTGCTAAAGCAATCCACTTGGCGGACTTATGCCGTTTTGCTCGACACCGATTCAATGCAGGATGTCCACACTCTTTCCAATTTGTGCCAAGAGGCGGCGCTGGGTTTCGACAACTGGTCGAATGCGAGTAGGTTCCTTGGCCCAGGCCTGCACCCCAAGGTGACGGAGTATTTTGATTTCACCATTTTTGATCAGGTGGAGCGGGATTCCTTTCTGGTGGCCTTGGCAGCCCAGCAGGAAAAGGACATCTTAGCGGTTTTGAAGAACTGGGAAGTCATTTCACTGAAAAACTTTCATGGCCTGGAGTGCCTTTATTGATTCAAAAACCTTTACCCTACCGTGGATTTTAATAAACCTCCCAAAAAATACACTTCAAAAGCAGATGCCCTCATCAAGCTGCAACGATACTGCGCCTATCAGGAGCGCTGCCATAAGGAGGTGCGCTCCAAACTCCTCGAATTGGGCATTTATGGCCACAACCTGGAAGAAATCATATCCCAGCTTATTGAGGAGAAATTTTTGAACGAAGAGCGCTATGCCCGTGCCTTCGCCCGTGGTAAATTCCGGATCAAGCAATGGGGACGCAGCCGAATTACACGGGAACTGAAAATGCGGGACATTTCCGACTACTGCATCCGAAAGGCATTGGAAGAAATTGACGAAGGGGATTACGCAAAAACCTTAGAAGATTTTTTGGCGAAAAAGGCAGCACTCCTAAACGGGGAAAGCGAATTTGAACGGAACAGCAAACTGGCGCAGTATGCCCTGCGGCGCGGGTTCGAGCAGGATTTGGTCTGGGAAGCCATTCGGAAAATTAAGCCAAGCTAAAGGCATTTTAAAACACAAAAACCTCCTGTCATCGGCTTTGATAACAGGAGGTTCTGCCAGTTGCCAAAATTTTGGCAACGAATATTTTTATTGCTCAGCTTACTTGACGTGTTTATCGTCGGAAACCGTAAGGTTCCAACGGCCTTTGGCACGGCGGCGTGACAATACCCTGCGGCCATTTTTGGTGCTCATGCGCTCACGAAAGCCATGTTTGTTCACTCTTTTACGCTTGGAAGGTTGATAAGTCCTTTTCATTTATCGTCATTTTACAATTACCAAAACTATGGTTTTTTTAAAGGGAGCGCAAAGGTAAAGCTATTTTGCCCAAACGTCCAAGCAAAACCCAGCGAAGTTTTTGGCTAAAGCCAGTGTTTTTTTTGAGTTTTTTTTAAAAATACTGAAAAATGAAATGCCGGGGCTTCCTGATCTTTAATAAAAGGCTATCTTTGCCCGCCTTTTTCAAAAAATATCAACAAATAAAAATTTGGCAAGGCCGGGTTTGAATTGAAAAAGTAATCACACCAGGTTTTGCGGTTGAAAATAAGAAACTCAACTATCATGATAACGGTAACAGTCAATGGGACGCCCAGGGCGGATGTAGGCAAAAAAGCTACAAAAGCTGTTTTTGTAGATGAATTGATACCTTGTGTGCTGTACGGCGGCAACCAAGAGCCAGTTCATTTTACTACTACTACCAGAGAAGTGCGTGATCTTATCTATACGCCTGAATTCAAAGTAGCAGAAGTAAAAGTGGATGGCAAAGCCTACAATTGCATTATAAAGGAAATCCAGTTCCATCCCGTGAAGGATTCTATCCGGCATATTGATTTCCTCATGCTGGAAGAAGGCCGAACTATAAAGGTGAACCTGCCCATCATTTTTGAGGGCACTTCCCCCGGTGTGCGCAACGGTGGCAAATTCGTCCAAAAAGTAAGGACGGTCAGCATCAAGACCAAATCCGAAAACCTGGTGGATAAGGTTATAGCCGATATTTCAAACTTGAGATTGGGCCAGTCCATTCGGGTAAAGGATATCGCCCCCATAAAAGGGGTGGAAATTATCAATCCGGGTGCCCTGCCCATCGCTACAGTGATAGTGCCGAGGGGCTTGAAGGCCGATGCAGGTGCCGAAGAAGAAGCAGCGCCAGCAGTCGAAGAAGAAGCAGCTGAATAATAATCTGGGCGATTTGTTGCCCAATAAAATAGGCCAGGGCATAAAGGTTTACATCTTTATGCCCTGTTTGTTTTTATGGAAAAATCACTCCGCATCACCACCGTACAATCCATTTTGCATTGGGAAAATGCAGCGGCCAACTTGGATATGTTCTCCCAAAAACTCGGCGGCTTGGCCGACAAGACCGACCTTGTCATTTTGCCTGAAATGTTCACCAGTGGTTTTAGCATGAATGCTGAAGCCATCGCTGAAACTATGGATGGGCCATCGCTAAAATGGATGCGGGAGATGGCCAGCAGCCTAAATGCTGTCGTTACGGGCAGTTTGGCCATACAGGACGCCGGAAAATATTACAACCGATTGATCTGGATGCAACCAGATGGCCATTTCGGGATTTATGACAAACGGCACCTGTTTACACTAGCGGGCGAGCACCAGCATTATTCGGCCGGCTCCGAAAAGCTGATCGTAGAATGGAAAGGCTGGAAAATATGCCCCTTGATTTGTTACGACCTACGCTTCCCGGTTTGGTGCAGGAATGCCGAAAATTATGACCTGCTCATTTTCATGGCCAACTGGCCCGAGACCAGGGGCCATCATTGGCGGCAGCTTTTGTTGGCCAGGGCCATTGAAAACCAAGCTTATGTAGCAGGCGTAAATAGGGTCGGTGAAGATGGCTTGGGCTATGTTTACAATGGCGATACTGCTATCGTTGATTTTTCTGGAAACCTGCTTTATCAAGCAGCCCAAATTGAAGGCGTTTTTACGGTTTCGTTGTCGTTGGATAAGCTAAGGGCCTATAGGGAAAAACTCCAATTCCTGGCCGATAGGGACGATTTCAAAATTTTATTTTAGAAAAGCATTAACAAATTTCACGATTTAAAAGACAATCCTTTTATTTGCCCAATCGTTTTTCATTCTTCCTCAAAACCTTCTCCTCAAAGCCTCGCACATTAGGTTCATCCGTCCCACGAACGATTTAGGGAAATCAATTAAAAACCGGGTTATGTTAAAAAAATGCTTTTTGCAGGGCATGTTGTCCTGCGCAGTCTTTGTGGGCATGGTATCCTGTTCTGCTTTTACCCAGGCTACCGACAATGGCCCCCTGGCAGAAGCCAAGGTTTCTAGCAAAAAAGAAATAAAAGTAAGGAACGGTGTGGTGGATTTTGCGCAGGAATATGTGGGTTCGAGGTATCGTTCGGCCAGTAAGGGCCCCAAAAGTTTTGATTGTTCTGGCTTCGTCCATTACGTGATGAAGAACTTTGATATAGACATGAACGCTTCTTCAGCCTCACAGGAAAGCCAGGGCGAAAAAATTTCCAGGATGGAGGCACAGCCAGGCGACTTGGTGTTTTTTCGCCGCAGCAAAGGTGGCCGGGTGTTTCATGTAGCCATTGTTTTGGAAAACGACAACGGCGATTTGACCGTCATACATTCCACTTCCAGCCAGGGCGTCATCATTGACCGCGTAAAAGAATCCTCCTATTGGCGTTCAAAAATCATGACTTTTAGAAACGTAATTGGGGCAAGAGCCTGATAATGAAAAGTTTACAATAAAAAAGCCCGTTACGATTTTGTCGTAACGGGCTTTTTTTATTGGGTAACTTATTAATCAATCCCGGTTGAGAATGGACAGCAAACGCAGTACTTCGATATAAAGCCACACCAGGGTTATTAAAAGCCCCATAGCGGAAAACCACTCCATGTAGGAAGGTGCGCCATATTGTTCGCCTTTTTCAAAGTTATCAAAATCAAGCAGGAGATTAAGTGAGGCAATGCCAATGATGACCAAGCTGATGCCGATGCCGATCATGCCGCCTTCATGAAGAAAAGGCATGTTGACACCAAACAAACCCAGTATAATGTTCAGCAAATAAACGAGGCAAATAGCGCCAGTGGCCATGATGATGCCCGTCCTGAACTTGTTGGTCACTTTGATGATGCCTGTTTTATAAATAAACAACATCGCAAACAGCAGGGCAAAAGTCAATGTGACTGCATGGAATATGATGCCCCCGCCAAAACCCGCAGCATATATGGCTGTGATGGAGCCAACAAAAAGCCCTTCCAGCAAAGCATAAATAGGCGCAAGCGATGCAGACAGGTGTGTTTTAAAACTTGCTATCAACACAACGACCAAACCTCCTATGGCGCCACCCCACATAAAGAGCGGGCTTGGGAAAGCAAAACTGACAGCCGTGGTGATCAGCATGATGCCAAACAGGATAAAGGATTTGTTGATGGCGCCCTGTACGGTCATGCGTTCGCCCCTTTCAATCAGACCAGCATCCAGTACTTCGCTGGAGCTCTTGCGGTAAGCCTCCTCTTTCATAAAAGGGTTGTGGGAGGAGGAGAACATGTTTCTTCTTGCCATAATGGTGAATATTTTGGTGATGAAATTTTTGATAAAGAAACAATTTTTTGTCCAAATAGGTCTATAATTTTTCAAACCCGCTCCAAAATCGTTGCATACCCTTGTCCCACCCCGATGCACATGGTGACCAGCGCAAAACGCTTTTGTTGTTTGTGTAATTCCAGGGCTGCTGTATGCAAAATCCTGGTGCCCGACATACCAAGCGGATGGCCAATGGCAATGGCACCGCCATTCGGATTCAGCCGTGGATCATCGTCGGCGATGCCCCAGGTTCGGGTGCATGCGAGCGCTTGTGCAGCGAAGGCTTCGTTCAGTTCGATGATATCTATGTCGGCCAGTTTCAGTCCGGCCCTTTGCAGGGCTTTTTCGCTGGCTGGTACTGGCCCAATGCCCATTATTCTTGGCTCCACGCCTGCCACTCCCGTCGCTACGATTCGGGCAAGGGGTTTTAAATTGTATTGATTGATGGCATGTTCAGAAGCAATCAGCATCGCAGCTGCCCCGTCGTTCAGGCCGGAGGAATTGCCGGCAGTAACCGAGCCGCCATCTTCGGCCTTTTTAAAAGCGGGCCGCAGCTTTGCCAACACCTCCCAAGTCGAGCTGGGCTTGATGAATTCGTCATTTTCAAAAAAAACAGGATCGCCTTTGCGCTGTGGAATGGGTACTGGCGTTATTTCTTCCGCCAAACGCCCACTGGCCTGAGCCTTTGAGGCTTTCATTTGCGACCAATAGGCAAATTTATCCTGATCCTCCCTGCTTATTTTATGCAAGGCAGCCAAGTTTTCGGCTGTATTGCCCATGCCGTCAGTGCCGTAGAGCGCCTGCATCCTGGGGTTGATAAAGCGCCATCCGAAACTGCTGTCGTGCATTTCTGCATCCCGCCCGAATGGTTGCGATACTTTTGAAATCACCCAAGGGCCACGTGTCATTTGTTCAACACCGCCGGCTATGAGCAAATCCCCGTTGCCAGTCTGTATGACACGGCTGGCATGTATGACCGCAGCCATGCCCGACGAGCAAAGGCGGTTCACCGTTTCGCCCGGTACGCTCCAAGGCAGCCCGGCCAACAAAAGGGCCATGCGTGCCACGTTGCGGTTGTCTTCGCCCGCTTGGTTGGCGCATCCCAAATAGACATCCTCGTAGGCATCTTTGGGAATATTGGGGTATTTTTCTACCAATGCTTTAATAACGTGTGCGGCCAGATCGTCGGCACGCACCGTGGAAAGCGTTCCTTGAAAATTGCCGATGGGGGTTCGTGTGGCGTCTATGATAAAAGCGTCCTTCATTTTATTTTTTGATTTGTTTCAAATTTAAAATCAAAGCTCCCAATCCCTGCTCGTCCGGTAAACAATCCCTTTGAACAAGGCCACTACCTTCTCCTCTTGGTTCTTCACCATCACCCGATAGTTTCCGATTTTGTGCGAAAGGTTTTCCTCTTCGGCAATGGCGGTCAGCACATCGCCCTCTTTCACTTTTTCGGTATGGGAAATAGAAGTTTCGATGGAAACAGCCTGGCGACCATGAGAGTTGGAGGCAAAGGCGAGGGCGCTGTCGGCTAAGGAAAAAGTAATGCCGCCGTGGGCAATGCCGAATCCGTTGAGCATTTCTTTGCGGACGGTCATTTTGAGAACAGAACACCCCGCATCATCTTCCACCCGTTCGATGCCAAGCCAAAGGCTGAACGGGTCGTTGAAGTACATTTTGTCCACCACTTTAGTGGCGAGTTCTTTTTTGGTCATTTTAAATGTCATTAGGTCAATTGGTCATTTGTCATTGGGTCATTTTAGTTAGCACGTCGAAGCAAGAAGGCTTGTTTTCAATAAAAGGTTTTTCCTTCCCTGGCCATTTTGCGCAGCAAAGGGCTACAGCGGTAGCGGTCTTCCAGGTACTCGGCATGAAGGCGATCCATTGTGTCCACGCAATGCTGGATGCCCTTTTCATCGGCCCAGCGCAAGAGGCCCTTTGGGTAATTGACTCCGGTGGTCATGGCGGTGTCAATGTCGTCACGGGAGGCAATGTTGAGATAAAGCGCATCGGCAGCCTCGTTGATAAGCATGACGACGATGCGCCAAACGATATTATTTCCCAATTCCTGATCTTTGGTTGGAAAGGGCTGTTCGGCATTTTCAGCATAATCATAATAGCCCCGGCCCGATTTCCTGCCCAGCCAACCAGCTTCCGACAATCTTTTTTGGGCAAAAGCAGGCTTATAGCGGGGATCGTAGTAAAAAGATCTGAACACTGTTTCCGTCACGGTGTAGTTGACGTCGTTTCCAATAAAATCCATCAGCGTAAATGGCCCCATGCGGAAGCCGCCCAATTCTGTCATCGCCCAATCAATGGTAGCAATATCTGCCAAGCCTTCTTCCAAAATCCGTAGCGCTTCACCATAAAATGGCCTTGCTACCCGGTTCACGATGAAACCAGGAGTGTCCTTGGCCAAAACGGCCAGTTTTCCCCAACTTTCAATCAGTTTTCTGGACTGATTTGTTATTTCAACTTGGGTTTGGATAGCGGGGATTATCTCCACCAATTTCATCAGTGGGGCGGGGTTGAAAAAATGAACACCGATGACCCGGCCAGGATTTTGGCAGGCGGCGGCAATGGCCGTTACTGAAAGGGAAGAAGTATTGGTGGCGAGGATACAGCTATTATTTACGATGCTTTCGAGTTCGGAAAAAACCGATTTTTTGATGTTCAAATCCTCGACAATGGCCTCGACGACGAGGCCGCATTCGGCGAAGGCCGACAAATTATCCACAAAATAAACCCTTCCGAAAATGGCCTTGGCCGAGCGGTCGTCTATTTTGCCTTTGGCTGCGAGCTTGTTGAGGGTATTCAGCAGGCTGGTTTTTGCTTTTTCCAAAGCGGCGGGGTTGCTGTCATAAATCAGAGTTTCATGCCCTGCTGTGGCGGCGACCTGTGCAATGCCGCTGCCCATAGAGCCGCTGCCGATGATGCCGATTTTAAACATAAAATGATTGATTGGTTAGGAGCGTCAAAAGTAAATAGAAAAGCCCACCTTCGACAGAAGGCAGGCTTTTTCAAAATAGTGTTTCAGGTAGTATTTACTCAAGGGGATTTTAACAAAAGTGCTTATCGGAAAATGTCCAGCTACTATTTTTTCGTGGCAAATGCATACGACAAGCCAATCAGAAAATAGGTCTGGATTTTATTGTCATCAAAATCTTCCAGGTTGCCTGTATAAGGATCGGCAGCGCTAGCGGCAAAGTTGAAAGCCTCTTGTTTGTTGCCACGAAGGCCAATGTCCACACCAATGCCGATGCCTTTGACGGCAGTGCTAAAGCTGTTGACCCAGGTCCAGTTGGAAAAGTCAATGTTTTTGTAGCTCAAAAATGCCGACAAGTTGGATTTCCAGGAAATGCCTTTCGCAATGGCCCTTGTATAATCTGCCACCACTTTACAGCCCAACGAAGATTCATAATCGAATTCAGAATCAGCAAATACGAAGTTGTAGTTCAATGGGTGAAATACAACTACCAAGTCGGTAATCGGCGTCCAGGTTGCCCCAACTCCGATGTCCAGGTAGCCAGGATTGTTGAATTTGCTATCCAAAATTGACGTCCTGTACTCGCCAAGTGTTGAAAGGGCCAGTTTTTCGTTCAATTTGTAACCAAACAGAGAAACAACGTTGAAGGCGTCGGCAGTGACCGAAAACGTATCGCTCTTTACATCGTCGTCTTTATTGTCAAACCTCAGCCAGCCCAAGGTTAAATTGGCCCCATTGCGCCAGAAATATTTTTTCTGCTGAAGGTTGGCGAAGGCATTGGACGTAAGCCCGATTGTAAAAGCAGTTGTGTTTGCACTTGATTTGGAAAACCAATCATTAAACTGGGCAAAATTCAACCCTACGTTTCCCAATGCGCCCACATCCCAGCGGGGATAGGGGGTGAGCTTGTCGGTCAGGCCGGCGATGTCTGCCTTGAGGGCTTCCACTTGCCCGCTCAGGTCTTTCAATTGTGGCTCAAGCGTTGAAAGCTCCTGTTCTTTTTGGGCTTTTTGAACTTGCATTTCTTCTACTGTCTGTGCATACAATGGAAGGCAAAATAGAAGGGAGAGGAGAAAAAAGAGGGTAATGTTTTTGTTCATTTTGTAATTTTTTCGACGTTAAACAAAAGAAATATATGGCCATGAAAGGCAAAGCCGTAAGGCTCGATCTACCCTTCCGTGGACTTGTGGCCGTAAAGATAATACTGGGATTGATTTCCAAAAATGCCGCTTACTTAAGCTGCCTTTCGTTGGAAAAAATTTCCACCTTCTCTGACGTCAATTTCTTTAAAGGTATCACAATTATTTTTCCGTCGCCTTGCAAGGTGAGCGAAGTGCTGTCTATGGCGATGACCCTGCCCGTGCTGCCGTCAATGGCGATGTAATCGCCAATTTTCACCTTGTTTTTGCTGTAAAATGAGGCCAGGAAATTGGCCATCGTGTCTTTGGAAGCAAAGCCGTAGCCAATGGCAAAAGCCAATAAGACTCCGCCCAGGATGACGGTCAGGTTGGAAGTAATGAGGGAAGTTTCGATGCTGGCCTGTGCCAGGGCGCTGATGGTGAGGGTGAGAAAAATCAGGTAAAAAACAAAATTGGCAATGACTTTTGCGGAGGGAATGCCAAGGGCATTGCAAGTGGCCAGCACGATATTTTTCACGAATTCAGCCAAATAAATGCCCAATACAAAAAGAACCAGGGCGGACAGCAAACGTGGCAGGTAGGCTATCAAATCGCTCACCATTTGCGATACGATAGGCATGCCCAGCACATCCGTGGCGGCCATGATAAAGATTAGCATCAACACGTAATAAACCAATTTGGCCAGGAACACACTGAGCTTGATTTTCAGGTTGGACTTTTGGGCGAATTCTGTCTGGTTGATTTTTTCGCCCAGCTTATCAACATTGATGGTGGCAAAAACTTTTTCCAGGGCCTTTCCAACGATTTTTGAAATGATAAAACCAATGATAAGGATGACAAAAGCGCCAACGATATTGGGAAGGGCAGAAGCGAATTTGGCAAGGACTTGTTTAACGATGTCTAAGATTTCCATGTGATGTTTTGGTTGAAAAAAACTAAATTTTCTAATAATCTTTTATAAACCAATATTTTATACAAAAAAAATTACTTCTATTGATGCCCTAAGCGGTCAGGGCAATTGCTCTCCATCATTGCCGCTGCCACCGATGCCCGGAGCTGCTTCGTCGGCATCCATGCTGGGGTCACCCGAAGGCAGTTCCTCTTTGGCGACTTGATCCAATTCCTGGATCGTGCCTCCCAAGGTGAGGATGAACATCTCAAAAACCTTTGGGATGTACAATTCCATGGCCTGCCCCAAAATGGAGAGTATTTGTAGGCTGCCAAAGACGTTTTGCTCTATCTCCGGCGGCACCGGGAACAGCATCTCGTCTTCTTCCAGCAGTTGTTTGAAACTATTGGCAGTGTTCATAATCCAATGCTTTAAATCTCCGGGTACATTTTTTTGTACACCAGTTGGGCCTTGTGCTTGGCCCGTTTGATTTTCATTTTAACTGCGCTCTCCGTTTTGTCCAAAATGGCGGCGATTTCCTTGATCTGCAAATCGTCCTGATATTTCATCAATAAAATAGCTTTGTCATCTATCGGAATTTGTTCAAGAACTTCCCTTAGTCGGTTGGCCTCCATCGTCAACAGGGCTTCATCGTGTACTTCCTCTTCAATGTCCGGCAGTTTTTCCATGTCGTCGTTGAAGAGGTTGCCCATTTTTTTCTTCCGCCTAAGTATGTCAATACAATAATTATAAGTGATGGAATAAACCCAAGTTGAAAACTTTGCATGCTCGGCAAACTGTCCGAGGTTCATAAATATTTTCAGGAAAATGTCCTGCATGGCATCCCTTGCCAGATGTTCCTCTTTCAGTAGGGAAATACATTTGGCGTACACCTTGCCGGAATACCGTCGGTACAGCAACGAGAAATGCTGGGGGTCTTTTGACTCCAGGTATTTCCGTATTAGTATTATGTCCTGTTCTTTTGCTTGGCTGTCAGTGACCATTCAAAAAAAAGTAGTGTACCTAAAATACGGCGTCCCTTCTTGTAATGCCAGCAATTGGGCCGACATAAATCAAGTTGGTTGCAAGCCATTGATTAATAGCTTGTTACTGAAGGTAACAGGCACATTTTGTCCACGAAAATAGGAAAAATAAGATTTTGCGGAGGGGTTTATAGAGTTATGACGACAAAACTATTGTTGAGGAACGCTTCTGGCGGAACTTTTTTTGATTTTTGCCAAATCATTCCTGATTTGCCTTCAAAATATTTGAAAAACAGGCAAAAAAAAAGAGGCAGCGCTTTTAGCACTACCTCAGCCCTAACCAAATAAAACCAAATTATTTCTCTTTATTGTGGCCTCCAAATAAAAATTTGAAGGAGGTATATCGCTTGGTGTAAAAACTACCTTTAGTTTGACATGACAAAGGTAAAAATGTTTTTTAAATGATTCCCAAGAAAATTTTCATTTTTTTGCCACCCAACCTTTAAATTTTTTGCAGGACTTGTAAAATCTGAAATGTTTATTAGGCAGTATTTGTAAATTTTTAGAACAAAATTTTTTAAATGGTATCAATTGAAAAATTTGTTTTTAAAAGCACGTATTTTTTACTGCTTCAATAGAAGACTATTTTTTTTGAAAATCATGCAAGCAATGAAGGATATTTTTCAAATACAGAAAAAAAACTTTTTTAAGAAAGCACTGCTCGTTGTTGTTTTTCTTAGTGTACTATCAACTTTTAGTGCTTTTTGCCAATTGGAAAGGGTTGATGAAGACGCTTTTTTCATCAAAAAAATCCACGATGTGTCGCTAACGGAAGGCCGCTGCTATGATTGGCTGCGCCATTTGACCAAAGAAATCGGGCCACGCCTGGCAGGTTCTCCACAAGCAGCCGCGGCCGTTGAGTTTACCCGCCAAATGCTTGATACATTAGGGCTGGATACGGTTTGGCTACAGCCTTGCATGGTGCCACATTGGACAAGGGGTGCTTTGGAAACCGTGCGCATTTCCCAGTCTGCAATGGGCACGGTTGAATTAAAAGCACTTGCACTGGGCAATTCCGTCGGCACGGGGAAAGAGGGCATTTCAGCCAAAGTGGTGGAGGTAAAAAATTTCGAGGAGCTGGAAAAAATGGGAAGCTCAAAGTTAAAAGACAAGATTGTGTTTTTCAATCGCCCATTCGATCCTACTAAAATCAACACTTTTGAAGCCTATGGTGGCGCTGTTGACCAGCGGGCTTATGGCGCTTCGGAGGCTGCCAAATACGGAGCCATTGGCGTACTCGTCCGTTCGATGGCCTCCGGCTTGGACGACGTGCCGCATACGGGAGGCCTTGCGTATAAGGAAGGCATTGAAAAAATACCCGCCGTGGCCATCAGCACCAACGATGCCGAACTGATGGGCAGCCTGCTCCGGCAAGGTGAGGTTCGGGTATTCATGCGCACTTTTTGCCAACAGTTTGATGATAAACTTTCTTACAGCGTGATAGGCGAAATAAAGGGTTCGGAAAAGCCTGACGAAATTATCGTGGTGGGCGGCCATCTCGACTCTTGGGATGTAGGCGAAGGTGCCCACGACGACGGTGCAGGTTGTGTACAGTCAATGGACGTCTTGCAGGTGTTCAAAAGGATGGGCTACCAACCCAAGCGCACTATCCGCTGCGTTCTGTTTATGAACGAAGAAAATGGCCTCATGGGCGGGAAAACTTATGGCGAAGAGGCCAAGCGCAAGGGCGAATTTCACTTGGCGGCCATTGAGAGCGATCGGGGCGGTTTCACGCCGAGGGGATTTACAGTAGATGCCGAGGATGCTGTTTTTGCTGCCAAATTCCCAGCCATGCAGCCCTGGCACAGCCTGTTGGAACCTTATGGCCTGCGCATCAAAAAAGGCGGGGGCGGGGCCGATATTTCACCTTTGAAAAGCCAGCAAACCCTGCTCATCGGTTATGAGCCCGATTCGCAGCGCTACTTCGACTACCACCATACGGCTGCCGATGTATTTGAAACGGTGAACAAACGGGAACTGGAACTTGGCACGGCGGCTATGGCGAGCCTAGTCTATTTGATGGATAAATATGGGTTTGATACAAATGGGAAAAACCAGCGGCGATGACGCTTAAAAACCCCGCATGAGGTAGTTTTTTTCGCCCAGTTCAAAGGTGCTTACGCTATGGTCGCCGTTGAGATACATGACAATTTTCGTCTTGTTGTCGGTCAAAAACTCCCATTTGTATTTTTCCTCTTGCAGGCCTGCGGATTCATCTTCCTTTTCACTGATTTTTTTTATGGGGTATTTTTCACTTGTGTCTTCCTGCAAGCCATCCTTGTATTGAAGGATGGATCGCACCACTACAAAATATTCTTTTGTGATTTTCACCTTTCTTTCCGGGGCCTCCATGATGCTGGTATCAACGGTCTCGGTAGCTGCTGCTGAAACCTGTAACGAATCCGCCGCCACTTCATCCTTTGCTTTATTTTTCTTTTTGGCGTCTTTATCCACTATTGTAATAGTCTCAACAAAGGTAATGCTGGTACTGTCCTTCATTTTCAAGCGCTCTTGCACTTTGGCGTCCTTGTGTATGCGCAGGAAGGGGTAAAAAGTTTTTCCCCAAAGTGAATCCGTGTTTTCAATCACCATTTCGCCCCGGTCGGTGAAATAGGTTTTTTCCTCATCGTTTACCTTGCCCGGTATGGCCGATTGATAAAAAATGATCTCCTTTTCGTTGGGCGAGCGCTTGAAAATGAGTGCCTCCACCATGCTGTATTTGTTCAAAATCACTTTCAGGTGGCCTTGCAGGCGAGCGTCCCTTGCGTTCATCAATAGGAGTTTGAATCCGTATTCTTCAGGGTGGATGTTGTTGATGTTGTAAACGCCCTCGATGCCCTGCCCTTTTACATAAAGGTTGTTGAAAGAAATACCGAAGGAATATTCGCCCGGATCCAGTTCCTCTTTATCCTCATTGGGTACTTCTTTTATGGCTGGCTTGAAATCATAGCCAACCAAATCGTCGGGCGCAAAAAAGCGGCGGTCGCTGATATAGGAATACTGCGCCTGTGCCAGCGCAGATATTGCCAAAAAGAAAAACAAGAGTTTAAATTTCATCATCGGGTTTGTATTTTTTTGAATCAGAATGTGCCAATAAGCATTATTTGTTCGGCAGGGCCAGGATGGCATTTTCAACAACAGCGCCATTTTTTTGCTCGACCAAGCCCGGTTTTTTGCCAAAAATAAAGCTAAAAAAACCTTTGCCGCCTTCTTGCAGTTCAACGCCGCCCCAAGCTTCGCCGCAAAGATCCTTTAAGTGCGCAGCATCCAACACGAGTTTGGCCTTTTCTTCCACCTTGATTTTTATGCCGGGCATAGCCCTTATCTCGCCTTTCAGGGTCAATGCTGCCCCTTTTTTCACCAGCACATCCGAGCGGAGGATGGCGAAATCCCAAGTGGTATCTTTAGTGATTTCAATGGTTTTAAAAACAGAAGGGCCGGCAAATGGCGACTCCCAAATGCTCCGCCCAAAAGTAGCGGCCACTATTTTTCCCTCGCAGTAGTTCATTTCCAGATCGGCCACGATGCAAACGGGCAGGCCGCTGTTGAAACAAAGCCACTCGGAATTGGGGTCGGAGGCACGTGGGTTGTAAAAAACGCCCACGTCCGTCCCGGCATAAAGGGCATCTTCAGTGCCTGCCTGGAATGCAAGCGAGGTAACGGGGAAAGGGGGCAGCCCCAGGCTTACGTTTTGCCAAGTCTCGCCACCATTGTCCGAAAAATAGACCTTAAATTCTGATCGGTTGGAGTTGAAACTGATCCAAACTTTGTCTGGGTTGGCGGCGTCCACTTCCACGGCCAGGATGGGGTGGCCGCCGTTGTCGGGATCGGCGGCACGGCCAATGTTTTTGCCCAAAGCTTTCCACCTAACAGCTTCGCCCGCCGCCATTCCATTCTCCGTTTTATACACTTGGTCGCCGTAGGCAAAGATAATATTGGCGTCGGAAGGGGCCACGCACATGGCCGTGATGGTAAAAGGCAAATCCGTCCGGAGTTCGATGTCGCCGAGTTGTGTCCATTCTTCGCCCTTGTTGGGCAGCCTGAACACATCTTGTACACCAGCATAGGTAAAGCCGTTTTCATGGGCAGCCAATTGGTAATAATAAGGGTCACCCGTCCCATTTATGCCTTTGCTAAACGAACCGCCCCAGTTCACTCCGCCATCGGTAGAGCGGATAATCTGTGGCGGGTGGAGCGCCCAAGTGATGCCATAGACGAAATTGGGGTCGTACTTGTCCACTGCGCAATCGGTTCCGTCGCCCCCCACAGCAGGTTTTAGGTTTTTTCCATCTTTATAAATGACCATGATCCCCAAGTCCTGCGTGCCGCCGGGTACGCTCGAAAAATCCTCTGCCAGCCCGATGCCGTAAAATTGCATGTTGTTGAAACCGTATCCGGACACGTCCTTCCACTGCCATTTTTTATCTTTTTCAACACCTAAATAAAGCCCGCCGTCATTGGCTGAATAAATAATATCGTGCCCCTGCCCGTCGTCCACGATGGTCAGGCCACGGTGGTCGAGGTGCATTTCGCCGCCTCCAATGGTGGCTGAATAGGCCATGCTGTCTTGCACGGTTATTTTGTTGACGTAGTAGCCGCCCAGGTACAAGACATGGTCGTCGTTGGGCGAAATTTCGAAGGCGTGTTTCTCGTAGCTGGTATTCAGTTTTTTATTGAAAATAAGCCGCCAGGTATCGCCACCGTCCAGGGAACGCAGCACACACTCCGTTCTTGTTTTTGTCACGCAGCCCAGGTAGATAAGATTGGGGTTTTTGTTTGAAACTGCAATGTCCATTCTGCCCACTTCTTCGTTTACGCCCCAATCCTGAACGTTGGTTTCATCCCAAGTTTCTCCGCCGTCTTTGGAGCGGTAAAAATAGTTGGCATCGGAGCTAAGGTAAAGCACGCTTGGGTTTCCTGGTTGGAACACCAAATCACGGAAAGTGTAGCCCCAGTTGAAGACATTGGGGTGTACCTGTTTTTTTATGAGGGTAAAACTATCGCCTGCATCCACGGATTTGTACAAATCCATTTCGCATATAGCGAAAATAGTGTCGTGGCCAGTGGGGTGTATCAAAATATCAAGGCAGGGAATAGAATTGTAGTTCCGTTGTTCAAACCTCAGCCCCGTCATTTTCCAGGTCCAGCCTCCGTCGGTTGTTTTTACGATGCCCATCCCATAGCTGCGCCTAAACTCCAAGGGATAGCGCACACCTGATCCTACATAAATTATATCGGGGTTTCCTGGTACAAACTCAAAATCCCGCACGCCCAGGATAGGCAATCTGGTACTGTCGGTGATATTTTCCCAAATGGGCATGGAGTCCAGCACGTTGCGGGTTCGGAATAGGCCGCTGGTTGGGGTGCAGGCGTACAATTCTTTTGGGTTGGGGAGCTTGGGGTCAGGAAATTTAACTTGCATTTGGGCACCCGTGCCAGTATTGGAGGGGCGGACCTTGGGGCCAAGGGGCGGGGGCGAGAAGGGGCCGAGGCAAGTCCATTGGGAACCATTGGATGGCGAGTCGCAAATAGGAACTGGTTGGCCGAACATGCAGTTGAAACCAAAAGAAAAAGTAATAAGCCAGCATACTTTTTTCATAAAAATATAAGAAGGAGCTTATCCCTTTTGCCGATGCACCAGCCCATGGGCTTCCACCTTAGTAAGGCCAAATTGTGCCAAGTGATGCACAATATGCTTAAAGTGAAATAGTCGCCACTCGTCTCTTGTCAGCGGCCCGAAAACGGCATTGTTAAGGATTGCACCTGGATTGTTTTTCCAAAATTCCTCGAAGGCTTCCCATTCCTGGAAAAAACTTTCAACAGCGGTTTCAAAGTCGGGAAACTTCAATGGCGGCAATGTGGAAGGATCCATTAAGGGCGATTTAACGCCGGGATCTATTGCCATATTGATAAACAAAAAGCGGCGGAAACGGGGCAATTGATCCTCCGGCGTTTTCACTGGGAAATCCTCCTTGCCATTTGAAGCGGCCCAAATCCAATTGAGGTGTTCCACAGCGTGTTGCGGTGTCATTTGCCCCCACAGCGGCAGGTGGTCGGGTTTCAATTGCCGTATCAGTTTTTCGAGATGGTTTTCAAAAAAATCATTGGCCTGGGCCTGGGTCAATTCTTGCATGGCGGGAGCTTAATGGTAAAATTGGAATTTGTGAAATTAAGTTGATAGTCAAGGGTTTATGCCTTACCGTGTCACTGCTTCGGCGAACTGTTGAGCACCACGATGAACATCATCATCATTTTCATTTCAAAAGAAATATCCTCGCCCAGTTCGTCAATGATAACCCAATCCCGTGGGTCGGCCTCATAGCTGGTGTACATGGTGAATTGGCCGTGCTGGTCGTCCCTCAATTGCCACTCGTCCCATTGGTTGCCCCACTTGGTTTTTAGGGTAAGGAAAACGGAATTGTTGGTAATGCGCCACTCCCTGAAGTCGCCGTTCCACACTGTCCGGGCGCTAATAATTTTGTTGTTGCCCCGCAATTCCCACTCGTCGGGTTTGCCTTTCCATTTCATTTTGACGTCACCAAAGGTTTCGCCAATGCGGTAATCCCATTCGGTAAAATCGTCCTTTTGAAATTGCCAGCGGATTTTCAGTTCGCCCTCTGCTTCCTCATCCTCTGTATAAAACAACCATTCGATGAAGCTGTCGTCGTAGCGGGATGAAATGCCCGTGAGGTATTGAGCCTTGACGGTAAAAGGCAATATCAAAAGCAGAATTGGTGCTATTATGTTTTTCATAAAATGTAGATGACCCGATTTTTTGAGTTGGTAAAAATATTGAACTTGGCCTTTGCCACCATTTCCCAACGAAAAAAAGGACACATGATTTTATACAATGTCACGGTAAAGATTGAACGAAGCGTCCACGATGAATGGCTGGACTGGATGCGCAACATCCATATCCCAGAGGTGATGAACACGGGTTTTTTCACAAAAAACCTCATGATGCGCCTGCTCGACCCGCCTGCCGACGAAGAGGGAGTGACCTATGCCATCCAGTATTTTTGCAAAAACATGGAAGCCCTGCACCGTTATTGGAACGAAGAAGCGCCCGCCCTCCAACGGCAACATGCAGAGCGCTATCAGGGGAAGTTTGTAGCCTTCAGGACGGTGATGAAGTTGTTGGAGTGAAGGCTGTTTAACCATTCAAACAAAAAATTTGGGGCCGAACCGACGACCTTCCCGACTGCCGTCGAGACGCCCTGGCCAATTGGGCCAGGCCCCCAGAAACGGCAAAAGCCCTTGCGAGAGCAAAGGCTTTTGTATTGAAGTGGAGATAGTCGGAGTCGAACCGACGACCTCTTGCATGCCATGCAAGCGCTCTAGCCAGCTGAGCTATACCCCCCATTGTTTCAAGGCTTTTTCGCCCTGCCGACCGACCTTCCCGACTGCCGTCGGGATGCGATAGCCAGCTGAGCTATACCCCCTATAAATTCAGATAACGAGCTTTTTCGTTAAGCGGGTGCGAAAATAGGAGTTTTTGAGAAATCAGTAAATTATCTTTTCAAAAAATTGGTTCGTTTGGCGATAACTTTTTCTTCATTGTTAAAATAAGCCCTTCTTGCGCAGCCATAACAAAATCAGGCCTAGTATGAGTACCCCCATTGCCCCTCCAACTTGCATGTACAAAGAGCGGCGCTCCTGGATTTGGCTGGTCAGGTAATAGGCATTGGCAGCATCAGGGGAACCAGGGCCTGGCGTCAATTCCCAATTTGAAGCCCGGCCGTTGTCCAGGCTGGGCAAGAGGAGGCTGTAGGTAAAAATAGAATCCATAGGTGGCAGGTTGTAGCCTACACTGTCCACGGAGGAGGTTTCAGGCGAAAACAGTTGGATGGTCTCCTGCCGTTTGTTGAGGCCAAAACTTAAACCGCTGATTACGCTTTGCATCTTGGGATGCGTCTTGAGGAATTTAGCAGAATCTTCGCAAACGACCACGTAGCCTTTCGGAGGCAAGTTGTACAAGGGAAAACGGAATTCGTTTTTGCGGTCGGCCAGCACCCAGTTTTCAAGGTTGACCCGTTCTTTGGAGTTGTTGTACAGTTCTACCCAGTCGCCACTGTACTTGTTGTTGCAGCTTATCTCATTGATGATGATCTTGCCAGTCAGAGGGTGTTCGTATTTTTCAAAAATGGCGTTGATGTGCCATTTGGGCCGTACCAGTTCTAAGACCAGTTCTTGTGATTCTGACTTGACGCCTTCCCCCTCCCACCGCACAAAACGGTAACCCAGATCTGGTACGGCATGCAAACGAATGGGTATTTTTTCAAAATACTTTCCGGCAAAAGTGTCCCGAAAATCAATCGCCTGGTTGATGATGACCTTGCCTCCTTTTGCGATGCTGAGCGAGAGGTCACGCATGTCCCCGGTTTTAAATTTTTCCATCAAAAACCGCCGCATGAAGGTGGGGCGGTTGGCCGCAAAATTTCTCAATACTTTCACCTCGTTTTCCCATTCCCACTGTTTGATGTCCCAACGGTTCAGGTGGCGGGGCATTTCTGGCAGGAGGTGTTTGTAAAACTTGTCAATTTTTGCCAACACCGCTGCGCTGTCCAGATCGTCGTTCAAATAATCGGCGAAACGGTTGATGAAACGGCGCTCGAACTCCTTGTTTTCCAGCAATTTGCGCAAAATAAGCGTACTCCAAGGCGGGTTGGGCCAATACGGGCCGTTCGGTTCGGTGTGGAAGGCGAGGCTGTTGTTGCGGTAGGCTTTTGGATCGGTGAACCCAAATCCCCAGTCGGTGTCGTACAGTATCCAGCGCCAGCGCCCGCTGGGGCTTTGGGGCCGCCAAAATTTGATGTTGCCACCGGCGTCCTTGTTGTCGAAATAAATCTGGGCTATCTGGTAATCCAAAAAATTGTTGACATCCATTTGGGAATTGACGTAGGCGAAATTGGCGGCCACGGACAGTCGGTTCCTCTCCAAATAATTCAATAGCCTGCGGTAATGGTCGGTGCTGCCATAGCGACGAGTCAGTTTATGTTCTATGAGGTCAATGCTGTCCTTGTCCACGTTGTAGTGGCCAGCAATGAAATAGCGGTTCACTTTCTCCCGCAGATTGTAAATTCCCCAGTATTTGCCATTGATATAGACATGGGCAGGCCGGTAGTCCTGCACGTCGAGATCCCATTTTTTTACCAAATCCGTCATCAAGGCATCTCGGAAATGCGTCCTGCCAAAGTCGCTGCCGCTGTTGCGCAACACGAGGTACTTGAATTTTTTCAAACCTTTTTTACCAAAAATAGGATAGCGGATGCGGTCGCTTCCATAGCGGCTCCGGGCCACAATGGCCAAAGATTTTTGGGGAAAAAGCCTGCTCATGCCCCCAAAAAGCCGCAAGCCCACCGGGTTTTGCCAAACCAACTTCCCGTTTCCTTCAAAAATTTCCACATTGGCGGCCAGTTCTTTCCGGCTCCAGAAATTGGCACCGGGCAGTTGCCAAAGCGAGTCAACGGCATTGGTTCCCCGCATAAAAAGCCCCTGTACGGGATCGAATAAAAGCGAAGGCGCAATTGAAAGCGAGATAACGGGATACTGCGTCTCCGGCTCGTTGATGAAAAATGTCCGGGAAAAAACCAGGCTTCGCTTGCCGGCCAAGACGGCCATCGCCCTCACCACTGTTGTTCCTTTTATCTTAAATGGAAGGGAATACCTTTTGGCACCCGACTCGGTGGGCTTTGTGCCGTCTGTGGTATAATAGATAATAGCACCGGGCGACAGCATTTCAATGGTCAAAGAATCTTGGTAAAAACCGCCTTCTGGCAAGAATTCAACGGTAAGCGGCGGTGGCTGGTAAATCTGTTTGGAAGGTTTTTGGCCCAACAAGATCAGCGGTAGCCACCCGGCAAAAAGGAGGAGGATAGCTTTTAGCAGCAGGTTTGGTTTATTCATCGTGGTTTTCTCAATTTTGGGCCGTTTAGCCCATTGCTACACAACATAGTGCGAATGTATAGCGGTTTTTTTAAAATCTGAAAGCATTGTTGGAAAATTGTACTTTCGTGCAAAACAGGCAAGGCTTTCCGGCCAATTTTGAACAACAACTTATGTTCGGTAAAATCAGTGCATTCATCCTGCGCATTTTTGGTTGGAAAATAAAGGGGCGCTACCCGGTGGAACTGCCAAAAGTGATGCTCATCGTCATGCCCCACACCTCCAATTGGGATTTCCCGCTGGGCATCCTGGTACGTTCTGCTATTCGTGCCGACATCAAGTTTATCGCCAAGGATTCCTTGTTCAGGCCGCCGTTTGGCAACATATTCAGATGGATGGGCGGCTACCCGGTTAATCGCAGCAAAAGCTCGCATTTCGTACAAACGATGGTGGACATTTACAATCGGGAGCCCTACTTCCATACCGTCATAGCACCAGAAGGTACCCGTCGGAAAGTGGACAAGCTAAAAACAGGCTTTTATTACATCGCCAAAGGTGGCCATGCCGCCTTGGCCATGTGCAAGTTTGATTGGGAAAACAAAGAGGTGGTTTTTAGCGAGCCATTTTATCCAAGTGACGATATGGAAGCGGATTTTGAGCGGATCAACAACTACTTCAGGGGCGTAAAAGGCAAAAAGCCAGAAAACGGCTATTTGTATGAATACTGACCTTCAATTGAAATTTTTTGTAAAAAATCCCATCGTGAAGACTTTTTTTCAGAATTTTCGCCCCTCGCCTGAACCTGCCAATCATTTTTTTTACTACCCACCGTTGGGAAATCAGCCTCCACTTTGTTTTTTGAAACTTGTATGTGGTTTTAATCAGCAAATGGACTTTTTTCCTTCGATGTATTTTAACCGTTCACCAAAACTTTTTTTATGAAAATTAAAAACGTTTACAAAATCGCTGGTATCCTCATCCTTTATGTTGTGCTTCAAAGCAAAATGAATGGGCCGGGTTCTGTTGAAAGCCTGCAAGTAACAGGTGCCCCCGGCAGCAGTGGCAACGTAGGTACTTGTGCCAACACCACTTGCCATACGCAAGGGGCTTTCAGCCCCATGCTGTCCATGTCCCTTTTTGATAATGGCGCTTTGGCCATCGCCTACGAGCCGGGCAAGGAATACACACTCAATCTGATCAATAGCCCAGTACAAGGGAGCCCTCAAGAGTATGGTTTTCAGGCAGTTGCGCTGAATGCCAGCAATCAGCAGGCAGGCGACTGGGGCAACCCAGGTACGGGCAAGCACGTTGTGACCCTCAGCGGCCGCAAATACATCGAGCATAGCGCACCCGCTAATAACGGTATCTTTGAACTACCTTGGATAGCGCCCGCTGCTGGTACAGGCTCAGTTACTTTTTATGCAGCCAGCGTAGCCGCCAACAACAACACACAACCTACTGGCGACGGCACTGCCAAAATTACGCTCACCATCCAAGAGGCTGGTGCCAATAACGTTTTTGAACCAAATGCCGCCTATGCCGATATGAAAGTGCTGCCCAACCCGGTCGGCGAAATGCTCAACCTGCAAATCACCAACCGCTCGGCTGGCAACTATAAGCTGCGTTTCATCAAAACGACAGGCGAATTGGCCAAGGTGGAACCTGTAAGCTTGTCGCCGGGCCTGAACAACGCCACTTTCGGGGTGGATGGTTTGACGCCAGGTTTGTACATTTTGCAGCTTTGTGGCCAAGGCCAGCATGTAGCCGCTACTCAGATGCTGAAGTTGTAATCAAATTTTGGTTTGAAAATGAAAAAGCCCCAGCAGTCATTCGCTGGGGCTTTTTCATTTATGCCCGGTTACCTTCGTGTGTTTGCTTTGTCTTTGTTTGTGCCGACAACTTTTGCACAAAACCTGCGTTTTTTTAATCCGAAAAGCTGATTAGCACAGTTTTCCCTTTTAAAAAAATGGAAGGGGTGAGCGGGGCGATTTTTCGCCACTTCTTTTGACTTTGACCTTTTGACTTTTTCCTTAAAAATAACCCATGCGGATATTGTTTCTTTTTACGGTGATGGTTTTGCTCCCTTTGTTTTCCACGGGGCAAGATTCCAAATTGGCACAGCAATACTACCAGGACGGCGAGTTTGAAAAGGCTGCCGTTTTGTACCAAAAACTGTACGAGCAGCAAAACAAGAACGAGTATTATTTCGACCGCTACATCGAGTGCCTGCTGGCCGTCGAAAAGTACGCCGAAGTGGAGGCAGTGGTCAAACAAGGCCTGAAGGAAGACCCCAAAAATATCCGTTTGTACGTGACTTACGGGAGCCTTTTTGAGCGGCAGTTCAAGGAGAACGAAGCCAACGAGCAGTACAAAAAAGCTATTGAAAAAATGCCCGCCGACCAGTACGAAATTACCCGCTTGGCCAGTGCGTTCAGCAATTTGACCAAATATGACCTGGCCATCGAGACGTACGAGAAAGGCAGCAAGCTCTTGAAAGACAACGAAGTTTTTTCCTTCAACCTGGCCGAACTGTACCGCCGCAAGGGCGACAATGCCAAAATGATCGAAAACTACCTCAACAGCCTCGAATCTTATCCGGAGCGCATCACGACGGTGAAAAGCCAATTCCAGCGCAACCTCAGCGGCGACAAGGATTACCTCGAACTGCAGACACAACTTTACGACAGGGTACAGAAAAATCCGGACGCCTATCATTTCATCGAACTCTTGCAGTGGGTTTTTATCCAAAGCAAGGATTATAAAAACGCACTCCGGCAAGCTAAGGCGCTTGACAAACGCTTAAATGAAAACGGGGCGAGGGTGTTCCAACTGGCCACCACTGCCTTCAACGACAAAGAATACGACGCTGCCATCGCTGCTTTTGATTATATCGTGCAGGATCAGGGCAGCACCTCGCCTTTTTATTTGGAAGCAAAAAAAGAAGCACTGCGGGCCAGGCGCAATAAATTGGTGGAAGGCTACACTTACACGGAACCTGAACTGAGGGAAATAGAAACGGCTTACGAGACTTTTTTGAACGAATTTAGCCGCAACAAAACCACTGCCCCCATCATCGCCGAACTGGCGGATTTGGAGGCCTTTTACCTCAACGACCTCGGCAAAGCCATCGCCCTATTGGACGAGATGATCAATTATCCAGGGCTGGACGTTCAGACACAGTCGCAGGCCAAACTAAGCCTTGGCGACTTCTACCTGATGAAGGGGGAAATATGGGAATCTACGTTGCTTTACTCACAGGTTGACAAGATTTATCCCGACGACCAACTGGGCCATGAGGCCCGCTTTCGCAATGCAAAGCTTTCGTACTACAATGGCGATTTTCAATGGGCGCAGGCGCAATTTGATGTGTTGAAAGCCTCTACCTCCAAGCTCATAGCCAACGATGCCCTCGACCTTTCTGTGTTTATCATGGACAACCTCGGCCTAGATACTACTGATCGTGCGCTGAAGCTCTATGCCCAATCCGACCTCCTCACTTTCCAAAACCGCTTTGAAGAGGCCTTTGCCAAATTGGACACTTTGCTTAAAACCTTTCCTGAACACAAACTGGATGATGACGTGATATACGCTCGTGCCAAAACCTATTCCCGCATGAAGGAATACCAAACGGCCGCCGACCTCTACCTGCAAATCATTGAAAAATATCCCGAAGAAATCAGGGCAGACAACTCTCTTTTTGAATTGGCCGAACTATACGAGCACCAACTCAACAATGTGGAAAAGGCCATGCAGTATTATGAGAAAATCTTCATTGACTATTCCGGCAGCACCTTCTCAGTGGAGGCAAGGAAGCGGTTCAGGAAGTTGCGGGGGGATAATATATAGATGATGAACGATGAACTATGAATGATGAACTTGCGCCACGTTCACCGTTTATCATTCATAGCTCATCGTTTTTGAAACGCCTGCATCTCCTCCTCCACCTGTATTTTATAGCTCCTCCCAACGGGCAATTTTTCACCGCCCACTTCTATTTCCTGCGCTGAAAATGCTTCGACTTTGTCCTTGGCCACCAGGAAGGAACGGTGGATGCGCATCAGGTTTCCCTCTTTTAAAAACTCCTCGAACTCGCCAATTTGAAATTTTGTGACGACCGTTTTTCCGCCCACCAGATAAATTTTCACATACTCTTTCAAACTCTCCACGTACAGGATTTCGTCGTTAAAAACCTTTACCTGCCGTTTGTTTTCATTAAAAAAATGAAAGTGGCGGGACTGCGGATGGAAGACCGTGGACTGCGGACTAGGCATTATGGACTGCAGACTGAATTTCAACTTATTCACCGCCGCCAGAAAACGGGGGAAGCCAAAAGGTTTCAACAAGTAGTCCACCACGTCCAGTTCGTAACCTTCAAGTGCATATTGGTGGTAGGCTGTGGTGAGGATGACCTGCGGCCCTTGTTGAAGTGTTTTTAAAAAATCCAGCCCCTTCAGCTTGGGCAAATGGATGTCGAGGAACAGCACGTCCACCGGATGTTTTTTCAAAAAATCCAAAGCGGCCAGGGCATCCGTACAAGTTCCGGCCAATTCGAGCAGGGGCGTTTGCCGGATGTATTCTTCAAGGCCCTCGGCGGCCAGGGGCTCGTCTTCCACGATGAGGCATTTAAGTGGTGGCATTGGCAAGGTTTATTTTTAAAATAACGATGAAGCTGTTGTCCACATTTTTTATTTGGAGTTCATGGGCCGGGTAGAGCAGTTCCAGTTGCCGCCGGATGTTTTTAAGGCCAATGCCCGCCTTAGTTTCGATGGCCGTTGGCTCCTTGCTGTTTTCCACCTCAAAATGCAGTTGGTTAGTTTTTAAACCCAAAAAAATGCGCACCTGTGTTTTGCCTGTGCTTTCCGAGGCACCATGTTTAAAAGCGTTTTCCACCAAAGGCAACAGCAACAAAGGCGCTATGGGCTGGTTCAGGTCGTCCACCTCTTTTCTGAAATCCACGTTTAGTCGTTTCCCATAACGCAGCCGCTCCAGTTCCAGATAGTCTTCTATGACCTGTATTTCTTTTAAAAGTGGTATGCGGGGTGTGGCGCATTCATAGAGCATAAAACGCAGCAACCCGGAGAGTTTCAAGATGGCATCGGGCGTGGTTTCCGCTTTTTTCCGGGCCAGGTGGTAGAGGTTGTTCAGCGTGTTGAACAAGAAATGGGGGTTCGTCTGTGCCCGCAGGAAGTTGAGTTCCGATTGTAGTTTTTCTTCGATGAGCTGCTTTTCCCGCTGGGCAGTTTGCAACCTCATGCGGAATAGCTTGATAGCAGAGGTGATGCCCAGCAACATGAAAACTTCAATGCTGGACCAGAGTAGCCTGAACATGGCAATCCAAGCATTTTTGGCTTGGGCAGTCGCACCTATTTTAAAAATATATGGGTAAATGATTTTGTGCCAACTGTTGTAAATAATAAAGGTCACCAGGGCAGTCAATGCCACCATCTGCAGCCCAAACATCAGGAATTTGCTATGCTGCAGGCTCTTGGGCAACAAATAATTGATAGCTAGATAAACTGCTGGGATTTTAATGGCCAGCACCAACAACTCCGCTTGATAGCCCAAGAGCAGCCGCTGCCCCATGGACAGGCTCTCAAAAGAACTGCCCGATAAGGGTGCGCAAAGGTAGCCATCGTACAAGGCATAGGCGATCCAGAATCCAATATGCAGCAATAGGCGGCGGTTCATTTGTAGTTAGCAGTTTTCCAGTTGGCGATCCACCATCGTGAGTGGGGCAACTTATGGGGTAAAAATCGCAAAAATTTTGCCCCTGCCACAGTCCGGCTACCATTGACCCGTTGTACCTGCCCAAGGAGCCGTTCTTCCCTACGAATGGCGCAATTCCTATTCAAGTTGTTTTTGATGGGCCATTCTTGCACCTATTTACCCAAGGCAAAAAAAGCAGGAATCGCCAGTATAGATTTGGCCAGCAAAGCCACTAAAAATCAAGCCTTGTTGGCATCAAGGACTTCAACTATAAAAAGTTATGAAAAGACTATTGCTACTTCTTCCCGCTTTATTGTTTTTGGTAAAAATCAATGCTCAAACGCTCCATGTGCCCGCTGAGTTCTCTACCATTCAAGCGGCCATTGATGGCGCTCAGGAGGGCGATACGGTGCTCGTACAGCCAGGGGATTATTTTGAAAACCTGCGATTTAAGGGCAAAAGCATCGTGCTTAGCAGCCGCTATTTCCTGACTGGCGAAGCCGCCGATATTCAAAACACCATCATCAACGGTAGCCAGCCAACCCACGCAGACACTGCCAGTTGCATCATGATAGTTGATGGCGAAAATGCCTCGACCGTCGTGCAAGGATTTACAATTACAGGCGGCATGGGAACCCGTTGGCTCGATCCGCATGGCGCAGGTACTTACCGGGAGGGCGGCGGCATCTTGACGGAAGGCACTTCGCCCATTATCCAATTCAACATTATTAAAGGCAATGTAATCACCAATAAAACGGCGGTGGTGTCCACAGGTGGTGGCGGCATCCGTTGTGGCGACGGCAACCCGACCATCCGCAATAACTGGATCCACCACAACACCGCCACCGGCTATGGCGGCGGCATCGTGCTGAACTACTGCATCGGAAAAATCTACAACAACGTGGTGAGCTATAACACAGGTGGACAAGATTTTGGTGGGGCCGGCCTGTGGTTTACCGGCACCGACCAAAACACCGTGGTAGAAGTTTTCAACAACACCATCGCAAAAAATACCTGCATAGGCAGTGGCCAATGGGGCGGCAAGGGCGGCGGTATTTTTGTTTTTTCGATAAAACTGGACACTTGGAACAACATCATCTGGGGGAACACGCAGTCTTCCGGTGGGCCGACAGCCATTTTTGCCAATGGAGCAGTTGCCATGCGCTTCAGTGATATTGAAGGTGGGTTCAGCGGGGAAGGCAATTTTTCCCAAAACCCAATTTTTAGTGATACAACCACTCTAGCCCTTCGCCTTTCTTCTCCATGTGTAGATGCTGGCGATCCGGCAGTTAATGATTTGACAGCCAATGATTTAGACGCTGCTTTTCCTTCGCTTTGCCAATTGCGCAGCGATGTTGGGGCTTTCGGGGGGACTGGGGCAAGCAGCCTGCCGTTCGGCTTGGAGCCGATCACCCGATTGTTTGAAAAAATAACTGAAGGACCGCATGTCACCTCTCCCTCCGATAGCCGCAGCGTCAATTTTGTGGATGTGGACAACAATGGCTGGGAAGACCTTTTTATCACCAACGGCCCGTCGGGCGGTGCAAAAAACCTACTCTATTTGAACAATGGCGATGGTGGGTTCACGGAAGTGACGTCGGGCGACATCGTCTCACACGCCAAACCGTTTGACGGGGCAGCTTTTGCCGATTATGACAATGACGGCGACCTCGACGCATTTGCAGTGACATGGTACGGTGAGCCGAATTACCTTTATTCGGGCAATGGCGATGGCACTTTTAATTATGTTGAAATGGCGGCTCCTTCTGCTCCAGGTACTTATTCAGAAACGGCTTCCTGGGGCGATTTTGACCAAGATGGCGATGTGGATCTTTATCAAACAAACTCAACCAACCTCAATGGAACGCCTCTTAAAAACCTATTTTACCGCAACGACGGCGGCGGGAATTTTACCAAAATCGAGACCGGCCCGCCAGCTACCGATGCCAAAGCTTCCCGCTCCGTCAATTGGGTGGACTACGACAACGATTGCGACGCCGATCTCTTCGTGTCCAACGAATCTAGCCAGCCCGATGATTTGTACCAAAACAATGGCGACGGCACTTTTACCAAAATAACTACCGGTGCGCCCAGCCAAGCCAACCGCAGCACCATAAGCAGCAGTTGGGGCGACATTGATAATGACGGCGATTGGGATTTGTTTGTCGCCAATACGGGATCATTTGCATCGGCGAACAACCAGCTTTTTAAAAATAACGGCGATGGCACGTTTGCCGAAGTTACAACGGGCGATGTTGTGACAGATGGTGGCTGTTCTTTTGGTTCCAATTTCGGCGACTACGACAACGACGGCGACTTGGATTTGGTGGTGAGCAACGGCTATTGCAGTGGAAGCATCCTTAACTTTTTGTACAAAAATGATGGTGGAGGCAATTTCTCCCGTGACATGGAAAGCGCAGAAAACCTTTCCACTCCGTGCAGCTACGGTGCTGCTTGGGGCGATGTCAACAATGATGGTTTCCTTGATTTGGGGATTGCCACTTGTAAAAATTCATCTGCTTCGCCTTTGCCAAATAATCTGTTTTACCTGAACAACGGAAATTGTAACAACTGGTTGAAAATCAAGCTAAACGGTGAGTTGACCAACCGTTCGGCCATTGGAGCAAAAGTGTGGGTGACGGCAACAATTGATGGCCAGCAAAGGACGCAAGTCCATGAAATCAGTGCCCAATCCGGCTACTGCGGCCAAAACAGCCTGATCGCTCATTTTGGCCTTGGCGATGCGGAAGCGGCCGATGAGGTGAAAATCCAGTTCTCCTGCGACAGCGACACAACTTTGACGGACATCCCTGCCAATCAACTATTGGAAATCACAGAGGCCATGCCGACCGCAGTTTTTGAAAAAATAAACCCAGGGCAAATGGCGGTGTCCATTTCCCCAAATCCCATTGGCGATGCATTTTGGATAAATGTTAAATTGAAAAATGCGACGGATAGCCTTGAAATGAAACTGAGAGACAGCCAGGGAAGGTTGGTTTGGGAAAAAGGGATGGGGAAAACTGGTCAATTAGAATTCACGGAGCAGCTATCAGCAGCAGGCCTACACCTATCAGCCGGGCAATATATTTTAGAGGTGAGCGCAGATGGATTTTCCGTAAATGAAAAAGTAATAGTGGCGAAATGAGGTTCACCAAAGTCTAATCGTAGGCGAACCTCATTCCACTACCGTGAATTTACCTTGCTACCATCAATTTAGCATAGTGCGGTTTCCCGCCAGCCACGATTTGTACGATATACATACCGGGTGGTTGGTTGGCTATATTAAATTCCTGGCGGGCATTGTTCACATTTTGAAAATTGGATTCAAAAATGGCCTGGCCGTTCAAGTTAAAAAGGCGCACTGTGAAATCCATCGTTTGTTCGAGAGTGATATCCAAAAAAGCAACATCGCCCGTGGGGTTTGGGAACAAATTGAGCGATTGGATGCCCGCCGCCTCATCGGCATTGACGAAATAACCAACTTCGTAAACGGCCACTTGTTGGCATCCGTTGGCATCGGTCACTGTCACTTCATAGACTCCCGCTGGCAGGTTGGCATTGTAGGATGAATCCATACCTACATTCCAATCATAGTTATAAGGCGGCGCACCCAAGTTCGGGGTAAGGGAAATGCTACCGGTCTGCCCATTCTCCAACGATCCTTGGATTTCGGCTGACAGGCCGAGATTGGCGGGGCAGCCGGTGATGTTGATGTTGTCAAGATCCAGCCAGTAGTCACCGGAGCCATATGTAGGCAAGAATCGAAGATTGATGGCCTTGCCTTCGTAAGCATCTAAAGGTACAGTAATAGTGGCCATATCGGTGCTGGCAACGTGGTTGGTGCTATTGACGGTGAAGATGGTCTCGAAGGTTTCGCCACAGTCTTCTGATATTTGAACTTCTAATTTATTAGTGCCAATGTTGGTGGCTACCGTTCCGCTGGGCCAGTCAACGTAGCGGTAATCAAATGATAAATTGTCATTTTGGCCCACCACACCAAAGCGTTGGGTGGTCACTGTGAAGGAGGAGAAACTGGAAAAAAGGTTTGCGCCTAAAACGTAAGTTTCGTTGTCGTGAAAAAATGGAGGGTAGATATTTCCCCCCGTCAAGGTCCACAGTGGGTCAACGGCTCCATCCTCAAAATCTTCCTGCAAGGGCAATGAAAAAGCAGTTACTATTTTAATACTAAATGTATCGTTTGAATGATTGCTGTCCCCATCCAAATTTGTCCAGACTTCAATCAAATAATAGCCCGGAACGGAAAAATCATAAGTTGTTTCAAATGAAATGGATTGAGTGCTGTCGTTGCCAACAACACCTGTGAATAGGCCATCCTGTGGAGTTGGGATGCTCACGGGAACGCCATTGACCGCAAAAAAGAACTCAAAGAGTGTTTCAGGTTTTTGCCCAAAATTGTGCAATCCAATAGTCACCATTTCGCTGCTGCCCAGGTTGCATTCGTCCATGCTTGGCATAGTGATGCCTGAAACGCCTACGTCGTGCAACCAAAGGGTTTTGAAGGTAATGGGGTTCGTGGGCAGGCTTGATTCCGTCCCACAATCCAAGGAGACATACACATCGTACCAAGTGTTTTCTTGTAGTCCAGCCAATAGGGCTGATGACAGTGAGCCGACGATGTTGAGTTCGGTTCCCGTTCCCAAAGTAAATCCAAGCGGGCCGTATTCTACTTTATAATTGCCATTGGCATTTGGATTAGGATTCCAGGCCACGGTTGCATTATCGGCATTAACATCTTGCATAAAAATCTTTGGGCCGGGGCAGGAGGGGCATGCCAAAGTGCTTAAAACTAAGCCCGAGGCTGGCCCGGGGCCAGCGCTGAATATGACTTGGCCATCGGGATCAAGAATGTTATAAGTGACTTCATTGGGAAAAGATCCAGATGAATAAGTAAAATTGATAATGGTATTGCTGGTAGCAGTGAAGGTATGGGTTGTTTCAAAACCAGATGGTAGGGTAAAGGTGGAGCTATTGCCATTGTTGTCAACTTTTAGGCTTGCTCCGTTCCAGCCGTCGCCAAAGGAGTCGAAAAACTCAAGGGTATAAGTACAAGTTCCTCCGGGGATTAGTGTTGGGCAATCTGTCTGTAAAGTTACTGGGCCTGAAGGACAGCTTAATCCATTGCCACAATCAGTTCTGACGTAAACATCGTATTTGACACAAGGGTTAAGTCCAGTCAGCGTGGCATTTGATGGAATGGAATCAATCTTTATTCCCTGGCCAAAAGGAAAGCCGCTTGGCCCGTACTCAACTTGGTAGCTTACTGCCCCCGGCACAGAAACCCAGTTAACGTAGGCTGATGAGTCTGTTAATTGATTGGCAGGCACGAGGATTAGATCTGGTGCAGGGGAATCACAATTGCTGGAGGCGCAACATGCAATGGCTGTATAAACCACGCCTTGCTCGGGTGCTATAAAATTACCTGGATCACCATCTGAAAAAATAGTTTCATCTTGAGCGTTTAAGATGTTATAGCTCACTTCAGTTGGGAAAGAACCCGCTTGATAGCTAATGATCAGCAGCGATAAATCTGCAATTTCAAATGTTGCGTTGCCATTTGAAAGTCCCGGTCCAAGGGTATAGGTATTTGTAGTTCCATTTACACTGATAGTAAGCACACCGCCGTTCCACCCGTCGCCAAATGAGTCGAACATTTCTACCGTATAAGTGCAAGATTGGGCATTGACCTGCGTCGGCATCCAGCCGAAAAACAGCAACGAAGCCACGAAAAGAATAGGCTGAATAGTTTTTGGCCACACACTAGTAAATGTCAAGTTCATAATGTCGTCTTTAAATCCAGCCCTTGGGAAATGCCCCGCTTGTAGCCGGATACTTAATAAATAGAATGTTTGGCGGTAATTTTGGGATGAAACCATAACACATGCTAAGGTAGATAAAATTACAAATTTCGTTTTGTGCCAATGTTTGTCCGCCGAAGCGCCTTCCTACTTTAGTCCGTCAATTTGCAATTTGCTAAACCTTTTTTTTTATGCCCTGTTTCAAAGCTCGTTAAAGCCTACCTATCGCCTGGTTTTAACAAAAATCCATACTCTTTTAAAACAGAAAGCGAAGCGGTAAGAAATAAATGGCTATTTACTCTATCAGCGATTTGGAAAAATTGTCCGGGATCAAATCCCACACCATCCGCATTTGGGAGCAGCGGTATGGCATCCTGCAACCCCGCCGCACTGACACCAACATCCGCTATTACGAAGATGAGGATTTGAAGCTTTTGTTGAACGTGGCATTGCTCAATCGGCACGGTTACAAGATTTCAAAAATAGCCTCCATGAGCAAGGCCGCTATTGCTGAAAAAGTGGGCGATGTGTCTGAAATTAGGGCGGGCCTTGATGCGGAAATAGACCTGCTCACCCTTTCTGCCATCGAAATGGACGAGTACAAGTTTTCCCGCATCCTCGACAACCACATTGGACAGTTGGGATTTGAACAGGCGATGTTGGAGGTGCTGTACCCATTCATGGAAAAACTCAGCCTCCTGTGGCTCACTGGTTCTATCAAACCCGTGCAGGAAAATTTTATCACCCAACTCATCCGTAATAAAATCATCGTGGCCATTGAAAACGAGCCGGTGGTCACCGACCGCAAAGCGCCAAAATTCATCCTCTACCTGCCCCGTGAAGAGCAACAGGAACTTAGCCTGCTTTTTATGCAGTATTTGTTGAAAAAGCGCCGCTTTCAAGTCGTCAACCTGGGGCCGAACATGGCGCTGGTGGATTTAAAAGACGCTTGCCAAATCCACCGCCCCAATTACGTTTTTACCATCCTCTCAGAGACTTTCAATAAGGAACCCGTGCAGCGCTACCTGGAAAACTTGGCCGATGCCTCCTTGGGTGCCCACCTCATGCTCACAGGCTATCTCGTCGCCTCCCATTCCATGAAAACTCCCGAAAATGCCACCGTCCTCACCAGCCTCGAAGAGACGATTGAGATGCTGGATGGAATCAATGCGTGATCCATTGTTTCGTGGCTTCATTGTCTCATTGTCATTTCACAAAGCAGCTTAAATATCAATGAAGCAATAGAATAATGAAACCATAAATCTCACTTCCTCCCCTGCCTTTCCGCCTCAATATTCGGATTGATCTGCTTTGCTTTTTGGATAAATTCCTGTGCCTTTTCGGGCTGTCCGTCATTGAAGTAGGCACTGCCGAGGTTGTACCAAGCATCGGCATTATTTGGCTCTGCGGTGGCGGCTTTTTCAAAAAATTCAACCGCTTTTGCCCCATTGCCGCCCACGCCGTAGGCCACGCCCAGCAAGCGTAGCACCTCGTATTCATTGGGCCGCATTTCGTAGGCTTTGGTCAAATATTGCAGTGCCTTGTTCAGGTCGCCTTTCTGCTCGCCATAGTAGCGGCCTGCGTCACGGTAGGTAATGCCGAGGTTGTTTTGCGCCTCGGCGTACTCGGGGTCGAGTTTCAAGGCTTGCTCGTAGGCTTGGATAGAAGCTTCGTATTGTTGGAGGTAATTGTAGGCATTGCCGAGCAGCAGGTAAGGGTTTTTATAGCCAGGGTGGATTTTGATGGCTTCTTGCAGGTGACCTACGGCCTCCGTTAGCATCTCGTTTTTGCGGGCGGCATTTTCTGGTTTGATAGATTTGGTGACCAATTCGCCGCCTGTGGCATTGCGCAGTTTGGCACTGTTGGGCACTGTTTTTATATCGGTGGTGAAAAGGGTGAAATTGTCTTTCCAGGCGAAGTTGCGGCTGAAAGTTTTGATGCCCAATAAAAGCAGGACCGCCATCCCGCCGTACAGTACCGCTGGTTTCAACTGCCCCCAACCACCTGAAACCCGGTACACCAGCACCACCACCACCAGCGCAAAACCTACCGATGGCATGTACAAAAAGCGTTCGTTCATGTTGGTGCCAATGGGAAAAACGATATTCGAAGCAATGGACAAAGTGGCCAGAAAGAAGAGAATACCGTAGCTCACGGCGTCTTTTTTTGGCAAACGCAAAAGGGCGTAAATGCCAAGTCCCAGATAGACCAGCACACTCAAGATGACCTGCCAATCGCCAAAACCCATGATGCCCACCGCACGGGGATAGTAGTCGTGGCTGAGCGGGTGGGGGAACAGGAGCAGTTGGATATATTTTATCAGCGTATAAAAGATAGTGGCAAATTTCTCCCCCGCCGTGAAGTCAACGTATTGATTGCCGACGAGTTTGAGGAATGGGTTGTTCATCAGTTCCCTTGGTGGGTCGCCTCCCAAGTTCCAGCCCAGCACCGCTCCCCTGACGATGAGGAACAGCACGGCGGCGGCCAATAATGGCAGCGTTTGCCCAAGTATTTTCCCGCCTTTTGCCTGGGTAAAAAAGAAATACGTCAGCGGCACAATGGCCAAAAAAGTGATGGCATTTTCTTTTGACAACAATGCCAGGAAAAATATGGCTGCCGCCCACAGGTTGAGCAGTGGTTTTTTTTCATAAAATGCCCTTAAAGAAAGGTAAAGCGCTACCAAGCTGCCCAACAAGCTCACGATTTCGTCCCGCCCTTTCACATTGGCCACCACCTCCGTATGCACAGGATGCACCATGAAAAGCAGTGTAGCACCAAGGGCCACAAAAGGCGCATAACCTTGGGCAACCGTCAGCCGCCCGTCCTTTGCAAACATTTTCAACAGCAGCCAAAACAGCACCACGCCCGTCAGCCCGTACAATAGCACATTGACGAGGTGGCCGACAAATTTCACCATGTTCAACTTCCCGTTTTCGTTTGGATCGTACACGGTATCGCCATCCTTGTCTTTTACCACTTGGCCGTTGGCGTCCCTTTTTTTTGGTGCAAATAATTGAACCTCAATGGCATACATGATAGGGGTGAGGGGGCGGTAGCGCCCGCCAGCCACGAGGTTTTCCTTGCCTTCCACCTTGAAAAAGCCCCGAAAGGTGTCGTATTTCAACAGCGCCGGAATGCCCGCTACGCCCTTGGTTGTGAACTCGTTGTCGTAAATGACGATGGCATCGTCCACTGCATAATCGAAAAACAGGGAATTGGCGTACAGCACGACGCCGAGCAGGGAAATGCCCCAACTGAAGCGTTTGACAAACTGATCCGCCGAGGTGGCGGCGCTGGATATGTTTTTAGTGGAAGGCTTGCGTTTTGCCATGATGGAATTTTAAAGAGCGTAAAAATGGGAAAAATGAAAATACCAACAAAGGTTGGGATGCTACAGCCCCAGGTGTCTTTTGGCTAATACTGGTCAATGAACTGACCAAATTTACAAAAAACCGATTCAGGGCCGGATTTTTACAAAACCCCCACTTTTTGGTTTTTGGTTTTCTGTTTGTAAAAACAACCTATACGAACCCTCTGGCAGGTTGGATACATCCATCTCAAGGAAGTGCTCCCCTTCCGAAAGCCGCATGGTTTCCTTTTTTAGGTGAACACCCTGCGAACTAATAACGGTAGCCTGCACTGCCCCTTTTTCTTGGGTGAAAAAATGGACGCCAAGGGTGGACACAACAGGATTTGGATTAATATTCAATGAAACATCTTCTGAATCTTGCCCTTCATTGCCATCAGGCAAAAAGCTGCCCGGCTGGGTAATTATGACAGTGTAGTCTTCCACCTCCCCCAGCTCAAAATCTTCACATGCTTCTGCATATTCCCCTCGCCGCATGGAAACCCTCATGCGGGTTGTTCCCAATTCGGCATTATCAGGTATCAATACTGGCACGGTTACCTTTGAAGTGCCTTGCTCCTCCAGCACCAATTCGCCGTTGTCGTCAAAATCCCCATCCCGGTTGAAGTCTATCCATGCACGGAAAAATTCCTCATAAATATCCCAACTAAAAGCGGGCGTGATACTCAGGTCCATTGTTGATCCGATGGGCGCTGGTGTTGCGATGTGTATAAAATTTCCATACTGCTTTTTAAAGGAAGGATGGTTGATGTCGCCAAATTGTACCCGTTCAATCCATTCCCACCAAGGCTTATCGGATCGGCTGTTACAGTAGCTGGGCGGGTGCTTTACACTGAAACTTTGGACGACTGGCAAGGCTGCTTGCCAATCGGCATTTCCTGCCTGCGATGCCATAACGGTGACAGTGCCTGCCGTGCCGTTCAGGGCCAGCAAATTGCCGTTGAGAGAAGCAGGGCCGGAGAGGATGGTAAACACAACCGCCAGGCCAGAAGAGGCTGTTGCCATCAATGCGAAGGGTTGGTCAATGGTAAATTTGTCGGGAATGGGCTGAAAATCAATGCTTTGTATTTGAGGTGCTGATAGGTTGGTAACGCCGGGGGTAGGGGCATTGGCTTTCCACGAGGAGGGCAGGGCATTGTCCAGCAGGTGGCTCACCAATTGCAGCGTCTTGCCCGTGCCGTCCGCATCTACTGGCCAGGGCAATTCGTCGTCGTAGCGCACACTGTCAATGACATCGAGCTTGGCGTTTTTCAGTTGGATCAATTCACTGTCGTTGCTCAGTTTGAATCCTTGTACACCGTCTCCAAAACTGCCTAAGTAGTTGCTCGCCCAAGGGTATGCAGATTTGAATGCGGCCTCGTTTTCCACCAATAACAAATAGCTGTTGGGCTGCAAGACTGTACTGTTGGGGGTGCTGAAATAGGCGCTTTCATCCAGCAGTACCCAGCCAGAAATATCTACCTCATTGCTGTTTGGGTTGAAAAGCTCCACCCAATCGCCGCTGTTGGGCGAGCTTGGCGAGTTGTAGTTTATTTCGTTGATGACAATGTTTTCAACTGAGGTCGAACCCATTTCAAAATAGGCTATCAGTGTTTCGTCTTCGGTAAAATGGGCAATTGCTTCGTGCATGTTGCCCATCCCTGGCTTCGACCAGCCGACAAAGACATATCCTGGCGCTGGCACGGCCCTTACTGGTATATCCACTCCCGTAAAATATTCGCCGCTCCAAGGCAGCCTGTCGGCACCCAGATTTAAGGTGCTAAACTGGATGCTGCCACTGCCCGCAGGCTCTACTTGCAGGGTGACGGTAGCGGTGCCGGAGGCTTCGTGGAAGTGATCCACGAAGTGTTGCCGCAAGATATCGGGGCGCTCGTCGGCAAATTTGCGGAGCAAGGCCAAATTGTCCTGCCAGGGGTTCCAGCCAGGCGACCATTTATCATAATGGGCTTGTATCTCCGGCTCATAGAGTGCAGTGAATTCATCTATCCTTGCATTTACCCTTTGCGGGCTGAAAAGCACGTTGAGGAAATCCGCCGTCCGGTTGATGAAGTCACGGCGGAAGGTTTCATTTTCCATTACTTTCCTAAAGGGCAAAGTGGCCCACCAGGGGTTGGGCCAATTGGATGAAGTGCTGTCGAGCAGCCTCGTCAGCGAGTTGGAAGTGGCTTCGCCCGTGTTCCAAGTATTGCCGCCAGGCAGGTGGTTCAGAAGGCCGAAGCTCAGGTCCAGATCGAAGGTCATGAACTGCCAAAGGCCATTGTTGCCATTGGGCCGCCACCGCCGGAAGTTTTTGCCGGGCCAGTCGGCGTTGTCCACCAGCACACTAAAGGCGGCATAATCAAGGAAATGGGGCAAATCTATAAAAGTGCCCAGTTCGGCCAACCGGGCGTTATCGCTAAAATCATTGGCACCGAGATAGCCCAACAGAAAATTCCAACTATCGAAACTGCCCGCTTTGGCCTCGTCATCATCCAGAAAATCCATTTCATTTTCGTTCAGGCCCAAATGCGCCTCCACCCACTCCTCTGTCATTTGCTCCCGCAGGTTGTGGATGCCCCAATATTGGCCATTTAGGTAAACAAGGCCGGGCCGGAATGCTTGTAAGTGTAGCTTTGGTGGGAGGATAATGTTCCCCACATCGTCCATTTCTCTTGCCAAGCTAGTAACGAAGGCGTCACGGAACATGGTGATGTTCCAGTCCTGGCCAGCATTGCGCAGCAAAAATGTATTGTATTCCTCGAAAGGCAGTTCGGTAAAAATGGGATAGTGAAATTTCCCACCCAATGATTTCAATTTTAAGGACTTCTGCGGATTGGAAGCACTGCCTGTTCCGTGTATTTCCACCGAGGCATTCTGGCTAAAGGCTGTCGAATTGTCTTCTTCAAAAAACTCGACATGTACTGGCCGCTCCCAGTTTTCCATATAGTTGGGATAAATGCCTGTAACCGAATCAAAAAAATCTTCCTCTTTAAAAGAAAGCGCCACCACAGGAAAAGTGTGGTTAATATTGAGAAAATAAGTATAGGTGGCGATGGCACTTGGCAGCAGGCCAGCGGCAAAAGCCCTTGCCCGAAGGGTGGTAGTTTCGGTTATTTGAAGCGGCGCAATATAGAAGGGGGAAGTAGCATTTGGTTCGCTGCCATTCAGCGTGTAGCGGATTTCGGCGTTGGTTGTGGCTGTCGTTAAGGCAACTTCAATAGCGTTATTGTAAAAACCGCCAGCGATAGAAGCAAGGGGCGCTTCTGTAGGGTTCCCGCCGGGAGAGATAAGGTTAGTTGCCCCTGGTGTTGGGGCGCTAAAAAATTCAAATGCATTGCCACCATCTGGAATCCTGCCATAGGAAACATCAATGCTTTGTGGACCAAAAACCAGGGCGTCAATCGGCGTGGAGCCGTTGGGGGCGAATAGGCCGATGTCCTCGCCACCAGCACCCAGTTTAGCGTTGATATGCAACGCCCCTTGCATTGGCTCTTCATCGAACCAAAGGAGCAGGAACCCACCAGGTGGAATGGTTGTTTTGGCGGGATCGGTGCTGGGTATTTGCCATTTGGTAGGATTGCTCAGCTTATCCGTGACGTACATGCCGCCAATATCGGCAGCTGTGCTACCTGCATTATACAATTCCACCCAATCATCGTATCCACCGAACTCATCGGCCAGGGTGCTATTGTTGGATGCCAGGAATTCATTGATAAAGATTGACTGGGAGAAAAGCGGCAAGCCAACCATTATGGCAAAAGCAGCCAGCATGTTTTGTACTAAACGGGTGCTCGTCATAATTTTGTTTTTCAAATAATACTGCCAATGTCCATTCACCAAAGCCACAATGAACATTCGACAATTTTCTTAAACCAGCCTTGTTGGGATTTTGGATCGGCAAACTCAGGGATGAGGGAGATGAGTGCAAGGATACGGAATTAAGGGAACTTTTATATCGCTTGATGGAAAGTGCAAGGACGCATATCAATCTTTATAACATCATGAATTTCAAAACATCTTATCAACTTTTTACCCTTCCAACCATTTCCTTACCATGCCGAAAAATTTCATCCAAAACCTTGAACTCAAACTGCGCCAAGCACTGCCGGGCAGGGATGCTCAATTGAAAATGGCGCACATCACCCGCCGCCTTTATGTGGATGCGCCCAGGGAGGCCCGACAGGCAGCAGTCATGGCCAACCTTTTTATCAAAAATAACGAGTGGCATGTGGTGATGATAGAGCGCAACCCGAACAACAACGATAGGCATGGAGGGCAGATAAGTTTTCCAGGCGGCAAGCATGAACCAAGCGATGCGACCATGTTGGATACCGCACTTAGGGAAGCGGAGGAAGAAGTGGGCATTCCAAAGAAGGCTATCCAAGTGCTGGGAAGTTTGACGGAACTCTATATTCCTGTGAGCAATTTTCAGGTACACCCCTTTGTTGGCTATTTGGACCTGCCGCCGGAGTATATCATACAGGCGGCAGAAGTGCAGTCTATATTGGAAGTACCGCTTTCTATCTTTCAAAATGAATCCTTCCGAAAGCTGACCGACATCCGCATCAGCCCAACACTAACACTGAAAAACGTCCCCTTTTACGACGTGGGAGGTAAAATACTATGGGGGGCAACAGCGATGATCATGAGCGAATTGGTGGAAATAGTGGAGGTAGGCTGAACATTTATCGAAACCTGCCTTGATCTTGTCACTTCTATTCTCCTTTTCCGTCAATTTTATTGGAAGTTTGCCAAACATGCGCCCTCTTCATTGGTTGTTTTAAGTGAAACAAGCATTGTGTAACATAAATATTAACCAAATTCCTTTCAGGATTATCTGAAAACCATATCATGCCTTACCGAACTACCGCACAATTCAAGCTCAATTCAATTTTCGGCGTCCTTTTGCTGATCGCATTTTTCGTGGGCCTTTTCTTTATTTTAAAAGGGGTGTTCTGGGTGCTTTCCTGGATAGCGCCTGTTCTGTTGATAGCTGCTTTTGTCATTGACAAAAGCGTGGTCATCAACTATGTAAAATGGATTGGGAAAACTTTGAAAGAAAATCCCCTCCTGGGCATAGCCGCCATTTTGTTCAGCATCATTGGCTATATGGTCGTGTTCCCCTACCTTTTTGCCAAAGCCCTTTTTAAAAAGAAAATAAAAGACGTGCAGCAGCAATATGAAAAGCAGCAAAAAGGCGAACTCATTGATTTTGAAGAAATAGAATCAAAGCCCAATAAGCCTCAGGAAACAATGGAATTGCCCCGTTTTGAAAAGCAAACCCGGCAGGAAAAGCGGAGCGAATACGATCAATTATTTGATTGATAAGCTCTAAAAAAGAAAAGGGAGAAGACCCTCCATCTTCTCCCTTGAACAACAGCGAAATAAAAAAATCTCTTATTATTTCTTGCTACGTACCAGCAGCGACACCTCATTGTTCAGCACTTCTATAAAGCCGCCGCCGATTTCAAATTTGATTTTTTTCCCCGGCATCGAATCATTTTTGATGGTTCCGCTCTCATCATCGTAATAGCGGTATTCTCCACCATCTGTTACCAATGTCACAGCGCCTGCTTCCAGAGAGGAAACGATGGGTGCATGGTTTTTCAAAACCTGAAATTGGCCCAAGGTGCCAGGCACTTTGACGGACACGATCTTGCCGTTGAAAATCTCTTTATCAGGAGTTAATATCGTGATATTCATCTTTAAAAATGATGAATGCCTGCCTGTCGCTTGCCGTTTGGCTGACTGGGCAGACAGAATGAACGATGAACGATGAACCATGAATTCCGATAAAGAATCCGTGGTTTATCGTTCATCGCTCATCATTATTTACTTGCATCTGCCAGCATTTTCTTGCCGGCTTCGATGACTTCATCAATTGAGCCTTTCAACATAAAGGCAGGTTCTGGATATTCGTCCACTTCGCCATCCATGATCATGTTGAAACCACGGATGGTTTCTTCGATGGTAACGAGGGCACCCGGCGTACCGGTGAACTGCTCCGCCACGTGGAAGGGCTGCGACAGGAAACGCTGCACCCGGCGGGCACGGTGAACGACGAGTTTGTCTTCTTCCGAAAGCTCTTCCATACCAAGGATGGCAATGATGTCAAGCAATTCGTTGTAGCGTTGCAGGATAAGTTTCACCCTTTGTGCGCAGTTGTAGTGCTCATCACCAATGATGTTGGGGTCGAGGATGCGGCTGGTAGAGTCGAGCGGATCCACCGCTGGATAGATACCCAGCGATGCAATCTTACGGCTCAATACCGTGGTGGCGTCCAAGTGGGCGAAGGTTGTCGCAGGTGCCGGGTCGGTCAAGTCGTCCGCAGGCACATAAACAGCCTGTACCGAGGTGATAGAACCACGCTTGGTAGAGGTAATGCGCTCCTGCATGAGGCCCATTTCAGTGGCCAGCGTAGGTTGGTAACCTACCGCCGAGGGCATACGGCCTAAGAGGGCGGACACCTCAGAGCCAGCCTGTGTGAAACGGAAGATATTATCAATAAAGAAAAGGATGTCACGGCCACCAGTTGGGTCGTTGAGGTCACCGTCACGATAGTATTCAGCAACGGTCAAACCAGAAAGGGCCACACGGGCACGTGCTCCGGGAGGTTCGTTCATTTGGCCAAACACCAGCGTAGCTTGGGAATTGGCGAGGGCTTCGTGATCCACTTTGGACAAATCCCATCCCCCAGCTTCCATGCTGTGCTTAAACTCTTCGCCGTATTGGATAACACCGGATTCGATCATCTCACGGAGCAGGTCGTTCCCTTCACGGGTACGCTCTCCCACGCCAGCAAACACGGAGATACCTTCATAAGCTTTGGCGATGTTGTTGATCAACTCCATGATGATCACGGTCTTGCCCACACCTGCACCGCCGAAGAGGCCGATTTTTCCACCCTTCATATAAGGTTCGATCAGGTCAATTACTTTGATACCTGTATAGAGCACTTCTTTTTCTACGGAGAGATTTTCGTAGGTAGGCGGTCTGCGGTGGATAGAGTAGGTGTGTTCACGGCTTACCGGGCCGATGCCGTCAATAGCTTCACCGACGACGTTGAACAAACGGCCTTTAATGGCATCGCCAACGGGCATTGCAATTGGTAGGCCTGTGTCCACTACTTCCATCCCCCTGGTCAAGCCTTCTGTGGCGTCCATGGCGATAGTCCGAACGCTGTCCTCACCCAGGTGCTGCTGCACTTCAAGGATGAGCTTTTCGCCGTTTGGGCGTTGCAGTTCGAGCGCATTCAAGATTTCGGGCAGTTTTGAGCCTTCGCCGGCAAAACTTACGTCCACGACTGCACCGATGATTTGCTTAATATTTCCGGTATTTTTCATATTGAAATGCGGGTTTAAGATTTGATCAGGTGAGATGTTTTAGGCCAGGGGAAACCCCTTTCTAAAAAACGGCGCAAAGATACACCTTTGGGGTAGTTTACCAACCAAGAAGGGGAAAAAGTAGAGGCCGTGCGAGAATTTTGAAATGTCTTTCCCTGCTGAATATGTCCGGCCTAATTTATTGTAAAAGTTATTTGGTGATAATGGTGGTGTCCCTGTCATAACTAATGCCCGTAAAAATCCCAAGGGCATTTGCATCACCTTGCACATTTGATATAATAGCTGTGGGCTGAGCAAAGGGGTTGCCATTGGCATTGACGGCATTGATGACACTTTCCCAATAGTCAAAATAAGCCCGTTCGATATTAAAAATGGTATTGTACACCGTGTCCCCTTCAACAAAGTCGAAGGCGCTGCCGAACACAATGCGGTTGTCATCCACGAAATCGTCGAAAGTCATGAAGTCCTGTTGGGGGAGGCTGTCCAACGAGTTTTCGTGCAACATGCGCCGATAGTAGTTTTCTGTAGCAGGGTCATCAGTCATGTAGGTCAGCACACGGGCCAGGGTATCCTCTATTTCGCTGAATTGGACCACCACACTGTCAATGGGCACCACGGGCAATAGGCGGGTGGTGGCAGTGATGGTCTTGCCGTTGGGCAAGGTGATTTTGAGCGAAAAATCATTGTCGTAGTCCTGCGGCACCAGTTCGGGGTTGTAATAGTTGTAAATTTTACCTGTTTCAAAATTGGGGAACAATTGGTTGTTCAAAGCATAGTCTGCCCCATTGTGGGAAATGACCACGGTTGCACTGTCCACTAACAGATTTTCCACAAATTCTTGCAATTCCGTTGGGAATGGGTCAAAATAGGCAAAGCTCTGGGTGAGCAACAAGGTGAACGGCTGTCCAGGTTCAAGGTAGCACTCCACCACATATTGGTTTTCGTAAGCGGGCAGTTCCAGGTCTATTTCTTTTTCCAAATTGCCGCAGGCAGAAAATGAAAAAAGGGATATGATTGTCAACAATAAAAACAAATCCTTCATGTCGTTTGTGTTGGTGGGTTTCAAAATTTGAAGTTAAAGGTGATTGACCCGATGATGGGGAAGAGGGAGACTTGTTTCAGTTTCAGCCCCGTTGGAATGGCGATGGGGTTTTCCAAAGGCTCGTCTTCATCTTCGTACTGCGGTTCGATGTATAGGAAAAACGCATTCCTTCGGTTGGTCAAGTTAAATACGCTGAAGGTGAGGTCGCTCTCGCCCCATTTTGGGAAAAAGCGGTAAACGATGGCCGCATCGGACCGGAAAAAATATGGCAGCCGGACGGCGTTCCGCTCTCCGAAAACCGGCACGAACTCCTGCGGGTCGCCGCCATAGACATCCTGGAAAGTATATCTGCCCACTGGCATCCAGGTGCGGTCGCCGCTGCCATAGACAACAGTGGCCGAAAAAGTCCAGCGTTTGCCTACATCATACATAGCCACTACAGAAACATCGTGCCGCCGGTCGTAACGGGGGAAAAAGTAAGTGTCGGCATCGCTAAAATTGCGGCTCGGATCAACAGGCTCAAACTTGCCCCTTTTCACCAAAGCAAGTGTGTAGCCAATCCATCCCTTTAATTTGCCTTCTTGTTTTTCGATGCCCAACTCCATGCCGTAGCCGTAGCCCTTGCCGATTGCAAATTCCTCTTCCAGGTCTTCATTGGCAAACAGCCTGGCCCCGTCCACAAAGTCCACTTGCTTGTTGAGCCATTTCACATAGTATTCATTGGTGACCATATACTTGCCCCCAAAGAGTTTTTCGATGCCGACGGCCACCTGGTCGGAACGCTGGGGCTCTATTTGCGAGGTGGATGGGTACCAGATATCTGTGGGCAACGAAATACCAGAAGTAGCTACGAGGTGCAGGTATTGGTACATCCTGGCATAGCTGGCCTTGAAGGAAAGGTCGGGGTTCACGTTGTACAAAGCGGCGAGCCGTGGCTCCAGGCCTGCATAAAATTTGCCGTCGTTGCTAAAGCCAGAAACCCGGAGGCCATAGTTCAGTTTCCAATGTGCGCCAAAGCTGGCCTCGTCGGCCACGTATGCCCCAAGTGATGCACCAGCATAGTCGCTGCCGCTGGAAAATGAAATCTCACCGTCGTCGCTGCCCGCTTTCAGCCTTCCTACCCCGAAATTGTGGTAGGTGGCATTCAAGCCAAAACGCATGGTATGGTGGTTGTTGAGGGCATAGTAAAAGTCCGTTTTCAAGTTATTGTCCTGCACGTCGGAGCCGACCTTGAAAGAAAAGCCCGTGACTTTCGTCTCGATATTGTAGCTGTACTTTGAATAGGTATAAGTGGTATTGGCAAACAGTTTTGGTGAAAATACATGGTTCCAGCGGGCTGTCCCGGTAACGTTTCCCCAATAAAAATTGAAATCAAAAAAATCGCTGTTAAACCCGAACACGTCCCTGCCAAAGTAGCCGCTCAGGTAGAGGTGGTCCTTTTCGCCCAGGGTAAAATTCACCTTCGTGTTCAGATCATAAAAATAATAATCGGGAATGGGGTTGTAATCTTCCTTGTCCTCGTTTGCTTTATTGACCTGGCGGGTAATCAGGTCGGCGTAGGTGCGCCTGCCCGAAACAATAAAAGATGATTTGTCTTTTTGAATAGGGCCTTCCAAAGTAAGTCGGGAAGTGATCAGCCCAATGCCGCCCGTACCTGCGAAACGCTGGTTGTTACCTTCCTTCATCCGCACATCAATCACCGAAGATAGTCGCCCGCCATACTGTGCCGGAAAACCGCCCTTGTATAGCTTCAAATCTTTGATGGCATCTGTATTAAATGTACTGAAAAAACCGAACAGGTGGTTGGCGTTGTAAACAACTGCCTCGTCCAGCACGATGAGGTTTTGGTCGCCCCCGCCGCCCCGCACGTATAGGCCAGTGGTGCCCTCCGAACCTGAGGGGATGCCTGGCTTGAGCTGTATAGTTTTCAAAATGTCCGTTTCGCCGAGCAGGGCAGGGATGACCTTCACCTCCCGTGTCGAGATTTCCTCCACACTCATTTCCGTGGATCGGATTTGTTCTTGATAGGAATTGGCCTTCACCACCACCTCTTCCAACTGGATGCCCGTGCCCAGTTTCACATTGAGTTTAGTGTCTTTTTTGGGCAAAAATCGCTGCCGCTGAGTCTGGAAGCCAACGTAGCTGAATTCCACCGTCAGGGAATCGTTTCCCTGCGGCAGGGTGAGGGAATAAAAACCGTATTCGTTGGTGGAAGTACCTGTGCCGGAATTGGTTTCAATGATAGTAGCCCCAATGAGCGTCTCGCCGCTGCTTTCGTCTTTAACCGTACCGCTGATAGTTATCTGTTGCCCCAAAAGCAGGTTGGAAGCACAAAAAATCAGGAGTGCGAGCAGCGGGGTTGTTTTGTGATTCATGCCGGGATGATTGTTTTTTAGTCAAAAACGATGAGCGGCAAATATACCCCCCGTCGTACGATATGTGTTTTGAATTTCAAAGTTTGGGCGGAAAAGGAGGTTGAACAGGCAAAGGGCGGCAATGTTTGGTTTTAAACTCCGTTTTTTACAGCCATTGTGTTTCTTTGCCACAGCAAACCACCTTCATGCAGCCCTTCCTTCGCTTGCTTTTACATCTGAAAAACTACAAGCCGCAACTTGTTGGCAACCTGCTGTGTAACCTGGCGATGGTACTTTTCACGGTGGTGAGTATACCCGCCATTATCCCTTTCCTCAACATCCTGCTCGACCAGCAACCGATGGTCACTAAGCCACCAGTCGGAGGTATCACCTTGGATAATTTCGAAACCCATGTCAATTATTTTTTGAGCCAAATCATCCTTGAAAAAGGCAAACGCACTGCTTTGTTTTATGCGCTGATGCTCGTCGTGGTACTTTATTTTTTCAAAAATATCTTCCGCTACTTGTCCATGTTTTTCCTCGCACCGGTGCGCAATGGGGTGGTACGTGACATCCGACAGGAGTTGTATGAAAAAATGATAGCGCTGCCGCTTTCCTATTTTTCTGAAGAAAGAAAAGGCGACCTGCTCGCCCGTATGTCGGTGGATGTTCAGGAGGTAGAGTCGAGCATCCTCAACGTGCTGGAATCTATTATCCGTGAGCCGCTGATGATCATTGGGGCCTTTGGTTTTATGGTCTATGTCAGCCCATCGTTGACCCTTTTCGTGCTGGGTTTGCTGTTGTTCACGGGTTTGGTCATCGGCAGGGTAGGGAAGTTGTTGAAAAAGCAATCGAGAGCAGTGCAGGAGCGGCTCGGCCTACTATTGTCCATGATGGAAGAAGGCATTTCCGGCCTGCGCATCATCAAGGGCTTTACCGCAGAAAAATTCCAGGCCGAACATTTTAAAAAAGAGAACAACGAGTACCGGCGCTTGCTGGTGCGGCTGCTTTGGCGGAGGGATCTCTCATCGCCGCTCACGGAGTTTTTGGGCGTGGCAACGGTCGCCGTCTTAATTTGGTATGGCTACACCGAGGTGCAAAAAGGCATCCTGACCGTGCCGACTTTTTTCGCCATGCTCTATGCTTTTTTCAGCATGATAGAGCCGGCCAAAAAATTTGCCTCCGCATATTATAATGTACAAAAAGGCATGGCGGCGGTGGAGCGCATTGACAGCGTTCGGCAAGCGGATTTGAGGATTTTTGAAAAACCAAATGCGAAGCCAATCCATGCTTTTGAGCGAAGCATTGAATATAAAAATGTGTCATTTTACTACGCCAATAGCGGGCGGGCAGCGCTGGAAAACGTCAACCTCGTCATTCAAAAAGGAAAAATAGTTGCTTTGGTAGGTGCGTCTGGTGCCGGCAAAAGCACCTTCGTGGACTTGTTGCCCCGCTTCCACGATGTGGACGATGGTGAAATTTTGATTGACGGCATCAATATCAAAGATTACCGCCTGCACGGCCTGCGTTCGCTCATGGGCATCGTGAGCCAAGAGCCAGTTTTGTTCAATGACAGCATTTTCAACAATATCGCTTTTGGCATGAAGGAGGTAAGCAGGCAAGCCGTTGAAAATGCCGCCCGGATTGCCCATGCCCATGAATTTATCATGGCCACTGGGCAGGGTTATGAAACCGTCATTGGCGACCGGGGCGTGAAGCTCAGCGGCGGTCAGCGCCAACGCCTGACCATTGCCCGTGCCGTGCTGGCCAACCCGCCCATCCTAATCCTCGACGAGGCTACTTCTTCGCTGGATTCGGAGTCCGAGCGGCTGGTGCAGGATGCATTGGATATTTTGATGAAAAACCGCACGACCATCGTCATCGCCCACCGTCTCTCAACGGTGCAGCACGCCGACGAAATCGTAGTGATGAAGGACGGGAAAATCATTGAGCAGGGAAGCCACGAAGCGTTGATGCAAAAAGCAGGGGAGTACGGGAAGTTGGTGGAGTTGCAGACGTTTTAAACAACAAAGGGCATCCGATTGCAAACCGAATGCCCCTTGAAAATTATTTTATCAAAATTTCGATCTGGGCTTTTCAAATGTATAGGCCCATGATCGAACATTTTTCATTTACTCTTTGTCGAACCTCAATTCCTGGATGAGGTATTTACCGCCCGTGACTTTCATATAAACATAAACACGGAAGGTACCACTGGTGGCCACCATGTTGCCGATGCAGTACTGGGAATCCTGCCCTTTGGAGGCGCCCTGGTGTACCTGCTTGAAAGATTTTGGCGAGTTTTTGCTGAAAAAGTCCTTGACGACTTTCACGGCTTCGGTTTTTGAATAAGTTTTCTCACTGTCCATCACTGCCACTTCCACGTTGGCGTCAAAGTATTGGCCCAACGCATCGGCGTTCCCACTGCCAATGGCTTTGGAGATGGCATCGAGGTTGAACTCGTCGGCCTCTACCATGGCAATGGAGGGGAGCAAAAAGATGACAAACAAGAAATTTTTCATGGTATATTGATTTATGAACATTTAAACTCAAAAGCTTTTCCAAACGGTTTTACTTAAGAGTCGGCGAAGTTCCTTATTTAATATCAAACGGGCAAAAATCTCAATATGTTCGTTTGACGGATATTTGACGTGAAGGGGGCAGAGGGGTAACGTTGGAGGTAGTTAAAGTCTGTTAAGATGATCATACTGCAAATTAAGTGACACTTTAAACGGCAGCGGATCGCAGGTTCGTATTTGCAGGGCAGATTTTTCAAATTTAAAAAACAATTCAAGTAACGCTGGCATTTTCCAAAAGTAACATGCGGGCTATTGAAAGTTCCTAATTTTGCGCCGCCATTTCCAAATAGGACTTTTAAACTGTTTAAAATGAACACCAAGCGTTTCATTCTCATCATCCTCGACGGCTGGGGGCACGGCCAAAAATACGACGCCGACGCCATTGCCCACGCCAATACGCCCGTGATGGACAGCCTCTATAAAAAATACCCCAATTCAGAACTGGTGACGTATGGTGAATTGGTAGGGCTGCCGGAAGGCCAGATGGGCAACTCCGAGGTCGGCCACCTCAATATCGGAGCGGGACGTGTTGTGTATCAAGAACTTGCCCGCATCAACAAGGCTGTTCGGGAAAGGGAACTCCAGACGCACCCTGTGTTGATGGAGGCTTTTCAATATGCTAAAGCGAACAACAAACCTGTGCATTTTATGGGGCTATTGTCCGACGGCGGCGTCCATTCCCACATTGACCATTTGTTGGCGCTTTGCGATGCCACCCAAGAGCAGGGACTGGAAAAAGTTTATATCCATGCCTTTATGGATGGCCGTGACACCGACCCGAAAAGCGGGCTTGGTTTTTTGCAAAATTTGTTGCAACATATTGAATATCAGAATGTTAAGTTGGCAAGTGTTGTTGGCCGCTACTATGCAATGGATAGGGACAAGCGTTGGGAGCGGGTGAAATTGGCTTACGATCTTTTGGTCAATGGAGTCGGCGAAAGGACAAGCGATGTGCTTTCTACGATCAATTCCCGCTATGTAAAAGATGAGACAGATGAGTTTTTGACGCCTATCGTTTGTGCTGACGGTTTTGGTAATCCCACTGCCACCATCCAAGATGGCGACGTGCTGGTTTGCTTCAATTTCAGGACCGACCGCCCCCGTGAAATTTCTACCGTGCTCACGCAAAAGGACATGCCGGAGTTTGGCATGAAAAAGCTGGACCTGCACTATGTCACCATGAGCCGCTATGACGAGACCTTCCAAAATATCCATGTCGTTTTTGAAAAAGACAACCTGAACAACACGATCGGGGAGATTATTTCCAAAAATGGCTTGACCCAAATGCGCATCGCCGAAACGGAGAAATACCCACACGTCACTTTCTTTTTTTCCGGCGGTAGGGAAGAACCTTTTGAGGGCGAGCGCCGCTTTATCATCCCATCGCCCAAGGTGGCCACCTACGATCTGAAGCCTGAAATGAGCGCCATCCAAGTCGCCGATGCTGCCATTGCCGACATCGAGGAAAACCAGCCCAATTTCATTTGCCTGAATTTTGCCAATGCAGATATGGTCGGTCATACGGGCGTTTGGTCAGCAGCCATCAAAGCCGCCGAAACGGTGGACACTTGCTTGGGCCGTTTGCTTGAAACTGCCCTTCAGCATGACTACGAAGCCATCGTTATAGCCGATCACGGCAATTCAGACTACCTCGTCAATGAGGATGGCTCGCCCAATACGGCACATACCATGAACCCCGTGCCATGCATCTATGTGAGCAATCACCCTGGGGCGGCAGTGATAAAAAATGGGAAATTGGGCGACCTTGCCCCGACCATTTTGACCTTGATGGGAATTGAGCCGCCTAAAGAAATGGACGGAGAAATTTTGGTGGTGCCCGTAGAACCTGACGTAGAGGTGTAGTCTAAATTTTCAATCCCTTTAAAGAAAAGTCAAAGTGAAATATTTTCCGATGAAATCATTTTTCCTTCAACTTGCATTTGTTTCAATTCTATGCTCCTGCGCCGACTCAAGTGGTGAGGTTCTTAAGCCTGGCGAAAAAAAGTACTTTGACTTGAAAGCTTATTTTGATGGCGAAACTCAACGGCTGGAGTTATTCGACCATGTAAAAAAAATAGCCATCGTGGACGGTGTGAAGGAAGAACACCTCCAGGATAGCATCAATTTCGATCAGGAACTAAAGGTTTTTTCCAATGCGGACATTAATCGTCCGGCTTGGTCAGATAAATACAGCATTGACAGCGTTTTTAATGAGCGCAAGGAACTCGTTCAACTGGTGTATGAAAATATAGACAATGACTTGAGGACAAAAAAAATAAGCATTGATTTTGAAGGCGGGAATGTTTCCAGGATTCAAATCGAAAACACATCCAACAGCGCCATTGCCGATACCCGCCAATTATTGACCTATTTGCCAAAAACGGGCTACACCATCGAAAGCAAACAGAAAGTCACTTTGTCGGAAGACAATGTGTTCGTGGTGGAAGTGAAATTTTAAAATTAGCAAAGTTGATTTCATATAAAAGCCAGAAACGTAAGACTTCGTTTCTGGCTTTTTTTGTTCCACGTGGAACATTTTTAAAATACATCCTCCCTCAATAGTTGGCCAGCAACCATTGTTTGAAATCCTGGAAATTTATTCCCAATTCTATCGCTTGTTTTTCTTTGTTTGCCAATATGGCAAGGCGATCCGGCACTTCTATCCTTTGCTGTAAAATGGCTTCCACGTCTGGCAGAAATTTCGATGGGTGGGCTGTTTCCAAGATCACTCCCTTAAAAGAAGTGTGGCTTCTTTGGAACTCATTCAAGGCCAAGTAGCCAACCGCACCGTGCGGGTCAATCGTATAGCCGTACTTGCTATGTACTTCCTTAACCGCAGTTTTCGTGGCTGCGTCGTCAAAAGCATATCCTGAAACTTCGGCTTTCAAATTGTTCCACGTGGAACCATATAAATCCATCATGCGGGCAAAGTTGGAGGGATTTCCTACGTCCATTGCGTTGGAAAGGGTAGGGACAGAAGGGCGGGGGGTAAATACGCCTGAATTCAAATATTCCGGGACCACGTCGTTTGCGTTTGTGGCCGCTATGAAGTGCTGAACGGGCAGGCCCATTGCCTTTGCAAAAAGCCCGGCGGTGAGGTTGCCAAAATTGCCGCTCGGTATGCAGAAAACCACAGGCCTTCCGTCATCCTCCAATTGTTTGTAGGCTTCAAAGTAATAAAAGGACTGCGGGATGAGCCTGGCGATATTGATGGAATTGGCAGAACTGAGCCGGATTTGTGAGGTCAATTCGTCATCCAAAAATGCCTGTTTCACCAAAGCTTGGCAGTCGTCAAAAGTGCCTGCCACTTCAATGGCCGTTATGTTTTCCCCAAGGGTGGTCAATTGCTTTTCTTGCAAATGGCTCACCTTGCCGGAAGGGTAGAGGACAACCACCTTGATGCCCGGTGTTTTGTAAAAGCCCGCTGCCACTGCACCGCCCGTATCGCCGGAAGTGGCCACCAAAATGACCAATTCTTTTTCTTCGCCCCGGTTGAAATAGGACATCAACTGCGCCATGAACCTCGCCCCGAAATCCTTGAAAGCGAGCGATGGGCCGTGAAAAAGTTCCAAAATGTAAGTTTCATCATCCAGTTTCACCACCGGGGCGGGAAAAGTGATGGCTTTTTCAATAATGGCCTTTAAATCATCGTCCGGAATAGCGCCGTCAAAAAGCTTTCTACAGATTTCAAAGCCAATCGCTTGAAAAGAATAGCTTTTTAGGTTTTGGATAAAATCCTTTGACAAAAGGGGCAATTTTTCGGGCATGTAAAGCCCGTTGTCTTCAGGCAAGCCCTTGAAGACTGCTTCTTTCAGGGAAACAAATTTGGAAGTGTTTTTTGTGCTGTATAGACGCATGGTTGGATAAGCTATAATTTAACTGCGCCCTCTTGGTTGATGGGCGATATAAAAAGTTCGTGTTCAATTTTGGCATCCGAGAAGACCCTTTTCATGGCTTCGCCCACTTCTTCTGCTATCAAACTGCTCGCATTGAGCGTAAAAATAGACGGCCCCGCCCCTGAAATGCTACAACCCAATGCTCCTGCCTTCAATGCTGCTTCCTTTACTGCGTAAAAATGCGGGATCAGCCTGGCCCGCTGCGGTTCGATGACTACATCCTGCAAAGCCCTGCCAATGAGACCAATGTCGGAATTATACATGCCGATAACGAAAGCGCCGAGGTTGGCGCTCTGCTGCACGAGTTTTTTCAAAGGAACCGTATCGCTCAAAATGCTACGGGCATCTTTGGTCAGCACTTCCACTTTTGGGTAAATGACCGTAGCGTAAATTCCCTTTGGCACTGGCAAGCGGTGAATGTCAAAAGTCTCATGGTCACGCACCAGCAAAAGGCCGCCCAAGAGGCAGGGTGCCACATTGTCAGCATGGAAACCGCCAGAGGCCAAGTATTCCCCCTGCATGGCGAAAGGCAATAATTCCTTTTTCTCCAAAGGCCGCTTTAGCAGCTCATTGATGGCAAAAACGCCCGCCACGGCACTGGCCGCACTGCTGCCTAACCCACTGCCGATAGGCATCTTTTTGTGCAGTTCCATTTCAATACCCTGCCCTGTTTCACCCAAATGTTCCAGTAGTTTTAAGGCTGCAAAACCAGCAGTGTTTTTTTGCAGATCGTAAGGCAACTTACCCTCTGCCCCTGCAATGAGCGTGATGCGAAGGCCCGGCTTGTCAGAAAAGCGCACAATGACTTCGTCGCCCGGCTGCTCCAAGGCAAAGCCCATGGTGTCGAAACCTACGGCAGTATTGCCTACGGAGGCGGGGGCAAAAACTTTGATTCCTGATTTCATTCAAAAATTTATTGTAGCGGACGATTTTGCGTTAACAGCACTCGATTCTTTTTCTGTCAATCGTCCGTTATACATCATGTTTTATGACAAATAATTCCCTATCCGAATAATCTCCGCAAACACCCCGGCTGCCGTTACCTCGGCACCTGCGCCTGGGCCACGCACCACCAGTGGCCTTTCTTTATATCGTTCTGTGGTAAAAACAATCATGTTGTCGCTGCCGTCCAATGAATAAAATGGATGCAAGGCATCCACCGCTTGCAGGCTGATACTGGCCTTGCCTTGTTCCAAACTGGCTATCATGCGCAGCACTTTTCCTTCATTGGCAGCCTTGGAAACGAGTTGGGCGAAATGCTCGTCTGCCTTTTCCAGTTCTTCAAAAAATGCATCTACATTGGGGGCATCCTGCGCCGCTTGCGGCAAAATGTTTTCGATTTTTACATCGGGCGCTTCTAAGGAAAGGCCGATTTCACGGGCCAGGATGAGCAGCTTGCGGCGCACATCCGTTCCGCCCAGGTCTTCCCGTGGATCGGGTTCGGTATAGCCCTGTTTTTTGGCTTCTTTAACGACCTCGCTGAACTTCATGCCTTCACCGAACTTGTTGAAAATGAAGGACATAGTGCCGGAAAGCACCCCTTCTATCTTAATGATGCGGTCGCCGCTGCTGATCAGGTCTTCCAAGGTGGAAAGGATGGGAAGGCCAGCGCCTACGTTGGTTTCATATAAAAACTGTACACCACGGCGGGCAGCGATGTTTTTCAAACGTTGGTATTGGAGGTAAGAAGATGACGTTGCTATTTTGTTAGGAGTGGAGATGGAAATGCTGCTTTCCAAAATAGTTTCGTAGAAATGCGCCACTTTTTCATTGGCGGTATTGTCCACGAAAATGGTATTGGAGAGGTTGAGGTTTTTCATTTTTTCAATAAAAACAGCCAAGTCCACCTTCTCGCCTTTTTCCTTTAAAGCACCTTCCCAATCGTCCAGGCCGATGCCGTCATCGTTAAAAACCATCTGTTTGCTGTTGGCCAGGCCGACGACTTTGATTTCGAGGCTGCGTTTTTCCTTCAGGAATTTTGCTTGCGATTTTATCTGTTTAATCAAAGTAGAACCAATCAAGCCCACTCCCACCATGAACAGGTGAAGCTCTTTGGTATCCGACAAAAAGAAAGCTTCGTGGAGGGAATTCATCGCCTTCGCCTCGTCGGATTTTGACACTACGACAGAGATGTTTAACTCGGAAGAACCTTGGGCAATGGCCACCACGTTCACGCCGTTTTTGCCCAAAGCCTGAAACAGGCGCCCGGCAATGCCGGGCCGGTAACGCATATTTTCACCGATAATGGCCACGACCGACAAATCCGTTTCCACCTTTATCGGCTCCACCATTTTCTTCTGCATTTCATATTCAAACTCCTGCTCCACTTGCCGGCGGGCCTTGGCAGCCAAATCGGGCGGAATGGCAAAAGTGATGGAATGCTCCGAAGAACCCTGCGTGATGAGGATGATATTGATGCCCCCCTCTGCCAGGCTGCTGAACAAGCGCCCGGCTATGCCCGGCACTCCGAACATGCCACCACCTTGCAAGGTCAACAAAGCCACATTGTTGATGGAGGAAATGCCCGTGACTGTCCGACCTGATGGATCGCGTTTATCGGAAACGAAAGTGCCTTCAAACTTGGGGTTGAAGGTGTTTTTGATGTAAAGCGGGATGTTCTTTTGCAGGGCAGGTTGCAGGGTCGGCGGATAAATGACCTTGGCCCCAAAATGAGACATTTCCATCGCCTCGGCGTAGGTCATTTTGGGCACGGTGAAGGCTTTTTTCACCTTGCGGGGGTCGGCGGTCAGAACGCCGTCCACATCCGTCCATATTTCAATGACCGATGCATTGAGCGCAGCGGCGAGGATGGCAGCCGTGTAATCGGAACCGCCCCGGCCCAAAGTAGTGGTCAGGCCACCTTTCGAAGTGCCAATAAAACCTGTAACTACTTGAATTTCAGGATGTTGGTTATAATGCTCCCGAATCAGTTCATTGGTAGCCGGAAAATCTACCTTGGCATTGCCGAAGTCCTTGTTTGTTTTCACAATGCGCCTTGCATCCAAATAGGTGGCTGGAATGCCCGATTGCTGCATGGCATGGGCGATAATGGAAGCGGAATTGCGTTCGCCGAAGCTCAGCACGTAGTCCATCGTGCGGGACGTGGCTTCCCGCACTAAGAAAATGCCTTGTAGCAAGCTGCCCAGTGCATCGTGGCTTTCGGCCATTTCCGATTCGGCTTGTTGGTGAAGGCTTTCGGTCAATAGCTCGGCAATGGCCGCTTCGTGCCGCTTGCGGAATTGATGGTACAAATCAAGGTAGGACTCGTCGCCGGAGGCAGCCAATCGGCTCATTTCCAGTAAGTTATCGGTGACGCCGCTAAAGGCGGAAAACACGACCGTGAAGCGCTCGCCACGGCTGTAATATTCCTTCAGGATTTCTATCAGGCCCTTGATCCGCTCTGGTGTGCCGACGGAGCTTCCGCCAAATTTGAGGACTCGCATGGGGGTGCTGGTTTGGGAAAATTAATTGGTGGATAAGTGGATTAGTAAATTAGATGAAACGTATTCAATCTAATCCACATATCCTCCAATCGGATGCTTACGAAAAATGAGTGCCAAAAGTAGGAATTTGAAGGACGACGGCTCCAACAAATAGCCCTTTCATCAAATATGAATCGCAGAGCGCCTTCTTTTGTTACTTTGCTGCGATTTTTATTTCGGACAGTTACACATAGAATTAATCCAGTCCTAATTCTGTGAGAACCTTAATTTTGCAGTCTTGAAATTTTAAAATAATTAGCCTGATATAAATTCTCCCTGCCTTCTGCCCACCTCGCACACTTTTTGAACATTACCGTTGTTTTTGGTTTAAAATCGGTTTTAACATGAAGAGAACTACAACTTCCATTTTCCGCATGGGTTTGCGAAAACCAAACTTGCGCTTATGGCTCTCTGCGCTGATATGTGCTTGTGCCTTTCAGTTATTTTCACAAAACAAGTTGGTAGAAAAAGCCAATGAACATTATCAAATGAACCAGTTTTCGGAGGCAGCTACATTGTACGAACAAGCGCTCAGCGAACTGGATTCTACCAAATCAAAGCGCAATACCACCAATGTCAAAACCAAATTGGCGAACTGCTACCGAATGAACAACAAGATGGACAAGGCAGAGGTGCTCTACGCCGAGGTGGTGCAGGATGAAAAAACGAAGTCCGACATCTATTTTTTCTATGGCGAAACCCTAATGGGGACGGGAAAATACGAAGAGGCCAAACGCTGGTTCTTGGAGTACCAAAAACTGGAGCCTGAAGATGCAAAAGGATCACTGATGGCCGAAGCTTGTGACAAAGCTCCTTTTATCCAACCTTATTTTCAATTTATTGATATTCAGGAATTTATATACAATTCCCCTGCTGACGACAATGGGCCGGTGGCATTTGGGGGAGGGATGGTTTTTTCCTCCGACCGCAAGCAAGGTTTTAAGCTGCTGAAAGAAAAATCGGGATGGACAGGGCGGGACTATCTGGATCTTTATTTTTCAAAAAAACAAACGGACGGTGCCTATGGAGAGCCGGAAAAATTTTCCGCCAAACTGAGTGAGGTGAATAAAAATACAGGCAACGCTTCCTTCACTGCCGATGGCTCGGAGGTATTTTTTACCCGCAACGACAACGTGGTGAACAAGCAAAAAACCTACAACCTACAAATTTACAGCGCCCAGACTTCGGGCGAAGAGCGCTGGAAAAACGTGGAGAAATTGCCCTTTTGTTCGCCGAATTTCAACTTTATGCACCCCGCTGTCTCTCCCGATGGTCAGTGGCTGTTTTTTACCACCAACAAATCGGGCGGCCAGGGCGGAACCGATATTTGGGTGTCGAGGCGCAAAAATGACGGCGGCTGGGACAACCCCGAAAACCTCGGCCCGGCCATCAATACGGCGGTGAACGAAGGTTTCCCGTTCATGGATGGGCAAGGCAGGTTGTATTTCTGTTCTAAAGGCCACCCCGGCTTCGGCGGTTTTGATATATTTTTTACAGAAAAAGACGAGAACGGCCTTTGGAAAAGCCCGGTCAACCTGGGCAAACCGCTCAACAGCCCCCTCGACGATATTTCCATTTTTATTTCTCCCGATCAAAAAGAAGGCATGTTTACCTCTTCCCGAAAGGGCGGCGACGATGATATTTTCCTGTTCCAGGTGCTGGATCAACCGCCACTAGAAATCAAGCCCGATGAAATAGCTGTTGAAGAAAAAACTGTGATCACGCCAGTGGAAGCAGCGGGGATTTTGGACAGTAAAAATGAAATAGAAAAAAGCCCCATCGTGGAAGAAATTCCCGCCCAACTTCCAAGTGAAGGCTCCAACAGCCAGTCAACAGAAAATATTTCAAAAATCATAGTGGACGAAAATGTCAACACAGTTGCAAAATCAACTGATAACCAAGCTATTGAATCCCAAAAGGAAGAAATATTAGTTTTTGAAAAAAACGAAAACTCCTCGGCCCAGACGCCAAATCCCATTCAAGAAATAGAGCCGATAACTGAAAATTTGGTGCTTGTAAATAACGAAATGGCGCCTGTCACACTTGCTTCATTCAGCGATTTCAACCAAAACCTAATCGAGGGCAAACTGCGCCCTGGCGACCGATTCCGCCTCGACGGTGCCACCTACGATCCCAATATTTGGCAACTGACGCCACGAATTTCTTCCAGGCTCAACGACCTGGCTGACTATCTAAAGCGCTTCCCTTCCTTGGAAGTAGAGCTTGGTTTTCACACAGAATCACTCGGCGACAACCAACAAAACCTGAAGTTGTCGGAGAACAGGGCCGTCACAGCAATGGACTATTTATTAAAGGACGGGATCGCACAAAACCGGATTTCTACGATTGGTTTTGGTGAAACAATGCCGCTGAACCACTGCCGGGATGGCGTTACCTGTAGCATGGACGAACATTTTTTCAACCAGCGCATAGAGGTGAAAATAGTGGCCGTGGAAGAAAGGCAATGATTTTGACGGGTATGGGCCGAAGGCAACCAGCCTATTTCACGTCAATCACTTTTATTTTAAATATTAAAACGGAGTTGGCAGGGATGGAAATCGAACCCTCGTGGATGGCCAGCGGCCCGTATGCGAGTTTGGATGGGATGAGCAGCCACCCCTCGCTCCCTTTGTTGAAAAAACGCAACCCTTCTTCCCAACCTTCCATGACCTTGCCCTGTCCCAGCACAAATTCGTAAGGTTTGCCTTCGGCAGATTTTTCAAAAGGAACATCATTGGCCAAAAAGCCCTCGTAGGCAACGGTGAGCAGCTTGCCCGGCCTTGCATTTTCGCCTTTTCCTGGTTTAAAAATGGCATAGCTCAAGCCGGAAGGTGTGCGTTTCGTTTTAAGTTGGTGCGCAGCGGCATATTCTTCAATCGTCAGTAAATCCTTTTGAAACTGTGCTTTTTCCTGTTGTTCAAATTCTGCACGTTCCCTTTCTTCCAACTGCCGCATGTACTGGTCGTATTGGTCAAAATCCATGATGTCCAGCAGTCCCACTTCATAAATGAGCGGACTGTTCGGCGGCACCTTGTCCTTGACGCCGTAGTGCATATAGCCGAGGTTTGGCGGCAGGTAAAAAATGGCGCTGCCACCCTTTTTCAACAAGCGTACGGCCTTGTCCAGCCCCTTGATCACTTCCCGGTTGCCCACCTGAAAAATAAAAGGCTCGTCCGGCTCCGATTGATCAAAAACAGTGCTGTCCAGCAGCATGGCTTTGAAGTTTATCAGGGTAAATTGGCCATCGGTGGGGGAAGCCCCTTGCCCATTTTCCTTTAAAATATAGTGCAATCCATCAACGGTGGATTGCGTGCCCAGTCGGTTGTTTTGCAAATAAACTTCCAGGGAAGGCCCAGCGGGCGTTTGAGCTGCCAACCATGCCAGCGGGCTAAAAAGACAAATTGCCAACAGGTAGATCATTTTCATGGAACCAAAAATTTTCAATTGAAAAATACTTTGACAATCAGAGTGCAAAAATACCTTCATCGCATACTATAAACGCAACTCTAATATAACCAACATTAATACGGATAAAAAAAATATAAATGGTGTTTTGAAATTCCGCAGCAAAAAGTGGATAATTGTTTAACCAAAATACAAACCTTTGCGATGCCAAAGAGGTTATGGCTTGAGCAAATTGACATTTGCCCTTTAACTTTTAGGTTTAAGATGTCTTTGGGAAAATTCCCCGCCTAAACACCTACCCATTCAGGAGGCACTTTTCAAAATATCGGCAACAGCCGGACCTTAAAAGCTACACCTAGTTAATCCCTTTTCGCCTTTACCATCCCTGATTTGACCAATCACATGGCTGTTGCCATGTTGTGTTTACTACAAAAAATATCGTTTTGGGCTTACACTTAACTCGCTTTGAAGTATCAGGTGCGGTTGAAAAATTATTGGCTAAAGCCTTTAAAATAAAGGCGACCGCCGCCATTGGATTGTTATTAATTGTGCTTTTTAATGCTTGTGCCATCTTGGGGGACACCCCGCAAGCGTACAAGCAGAAAGCCGAAAAGGCATATTCCCAAAGGGATTATGCCGCTGCTTTGGCTTTTAGCCAAACTGTACTGGAAACTGACAGCCAGGAGGTGGACATTTTGTACACCGGCGGCGAATCGGCCAGGCAGTTGAGGGAGTACGACGTAGCCATCCTTTACCTGGAACGAATACCAGAAGCCCAAAAATTGGGAGAACTGGCCGATGCCGATTACAGCCTTGCCAATGCAAAATTGGCGAAAGGCGAGTACGATGAAGCTGCCCTCCTTTATCAAAAGTATTTGCAGGGCAACCCTGCCAATAAAGCCCTTTTTTCAAAAGCACAAGAAGAACTGAACTACGCAAACTGGGCACTGAGGTACGTCCATAAAGATGACCAGGTGCTGGTGGCCCATTTGGATGAAAATGTAAACTCAGGCTATCCAGAATTTGCCCCCTTGCGTTTTGCCGACAAACTCTACTTCAGTTCTTCCTATACCAACGATACCATTACTTCTCCCGTTACCCGGATTTTCAGTTCTATCCAGGGCAGTCCCGCCAAGTTGTACGAGGTGAACACCAACGACAAAAACCTTCATTCCGCCCATATTACACTCACCCCCGACGCCCGCCGGATGTACTATACCATTTGTGAAAGCAAAGGAAATGGCGACTATCGCTGTGCGCTGTATGGCCGTGAAAAACAGTACGAAGGGCATTGGGGGCCTCCAAAAAAATTGCCCCGCCAAATCAATCTCGACACTTTCACGACCACCCAGCCGACGATTGGGTATGATAAAATATTAAAAAAAGAAGTACTTTACTTTGCCACCAACCGCCCGGGCGGGCCAGGCAATATGGACATCTGGGGTGTTGTAGTGGAAAAAGACGGAGCTTATGGCGAGCCTTTCCCCTTGCCCTTCAACACGGCCCAAGATGACATAACGCCTTTTTTCCACCAGCAAAGCCAAGTGCTTTATTTCAGTTCAAATGGGCAGGAAAGTTTTGGGGGTTTTGATGTTTTCAGGACTGAAAAAAACGCCGCAGGCTGGGAGGAGCCTGAAAATGTCGGGCCGCCCATCAGCAGCAGCTACGACGATCTTTACTATACTTTTCATACCGGATCGGGTACGGCTTATTTTGCCTCGAACAGGCCAGATCGGTTTGCGCCAAAGACAAGCTTTGACAGCAAAAGCACCGATATTTATAAGGCAAAAATCAATGTTGACCTGAACGTAGCAGCCTACAACAGCCAAGACAAGGGCCAACTGGATGGGGTGACGCTGGAGTTGACTGACCTCGGCACTGGCCTGGTGGACACGGTGGCCAGCTTGCCATCGGGAGGGCCGATTGCCTTGCCGCTCCAACTCGAAAAAAACTACCGCATTTCTGCTTCGCTGGACGGGTACCTATCTGATAAGGCAGACATTAGTACCGAGGGTATTTCCAGTTTCACCACCATAAAAAAAGCACTCTACCTTCGTCCGGGCATGGTGCTTGTTGTCCGCACCTACAATGCTGCCGACAAGGCCCCCTTATATGGTACCGCTATCGAACTGACCGAAAATTCTTCAGGAAGGATTGTTTTGTACCAAAACACTGCGAATAGTTACCAATCTTCCTTTCCAATTGAATTCGACAAAGAATATTCAATCGCTGCTTCCAAAGCTTCCTTTTCTATGCAGCGGAAAAGTGCCAGTACACTTGGGCTGAACAAGCCCGATACCATTTACCAGGATATATTTTTGACGTCCACCAGTTATTTGCCGCTGACACTTTATTTCGACAATGACAAACCGGGCTACGGCAGTTGGACGGATACCACTACACCATTGACCTACGGGCAGACCTACCTTGGTTACCTGAGCCGCAAGCCATTGTTTATCAGCGAATTCTCTGCTGGCCTGTCCGGCCCGCCTAAAGAAGCTGCCGAAGCAGAAATCAGGAGCTTTTTTGAAAGGGACGTGGAGGCCAATTTTGAAAAGTTGCAAGCCTTCAGCGAGTGGTTATCTACCTATTTACAAGAGGGCAATAAAGTAGAACTGCTGATTACGGGCAATGCAAGCCCGCTGGCCTCCGCCGACTACAACCAGCGCCTGATCAGCCGCCGCACCAACAGTGTGGAAAACCACTTCCGCCAGTACAATGGTGGGATGCTGCAGCCTTATATATCAGATGGCACCCTGACTTTCAAAAAAGATACTTTAAGCGAACTATTCAATTCGCAAAATGTGAGCAGCGACGGCACCAACCGCCGCTTATCAGAATTCAGCCCGGCAGCGTCCAGGCTGCGCCGGGTCACTATTTCAAGGCTTGTTTCGCAGGATTCGATGGGTGTCAGCACAAAATAAGTGGCTGCTTATTGAAATCGCAAGGCCATGTAGCGCCTGTCCAGCGCTTCGTTGGCTGGGTTGTCGAATAAATAGAAAATATAGGCCATGCCTTTCCCTTCCTTGTACAGCGCCACCATCCGGCAAAATGGCTTGTCGGAAAATCCCTTTTTTGGTTGGAAAAAATAGACCATGCCCCAATCGGCATTGAAATCCTTGTGCAGGTCAGCACTGGTAGGCTGTATGGCAGAAATAAGCGCCTCGTCGGCATTGGTGGCCAGGTTGGAAAGGGTGCGGAAAATGGCCACGTGCGGATTGGCGCTGATCGGGTCGTTGTCTTTCCAAGGCTCAATGAGGTAGCGGATTTGCAGGTCTTCCTTTCGGGAGCGGATGGCGAAATTGCAGGGCTGATAGGGGTTTGGCCAGGGTTCGATATCCTTGTAGCCGGCTTCCAGCGGTTCGTAAAATTCGATGCCCGTTTTTTGCAAAAGCTCTAAAAAAGGAGCGGGCATTTCTATTTTTTGGGAAAAACAAAAGCCTGGAAGTGCGAAGGCCGCAAGGCAGAGGACGGATTTAATAGCTCGTTTCATGTTGCTTTATTTTGAAACCGAAGATAGGACAAAATGAAAGAACCCTTGGCCAAAAAGCAACAAGGGGTCGGCTATCTGGCCGATCCCTTGCAGCGTTTTAATGAAATCCCATCAACACGGATCTTGGGATGTATCCACCAATTCACCGCCGTTGATGGTGTTGTCTATGCCGCAGTCTTTGATTTTCACGCCGGGGGCGGCGTGGATGGTGTTGTTTTTTCCCGAAGGGACAAAAAGGGGCGGGACAAAAGGAAAGGTCTCGTCCGGCTGAATTAAAATATCGTAGGGGTTGTCGGAATACTCGTTGCTGACTTCGACTAAATTTTGATTCGCACCATCCCTGATTGACAGGCCCGCCTCAGCATTGTCTGTAAAATGGTTGTGCCTGATTTTCCAGCCCGTCGCTGTCAATTCCGCACCGATTGGCACATCGCTGCTGGGTATCGTAGCCCCGAACACTGCGTTGTACTTGCACAAAAGAAACCCTGCGGCATTGTGGTGACAGTTGTTTCCTTCGGCAGTCCCCCACTGGTCGCATGCCCAAATGCCAATGTCGAAACCGCTTATTTCATTGTCTGCGATGTAAGTGCTTTTGCCGTTGTTCACCAAAACGCCCTTATCTGTTCCATCTCCGGACAAGGTGTTGCCTATCAAAGTAACCCGGTCAGATTTTTCAATCAAGATACCCAAAGGGAACCCTGTGATCTTGTTCTGCAGCATGGCCGACTGATGCGAGTTTTCAAAAAGCACTGCGCTATGGGCACCGTTGCCGTGTGGCTCCATCGCCACATTTTTTATCAAGGTGCCCGGTGCGTCCAGTACGCACAGAGCCGGGTTCATTGATGACACTGTATCTGTACTGGCAATTTTCAATACCGCCCCATCCTCCCCAATGATGGCGACCCGCTTATCCACCGTCACCCTGTCTGTCTCCGTGTGCATACCTGCTTTCAGATAAATCACGCCGCCCGCGTCCGCCTCGGCGATGGCCTGGTTGAGGGCATCCACGGAGCCGGCGGGGATTTCCGTCCAGTAGCCCGAGCGGCTGGTGACGAAGTCGCCCAGGGCGGGGGTGTAGTAGTTGGTTTCTTCGGTGGCTTGTGGTTGGGTGTCGGCCACGGCTTCCACCTTGTCTTTTTGGCAGGCGGTGAATAGCAGCACGGCCATCAATACTGTGGAAAGGCTAAGGAATAATGACTTTTTCATAATGGTTGATTTTATAAATGAAAAAATAAGGTTGATAATTCGCAGACGGTGAAGCCTGTGCGAAAGGGCAAGCGGGCGTCGGCCCGCTACATGGTTCTTGGTTTATTTTAAAAGATAGGTTGTGATGAAATCAGAGCGGAAAGAAAGCAGGTGTGGGTGACGGGAAGCGAGAGGTGCAGCTTCAAGCTGTACCCTCACTTGCCTTTGCACCGCTCCGATTATCATTTGGATTTTAACATCGAAAAGTTGGTTTTAGAAACAAGGCCCGTCCAGCAGCGTCCCGCCAAGCACGGTATTGTTCAGTCCACAATCCACCGTCACGATGCCGGCCAGGTTGACCACGAAATTGTTGAAAGATGTTGGCGTGAACCCCCCCGTAGCATAGGAGTCGCCAAAAAGGTAGATATCCTGCCCAGAAAGCGGATCAAAGGATTCGTTTCGAAACAGAAAATTATTGTTAGCGCCATCGATCACCACATAATTCCAGGTGCTGTTGTAGGCCTTGTTTTTACTGACGAGCCAATCCTTACAAGGGGTTGCACTTTCAAGCATGGAGCCATTTGGCAACTGCACATTGCCCTGCACCGTGCAAAGCAGGGGCCCACTAAAACCGCCTACGGTTGTGTTTTCTGACATTGTGCCATTTTCATCGCTGGCAAAAATACAGGCGCCGTATTTAGAAATGTTGTTGCCTTTTAGTTGGGCACTCCTGCCGCTTTCGATAACAATCCCCCAAACGCCCCTGGGTGAATTCCCTACAACTGTATTATCAAAAACCCGGGGCGTGTTGCTCTTGTCGCTGGCCCAGATACCAAATTGGAAACCAACGATGAGGTTGTCCTCAATTCTTGCCATACGGCCTTTTTCCAGAAAAATACCCGTGCTGCCACTGCCCCCCTGCGGGTAAATCCCCAAACCTTTTATCCAGACCTGGTTGCAGTTTTTTACATGGATGGCCGGATCGATGACATTGGTTTCTACAAACGGGAAGTTCGAACCCGGCGAGCTTTTAAAATATACTTTAGCGCCCTCTTCCCCGAACAGCCGCACCATTTGGGTAATGGTCACCGTGCCAGATTCATAATGGGTCCCGCTTTTGACGACAACTTTGCCGTTCGGCCCTGCTGAATTGATGGCCGCTTGTAGCGCATCCACCGAACCCGCAGGAACATACACGACCGAACGGGAGGAGATGCCGTCGTCGTAAATTGGCGGGTTTTCATAATCTTTTTGCAATTGGTTCATTCGTTCATCAACCATCGCCTGTACGTGTGCGGGTACGTCCTGGTTTTCCTGTAGTTCGGCGGTAGCCGGTGTCTCGTCTTTTGCGCAGCCGGCGAAGAAGATCAATACGAGTGCTAATAGTGGAAGGGTAATTTTGTAGTTCATGATTCATTAGGTTTTATGGAAGAAATAAAGAGGTGACGCCAGTTAATCTGCACTATATGATAGTGTATTTAACAATAGCCAATTTTTTTTCTTCCGGTTAAAGGTTGGCTTAGGGTGATGCAATTGCCTGTTGGATGGCAAATTAAAAACAGACAGAATGGGTGCACCTGGAATTTTGATTCAAATACATATAATAATATTCCCTTAGCATACTTTGTTAATTGTCAGTTGGTAAATACAAGGCCAGCTATTTCGTGAAAAAGCAGGAGAAACGATAATTAAGAAGTATATAGCCTCAAGTGGCTTGACTTGCACTTAAAAGCCAAAGATCCAATAACTTATATGGGAAAAAAGGCTCCCCCTATCACAGGGGGTAGCCAATAAAGCCGGATTTCCCGGGGTACTAAATCTTGATGCCAACACCCAGTTGGACAAGTGACACGCCAAAGCCAATTTCTCCTGACAGGCTCAACCAGGGGCCACAGGCGTAGCGTATCCCCACGAATCCGCTGTAAGTCACGGTGCCTTTTTTTGGCTTGATGCCCCGGTGCCATTCAGGGGGCCCAAAGCTGCCGTTCAACACTTTGATATAGGTAAGGGCATAACCAAGGGTGAAGCCACCATAAATGTCAATATTATTTAGGCTGTGGCAGTCACAATGAACAGCATTGCGCAATCCGAAAAAATAGGACGTGTTCTCATACTCCCGTATTTCTTCCGTAACCTGGAACAGGTCACTTTTTTGGGAAACGGAGTGCCCCACTTCCAGGCCAATGCTAAGGTTCCTGGCATAACGGTGCTGGGCACGAAGGCCGATGGGCGGCAGGACAATCTTTGCATTGTCCACCAAGTAGGTGGGCACGACGCCGACCTGCATAAACAGGTCGCTTTCCCCTTTTTTGAAAAGACGTTCCGACCGCCTTTGGGCCAAAGCTTCGGCATTGCACAAAAAGAGGTAAAGCACTCCCAATAACAAGATAAATGATGGTTTCATGGCGGATGATTTTTGGTGATAAAATGCTAGTACCTCAATGGAAAAACGGCAATGTGGCTGTAACTAAACTATGGGAAAATCCAGATAAGCGGTAAAAAAGGAGTTCGAAAAGGTTTTTTAGGGTTAATTAAGGCTAAATAAGCTGGGCAAATGGCCATTCAATTCAGTTAAGTCGGGAATCCAAAACGATTTATTCCAAAGACTTCTCCCAGGGCTTCCTTCTCCTGTAATCGCTGGGGTTCATCCCAAATATTTTCTTAAATACCTTAGAGAAATAATCAGGATCGCTGTAGCCACTTTCGAAGGCAACAGCGGAGATGGACAAATTCAGATTATCCAACAGCGCCTTTGCTTTTGCCAGGCGCATGTCACGGATAATATGGTGGGCAGAATGACCTGAAGTGGCCATGAGTTTTCGGTACAACTGAGGCTTGCTGACGGCGGCCTTGCGGCTCAGTTTCTCTACGGAAAAGCTGTCGTCGTCGAGATGGGCCTGGATGATGGATTGCACTTTTTGCAGGATGGTTGTTTCCATATTTCGGTTTTTTTTATCCTCTTAAAAAGCTCCCGGTGCAACTCCTGACAACAACACAAAACTGATAAACCTGCAATTCTAATGCAAAGACAATTTTTTGATGGTTTTATAAAAAAGTAAAGCTGTCTAATGATTTAACACCCATCCAAGGGTTTGATTATCAAAAATTTGTGAAATTTAGGGTTTGATAAAAAATTTAGACTTCTTCCTGAAATTATTTACCATGCACCAGACCAAGCTCATCCGTTTGCTTTCCGTCTTGGATACCGAGGAACTCAAATCCTTCCAGAAATTCCTTCATTCGCCCTACCACAACAGCAACAAGCAGGTGATCCCATTTTTGGAGTATATAGCTGAATACCATCCTGCATTTGACCATAAAAATTTAAAAAAAGAAACTGTTTACCGGAAGATCCATCCCGACGGGAAAGCATACCACGAAGGCCGCATGAACCTGCTCATGTCGCAATTGGGGCAATTGCTGAAACAATTCCTTGCCTTCGAGCAGGTAAAAAAAGACGAGTTCCTGCAGCGAAAATACCGCCTGAAAGCCTACCGGGAAAAGCAATTAGACGATGAGTACACTAAAGAAATAGAAAAGCAGGAAGCTGCCTTGGAAACCTGGCGGAAAGACGCCACCTACCACTTGGAAAAATTCCTGCTGAATAGGGGTGTGTTTTTCCACCCTGCCACGCCACGCTATCAGGTGGGCATGCCGAGCTTGGATGCCAGCTTGGAGCACTTAGATATGTTGTTTGTTTGGGAGAAGATGAGATTGGGCGCTGCTGCTTATAACAGACAACGAATATTAAATGAGAAACATGACATACAAGTATTGGATGAAGTGTTAATGCAATTCAGAAATATAATTGAAAATTCTCCGACTTTAGATTGTTACAAAGACATCTTGAATATCCAACGATCTGGCAACGAATCATTGCTTCTGGAAATGTCAAAAAGTTTTGAGAAAATTACAATGGGATTTTCAAGTGAGGAGCAACTTGAAATCTTTACTTATCTGCATAATATAAATTCTCAAAAGATAAGGCAGGGAAAAAGCGAATTCTATATAGGATTGTTTGATCTAAACAAATTTCGTTATGGAAATGAATCTACAATGAAAGCAGTTCAAATGAACGATGTGACTTTTGTAAATATGGTGGCATTTGGATGTGTGAATTATGAATTTGAATGGGTATTAAATTTTATCAATTCTTATAAAACAATAGTCCGTGAAAGTTTTAGGGGTCAAGAAGGGTGAAAATTCTAAGTTTGAGTTTACCACAACTTGAACGAAGAACTTTTCACCCAATGAGTACAAGACCCATCGATGCAATACTGGGCAAAATGCCTGGGATGAA
>JBGSKQ010000104.1:0-41338 GCA_041741095.1 Saprospiraceae bacterium
CGTGTTGTTGAGGGCAACTATGCCAAAGGCTACAACCAGGTGAACCTGAAGCGCAGCGAGCTGAACGCCTCCGGCGTGCTGTACTACCGCCTCGACACGGGCAGCGACTCCGCTACCCGCAAGATGATCTTGGTTGACTAATTGATACTGTTGAAAGTTGCACGTTGTTCGTTAAAGCACCTAAAAATGCCAAAACGAACAACGGGCAACGTTCAACAAACAACGAAAAGCAATTTAGGCGATTGGATTGTATGTGAAATTCTCAAGAGCCCTTTTCAAGATCTATATACTTAAATCGGTTTTTGGGATGGCCTCTCTCCGCTGAGTGTTGGAGGGGGGCTTTTTTTTTGGGATTTTAGATGTTTGGTTGCTTGATGTTTGATTTTTGATTGGAAATGCAGGGCTTTTTTCGGTGGCTCATTGATGTATTGAAAACCTTTTCTTCATACATCATTTCGTTGGTTATACAATTGATTGTCAATGCTTTAGTTAATGACAAAATGACCAGTGACCAATGACTCGATACACTAATTTGGTTTGATACAACTTTCCACTTTCTACTCTTCCTTTTTCAAATAGGCACGGTTTTTATATAATAAAATATCGAAATGTTATTTTATCCAAAACCGATTATTTAAAATGCCTCCTTCCTGAATCCACTTCTGTTATCATATCTTTTTATTCTTTCCAAAACACACATTTACAAGGCTGATTAGCACGAACTGCTTTTGAGTTAACTACACACAAAGGAGAACTAATAGTACTATGAGAAAGCTATAGTCCCTCCAAACGGGCCACTTTATAATCCAATTTCATCGGCCCGATTTCATCAGTAGTTCATTTTTATTCTAAGCTAAGCGATTGGATGCCAATTGTTTAGCTAAAAATTACTTATGACTTCGCACGTCATGGGGTGGTAGCCGTTTATGCGGCCTCCACCGCATGGCTGAGGAGATATTTTCCAGATCTATTAACAAATTTTATAATCATGATGAAACAGAACTTGGCCACCCGACCGATTGCGTTTTGGGTAATTTTCATTTTCCTGTCCTTTCAAACTACCGTGCAGGCAGCATTGACCTGCCAGTTTTCCGATCCGAACAATCCCGAACCGATTTCACCAGCAGCAGATTGCTCAGTGGTTTTTGGTCCGGGCGATGTGATTGACATGGCGATGGGTTCATCCGGACCTTATTCTTTAGTTGTGGAAACCTATCCTGCTGGCGTTTTGATAGCTGCTGGGAACGGTTTTGTTGAAGCTGACTTGTTTGACCACCGTAATTCAACCATTCAGGTTATTATAACTGATATGGTCACGATGGAAACCTGCACATCTTATTTTTATGTAGAAGATACCGAAACGCCCACGGCAGTCTGCGATAGCGTGATCAACGTCTCGCTTACCTCCATTGGAACGGCGACGGTATATGCTTTAGAATTTGATGAAGGCAGCGTTGACAATTGCAGCCCATTAACCTACCGGGTTAGCAGGGATGCAGGCCCGTTTGCAATGAGCGTTTCGTTTGGCTGTGCGGATGCAGGTAATTCTGTTGTGGTGACATTGAGGGTAGCAGAATTGCTCAATTCAAGCTCTTTCAACGACTGCACGACCATCGTCAACGTGAACGACAACATGCCACCACAACTGCTTTCATGCCCTGGTGGTGTGGCCATAGACTGCGAGGCTGACTATTCCAATCTGGCCATTTTCGGCTCGCCCATGTTTATGGACGCTTGCGGTTTTACCTTGGATGTGGACTCGACCTTCAATATTGACAATACTTGCGGCACGGGAACCATCGTGAGGACGTTCACGGCGACCGATTCATCCATGAACACCTCTTTGACCTGCACCCAGACTATTCAAGTGCAAAACCAAACGCCATTCGACGGCAGCACCATCGTTTGGCCATTGGACACAATGTTGGTAAATGGTTGCTATGTCCCCTCACAATTGGAGCCAAGCGACCTGCCTGCCCCTTACAATAACCCTACGGCAGCGGGTGGCTCCTGCGAAATGATCGCCATGAGCTACTCGGATCAGTTGTTTTACATCAATTATCCGGCTTGTTACAAAATAGTTCGCACCTGGAAAGTTTTGGATTGGTGCGAATATGATCCCGGCGTACCGAACCAAGGCATTTGGCAAGACCAACAAGTAATTGCAGTGATGGATACCCAGTTGCCAGTGGTGACTTTTTGCCCGCCCAATGATACCTTCGCCTTGAACACCAATTGTACGTCCGCCAATGTGGTTTTGCCAGCAGTGACGGCTACTGGTACCTGCACTGGCGAAACTGTTACGATCACCAATAATTCCCCTTATGCCACCACCAATGGTGCCAACGCCAGCGGAACTTATCCGGCGGGCGTCCATACCATTATTTTTACCATAAAGGATGGATGCGGGAACAAAACAACTTGTACCACCGTGGTCACGGTAACGGACTTGACCGATCCTTTGGTTAAATGTAAAACAGGCATTGTGGCAGAACTCGGCACGGTGAACAACGGCGATCCCTTTTCAGAAGTGGAAGCTGAAATGCTAAATTTGAACAGCACCGACAACTGTACGGTAGCCAATGAATTGACCTTTACCATCCGCTTGGTGGGCGATCTCAACCCGCCTACGCCTTCCGTGGTGTTTAATTGCGACAGCCTTGGCACGATTGAAGTGGAGGTGCATGTGACAGACGAGGCTGGCAACAGCGATTTTTGTATTGCCGACGTCATTGTGCAGGACAACCAGGATCTTTGCCCGGACAACCTCATCGTGACCCACGCCATGATTGCAGGGGAAGTTGAAATGGAAAATGGTAATGAAATCCCCCATGTGATGGTGCATATCCAAAATACTTCCCTGATGGACAGCACGGACACAGACGGCCATTTTGAATTGAACGACATCCAAACGGGCGCTACTTATGAAGTAATGCCGGAGAAAAATACAGGATTCAAAAATGGTGTCACGACTTACGACTTGGTGATTTTGGCCAAACATATTTTGGGCGTGCAAACCTTAAGTTCCCCCTATAAAATCATCGCTGCCGACGTAAACAAAACCGGGACGGTGACCACCTCCGACATTGTGGAATTGCGCAAGCTGATTTTGGGCATTTATGACGAATTCCCCAACAATACTTCATGGCGCTTTGTGGCAAAAGGGCATGTTTTCCAACATCCATTGAATCCTTTCTCGCCGCCATTCCCCGAGGCTGTCAACGTGGGCAACTTGAACCAGGACGTACTGGATGCCAATTTTTATGCAGTGAAAATCGGTGACCTGAACAACAGTGCCACACCAAATTTTGAAGATGGCAGCACCGAAGACAGAACGGCAGGCGGCCAGCGCAATCTGCTGACCAACGATAGGGTAGTGGAGGCTGGAGAGGAGTTTACACTGCCGTTTACCAGCGACAACCTACAAGACTTACTCGCTATACAGTTTACGATAGAATTTGAAACTGACGATCTGGAATTGCAAGGCATTGAAGAGGGCGTATTGCCCGGCGGTGTGGACGCAACTTTCGGGCGATCGCTGGTGGACATAGGTGTCCTCACGGCAGCCTGGTTCGGCCTCACCCCGGTGCGTTTGGGACAGGAAGACGCCCTTTTCAGCCTTCGTTTCAGGGCCAAGAACAAGGGCCGTTTGAGCGAGCTGCTTTCAGTGAATTCCCGATATACACAAGCGCTCGCCTACGGACCTGACGGAACGGACTATGCACTGGGCCTTAGCTACAAAAATGAGGACAACGTGCGGACTTCCGCATTCCAACTGTACCAGAACCAGCCTAATCCATTCAAAAAAGTAACGAACATCGGCTTCAACCTGCCCGAAACCAGCCAGGCCAAACTCATCATCTACGACCTGTCTGGCCAGGTGCTCAAAGCCTTTGACCAGCGTTTTGAAAAGGGCTACAACGAGGTGAGCATCAGCCGTAGCGACCTGCCCTTGGGAGGTGTACTGTTCTACCAGTTGGAAACGCCGACTCACACGGCAACGAAGAAGATGATTTTGTTGCAATAGGTGTTATTGCTTCATTGACAATGAAACAGTGAATCAATGAAACAATGAAAAATCCCTTGCTTGCGATTGCGGGCAAGGGATTTTTGTTTTTATAGTATTAAAAAATATTTGAAAACGTTTTGAATTGCGGGTCTGGCTTTTACCTTTGCCCCACAGTATCCAAACCGATTTTATAATCTTAATGAACGTAACCATGAAATTTCCAAAACCGACCTTTACACTCATTTCTTTCCGGCTGTTCAGCCAACTGTTTTTTCCTCAACTACAAGTCAAGCCAACATTCATCAGGACTACGTAAGCAAGGTTCCTGACACGGCTTTTCATCTACCCTTCCCACTTATTTTTGGCATAAAAGGCATTGGTCAAACATGCTTTTTTGTGCATAACTTACTGATCCACAATATTTTCCCACATCACTATTGGAAACCTTAGGTTGCCCCAAAGGCGGCTTTTATTGGATTTGTCCCAGTCCACCTTTTTGTCCATTAACCGATTTTAAAAAACACTCAACTCATTCCGATGAGCAAACCGATTACACATTTTAACCAATACCAAGCTTGTGAACACTCAATAATCCCATGGAGGTGCCGTGAAGGTGCGGCCTTTGGCCGTGCCTTCACCTGGCCCGTTTTGGCCTTGCTTTTTTTCAGCCTGTTTTATCAAAAAACCACGGCCCAATGCACGCTTGCTTGCAACAACCTGCTCTATGTCAGCCTGCCTGCCGAGTGCGAGTCGGAGATAACGCACTATATGATATTAAACAACCCCAACAGCCCCACCTGCCAGCCGAACGGGCCGACCAATTTTGAAACCACGGTCATGTACACCTGGGGCCAAACCATCCCTACCAGCCCCTTCGTGAATGCCGACCATATCGGGCAAACTTTTACGGTGAAGGTGAAGCACCTGCCCTCTGGCAACTCCTGTTGGGGCAGTATCCACATTAGCGACAACCTGCCGCCGCAACTTGCCTGCCCGCCCGACATCACCATTGCCTGCACCGAGCCTTTGGACACTGCCAACACAGGCGCTGCGGTAGCCAACGACTGCTCGTCATTTGACCTCACTTTTTATAATTCAACGCAAAGCCTTGGCTGCAACGGCAATTTCGCAGCCGTCGTCACACGCACTTGGGTGGCCATTGACGACAATGGTTTTTCAAAAACCTGCCAGCAAAAAATCAACATCGAAAAGCCAGATTCGTTGGACGTGCAATTTCCGCCCAACCGTGACGGCGTTTCAGGCCCTGCAATTGATTGCGCCAACCCCATCACAAGCCCAGACAGCACGGGGAGGCCCACTATTAACAATTATCCAATCCCCAACGGCACAGGCTTTTGCAACATGGCCGTTACCCACGCCGACCAGCAGTTTCCCCTTTGTGAAAACAGCTTCGGCATCCTGCGTACCTGGACGGTTATCTCCTGGTGTACAGGCGCTATTTTGACCCATACGCAGATCATAAAAGTGATGGACTCGCATGGCCCGGCGCTGGCTTGCCCTGCCAATTTTACCGCCGGAACCACCAGTTCCACACAGTGCATCGCCAATGTGCTGCTGCCGCCCGTAGGCATCACGGACGATTGTTCCACCAATTTTAACGTAAACATCCAATATCCAAATGGCGTGGTGAACGGCAACGGCGGCTGGGCAAATGGCCTCGGCCTGGGCATTTATACACTTGTTTACAATGTGTCGGACGACTGTGGCAACAGCGCTGTTTGCACCACCCAATTGACGGTGGTGGACAATGTGGTGCCGACGGTCGTTTGCGATGCGAATACGGTCGTCGCACTCAGCAGTTCAGGCATGGCCACCGTTTATGCCCAGACCTTCGACGACGGCAGCTACGACAATTGCGGGCCGATAACTTTGAAAGTCAGGCGCATGACGGCTGCCTGCGGTACACAGCCTGTTTTTGCACCTACGGTGAAATTTTGCTGTGCGGATGTGGGAAACAGCGTGCAGGTGCAAATGCAGGCCACCGATTATTCGGGCAATTCCAATACCTGTATGGTGAGCGTTTTTGTGACGGACAACTCCACGCCTGCCATTTCTTGCCCGTCGAACAAAACCCTGACTTGCCTACAGGACCCCAGCAATTTGAGCCTCACGGGTTTGCCTAATATCATCATCAACTGCGGGGTGGCGGATACCACTTTTACCGATGTTGAAAACCTGAATATGTGCAACACTGGCACTATCACCCGCACCTGGAAAGCCACCGCAGCCAATGGCCATTTCAGTACCTGCAACCAGACCATTACACTGGTGGACAACACGCCTGTGAACATCGCCTTTCCGCCCAATTACGCTGCGACGGGTTGCGTCTCAATGGCCAGCTTGGCCCCCGACAGCCTTCCTGCTCCTTACAATTTTCCCGTCGTCAATAAAGACTGCGAACTCATTGCCACCAATTTTTCCGATCAGGTTTTTACCATCGCACCGCCTTCCTGCTTCAAAATCGTGCGCACCTGGACCCTGCTCGATTGGTGCAGTTACCAGCCCGGCGGCAACACTGGCATCTGGACGGCCCAGCAAATCATATCGGTGACAGATACAGCAGCGCCCACGTTTACCTGCCCGGCCAGTTTTACCAAAGGGGTGGGTGCGAATTGTACGGCCAATATAACTTTGCCGCAAGTGACTGATATTCAGGATTGTAGCCAAAATACTTCGGTGGCGGTCAGCAGCCCTTTTGGCAGTGGCTATGGGCCTTTCAGCAACGTAGGGCCGGGCAATTATACTGTAAATTATACCGTTTCGGATGGCTGCGGCAACTCGTCTGCCTGCTCCATCACGGTGACGGTGAAAGACGAAAAAAAGCCTACGCCCTATTGCAAAGACGGCCTGGTGACGACCCTCATGGGCGTGGACACCGATGGCAACGGCATTTTTGATGAAGGCATGATCACTATCCTTGCCAGCGATTTTAATGAAGGAAGTTTCGATAATTGTCCCGGGGCGCTGAAGTTTTCTTTTTCACAAAATATAGCTCAAACGAGCGCCACTTTTGATTGCGACAGTATAGGAATTGTACCGCTGCAAATTTGGGTGACGGACGCCGCCGGCAACCAGGATTTTTGCACTACGCAAATAGAAATACAAGACAACCAAGGTGTTTGCAACGACAACCAAGTGGCCAGTGTAAGCGGGGCCGTGACCAACGAGCAGGGCCTTGATGTGGCCAATGTGACCATCAGCCTGAGCGGTGGCTCCATACCGCCCGTGTTGACTGGGACGGATGGAAATTTCAGTTTTCAGCAAGTGCCGCTCGGAAGTGATATTACGGTTTTGGCGGCAAAGGATTCCATTTTGCTGAACGGCGTCACCACCTTCGACATCGTCACCATCAGAAAACACATCCTGAACATTACGCCGCTGGGCTCTCCCTACAAAATCATCGCTGCCGATGCCAACCATTCCAACACCGTCACGACTTATGATGTGGTGGAGATACAAAAGGCCATCCTGCATATTTCCTATTCGTTTAGCAACAACAAAAGCTGGCGTTTTGTAAAGGCCAATTACGTATTCCCCAATCCGGCCAATCCTTTTTCGCCGGGTTTCCCGGAGGTTTACAACATCAACAATTTCAACTGCGACATGTCGGACGTGGATTTTATAGCGATAAAAATCGGCGACGTGAACAACTCGGCCACGCTCAACCAATTCCACCAGCCCAACGAAGAGCGCAGCAGCGAAACGCTTCTGCTCAGGGTAGCTGACTTACGAATGGAGCAAGGAAACACGTACAAATTGGACTTCACCGTGCAAAACTTCCACGAGCTGGTGGGCTGTCAATTTGCCCTACAGTTCGACCCCGAAAAACTTGATTTTATTGGTGTTGAAAATGGCGACCTCCCTACTTTAACCGAATCAAATTTTGGCTTCCGACTGCTCGATGAGGGCGTGCTGACCGCTTCCTGGAGCGATTTCCAACCTCTGAGCCTGCCCGATGGGGCAGTGCTTTTCAGCCTCCTATTCCAGGCTCAAGCGAATACTATGACCAAGCATGCCTTTCACCTCAGCGATGCCTTCACGGCAGCGGAAGCTTATTTTGAAAATGGCGAAATCTTGAACCTTGCGCTGGACTTTACACCGCCGCCCACTACGCAGCCTTCACAGCCGATCCCATTTCCTAACCCATTTAAGGATTTAACTACAATCCGTCTCCCCCTGCCGAAAGCGCAGTTGATTTCAATGGCTGTTTTTGATTCCTTTGGAAGGGCCGTCAAAACGCAGCATGGTGAGTATGGGCCGGGTGAAGTGAATTTAAAAATATCAGCCGGGGAGTTGCCGGGGCCGGGCACGTATTTTTATCAAATAAAAACTGACAGCGGAACGCTTGGGGGCAAGTTGGTTTTGATCGAATAAAAAGTAAAAAAAAGCCGTTCGCTTGTGGAAAATGGCATCTTTCAGCCTCCAAAAAAAGTGGGCCGATAGGACTTTTCCTATCGGCCCCGTATTTCCAATTAGTATAGGTACGTGGACATAATACATAACAAAGACGTTGCAAACGGGCCAAGGTCACGCCCGGCAGGTTGATTTTCTTAAAGTTTAATAAAAATCAAAGACTGCGCTCTCTGGTGCTTTGGGCGCAAAAATTGCATGGCACAAATACCCGCCCGCCATTCAATTCCTGTTTTTGATGAAATCCTATTGGTACTCCCTTTTGTTTTCCCTGATTCTTTTTTCCTATTCCTGCCAGCATGTTGAGACTGGCCAAAAGGACGAATTTGGCCCAATCCCAACAGAAAAAGCAGTGCCTGTAGCTGCCAAGGCAACTATTGAAATTGGCGAGCCCGGCAAGCGCAACGCCCAAGAAATGGCCGATGCCGGCTTCAAGCGCTACGGTATCGAAAAGGGCATTTTCACCTTCCGCCTTTACGGGGCGGTGACGGGCTACGAAATCCTCTATTTCGACCATTGGGGCTGGCGGGAAGGTCGTTACATCCGCACCAAAACGGACGTGGGCAGTTTTCAGGAGACCACCAACAAAGTGCAGTACCTCGATGGCGAGCGCCGCTACGAATACGACCCGGAAACGAACGTGGCGCATTATTTCGACTCCCCGCAAATACAGGCCTCCTCCGAAAAATACCAAACCAAGGACATGACCATCGTGGGCGACGAAATGATCAAAAACATGGGCGGCGTGCCGGTCGGCATGGACAAGGTAAAGGATGTGGAATGCCAGGTCTGGAAAATCGAAAACATCAAGACGACCCTCTGCATGGCCTACGGCATCACCATGCGGGAGGAATCCTTTGCTTCCAACATCCCCGTGAGCCGTATCGCCATTTCAACCAAGCTGGACGTGGAAGTGCCGGAGGACAAGATGACCGTGCCGGAGGGGGCGGAGGAGGTGGATATTAATGGGAAGTGATGCGAGGGGGATGTGTTTTTGTGTTTGGGTGTTTATGTATTTAGGGGAATGCTGCTGAAAAACACAAAAAAAGGAAAGACCCTGCTGGATCTTTCCTTGGATTTTAAGCAAAACTATTTTGGGAATAAATGAGGCTAAAGCACGGACATCTTTAATACCCTGTTATTTCCTTGGTCATCGGCTATACGCAATAGGTAGATGCCCTTTGGCAAGTTGGGGGAAATTGTCAAAACAGATGTTCCCGCCTGGAAGTGTTCCTGCCGTTCCCAAACCAAATAGCCTTGGTGGTTGTAAATGGCAAAGGTCAAATCCCTTGTTTTATCCGCATTGATCTGAACCGAAATAGGCTGGCCTGCCAATGATGGGTTGGGCATTATTTGCAGGCTAAAATCCCCTTCCGCTATAGTGCTGACGGCATTGGGGTTCTGGATGGTGATAATGGTATTTTCAATGGAGGCAACGGCCAGTTTGCAATCTTCTACCACGACTTGGAAGGGGAGATTGGTTTCGTCCAATTCAAGTGGGGTGCTGCTGCCGACACCGCCAATGGCGAGAAATTTTAGTGTACACAACGTTGTATCTGATAGCTTTTCGTTGCCAAATTGGAAAACGGATAATTTCCCAGGTTCATGTAAATAATAATTTGGTTCCGCAGATGAGAGGAGCAGGCCAGGCTCCATATCTAAAAATTCGAGGACAGATGGATCCCATTGAATGCCCATTTGATAAGCCACCAGACTATCGTTGTTGTTAGCCTTAATATTGACCAAAATTGTGTCTATAGTTGCTTGATATGTGTCAAAACTAAACACTGGAGAATTGTTTGAAATATCCACCATGGATTCATTAATCAAATCACCTCGTTTTATGCCGAAAAAGCTTTGGTTTTCAAGGTTATTGGTAAGTAAATTATAGCTATAATTAGTAGGGAGAAGGAGGGAGTCCGTTGTGACGAAAGTCCAAATTGGCGGGAAATTATTAAGCGGCTTCCTTAAAATTAAATCCTTCATTACAACCATATCAAAAGTTGATATGGAATTGCTGCGGTTTATATCTGCTGCCACTGATTGGTATTTGTTGAATGGGGAAATTCCCAAAATGCGGCTGCGGAGTTTAAGCATATCCAATACCGTTACTCCCTCATACGGGCTTGTATTTTGTAAGCTTGCCCACAACTCATAATTCCCCGTATCCAAATTATTAAAAACATAATATCCATTCTCGTCCGTATAAACAGGGCAAATATCGGTTAGGCTCATTTCCACATTTTCTAGCGGCTCGCCGTACCATGTTTTTACAAAACCAGAGATGGAGAGGTTGCCATTTTGGGCGGAACCTTCCACGAATTCATCGCCCACGGTGTGATGGTATTCATTGGTGACAATGGGATCATTGAAATCGAAGATTATGTCGGCTTTGTTGAAGATGAGGTCGCCTGCTTGTGTGCCGCTGGCCTGCGAAACTTTGAACTGCACAAAACCGTGCGAGGCGGCCTCGTTCACGTTGCTGTCGGGAAGCATGATGTCTTCAAATGTAAATTGCACCACGCCATTGCCCAGCAAATCAAAATGATAGGGGTGGTTGGACGCCCCAGGTATTACGCTGGCCGGATCGAGCAGTGGGCTGAGCGTATCGGTCACCACCACGGTAAAGGCCGTGTCCGTGCCGGTATTTTGAAAACGGATCATGTATTCAATGTCCGTATTGGGTTTGATAAAATGCGATTCGCAGAAGCCTTCCGGGAAGGCCGATTTATCGTTGGGGTCGTAGGAGCCGACGTTTTCCCGGCAGTCTTCGTCCGTCGTCGGGCCGCCGTCATTGATGGGGAATTGGTTGACAAAACCCAGGCTAAAAGTGCCGTTGCCATTGGTGCCGCAGCCTTCTAATACTGCGGCGGCAAAACTGCTGAGCGGGTGGTAGGCGCTTTCCGCTGCTTCGAGCCGCCAGGTAGAACCATTGGCTGCCACTGAGATTTCATCCGACTCAAGTTGTGCAAATTGGATGGTCTGCCCTTGCAGATATACCATGTCATCTTCCACGACAATAAAACCTACTGGCTCTGCCATGTCATCACCTGTGTTGGTAATTTGAAAATGGACGGAATCGCCCTCACAGGTGGAAGTGACCTCCAAATCAGAGCCGTCCCACAAAGGGCTGGCGGGTATGCAACTGGCATCCGGAAAAATATGCGCCTCGGAGCAATGGGTCTGGCCCAATACAGCATCGCAACTCACGACCACCTCTACATGAAAATATCCGCACTCATTGATGCCAACATCGCCCAAGGGGAAGGTATAAGTTTGGCCGTTCACGGCAGACCAGGGGATAGAACTGGATTGCACTTCCAGAAAGGGATCAAAGGTCACATCCACATAAGCATCCTCGGCGGTCACGGTGCCTTCGTTGCAATAAAACAAGATATAACTGGACTGAAAGCACCTCCGGAGAAAGGGGGTAGAGAGGTCAACGGTCATCGCCGGGCAGTCGTAAAGGGCCTTGGCAGGGAAGTCCAATGTGCCGATTTCATTCTCTATCACGCTTAGAGGGATGGTAGGCAAACAGGTGTTCCATAGCCCATTTTCGGGCAAAACGAGGGATGCCTCGTACTGCCCGGCTGGTAAAAAGATGTTGTAAGTGCCATCCGCTTTGGTGTTGCGGTAAAAAGTAGCGCTGTCGCCTTCAAATTTTAGCTTCCAGTTTATGAGACCATTTTCGTTGATGCCCTTTAAACAATCTTCGTCTAAATCATTGAAAACCAACCCGTTGAGCTGGCCGAGATTGGAGCAGCCAAAATTTTGTAGCAGGGTTACTGGCATGCCAGTGCTGTTTACCACCTCTATTGCGACAGGATTGTTGTTGATCGTTATTGGAGGGAAATTTCCATTTTTAGAAATAAAATTGAGGCTAAAAATCGAAATACAGTCTTCTACGAGTACTCCTACAGAATTGGGGTCATCCCATGAAAATGACAGCTTGCCATCTTGGTTATTATAAAAGTTTCCCGATGTTAATCCAGTAAGGTAATAATTTCCTGTGCTTACAAATTCCAACTCCTCCGCATCATAATTCAGGGAAAACTGCATGGATAGAATGCCAACAAAATCGTACACCAGCACATCGGCAGTCACTATTTCGCCGGGGGCTGCATTGCCGGTCGGGACAATCGTAATGCCCAATTGGGCTTTTGCCATCAAAGCTGTAAACAACATCATCAAGAGAGCGCCGAAAAAGCGCCGGGCCGTGTTTTTAAAAGTGGATATTCTCATCATGGGAACAAGGTTTTTTATTGGATATAATTTGATGCTGCAAAAATGCTGGCATTCCGTGGGGCTGACAAGGACAATTTAGGTTGTTTGTAAAATGGTTTTTTAAAAATTAAGCGCACAAAAGCCAGTAATACTTGATTTTTTTAAGCAATTTTGTCTAAAAATTATTTTTGCTCTTTGAAAAAACACAGCAGCACCCAAACACAAAAACACTCCTTGTCCACATGGAAAATACCCGCCTTGTCGCCCTCTTGCAGACCTTCGACCGAAAGGAACAGCGTGAACTGCGCAAGTTTGTCGCCTCGCCCTATTTCAACCAGCGGCAGGATGTGGTGGACTTGTGCGAACTTTTGATAAAATGCCTCAACGAAAAACTGCCCATCACCGGCAAGGAGGAATTATTCCACCAACTGTATGGCCCCGATGAGGCATTCGACGATCACAAGGTACGCATGGCCATGAGTTTTTTGATGAAACTGGCCGAGCAATACCTGCTGCAACGGGAGTTTTTTAGCGATGAAATAGGCGCAAAAACGAGGCTGGCCGCCATTTACCGCCAGCGCAGCCTGCCCCGCCACTTCGAGCGCACCATGCGGGAGGTGCAGGAGGTACACCAGCAGCAACAATACCGCAACGCCGATTTCCATACCAGGGAGCAAAGGATGCTTACCGAGCAATTCCGCTTCAACCTGGCCCAGCGCCGCACCGTGGACCATAACCTCCAGGCCATAACCGACCACCTCGATCTGGCCTATTTTGCCCAAAAACTGCGGCAAGCCTGCACGCTGCTTTCACACCAGGCGGTTTACAAAAAAGAATACGACTTCGGCTTGCTCGACGCCGTTTTAAAGCAGGTTGAAGCCCAAAACCTCTTTGCCCACACCGCCATTTCCGTTTACTATTATTGTTACAAAGCCTTTGTCCAACCTGACGAGACCACTCATTTTATTCAATTAAAAAACCTGCTCGTCAGCGACGGCGACAAATTCCCGCCCGATGAAATTGCCGACCTCTACCTGCTGGCCATCAACTACTGCATTGGGCAGTACAACAAAGGCCGGCAGAGTTTTTTGGCCGATGAATTCGACCTGTACAAAATCAGTTTGGAAAGGGGCTATTTGCTGAACAACGGCAGCATTTCAAAATTTACCTACCGCAACGCCGCCACCGTCGGCATGGCCCTGAAAGAATTCGATTGGGTGGAGCGCTTCCTGCACGGTTTTAAGGGCAAATTGGAAAAAAGCCAGCAGGAAAGCATGTTCGCCTTCAACCTCGCCCGCCTCGAATTCGAGCGGCGCAACTTTGGCAAAGCCCTGCAACTCCTGCAAAAGACCACCTCCAACGACATCCTCTTCGACCTGGCCTCCCGTGCCCTCATCCTCAAAATCTTCTACGAAACAGAAGCCCTCGATGCCCTCGAATCCCACCTCGACGCCATGCAGCGCTTCATCCGCCGCAAGGACGTGATCAGCTACCACGGCGAGCATTACCTGAACCTGGTGCAGTTTACCTGGCGCTTGATGGAGGCGCAGTGGGACAAGAAGGCACTGGAAGAATTGAAGCTGGAAATTGAAAAAACAAGGGCAGTGGCGGAGCGGAATTGGTTGCTGGGCGAAGTGGCCGTGCTGCAGGATGCTCCCAATGTTTCGGCAAAATAGTGTATATTGCAGAAATAGAAAAATTGTATTTTTTATCAAGATTTGATAATTTTTATGACTTTAACTTTTGATAGCAAAACTGAATTGATTGGGCTTTATCAGGAAAAATATGGAGCCACCCTAGCGGCTGGCCAGAAGATGTTCTTCGATCCTGATGCAGGTAAACGGTTGATGGAAAAATATTTAGGCCTCACTATTTGAAAACGATTATAACAATAGGAGAAATGGCAAAATCAAGCAATATCAACGAAGGCGGGATCGTCGGCACAGGAAAAGGCACTATAAAAACACAAGGGGCCGATTTTAAGGGCTTGCAGGAAAAAATCTTGGAACAGTCCCAAAAGCGTAGCCAAATTAAAGGATTGGAAGATCAGTTGCTTGCCGTTCGTTTCAGCATGGAAGAATATATCTCCGAAGAACAACCTTCCAAACTGGTGCCTCCTGGTGCATTTCTAAATACATGTATTGAAGTACTTGGTATCAAGAAAAAAGATTTTGCCGCTTATGTTGGCCTTGAAGAATCCAACTTGAGCGACTATCTAAAAGGACGGCGCAAAATCAACCCTGAGCTTGCCATTAAATTTGGCAAAATTTTCAATATCCCACCCCGGATCTGGTTGGACGCCCAAAGCAAAAATGATTTGCTTGCCATCAGAAAAGAAAAGACTTCCAATTTTAAAGAATTGGGCCTAAAGGATTTGTTGGTCAAATCGGGGAGGCTTGCTGCTGCTTCATAATTGTATGGCAAACTTGAAATTGACAAGCGAATTGGAACTACTGCTTTAAGGTTATCAGCGTATTAGTATCAAAACCGGGCTTCAATTTGCAAAAAACCTACAGCTCCAGTAAGTATAGCGCAGCTCCCGATAGCTATCCGGGATTGCGCCCCGCCTTACTCCACCCTCGCCAGCTTCCCGCTTTTCAACAGCCTTCCTTCTTCTTTTATTTCATAAAAATATAGGCCCGGCGGTGTGTACGACAAGTCCAACGAATTCCAGCCGGTGCGCAGGGGCTGGCGCAGGGTCGGGCGGCCCGTGCCGTCGTACAAAGTCAAAGTACAGTCTTTATATCCATCGATAAAAACGGACATATAGCCCTGTACTGGATTGGGAAAAACGGACAATGTTCCCCGTCCTGCCCCATTTGAGATGCCGTTTACAAAAATCACGACTTCTTGGCAGGCCGTATCGGGGCCAAAGTTGTTCGCCGCTATCAAACATACATTGTAGTTGCTATTGCCGGGGAAAGTGTGCTGAGGGTGCTGTTCCCCGCTGGTGCTCCCGTCGCCGAAATCCCAGGCCCAATTGGTCGGCCCGCCCGAAGACGTGTCGGTGAAAACGGCACCAAAACCGTCCACTGAATAAGTAAACCCTGCCGTTGGCGGGGCGTCAGCCAGTATCACATCCTTACAAGTGGTCGTGGTCTGTCCCAAGGCATCGGAGTTGGAGACGGACAGGCAGACCTTGTAGATACCGTACTCATCGTAGGTATGTACCGGGTTTTGGTCGTTGCTAATGGCCTGTGATCCTCCAAAGCCCAAATCCCAGGTCCAGGCCGTTGGGTTTTCGGTGGAGATGTCCGTGAACTCGACTGTTAGGTTATTGGCCGTAAAAGTAAAATTGGCCATCGGTAAGGGGGCGAAGGGCACGCTCAATTCCAAACAATAAAGGGCGCTGGTGCCAAGGCTGTTTTCCACCGCCAGGCACACCGTGTAGGTGCCAGCCTGTGCGTAGTTATGCACGGGGCTGGTGTCCTGGCTGGTGCCGCCGTCGCCGAAGTCCCACTGCCAGGTAGCTGGTTCATAGTAGGACAAGTCCCTGAATTTGACGGTGAAAAAATCGCTGTCCGAGGCTTGCTCGTAGCGGAACTTGGCAATAGGGAAGTTGTCGAGGCCCAGCGTGTCGCAGGGCGAGCCGTCCAGCGGGCCGAGGCGGAAATTGGGGAAGTTGGGCATGGTGAAGGCGTTGCGGCCCGGCAGCAGGATGCCGTGCTGCTCCAGGTGGCAGGCTGCCCCTTTTTTGTCCGGGTCGTGGATGACGTGCAGTCGGTTGGAGCCGCTGCTGGTGTTGATGTATATCTTGCCGTCGGGGGCCAGTTGGGCAAGGTAAAACCGGGTCGAATGTGGCCAGGGCGACAAAAAGCTGTCGTCAACCCCCACTACCTCTTTGGAGGCCCCGACATCCGCTGCCCTAAGATCATATTGGTAAACAATGCGGTAGGACGGGAAGTAGGCGAAGCGGGAACTGGGCGACACGGCCAGGCCGCCCGCCCAGGCCGTGTCGGCGATGTGCAGTTCGATCTGGTTGCCCAGCAGCCCCGTGCAGCGGTCGAAGTCGTAGAAGTTGAGGTAATTGCCCAAATCCGCAGTGCCTATGTCATAGCGGATATATTTGCTGCCGTCAGGCGTGAAAACGGCCTGGCCCACGCCCCTGTAGATGGGCGTGCCCACCGTCTGCGGCCCCAGGTTTTGCAGGCCCCCCGGGGTCAGCAGCAGGGTGTAGTAGCGGTTGGTGTTGTTTTCGGGCACTATGATCCACCAGTCCCTGCCGTTGGCGTGCCTCGTGGCCGTGATCCTCCCCCTGAACAAGGTGTCCTGAATGATTTCGACGTTTTTTTCCACCACGGCCCCCAGCCCGTTGTCGAGGCCCATGTCAATGATGGAATAATATAGGTGGGAATACACCGGCCCGGTCATGGGCGGGAAGTCCAGCAGGCCGTGCAGCAGCATGTATTTGTCCCCGCTGCCGGGGACGGGGAGGATGAGTAGGCCCTGGGGGACGGGCAGGCCGCTTGGGTAGGAAGAGGTCCAGGGGCCGGGGTTGATGCCGTCGCCATTTACCATGTGTTCGTGCTCTGCATTGGCGATGTAGATGCCGTTGGAATAGAAAAGCAGGTTGCCCAGCGTGTCGCAGATAGAAGCACAAGTTTCCATAAATTGCATTTCCCTATCCTCCCGGTGGATGGTGGGCACGCCCCGGTTGAAATCAATGACGGTACGCCCGAAGCCGTCGTACATGGAGAAGCTGCCGTAGCCGAAGAGCCAGACGTGATCCCGCTTGCCGTCGTCAATGGTTTGGGAAAAGGAAGGATGGGCAGTAAAAAACAGGAAGAAAAAAGTAAGGTAGGTGATCGGTGTTCTCATGTTGAGGGATTTTAATCTTATAAGAAGCTGGGCGGCAACTTCAAGTTGCCGCCCAGCTTGCACATATAATTATACTATCTGCTGATGACCAGTTTTTCGGTATGGACGGTCTTTCTCCCGTCCTTCAGTTCCACGAAATAGATGCCGTCCGGGATGCCAGCAACGGAGAACGAAAACATCCTGCTGTTAGCAGGGAGGGCATGTTCCGCCATCGTTTGGCCGTTCAAATTTACAACTTTTACCCTGTCCACAACAGTGCCTTCTGCGATGGTCAGCATCACTTCCTGCTTGGCCGGGTTGGGCGACAGGGACGTTTTGCCGGGGTGCAGGGTTTGTGCCGTCGGCCCTTGGTTGGGGCCGATCAATGCATCGAAGGGATCGCAGTTGTCCAGGTCGTCGAACAGCACCATTTCCTCCATGCGGTAAAGTGCCCTGGCCCTGTAAACCACGCTGCCGCCCATTTTGGGGCACTGCCACACGATAGAGTCAAGCGCATCCTTCTGCAGGCTGTCCAAAGAAAAAATGCCGAGGGCCACCGTGTTCAGGTAGATGTCGTTGACGGTCTTTTCATTGGCCTCGTAAATCTCGGCTGGGCTGATGGCATCGTTTTCGGTAAGGTGTCTCGCTGGCCCACCACCTGTCCATTGAAAAACCGAACGCTCGTTACGAGCTTCAGGCTCGTAAACGGGTGAAGGTTGCGGCCTCCAGGCCGGAGTATGGTATCAGGCACTCAGTCGTGTCAAATTTTTCCCGCTCCCTGCAAAAACCGGGCTTCCTTTTGCCAAAAGGCCGCAATGCCCGGCAAGCCTTCAGCGCAGCTCCCGATAGCTATCCGGGATTGCGGCCCGCCCAACTCACGCACCCCTTCCCACTTTTGTCACCTCCCCGACCCCATCCCTCACACCCATCCCACCTTTTTCCCTACCTTAGCACAGTTTTTCACTACAAGCAGCAAAAAAACTCCCCCGCCCGTTCCAATACAGGAAATCAAAACTAATTGGTCCGCAGTGGAGGAGGGATCGCAGACAGGGAGGCTAAACTGTCAAGCGTACCAACAGAATCAGCAACTGCATGGATATCGCACTCAATCTCAGTTACGAAGAAAAAGACCTCATCACGGCCTGTATCCGCCGGGAGCGTTGGGCACAGAAAATGCTCTATGAGGAGCAGTACCCCAAAATGATGGGCGTCTGCCTCCGCTATGCCGGCAACCAGGACGAGGCGATGGACATCTTGCACGAAGGTTTTATCAAGGTGTTCAAAAACCTGCACCGCTACGAGCCGGGCACTGCCCTCAGCTCGTGGATTCGGCGCATCATGGTCAACACGGCCATTGACTACTACCGCAAGATGGTGCGCCGCCGCACCGAAGACATCGAAACGGCCTTCAACGTGAGCGCCGACGATGCCGATGCTCTCGGCCAAATGACCGAGCAGGAAATCCTGGCCGCCGTGCAGGAACTGTCGCCCGCTTACAGGGCCGTTTTTAACTTGTACATCATCGAAGGCTATTCCCACAAGGAAATAGCCGACCTCCTGAATATCACCGAAAGCACCTCCCGCTCTAACCTTGTCAAAGCCCGTTTAAAGCTACAAGCTGCCCTTTTACAAAAACAAGGCGCAGGTATTGGTAAAGCGTGAGAAAGTATGGAAGCAGAAAATTCGTTTGACGCAAAGGTAAAGGCCGCATTGAAGGACCTGGAAACCCCGCTCAATCCCATTGCTTGGGAAGCGTTTGAACAGCGTTTGGATGGTGCAGGCATAGAGCCTGGCAGCGCCCTGGATGCCATGTTCGCCAGCCGCCTGGGGCACCTGGAGGCTGACGGCAGTCCCGCCGACTGGGATACCATGCTCCAAATGATAGAAGCCGATGAGACCGCCGAAATCATTGAAAATGAGGTGGCTATGGACAACGCAGCCTATGAAAAGCTGGCCAATATTTCCGCTCCTTTCCGTGCCGCCCATTGGGAATTGATGGCCAAACGCCTGGAAGAAGAATTTTCCCTCCGACATAAACTGTACAAATACAAAGTGGCCGAAATCGGCCTCATGTTGCTGTTGCTCTTGACGATAGCCCGTTACCTCCCCTACGCTGCCGACCTGTACCAACAAAAGCAGGAGGAGCAGGGGCAGCAGGATATTAAAATTCCCCCAGAACCTGCGGTACAAGTGGATAAGCCCACTGCCGAAGCTGCGAAGCCACAGGCATTTTTGCAGGATAACAAGCAGGCAGGTGGAGCCATTTCAACCGCTAAAAAGGCTGATTCAAACAGTGGAAATTCCAAAAATAGCCCGCTTGCTGTTGTAAGTGAAAAACAAACGCCTGCATTGCCAATTGGCGAAACGGCAGGGGCAATGGCAGGTCTTGAAAAACAAGTCACTGAAATCCATACAAGGCCGCTGGTGGAAATCGCCTCCCAATCGCCCGCTAAACCAATATCGGAAAAATTGGAGGAAAACGCCATCGTGGACGCTGCTGTTCCGACCATCGCACCCAGCGTGATAGGCCGTGCCGATTTCCTGGAAATACTGGACGCCCAATTGGTGGACACAAAGGCAGGCAAGGATTTTCCCATTCTGAAAGCCATCCCGTTTGAAAAACAGAAACAAGTCCGTTTTAGCCTCTTTGCCTCATCCGATTTGAACTATGTTTTCACCCCGACCACCAACCTGGATGTCTTCGACACACTGGTGCGGGTGGACAACGATACCGCTTTTGCCCTGGGCTACGGCGGCGGCATTTTGGCCAGTTTTAAAATGAACCGTTGGGAAGTGCAGACGGGCGGCGTTTATTCTTTCAGGCGCTATGCGCCCAACACGCCGAAGTTTACCATTGAAACGCTTGGCTACTACATCAGCGAAGACTTTAAGGGCATCCAGCAGGATATGCTCCAAGTACCGCTCAACTTGCAGTACCACTTCAAAAATACAGGCAATTGGCGCTTTTACGGCTTGGCAGGGGCATCCGGTTATTTTATTACCAATGTGGTGTATGAAATTGCCTTCAAACGGGAGCCGACCTTTGCGCTCATGGCCCCTCCTCCTTCTTCTCCTGAAACGAGGACGTTGCGGGATGAAAAGGAATTCCCCAAGGGTCTTTTTGACGGCGGAAGCCTCAGCGACAACTTTTACCTGACCGCCAACCTCGGCCTCGGCGTTGAACGCTTTATTTCCCCACGTTGGAGCCTGTTTTTCCAGCCCAATTATCACCACTACATGATGTCAGAGGGCGTTGGCACCAACAAGGACAAGTTCTACGCCCTGTCCTTCTACCTCGGCACGAAAGTCAGCCTTAAATGAAACGATGAACTATAAACGATGAATGATGAACTGGCAATCGTTCATCATTCATCGTTCATCATTCATAGTTACCTAGGCACTTCCATCTTTTTCACAATATCCTCAATTACATCTTTGGCGTCGAAGCCCTCCATTTCCCGTTCGGGGGTGAGGATGATGCGGTGGTTCAGCACAGGGTAGGCCACAAAGCGGATGTCGTCGGGCGTGACGAAATCCCTGCCGCTCATGGCAGCTATGGCTTTGGCTGCTTTTAAAATGGACAAGGAAGCACGGGGAGAAGCGCCAAGGAAGAGGTCGGCATGTTGGCGGGTTTGGTGGATGAGCGAGGCGATATAATCCAACAGCTCTTCCCTGATTTGGACCTGCTCCACCAATTTCCGGCAAGTGGCGATGCCCGCAGCGTCGAAGACGGTTTTCACATTTTGTTTCACATTTTGGTTAAAATCGTTGCGGAAGCGGCGCAGGATGGCCTTTTCTTCCTCCAGTTCAGGATAATCCACGTTTATTTTAAACAAAAAACGGTCGAGCTGCGCTTCGGGCAATTTATAAGTGCCCTCCTGCTCGATGGGGTTTTGCGTGGCCACCACAAAAAACGGATGTTTCATGCGGTGCGTTTGGCCGTCCACCGTCAGTTGGTATTCTTCCATCACTTCAAAAAGCGCCGACTGCGTCTTGGCAGGTGCCCGGTTGATTTCATCAATCAAAATGATGTTGGAAAAAATAGGCCCGGCGTTGAAGAAAAAATCGGAGGTTTTTAGGTTAAAAACCGTCGTGCCGACCACGTCGCTCGGCATCATGTCGGGCGTGAACTGTATGCGGGAAAAACCGATGTCCAGTGTTTGGGCCAAAAGCTTGGCTGTCAATGTTTTGGCGATGCCCGGTACGCCTTCAATCAGCACATGTCCATTGCAAAAAATGGCTGCTAACAACAAATCCATCATCGCCTCTTGCCCGACGATGACCTTGCGCAGTTCGTTTTTTACCGCTGCCACCGCATTGGCGACCGGGGAGAGGTCGAGGCGGTTTTGCGACCAGGCGGGTGCTTCGTTGAGCGTTGGGCGTTGATCATTGTTCGTTGTGGGCTGATCGTTGAGCGTTGATCGTTGATCGTTGTTCGTTTCGGTTTGTTCCAAATGAACCTGTTGTTCCTCGGAGGAGGGGGGCTGCAAGTTCAAATCGTCCGTGTTTTCTGGTTCCATTATGTATGAATTTTTTGTCGCTGGGTTTGGTGTCGGGCCAAACGATGGGCAAATATCCAATAGCCAACAACATTTATTGATCCGTGAATTGTATTATGTAAGAATAACTTGACAATTTTAAATCAATACGTTTTCATTTTTATTAATTATTGCAGATGGCCTTGTCATGGCCGAAGGTCACCTGCAACGTCGTGTTGGCTGTCATGATGGCACTTTTGGCCGCCCTCACGACGTTGCAGTTTGCCGTTGGCAATGACAAGGGGCCGGAAGTATTGCAAAAAACGTGATTTAATATTGTCAAGATAATATAAGCATTATGCTTGTAAAAGACTGATATTTTGCGTCGTACAGCCTCACTTCTCACGTCTCTATATTCTCACGCAATTTTTTTTACCAAAAAAAAGCCATCGCTGCCCTGCGGCTGGTAAAGCGGCATCAAGATAAGCCCATCCACAGGCGAGCGGATAAAACCGCTGCGATCTTTGGCCAAAATCTCGTCCCTCGTCACCGGCTGGAAATTGCGGTAGCCGGGTTTCATTTCAAACTGATCGGCTGCCGTGATGGAATGTACGCTGATCAAATCGGCAATTTTAGGAAGGTTTTTGGCATATTCCTTCAACAAATCGTCGTGTTTGTTTTCAACATCTTCGGGCCGCACACAGCCGATAGAGCGCATACAATTAATGACGGCAGCGATGCAGCGGTTGACCGAGAGCGGATCGTCGTGCTGCCCCGCTTCGAAGGCCGCACTGGCCACCGGGGATTTGAAATTTTCACCCGTAAAATAATGCAAAGTCGTGCCCCGCAGCCCCCGCAACATGCCCGTGATGACCGGGGCGTGAAGTTCCACGGCGATGCGGACGCTCTCCGGATGGTCGGTGGCAATGGCAAAGATGCCGCCCGAAGCAGAGGTCGTGTGCAGGTCGAGCATCACGATACGATCGGGTTTGTATGCTTCAATTTCCGACTCGATGAGGTACAGCAACTCCTTGATTTCCAGGTCTTCCGCTTGCAGTTCCCAAGGAGGCGACTGGTGTATTTTGGCAATGTTTTCCCTCGACCATTGGCGGTTGATGTCTTTTTCGATAAACCGTTTCTTCTCCCGATAAGCCCTCGTATTGCCGATCAGCGCCAGGAGCCTGCCCCTGAAAACGAAGCCCGGATTGACATAAGGCTCCCTTTCCAGCAAGTGCATGACAGTCTGCAAGGCCAGCACCCCAGCCGTTTCGTTGCCGTGCATGCCCGCTATGCAGATAAAAAGGGGGCCAGGTTCGCCACCCTCCTTCCGTCCAATGATATGCGCTGATTCCATGCGATTGAAATTTCCCATCATCTTAAAAAGTAAATGTGATTATTCGTGGGAGGCCGCAGGGTTAGTTTTCTTTAGTAACGATGAAAAAACAACATCCTAATTGCGTTGGACAGATTTCAAACCTTATTCATTACCCACAGATTCAGGGGCGTAGCCCCGGCTCCGTTTGTAGGTTCGGCAACCACCCTCAATTTAAGGGATGTAGCCCCGGCACGGGTGATTTTCATAGCTTTTCGTGCCGGGGCTACGCCCCTTTGGAGTCCTTTTCAAATGACTGCTACAAACGGGGCCGGGGCTACGCCCCTGATTTTCAATGAATTATTCTGTGGGCAATGAATAGGGTTTGATCCCGATAACTATCGGGACAACGACGTTGTGCCAATGACTAATGACATTCAATGACGTTCATCTATATATTCCAGGCAAAAACTTCGCCGGGGTACAAAAGTAGGCAAAAGGCTCATTCGTTCAGCCAGGGATTCCTTGGCAGAGGCACGGCCAAGTGTAGCAAGCGGAACTCTCCGTTGGCCACAGCGCTGAGGGGCATCAGCGCCGTACCGTCCCATTGGCCGAAAATGCTAATGGGACGCCCCCCGCTCAAGGCCATCATTTTCCAGCCAAGATCATCGTCGGCAAGGATGGGCAAGAGGCTTCGATCCTTATCCACCAGGGCAAATTTATCTTTTTGAAAAACAGGCACCACATTTTCCAAAAAAGCCGGGAACAAGGAAATCCAGGGGTTGGCGGCCAGTGCATTCGAGTAGGCGTCCGCAAAAGCCGCAAAATGGGCAAAGCCGCTCCGCACCGTAATAGCCTGTGCTGCCTGTTCAACATGTTTAAACAAAACCCGCTGTGGGTAGGCCGATGGAAAAAACACCACCTCGCCTTTTACTACGCTGCCCAAGCGCCAATTGGTTTCGTAGGGATTGCTTGCCCAGGCAAATTCGAGCAAGAGGCAACTGCGCCCACTCCCTTCGCCCAACAGCCAAGTGCGCCGGGCAAAGAGGTTGCCCTCCTCGGCTGTTTCCGTTTGGCCGGCCACCAGCCAGTTGTCGGTCATGCCGTCCAGGGCCAGGATGTCTTCTTTTTTAAAATTAACGCCCGCCAATCCCAGGAGGTCGTCTTGCAGGCCATCCGATAGTTGTTCGATATGTTGAAAACCTTTTACCAGTAAATAAATATCGCCCAGTTCGGCCAAAACCTTCTCGTGCCAATCGCCCCGGCCCCCGGCCCCCCTAAAGGGGGGAGTGCTTTGCTGCATCAGCAAAGGGATTTGGCGGAGGCGGCGGGCGAGGGTTCCCAATTTGGCGTCCACCATTCGGGCGGCGATTTCGTTCCAATAGCCGCTGGCCTGCCCTTCCAGCGTGGCCAGTCCCTGCCGGAAAAGGTCGGTGAGCCAACTCTCCAGCTCGGCCAGTCCATCGGCCATTTGGTAGAGGCGCTTTTCCTTGTTTTGGCGGCGCTTTTCGGCCAGTGCCAATTCGGCCTCGCTGCTGCGGGCAGGCACTTTTTCCGCCGGTTTTGCAGCTTTTTTGTCCCGGTTGGCCAGCCAGTTGGCCACCCAATCGGGCAGTTCGTCCACCACTTTGAAGGCATCGTTGTTTTTGGAAAACAAGAGCAACAGCCCAATGCCATGCTTGCAGGGCTGCCGCCGCACCGGGCAGGAGCAGCGAAAGGCCGGCCCCTGAAAATCCACCTGCGCCTTAAAGGGGTCGGCAGGATTGCCCAGTGTGCCCCAGATGGCCCGGCCATTGCCCTCCAAGGTGAGCCAGCGCTGCGCAAAAGCGACGCCCTTGGCCCGTTGTGCCGTGCCAGGATCGGGGGCGAGGGTGAGGATGTTGTCGTAGGTCAGTTGCAAGGGGAATGGAATGTGAGGGGTAAAAGTAGGAAGGAATGTAAAAGGTGGGTGGCTGGGAAATCTGGAATTTAGTATTAGGGGTGTTAAGCATCGTATCGGTAATAACTTACCGATTTGGGCGGCGTCTTTTTCCCGATAGCTTCGTTGTCAAAACAGTTGCGTAGCACCACTATGCGCCTGTTTTGCCGTCTCGCTCTCAGAAAAAATACACTCGCCGAAATCAGCAACTTATTCCCGACACGATGCTAAGAAAAATTGGGCGCAGATTTTTGACGCAGATTTTTTATGATTTTTTATTAAAACAGCCGCCAAGGGCGGCAGTTGCGGCATTGAGAGGTGAAAGGCTTGAGTCGCTCCGTTAATGACTCGGCACCTGACGAAATTTCATGTGACGAGTGTGCGGACGGTTTGGACGAGGCAGCGGAAGGCAGGTGAAGCCAATTTCCAATGATGGCGTGACCATATTCACCTTGAAAGACGGCAAAGTGGCGAGCGATTGGCCAATCTATGGCCAAGCTACCGCATTTGCGCAAGTGGATTACACCTTCCAGCCGCAAACTGCCGTGAATTATGAAAAGCCCAAAGCCAAAAAATAGGCAAAACTGTGAGTTGTATGCGGTTTGCACGGCAGGTTTTGTAGCTTGCCGAGCGAATTGTTATTTTTCTTCCCTCAAAAGATAGCAAATGGGAGGGATGAAAGGAGAAACAGCAATGGCTGAGTAAGAAGAAAATAAATCAACCTTTTCCAAAAATCCAACCCAATGAAGCGACGGGATTTTATCATTCGCACAAGTACCATAATGGGCAGCCTGCCGCTGCTAAACCTACATGCTTTTCGAATGAATGACATGATGACGGACAAACATGAATTCACGGTGGGCAATTTCAAGGCTACTATTTTTCGGGACCTTATGTTCAAGTACCATGCAAAGGATTATTTCATCAATGCCAGCCCCGGTGAACTTGAACAGGCCATGAAAACCTATCAGATAGTGCCCGATAATATTCCCTCGCCATTCATTGCCATTTTGTTGGAAGGGCAAAACAAGAAAATCCTGATTGACACAGGCATTGGGTTTGCTGACGAGCCCCTGGAATTCAGGGGAAACAAAATACCGCAAAAAGGCAAATTGGTTCAACTGCTGCATGAAGCGGGGATAAAAAACGAGGACATTACGGATGTCATTATTACGCATTTTCACCCCGACCATATTGGCGGCGTGTATTCAAGCAGCGGGCAATTGAATTTCCCACATGCCAAATTCCATGTCCATGAAAAAGAATGGGCATATTGGCATTCTGCTAAATCTGACCAGCAATTGCCATTGTTCAAATTCTTTGTTGAAAAAAATATGACCCCATTATCAAAACAGGATTTGAATTTAATTAAAGGTGATTTTACTGATATAGTTACTGGCATAAAAGCAGTAAAGTCGAAAGGCCATACGCCGGGGCAAATGGCTTTAATTATTGACAGTCCAACCAGCCCAATATTATATATTTCGGATGCATTCCTCCACCCGCTGCATATTGAAAGAATTGATTGGCAAACCAATTATGACCTCGACCACAAAGATGCAAAACGCACGAGGGTTAAACTGCTTGAATTGGCCCGGAATGAAGACATGTTAATCAATGCGTTTCATTTCGATTTTCCCGGTTTGGGAAGGGTAGAAAAATCAAATAATAAATGGGCTTGGAAATATGCGGATAAATAATTTGACCTTCAAGTCGTTGGCAACGGGAAAACTGGAAAAACTGAAGCCGCCAAAAAACCGGAGACCAACAACCTGAATACAATTTGCACCTTTTTGTTTCGTAGCTTGCGGTGCAACATCAATAGCACCATTCACATGGTACACCCCATTACAACAGACATTCTCCCGCTGCTCCGCAACCTCGTGGAAGCCCTGCAACCCTTTGCCGAAGCGCATCTCGTCGCCTTGCGATTTGAAGCTGACCAGGGGGAACTGGTCATCGCCCACCATCCCGAAGCATTGATGCCCGACCTGACCCAACTGCTGTGCCGTGTAGTGACTTTCACGCCGGAAAAACATGCGGTCATTTTGCGGGCGGGCTTGTTGGACACGCCGGAACTGTACTGCCTACAATTGAGTGTGGTCAATTCTGGCTCCAATTTGTGCCGCCTGCTGCAAATCATTGCCGGGTTGAAGCAGCCGGTGCAAGTGACGTCATCAGACGAGCCGCCGGGCACCCGCTTCGATTGGCTGCTGCTGCTGGAGCGCCCTTTTCAGGCACCAGGGGAGGTGCCCTTAACCCAGTTGCAAACTGACCGTCCTTTTCTGAAGCAGTTTTATGATGAAATGCGCAAGCGACTCAGCTCCCATTTTTCCGACCCCGTAAATATGGAAAGAGTGGTGAGCGGGCGAAGCCCCAGGGAAGGCGCTTTTTTGCAGAAAGTCAATGCCATCATTACCGCGCACCTCAACGAGGAGCATTTCGATGTGCAGCGCCTCTGCAAAGCGCTTGCTATGAGCCGCACCCAACTGTACCGGCGGCTTTGCCCGCTCATCCGGCAGTCGCCAGCCCGCTACGTCCGGCTGCTGCGCCTACAAAAAGCGAAGGAACTCCTCGAGGCGGGCGAATTGTCAATCGGCGAAATTGTGTTGCGAACGGGTTTTCAAAGCCAGAGCCATTTCACCCGCATCTTTCAAACGCATTTTGGCGTCCGCCCCTCCGCATTTCGACGGCAACCGAAGCCAAAAACGTGACATGGGGGCAAAACATTGGGACGAACAGGCTAACACTTGCCACGCAATGCCCAGCACCTTTGTGAAACATGCTTTCCAGTATTTTTGAAACTACAAACCGGCAGTCGCCAACGCTTTTCCATAGCCACCCGACCGCCACAACTATTTTACCAATGGAAAAGACCCGCCAAAACAAAGAATTCATCCTCGAATACCTCAATTCATTCGCTGGCGTCAAAAAGACAAGAGAACTAATTGAGCGCTATGTCAGCGACGAACATCTCATCGAACATATCCTCTTCTTCGACTCGGTGTTTCCCTACTATGATGTGATTTGCGATGAAATGACCGCCGAAGGCGACCGGCTCATCGTCCGAGCCAGGCTGAAGGGCAGGCACGAGGGCGAGTTCAACGGCATCCCGCCGACGTACAAGGAGGTGGAAATGCCTTTCGTGATTTCCTACCAAATCGAAAATCGGAAAATCATTTCGCACTGGCTCATCGCCGACCAGTTGGTGATGTTGGAACAACTGGGGGTGATGCAGGCGGCGTAAAACGGATATTCAGAAATTGGGAAATTGGAAATAGTGGGGCGGCCAAGACAAGAGATTTCGTCCGTTTCCTGATTCATTTTTTATTCCACTACTAAAAAGTTGGGATGGCAGTTTTTTGGGCAAGGTCAAATCTTATCAAGCCTGCCATTTGCCCCAAAATGAAACCCTTGCAAGGCTTCTGCCTATTGGCAAAATCGCACTTTAGTACGATTGCGGGAACGAGTCGTTCCGTGAAACTTTGCCAGGCAGCTTTGCCATCATCAAACTTATTTCATCACTTAAATCAATCACAAATCAATGAAAAATTCATTCATCCTCCTCATCGCAGGGCTGCTATTGTTCACACATGCCACAGCCCAAACCACCGACCATGACGCTATCAAAAAGATCTGCTACGAGGAAAGCATGGCTTACCATGCCCGTGACTTTGAAAAATGGGCGTCTTACCACGTCCATAGCGCCGAGGCGGACTTGGTTTGGAACAACCCCGATGGCAGCTTTGGCTACGATGCTGGCTGGGAGAAACTCAGCGCCGGCATGAAAGAATGGTTCCGAACTGCCGAAAAAGAGGAGATGAAACTGACAAACAGCAACTTCTCCTTCGTGATACGGGGCGACATGGCTTTCGCCGCCTATGATTCGGATAACCTGAACGCCCAGGGCAAGACCATGAAACAGCGGGAGTACCGCAGCCTCTTGCGCATCGAAGGGCAATGGAAAATACTGGCGGTGCAGGTTTATGCCAATTACCTTTCAGGGAAGTAGCCGGAGGCTACCATTGTATTTTTCAAGTCGAATGCCCTGAATAACCAGAGCAGTAGATTGCCAGATACAATCGTCCTGATCGATCCTATTTTTTCATCAACAACCTATCAAGCCATGAAAAATTTCACCCTCCTTATCATCCTGTTTTTTACCCGTATTATTTCCTTATACGCCGACATCTGCACCTGGGACGGCACTTCCGGCAACTGGAACGACGGCTCAAAATGGTCATGCGGCCAGGCGCCCACAGCAACGGACGACGTTTACATCAACAGCGGCACAGTCACCTTCAACGGGACGCAGAACGTGAAAGTCTTTTCCCTCAGCGGGCTCGGAACCATTGAAGGAACTGGCACTTTGACCGTCACGGAAAGCATGGGCTGGTCAGGCGGCACCAATTTCGTCTCTTTGGTGGTGGCTTCAGGCGCAACGGCTAACGTCGTTCCGGGGCCCGCTTTTGTTCATAACAGCGGCACAGTTACTAATAACGGCACTATCACTTGGACAGATGGCTACATCTACGCTTCGGGTATCACGCCCGGCACCTGGATAAACAACGGCTCATTCAATATCCCGGCAGGCGGGCAGATGAGCGGGCAGAATTTCGACAACTTCGGCACCCTGAATAAAACAGGCAGCCAGACTATGATTGTCTCCGCAGGTTTGCCCGTTTCTTTCAACAACAAGGCAGGCGGCACGGTCACCATTTCCGGCGGTGGTTATTTAGAGTTGGGGCAAAGCGGCGTGCATGACGGGGCGTTCACTATTGCCGCTGGTTTGATTTTGGCAACGAACGCTTCACAGACTTTCAATTCCGGTGCTTTCATGTCTGGCGCTGGCACTTTTTCCACCTTCTTCAACGTCAACAACCTGAGCATTCAAACTGCCAATTGGACGGTCACGACTACCAGTATTGGTGGCGGCGTCGCTGACATCGCCCCAAACCTAAGTTTCCCCAACCTGTTCTTCACCGGTGGCACCCTGACCGGGGTGGGCATCAAAACCGTCACCAACCTGATGACCTGGTCGGGCGGCATTAATCTCAGCTCGATTGCAGTCGCCCTGGGTGCAACGGCTAATATTTCTCCCAACACCATTGTTTACAACGCCGGTACTTTCACCAACAACGGCGCCGCCACCTGGACGGACTGGTACATCGAACCTTTCAACGCCACGCCGGGCAACTGGGTGAACAATGGCACTTTCAATATCCCATCAGGCGGGCAAATGAGCGGGCAGAACTTCGACAACTACGGCACCCTGAATAAAACGAGCGGCTCTGCGAATATTACCACTGGCGGGTTGCCCGTCACATTCAACAATAAGAGCGGTAGCACGGTCGCCATGTCCGGCGGAGGCAGTTTACAGCTCACCCTGAGCGGGGTGCATGACGGGGCCTTCACCATTGCTGCCGACCTGGCTTTGATAACTTATGCTAGCCAAGCCTTCAACAATGGTGCTTCCATGTCGGGGGAAGGCATTTTTGCCAGTTACGGCAACCTGACCATACAGACTGCCAATTGGACGATTGAAACGACCAATTTTGGTAGCGCCGTCGCTGATATTAACCTGAACATCAGTTTCGACACCTTGAATTTGTATGGAAATACCACACTGACAGGAGCAGGAACCAAAACCGTCACCGGTCACATGTTCTGGGGAGGCAGTTCCACCTACCTGAGCCATATCATCATCAGTACTAGTGCAACAGCTAATATTTCTCCCGGCAACGATATTTATCACGGCGGCACTTTCACCAACAACGGCACCACTACCTGGACGGATTGGTACATCCAACCATACAATTCCACGCCGGGCAACTGGGTGAACAACGGCACTTTCAACATCCCGGCTGGCGGTGAAATGGACGGGCAAAATTTCAACAACTACGGCACTTTGAATAAAACCGGGAACACCACCTGGTTTTATACCTACGGTTTAAGCGTAGCTTTCAGCAATAAGCCAAGTGGCATCATTAACGTAGTACCCGATGCTGGCGCATCCTTGATTTTCAACCTTCCCGTCAGCAATGAAAATGTACTCAATATTCAATCCGGCACTTTATATGCCACCCAGGCCTTTGACAATACTGCTGCTGGTATCATCAAGGGCAATGGCACTTTTCTCCCCTCCGGCGCACCCGTTACCAACACCGGCAGGGTGGCACCGGGGCTTTCGCCTGGCATTTTGACCATGACCCCCTTCGACAATTCCACCGCTACGCTCGACATTGAAGTGGCAGGTACAGGCGGCGCAGGCGCAACCGACGGGCACGACCATTTGGTCGTCAACAGCAACGTCACGCTTGGAGGCAGCTTGGAGGTGAGTTTTCTTAACGGCTTTGCCCCGCCTTCCGGCTCGTTTGTCATTTTGACTTACACCGGCACAGCGTCGGGGGCGCTCCCGTCGGTGACTTGTGTGGCAGGCTGTTACGGCTCCACACTCAGGCTCATACACGATGCAGGTGCAAAAACCCTGACGCTTCGAACCTTCCTAGCCAATGCCGGATCCGATGCCGCCATCTGTTTTGGTCAAAATGCCACGCTGACGGCTGGCAGCGCCGCCCCGACAGCACCCTTTACTTACTTGTGGAATACCGGCGCAACGACGGCTACCATCAACGTAAGCCCCTCAACGACAACGACTTACAGCGTCGTCGTTACCGATGTCAACGGCTGTACGGACGACGACAGCATGACGCTGACCGTGCATCCCTTGCCGGTGGCGGTCATTTCACCGAACGGTCCCACCACTTTTTGCCAGGGCAACTCGGTGACGCTGACCGCTTCCGGCGGCATTTCTTTTCTTTGGAATACGAGCGCTATCACCCCCTCCATCACGGTTTCGACAAGCAACACTTATTCCGTTGTTGTCACGGATGCCAACGGCTGTACGGACGATTCCGGGCAGCCGGTCACAGTACATCCACTGCCAACCGCAGTCATCACCCCAGGCGGACCCACTATTTTTTGTTCGGGCGATAATGTCCTCTTGACTGCTTCCGGCGGGGTATCTTACGCATGGAGTACGAGCGCAACGACAGCAGCTATTACAGCATTGACGAATGGCAATTACACGGTGGTCGCCACGGATGCCAATACTTGCACGGACGATGCCTCGACCTTTGTCACTGTTGGCTCCATCGTGAACACCTGGACGGGCGGCGGCGATGCTGTCAATTGGTCGGACGCCGCCAACTGGAGCGACGGTATCGTGCCGTTGGCTTGTCAGGGAGTTTCGATTCCAGTGGGGAGTTCGGTGACGGTTCCGGCAGGGTTTTATGCGGTGGGGAAAACGCTGGATGTGGCGGTGACTGCGCAGTTGCAGGTTGCCTTGACGGGGACTTTATTCATTGAAAATTGACAGGCTCAAAGGAGCGCATCCAAGTTTGAGAGGCTCCGGATTTGATAAAAATTCGGAGCCTCTTTCACCTCATCCAATCATTCAAATCTCCCTCATTATGAAAAACGTCTTTACTTTTTTCTTTTGCCTTACGGCATCCATCGCCCTTTTTTCCCAATCCAACATCCAGCAATCCCTCAGCATCAACACCACTGGCGCAGCCGCCGACCCCAGCGCCCTGCTCGACGTGGGCGCCACCGACAAAGGCATGCTCGTGCCTGTTACTGCTTCCCAATTGTGTAAAAAAGAAAGGGTGCATGCGGGCCAGCAGGCCAAATCGGCTGCTTCTAAAAATTACCGATGCATTCCTATAAAGAAACGGCCATAGGTATTAATATTACCCTTCAATTCTTAATTTAAACCACGTTCGCATGAAAAAAACAATTCTCTTCTATGTTGCAGTATGGCTAATTCCATGCTTTGGAATAACACAAAGCCCCACAACCCCCTCCCCGCAAGTCCAAATTGATCCAGGGAAAATTTACAAATATTGGGATGTCCCGCCCGTATTTGCCGGGTGTGAGGAGTTGCAGGGGGAAAGGGAAAATTCTATTTGTTCCCATAATAAAATCAAGCAATTCCTGAAAGACAATGTGCAATACCCAGCCTCCTTTGTCAAGGACAGCATACGATGTTCTGCAGATGCCAAATATGTAGTGGAAATGGACGGGACAATTTCCAATATCAAACTGATAAAGGAAAGGGGAGAAGGCGCTGGTGATGAATTATTGAGGCTCTTGAGCGTCATGCCACCAATGCTGCCAGGATTACTGGATAGTATGCCTGTGAGATGTTTACAGTGGATTTCCTTTCAAATTGAATCGAATGGTGAAGTAAGTTTATCAAGTGAAATATTTAAAGTGGTGGAAGACCCGCCGGTTTTTCCGGGATGTGAACAGATAAAAAACAGCGAGGAGCGAAAAAAATGTTCCAGCGACCGGATTATAGAATAAATTCACAACAATATGTCCTATCCGGCTCTGGCAGTTGAGAATGGGGTAGAAGGGATGATAATTGTGTCATTTATTATAGAAATGGACGGCTCCATAGCATATTCACGGGTTGTTCGAGACATCGGTGCAGGCTTGGGGGACGAGGCATTGCGGATCGTCCGTTCCATGCCCGATTGGAGCCCCGGCAAACAAAGAGGAAGGCCCGTCAGGGTACAATACAACTTGCCCGTCAAGTTTTTGCTGGAAGGAAAATCGAAAAAGGCAAAGGAGAAAAAAGATTAGTGTGCCTTTAGGTCTTAAATCCGCTGGCTACCACCATATATATCGGTAAAGAAGTTCCAGCGCAGCGGAATATGAAAGGTGTAATATTTGGTGTCTGGGATGAGGATGTAGCCGTGAGATAGACTCCGCACGGCGGATAGTCCCATAGCCGTCGGGATCTACCGCAGCCCCTGTACAAGCACTTCCGATAGTTATCGGAATCAACGAGCAGTACCGTCTTTCAATGAAAGGAACACTTGTGCGGCAACGGCCATATAACAGCCCGAAACAATCCTTCTACTTGCCGCAAACCATTTCCAAAATCTTACGTATAAACCCATGTTAAGAAGGTTAATCTGCCCAAAGTTTTTGGGATGAAAGTAGCCCTTCTAAACGTTGTTCCGGTTCGTTTCACAAGGAGCTAACAATCCAGTATTAAAAATGCCCGCATTTGAAATTGATGGACATTAAAATTGCAAACCTCTGATTTTCAATAAAATGACCTCAATGACAAATGACTTTCAATGACGTTTAACCATAAATACCTCGCCATGCTCACAGAAAAAGAAACCCTCGCCGCCCAACAATTCTGGAATTGGTTCGACCAAAACCGCCTGCCTTTTGAATTTTTTGAAGAGATGTCGCCGGAGCAGCAGGAGGAAATCCTGGACAAGGCTGCCGAAATGGCCTTTGACTACTCGGAAGGGGTAGCCGTGCAGATTGGCCGCAACATGGTGCCGGCCGGGCCGACCTTCCGCATCATCGTGTCCGCCAACGGCCAAACGGCGTATTTTGACAAAGCCAAAGCCCTGGCTGCCCTGGCCCCCGAATTGCCCAATTGGCAAGTATATGCCCTGATGCCGCCCCTGCAACGGGGCATCCAAATCCGCTTTAACCTCGAATCCGGCATCTTGTACCCTGACGATATGTGGTTCCAGATCATGGAAGCACCCGATCAGCCGCAGTTCCTGGGCGTACACATTGCCCTGCGGCACTTCGGACACTACGAGGCCGCCGACAAGCTCGAAGAACTCCAGTGCATCGTGATACAAATGGTGGCCAACATCATCGGCGAGGAGTCCTGGGCCCTCGACGTGCAGCACCTCCAACTCGGCCCCCTGCCCCCCGACCCGATGGAAGAGGGCTTTCAGGCCCTGTACGACCTGCCCGACCACATCGCCGAATTCAGGAAGGAATGGCCCCGGCCGGAGCTGTAAGTGAAATTAAAAAAATAATATAGGCCATAATGATTTACAAAAAACTGCTAATCAACGCTTTGTAAGTTCATCATTCATCATTTATAGTTCATCATTCACTAATTGGGTTCCTATAGGTCGGGAATCATCCTATCGCAGGGTGGCTTACTTTAAAAATAGTTCGTGCCTGGGCGCTATTGTGCAGGTTTGGCCCTTGCAAACCGTCATCGGCAAGGTGCTGTGGTCGTATTGGAAGTTGACATGCCAGCGGGGAAGACTACCTTTGCCCTTGATTATGCCAGACAAGCCATCCAATAGCAAAGCAACCGTTCCCTTGCTTCGAAACTGCAAGCGGGAGGAATGTCCCGATCTCGCCTCCCTCCAACTGTATGCCAGGGGCCTCTACGCCCTGCTCGACGAGGAGGATTTCAACCTGATAGAAGATTGCCTTTTTCAAGACGCCTGTGAGTACTGCACCAGGGTGGTGGAGGGGACGAAAGTGAAGAATAGGGCTTCCATTAAAGATATGAAATAGCGGTAGTGCCCCAGCGGGCGGGCTGGGTGCGGAAAGCTTACTGGATTCAAGGGGTGTACGGACAGCCCCGGCACCTGCGCCAATAGCCTTATCAGGCCAGTAAATAAAACAAACACGTTCATTCATACAATCAGCAGATTCATTCATACAATCAGCAGTTTGAAAAAGAGAGCTATCAGGCCAGTAAATAAAACAAATACGCTCATCAATACAATCAGCAGATTCATCGGTACAATCAGCAGTTTGAAAAGGAGGGCTATCAGGCCAGTAAATAAAATAAAAACGTTCATTCATCGCTTTAGCAGGGAGAGAAGGAGCCTTAGCAGGGAGAGAAGGAGGGCTATCGGGTAGAAAAGGAGGCTTTATACTCTGGGATGACATGGCACAAGGATGTACTTATTGATTGTTTTTGCGGATAGAGGGCGCTACCTTAGGCTGGGTGCAAGCATGGCTTGCGGCGAGTAGGGATGTATTTTGATGGATAGTTAGTGAGGTAGCGGGACTGGTTGGCAACAACAATCACGTCTTTGTATCAAATTTTCTAAAAAACACGATTTTTTTTCATCTATTCTGCTCGTTCTTGCGAGAGGTTGCAACATTATTTATTCAGGTACAAATATGTGATAATCAATTTTGTATAAAATTTTTTAAGTAGTTATTTTTCGCATTTTGGCAGAGAAATCGAAAAATTTGGGAGAAAATGGTTTGGGGAGATGTGGGAGTTTTGGGCCTTGGAAAATTTTGAAATTATGGCATCTTCTTCAATTCGTGTTAGGATGACGAAAAAGGGAGTTGAGTCATACAAGGCCATTAACGATAACATGTGAAATTACAAATGCATGTATTATTAGATTCTGTTTTAATTTAGCCTTAAGTGCAATTAATATTTCAAATAACAAACAAAACTAAATAGTAAGAAAAGGAAGAACATTGGCTTCACCCTAATAGGAAGGTTGCATTAAGCAAATTAAGTTCCATCGCAAGGATCTCGAAATATCCTTCTTTAACAAATAGTTCGTATCAACCATGAGGACGAAATCCATATACGTTACAGTTATTTTTAACCTGACTCTTTTCTTTGCATTTGCCAGTTGCAAACAAAGTTCGGCTCCAGATCCAGCAATAGCACCTCCACCTGAAACTACAAATCAAATAAAGGAGAATTTGCCTATTCCTCAGGTAAGCTATGGAAGGGTTGCCAAGAATGATGAAGCACCTTGGCACGTAGCCATAGTCAATAAAACTATGGGCATCAATAAAAATGGCTATCAATGCGGCGGAAGCCTTATTGCGCCTAATTGGGTAGTTACTGCTTGCCATTGTTTTTACGATTCATCCTCTGGCGACAGCATAAGCGATAATAATTTTGTCATATTTCATAGCTCTCTTGATTTAAGGAAAATGAGTTTAAAGACACATCAATCAGAGGTTGAGAAAATTTTTAAGTATAACTATAAATATAAAGACCCAAATGGGCAGGAGATTCATGACACCTTTAATATAAATACATTGGAGCATGATATTGCGTTAATAAAGTTAAAAAAACCGATTAAGATGGGAGAAATCTATCCTATGCCAATCAAGTTGCCCCTCGATAAAAATGAAGCAAAAAGTATAACCCAAAATGCTAGAAAGCTAAACTTTACCGGATGGGGATATATTGAGAATGAAACCTTGGTGCAAGACTTATTAAGGATAGTAGAAATTGGTTTTGCTGATGAGTCAAACTGTAAAGAAACATATTCATCTGAACACTCTATTGCGGTTTATAGGGAAAAGTATATGTTGTGTGCAGATGGTAGCAATGGTCGGGGGGCGTGCATTAAAGACAGTGGGGGGCCATTAGTTAGCAATCACACATTGCTTGGCGTATGTTGTTGGGGGCCGATGAATTGTCCCGGCGAGCCTTCCGTGGTCGAAGTGTACACTAGCATCGCAGAGCATCTGGAGTGGTTGCATGAGACTATGAAAGTCAATGGAAATGGATTCCTAGGTTCCTTGCTGAAATGGTTCAGTTAAACACTATTCTTCTAATTCAATATTCTAAGCAAATTCTGTCAACCTTAAAATAAGTCCTATAATGAAAATTAAATTATTTTTTACCTTTTCTTTCTTCACCCTTCTCCAGCAAGTGCATGGCCAAGATGTTAAGGTATTGGAATTGGATTTCTTGCAGAAGAATTTTGTGTGCAGCACTTTGATTGATAGCTGCTATTGCAATGGAAAAGAAATCACCAAAGATGTTAGAGATACTAAGTGCAGCTATTCTAGTGACTTCAAGAAACATTTAGACGATTTGAAGGAAGGGGATTTTTACAAAATAAAGATTACCAATATAAACACTTTCCGCTACAACATAAGTGTGACCGGACGAGACACTATTTTGGAGAGAAAAATAGAAGATTTTCCTTCATTTTCGGGGTTTTCCCTTGATAATATACAAGGGTTGCTGTCAAACATCCCTGGCCTAGATGTCATCAATTCAATAGATACTCCGGGAGAGTTAACAACAGATACTACATTAAAAAAAGTAATTATACTTCCAAAAAACCTTCCTACACCGCATAGTGGGAGTATAAATCCAGAAATAATTCGTGACACCATTGAAAAAGTCAACGTTTTTCTATTGGATATAAACAAGACTCTGAAGGATTGGACTGATTTGGTTGACAATTTTGTATATACCGATAAAGCCCTCAGCTTTGATATTGACCAATTCTACAACAAGAAACCTAATATGGCAGAATTGGAGGAAAAAGTCAAAAAAAGGCAGAAGGAATATGAAGAATTTCAGAAAAAATACAAACTTATAATTAATCGAGTAAATGTATTAAAAGATCAAAATGAAAAGTTGTTAGAAGCATTCAAAAAAACCTTGGCAGATATTGCGAAACTAAAGCCTGAAGAATACACCAAACAGCTTGCGGCTAAAATTGTAAAAAAGAGGATAGATTTTGAAAGAGACACAAGGCTGGAATATTTGAACGGAAGTATGAACATGATAAAAGGTATGATAGACAAATTAGGTGTGTATGTTGAAGAACAATATGCCGGGTTATACTTCGAAACAAATTGTGTGATCGCACTTAATTGTGAAGAAGCCAAGAATAAAATTATTGATGACAGAAATGCAATCATCCAAAAGATAGAATCAACATCAACAGAGTATAAAAAATGGCGGCAGGATTACGTCAGAGAAATGAAAAAGTTCATGGACAAAAAAGTGCTTGAAGGAAACACAGAATTGACCAATGCCGATGCAAAAATCATAGAAACTTACGATGCAATAAGTAAATCACTGGATGAAGCGTCCAAAGCTGTTGGGCCAAAAGAGGTAGGCAAGATGCTTAAGGCATTGAGTGAAGTGGTAAACCATAGCAGTTTTACCTATACATCCCTACCAATGCAAGTAAAAGGAGACCAAGCCATCATAAAAATTGCAATCGTACCCCGGGATTCTGGCTCTACCCTCCAAGCATATCATGCCGAGTACGCCTTCCCACGGTACAAGAAGTATTTTATCGGTACAGGGGCTTCGTTTTACCTCTCGTGGCTGCATGACGACGCTTATTCTGTTACCGATACGAATACTATCGTTGGTGCCGACCCTGATCATATACTTGTAAAAGAGAATGACAAGGGAAATTTCGAGACTGGCTCGCTCCTTACGTTTAACCTTGGGTTTGGACTAGACGAGAGGAAATTGCATTCCCTCGGCCTCTTTGTTGGGCCGGGTATATCATTTACCAAAACCATCAAGCCAAGACTGGCCCTTGGGGCAAACTATGCCTTTGGCAAGCGCAACAAGTTCACTTTCGGGATTGGAGGTATAATAGGATATTCTGAGCGTTTGAGCAAGGCATTTGATGATAACGAAGTTTATAAAACTAAGCCTACCGATTATATGGTATCCAAATTTTCAGGCAACTTTGTCATGCAGGTAGGCTATATTCATAATTTTTAGGTGGGGCGGGTCAAATGGGTGATTTGAAAAGCGCAGTGTCGGCGTTGGAGAGACCCTCTGAACCAAAGTCCAGGAAACAAAGGGTAAGGCCCGTCAGAGTGCAAGTCATGCTGCCCATTGAGTTTTCGCAGGACGGTAAGTCGGGAAAGGCAAACAAACAGAAAAAGGATTAGTGCGTTGGGAGACAGAGGGTAGCCTGCGCACGGCGGCCATAGGCCGCTACCTTAGCCCGTTTGCAAGCGCAGCTACTAATGAACCGTACTCACCGATTCAGTTGGGACAAGCGAATAACCAAGAGAGTTAGCGGTTTTGCGAAGCCTTTTTTCCATGTCCTCCCGGTATTTCCTCTCGTAGTGCTGGATGCCCTTCTCTATAAAGGCGGCACCGTGTTTCATAAGGTTATAGTACTGCACCGCCAGCTTTCTGGCCGTGGCCATGACCGCAACCGAAGCGCCCCTCTTCGCCCTGATGCGCCTGTAAAAACCACCCAGGGCGAGGTGCTTGCTGTTTATCACGCCCTGTGCGGCCTCCCTGAACACCTGTCCGGCCACCGTCTTGGCCGCCTTCCTCGCCTTCACCCTCGACCCTGACTGGTCCTTTCTCGGGCTCAGGCCAGCCCAGGAGGTGAAGTGCTTCTCTGTGGGCCACTGGCTGACGTCGGTGCCAACTTCGGATACTATTTTGAGGAAGCTCATGTCAGACAGGCCGGGGATGGTTGCGGCGTCCCTGCCCCCGGTCATCGTGACCAGCATCGTGTGCAGGCCATCTATCTGGGGCCTGTTGTGCTTGGCCTGCTTGGGCGTCAGGGCGGTGGGGCAATCGGGGGCGGGCAGCCCCTCGCAGATGCCTTGCATGAGCCGCTCTATCTGGGCGTCGCAGGCGAGGCGCTGCCCCACATAGAACTCGTAGCCCTGCACGGCCTGCCGCAGGGCGAACAGGTGCTCCTCCCTGTACTGCCCCTGCAGCGACAGCACCACTTCCGGGTGCTTCTTGTTCAGTATCTGCCGCTCGCACAGGCCCGCAAGCCGTTCCGGGCTGCGCTCCCCGCCGAGTATCGCCTTCAGGATGCGCATCCCGCTCACGCCAGCAACCTGGCTGATGACCTGGTGCAGCCTGATGTTCATTGAGGTCAGCGCCTTCTGCATGTGCAGGACATGGGAGTTGGACATCTCTGTGTGGTCGTCCCTGAGCCGGACATAGGTGCGGAGCTGCCGGATGGTGTCGTCCGGGATGAACGACTTGCGGAGGAGGCCGTAGGTGTGCAGCTGCAGCAGCCACTGGCAGTCCTTCACGTCCGACTTCCGCCCGGGCACGTTCCGGGTGTGGGCACCGTTTACGAGGAACACCTCGATGCCCGCAGATTCGAGCATCTCGTACAGTGCGAACCAGTAGACCCCTGTGGCCTCCATGGCAACGCTGGCGACCCCGTGCCCCGTCAGGTCTTCGACAAGGGCCAGGAAACTGCTGGTGAACGTCTGGTAGCGCCGTACCTCTAACCCATCGACGGCGACGAAGACCTCTGCCGCTCCGATGTCTATCCCGGCCGAGTTGGGGTGGACGATTGTGAACTTCTTTTCCATGCTTGCCGAAATTTGTGGTGACAGCCCCAGCCTGGCCCCGGCGTCTGAGATAGGCAAAAGCTACTAAGCGGGAACGCAATGTCACCAAGTGTGCATACTTGGACGCCGGGAACAATCCTTGCAATCGAGCACGTAGGCATCATGCTGGTCGGGTGTCACGCTGCCATGCTGGGACTGGTGCGAAAGGTACGGCCCCCGGTTCATTTTGTGTGCAGGCAAGCAGGTTCTGTTGCTTTCCCCTTGCAACGAGCACTACCGTTTTCAAT
>JBGSKQ010000105.1:0-49561 GCA_041741095.1 Saprospiraceae bacterium
CCATTTGCACAAAACCTATTAGCGAGCAGTATAGCACCATGCATAAATTACTCCCCTCACTGCCCCCCCGGTACCATCACATATCCATTCAATGCAATCTCACCAAAATCGTCGAAATCCACCCAGAGGTATCCATCACTCCCCCACTCCGGCCCCCAGGAGCTTAGTACTTCAAAGGCTTCCAGTTCGAGGTTGTAACCAACGACCATAAAGGGCAACACTTGATCGAAGTCTTTTCCGATAGCCGTCCAGAAGCGGGTGTCCCTTATTTTCTCAAATCCATCCGGCGTTTTCATTTCCACGATGACGGGGTTGCCCCGCATAAGTGCCTTTTGCACTTCAAAAACTTTTTGGGCGTCCCGGTGCGTATCCCTAAAAATCTGGAGATAATTAGTGATGCGGAATTTTTCCGTGGCGCCCACGCTGCGGGGGATGTTCGGCGAGTCGTAGGGCATGATGTCTGCGCTCACCGTGCCGTCAGTCACCAGGAAGCGGAGGGCATTTTTTAGTTCTTCGTTGCCTTCTTTTGCGAGGTTGAGCGATACAAAATCAGGGCTGAGGTTCACCTTGTAGTTTTTTCTGAAATTGGTATAAAACTCCATACATGCCGACAACAAATAGCTGGTCACGGTGCCACGGTCGCCTACTTGCCTGGGCGGCATGAGGTAAGATTTTATACTTTGTTCGTTCATCATCGCCTTGGCATTGCTGCCGATGCCGGGCATGACGGCCATCATCTGGTCAATCATTTCTGGGCTGCTGATGCCAATGGCCATGCCTTTGATGGTAAAATCTGGCAAAAGGGTATCGGTTTGTGCGGTCGTTTGAATAGAAAAAAAAGTAATTGCGCTAGCAATAAACAATAGCCGGATGTACATGATTGGATAGTTTAAGTTTTAGGGAAATGGTTGCGGCATAGAACGCCGGGGGAGCTTGATTCATTGTTTCATGGTTGGATGGTTAGATGGTTTCATGGTTAAATGGTTTCATTGCTTCATTGCTTCGGGACATCAGTGTTTACTTTGACAATGAATCAATGAATCAATACAACAATGAATCAATGAAAACCCACCTTATTTGCAAATCAATGGTATCAACTTGTTAACCACGTCAATGTAGGTCATGGACTGCACTTTCCGGAAGTCGGCGCAGGCTTCTGTCAGTTTATCCATTTTCATGTAAGCATGGCCACGCAGGTAGAGAAAGTTGGCGTTGTTAGGAAAAAGTTGGAGTGCTTCGTTCAGTTTCAGGATACCTTCCTCCTGTTTTCCTTCATTGAATAGGTTGCTGCCTTCGTCCGCCAGTTGGATAGCAGTTTCGTATTGTGAAATGCGCTGGGCACATTTGGCGGCATCCGGCCTGAAAAAAACGCCCAGGTCGAGAGAAGCCGGCACTTCTTTTCCTTTACGGATGGCGGGTTTCCATTTCCCCCAGGTTGAAATGGCCGTTTTGATGGCCTGAAATTGAAAATCCCAGCCCAAGTTCCAATAATCGCTCAGATCGAGGACTTTCACGGAGCCGTCCGGGCGTACCATCACGGTCATGTCCATGTCTCCGATGAGGCAACTGTCTTTGTACGCTTCAGGGAAAGCCAGTTTTTCGGCAAAATATTTCGTCAATGCGGCCTCTCCATCTTTATAGGCTAAGGAGTCGTCCAGCACCACAAACACCGTATCCCGCCTGTTGACGATGACAAAATCAGGCGGGTCTTGCAATTTGAACTTGATGGGCACCGTCATTTGCGTTCTGACGGGTTTTCCGTCTTTTTTGCCGGGCGTCCATGCCAGCTTGGCTTGTTTTAAGGCTTCGTTCATGCCGAGGGCGACCCGCATGGCCTCATCGCCGGTGCCGCCGCCAATATCCTTTTTCACTACAGGATTGGAAATATAGCCGTCCTTTTCCACCACCAGGCTCAGCACCACCGTGCCTTCAATGCCCTGTTGCCTGGCCTCCAATGGATAGACAATATTGCTATTGAAAAAAACGAGCAGGTTGGTTTGCGAACATTTTATTTTGGCCTCCAAGGTAGTGTCCATTGCTTCGCAACCGTGGAAGCGGGGCATTTCGTCCGCCACCACATATATAGTGGTGTCGTTTTGAGAAAAAAGCAAAAAATAAAAGGCAGAAAAGAATAGCGTCAGCAGTTGTTTCATGGAAGTCTTAAAAATGATGAACGATGGATTACAAGTGAAAATGAAAAATAATCGAGACCGTCTGAACTTTCAAATGCCTTTTAATCAATGCTTGCAAGTTCATCATTCATCGTTTATAGTTCATCATTCACTATATGGGCGGCAAAAATATCATTTCTTATGGTGCCGCCATTTAAAAGGTATCAGCATCGGCACCTTTCGTTGGTACGAACGGTAGGCTTCGCCAAATTGCTGCTCCAGTTTCCGCTCTTCCAGCTTGCTGCCGACAATTAGGTACAAAGTAGAAACGCCTGCCACCACCAAGGATGCATCGCTTGGGTACAACAAAAATGCGCCCCACAATACCAACAGGGTTCCAAAATAAAGCGGATGCCGGACTTGGGCATTTAAACCTGTGGTGTTTAAAACCTGATGTTCGGGCTGGCCACCCTTGTTGAGCTGGTAAGTGCCAATAAACTCATGCAAATCGTAGCCCCTAAAAGACCTCACCAGCCAAACAGCACCTGCTAGCATCAACAGTACGCCTGGGTACACGGGCCAACTGTATTTCAATAAAATTTCTTTATCCAAATAAATAAACCAAACTGCCAACGGCACGAGCAACAATAGGGCAAGCAGGTTAAAAAACAGGCGGTAATATCGCACGGGCATCAGGTTGGCCACGATGGCTTTCCTTACCCGTCCGGCGGCGAGCAGGCTGTGCAGTGCGAAATAAAAACCAAGGGCTATGGCAAAAGCGGTCAGTTCCATTTTTCAAAACTAATCATCTCAATGTAAATGTATTGCGGCCATAGGGTTCTTTTGCTCAAAATCTCTTTTTCTTTACGCCAAAATAGGACGATGAAAAGCCTCTTGATCAGTTTGTTGCTTTTGTTTTCGATAAAAACTTTCTGCCAATCCTGGAAAAGCGTTGGCGTCCATTTGGGCATCCCCATTATCCATGAAACCTTGTCCGAAGGCCGCAAATACAAGCCTTTTCTATTGTTGTTTTACTACAATTTTGCCAACCTGTTGAAAGGGAAAAAGGACGACCTGTTCATTTATTTGGAGCCGCAATTGGTGTGGGTGCATTTTTCTCCAAACGAAAAAAAAGAATGGGAGTTCGGTGCCAACCTGGGTTTTGAATACCGCCACCATTTTTCAGAAAAAACGGCCTTGTCCGCTGCCATTGGCTCAGGGCCGCACTACATCACCGTGGAGACGAAGCAACAGGCGAAAGGTTTTATTTTTTCAGACAATTTTACAGCGGGCTTGCACCAAAAATTGGGCAATTCGGGCCTCAACCTCGACCTGAAATGCCGCTTCCGGCACATCTCCAATGCCAACCTCGAACAGCCGAACAAGGGCATTGACAGTTGGTTTGTCATAGCGGGCGTGTCCAAGGTTTTGTAAAGGTTAAGTTTTAGCAACAAAAGAAAAGTTATTGTAAATCCCCGGGCCAAAAGCAAGGCGGCCAGCTATTTTTACTTTTTTCAACCAAGCAATTTTATGAAAATCCATATCAATAACCTATTGGCTTCGACCCTCGCCGTTTTGCTTTTGCCGATTTTTTCAATGGGACAAAACATGGAAAACCACACTTTCGACTGGCAAGGCCACCGGGGCTGCCGGGGCTTGATGCCTGAAAACTCCATTCCTGCCTTTTTGAAGGCACTCGAATTCCCCGTCATGACCCTGGAACTGGACCTGGCAGTGTCCAAAGACGACATACTCATCGTCAGCCACGAACCTTGGATGTCGCACCAGATTTGCAGCAAACCCGATGGCTCGCCCATTGATTCGCAAGAAGCTATGAAGCTGAAAATCAGGGACTTGACCTACGACGAAATTAAAAACTACGACTGCGGCAGCCGTGGGAACAAGCGTTTTCCAAAGCAGGAAAAAATAGCGGTTTACAAGCCGTCTTTGGAGGATGTGGTCAAGGAGGTGAAATCTTATTGCGAAAAAAACCAAAAGCTACTGCCCAGTTTCAACATTGAAATAAAAAGTGATCCGAAAGGCGACGGCGTCTTCACCCCCACGCCCGATGTGTTTGCGAAACTGGTGCTCGACGAGTGTACCAGGCTGGGCATTTTGGAAAAATGCTGCATCCAATCTTTCGATGTTCGGCCTTTGCAAGCTATCCATCAAATAGCTCCTAATGTCACCTTGGCCCTCTTGGTGGAAAACTTGGACGGCATTGACGCCAACCTCGAAAAACTGGGATTTCAACCTGCCATTTACAGTCCTTATTATTTGTTGCTCCGCAAAAAAGGCATCAAAAAACTGCACGGCATGGGCATCAGGGTCATTCCCTGGACCGTGAATTCCGTTAAAGCCATGAAAAAATTGAAGCGACAGGGCGTGGACGGCATCATCACAGATTATCCCGATTTGATAAAGGAGGCAGAAGGGCGCTAACCTTGAGATCCGTTGTGATGAAATTCGTGCCTGGTTGTGCTTTGGCAAGCCAAAAAAGCTACATTTACGCCAAAACAAAGCCTAATGAAATTTGCAATTGCCTTACTTTCCCTGTTTGCATGTTTGTTTGTTTTCGCTTGCCAATCTGGTACCATTCAAGACAATAATCCTCCCGCCGAAGGCTTCAATGAGAAGTCCTCCGATCACCAAGCCATTATCGTCGCCGATGAAGTTATGCAGGCAATGGGCGGCAGGAAAAATTGGGACGCCACCCGTTATTTGGTTTGGAATTTTTTTGGCAAGAGGAAATTGTGGTGGGACAAACAAACGGGTGATGTCCGCATTGAATCTTATCCTGACAGCACCACTTATTTATTGAACCTGGGAAACATGACAGGCAGGGTAAAAAAACGGGGAGAACAAATCATGTCCAGCGATTCACTGAAACTGTACTTGGGAAAAGCCAAGAGCATTTGGATCAATGACAGTTATTGGCTGGTCATGCCGTTTAAATTAAAGGATTCGGGCGTCACCTTGAAATATATCGGTGAAGAAAACAACGGGGATCCCTCAGACTTGCTGGAGCTAAGTTTTAGCGGCGTGGGCGATACGCCTGAGAACAAATATAGGGTATGGGTGAGTAAAAACACCAAATTGGTCAACCAATGGGCCTACTTCCGCACCGTCGGCCAAGCCGAAGCCGATTTCACCAGCCCCTGGACGGACTACAATAAATATGGCCATATCTTGCTTTCCGGCAACCGTGGCGAACGCTCCATCACTGAAATAGAAGCCCCTTCGAGTTTGCCTGCGGATACTTTTACCGAGTTTTAAATAAGTCCGGTTAAAAAAAGAAAGAGGGATGAAGCCATTGTCAAGGCATCATCCCTCTCTTTTTATGTAGAATTTCTTAAAACATTTCCACTCCAGCGAAATGGAAAGCGCCTTCGATGGCGGCATTTTCGTCAGAATCGGAACCATGTACAGCGTTTTCGCCTACACTTTTGGCGTATTTCGCACGGATGGTGCCGGGGGCGGCATCTTTTGGATTGGTGGAGCCAATGAGTTGGCGGAAGTCGGCAACTGCATTTTCTTTTTCCAAAATAGCAGCCACGATAGGGCCAGAAGACATGAATTCCACGAGCTCGCCATAAAATGGGCGCTCTTTGTGGACAGCGTAAAATTCGCCGGCTTTTGCTTTGGTCAGGTGGGTCATTTTCAAAGCAACAATCCGGAACCCTGCTGCACTAATGTCGTTGAGAATGGCACCGATGTGGCCGTCTTTCACGGCATCGGGCTTGATCATGGTCAAAGTCTTATTTCCCATTTTTTCAGGTTTAAATGATAAAAGTGAATGGATGAAAGGATGGATGAGCAAAAAAATTGCAAGCGCAAGTCCCGCCAATCAGCCTTTTTTTTAAAAAGAGGCGCAAAAGTAAACATTCGGCCTATTCATCCCGAAACCCAAGTATTAATTTTGGAATAATTACATTTTTTGGGAACTTCGCCCCCCAATTTTAGATGGCTTCAATGGATAATATAAACGTGTTAAAATCGCTCCTGGCGATTCCAAAAGACATAGTCATCACCTCGCACCGGAACCCAGATGGCGATGCAATCGGCTCCTCGCTCGGATTGAAACATTACCTCGAGCAACTGGGACATACGGTGAAGGTGGCCTTTCCTTCAGAGTTTCCGACCTTCTTAGGATGGATGCCCGGTGCGGACGACATCTTGATCTATGACATTTCTACAGACGAAGTGAAGGCGGTTTTGGAGAAACCTGACATCGTTTTTTGCCTCGACTTCAACTCGCTGGAACGCATTGACAAGATGGGTGAAATCATTTCCCCCTTGAAATGCGCCAAAGTTTTGATTGACCACCACCTGTTTCCAGAGCCTTTTGCCGATTTTGAGCTGCACGACACCAGCGCCAGCTCCACCAGCGAACTGGTTTACGACTTCATTTTACTCATGGATGACAAACGGCATTTGAACAATGCTGTTGCCGAGTGCCTTTTTACTGGTATTTTGACCGATACCGGTTCCTTTAAATACGCCACTTCGCCAAAGCTGTTCCGCCTTGTGGGCGATCTGCTCGAATTGGGCGTTGACGATGTACGAATCCAAAACCTCGTGTTCAACTGCATGGAGGAAAAACACCTGCGATTGTTGGGCTACGTGCTGGAAAACATGGAAATACTGGAGGAATTCCGAACGGCCATCATCACCCTTTCAAAACAGGACTACGAAAAATACAGCATCCAAAGGGGCGATACGGAAGGGCTAGTGAACTATTTGTTGATGATGAAAAACATCACGATGGCGGCCTTCATCCATGAGCAGCCGACCATTACCAAAATTTCCCTCCGATCGAAAGGCGATTTTTCAGTACAAGAAATAGCTCGCCAGCACTTTAAAGGGGGAGGCCACAAAAATGCCTCTGGCGGTTATTCCTACATCGGCTTGCGCCCTACGGTCAAAAAATTCAAATCCATTTTACCAGAATATCAACAAGCTTTGTTAAACAACGATCTGTAACGCAGCCACTCGTCCAAGCGATGGGCCTTTACAGGTCAAATCTTTTAAGAAAAATGAGAATTCTATCTTTTTTGCTGTTGTCGGCAATCATATTCTTGTCTGCATGTGGTGGCGACAACAAAACGCCCAATGGCTATGCTTACACCAAGCATACCCAATCTACTGGCAAAAAGGCCGTAGCTGGCGACTACGCATTTTTGCACATTTATGTCTATACGGATGGTGTTTTGATGAACACAACCCGTGAGCGTGGCGAGCCGATGGCTATCAAAGTACCTTCCCAGGAGGAAGTTAAAAGTGAAGGGGATAAAGTTGGCAAAATCAACCCCATTTCCGATGTATTGGCGGTAATGAGCGTAGGAGACAGCGTGTCGCTGATAGTGCCGATTGATTCCAGCATGAGGGCGGCCCCTCAACTCAAAGATGTGAAGGAGTTGAAATACGCCATTGTCATGGAAAATTTGAAAACACAGGAAGAGTACGATGCCTACCAGGAAGAACGCCGCAACGCGTTAAACAAAGACCGTGAAGCAGCAGTGGCAATGGAAGCCACCATCGCTACTCAAATGACCGACATTGCCACCAAATACAAAAATGGCGAGTTGAAAAGCCAGTTGAAGTCCACTCCATCCGGCCTGAAATATATGATCGTGGAAGCTGGCACTGGTCAGGAAATAGAACCAACCGACCAAGTAACCGTTCATTATTACGGTACACTGACGGACGGTACCATGTTCGACAATTCCTATAAGCGTGGCCAACCCTATCCAGTAAAATTAGGCATGGGACAAGTTATCAAAGGCTGGGACGAAGGTATTCCGATGCTAAAAGGTGGCGACAAAGCCGTACTTTTCATCCCTTCAGATCTGGCTTATGGCAACCAGGCCAATGGCCAAATCCCCGCCAATGCAGAATTGCTTTTCTACGTTGACGTAGTCAAAGTAGGGATTTGATGGTAGATAGTTGATGGTTTGGGGTTGATAGCAACCCCCAAACCATCAATCCTAACCAATTCACAAACATTCACTAACCAAAAATATTATGACCAGCGAACAACTGATCGGGTTGAAAGAGCGGCTGGCTTTGTTGAGGAGGTATCTTTGACGTCGCCAAGCGGAAAATTGAAATCGAAGACAAAGAGCAATTGGCCGGTGATCCCAAATTTTGGGACGATCCCACCCGTGCCCAAGCCATTCTCAAAGAAGTAAAATCCAATAAAAAGTGGGTAGCGCAGTACGAAACCGTCGAAACTGCCGTCGGCGATGCGGAAGTTTTGCTCGAATTCCAGAAAGCTGGCGAAACCACTGAAGAAGAAGTGGATGCTCAGTATGCCAAAGCCCTGGAGGCAATGGATGACCTGGAATTCCGCTCTACGCTGAACCAACCGGAAGACGAGCTCGGTGCCATTTTGGAAATCAATGCCGGCGCCGGCGGCACGGAGGCTTGCGATTGGTCGCAAATGCTCATGCGCATGTACATCATGTGGGCGGAGAAAAACGACTACAAAGCCACCCAACTTTACTTAGTACCGGGCGATGCGGCGGGCATCAAATCGGTAGGCCTTGAAATAGAGGGCGATTATGCCTTTGGCATGTTGAAAGGTGAAAACGGCGTACACCGCCTGGTGCGGGTCAGCCCTTTCAATGCACAGGGCAAACGCATGACTTCCTTCTCTTCCGTGTTTGTGCATCCGATGGTGGACGAACGCATCGAAGTGGACATCAACCCAGCCGATCTGGATTGGGATACCTTCCGTTCAAGCGGTGCTGGCGGCCAGCACGTCAACAAAACGGAGAGTGCCGTTCGGGTGCGCCACTTGCCCAGCGGTATTGTGGTGGAGTGCCAACAGGAGCGCTCCCAGATCCAAAACCGGGAAAAGGCCCTGCAAATGCTGAAATCCAGACTTTACGAAGCTGAACTGGAAAAACAAAAAGCGGAAAAAGAGAAAATAGAAGCCGGCAAAATGAAAAACGAGTGGGGCAGCCAAATCCGCAGTTATGTGCTCGACGACCGTCGGGTAAAAGATCATCGCACGGGCTTCCAAACTTCGCAAACAGATGCCGTTTTGGACGGCGATTTGGAAGGATTTCTAAAAGCCTTTTTGATGAACAAAACCGAGTCTGTCGAAGCAGATGATTAATAGCCAAATATCGGCGGCAAGCGCTGAATGCTTGCCGCCGATTCTAATTTTATTCCCATCTTGAGGCGGTATTTTGATACAATCATTTCTAAAAATCTTCTTTATGAAATCCAGCCGCCGCCCCCTACCCTTCCTGGGTTTATTTTTTGCTGCCGTCCTCCTTTTTTCATGTAAAAATACGCCGCAGCCCGCCCAAAATGACCCTGCCAAAGAAGAATGGCAATCCTTGTTCAATGGCGTGTCTTTGGATGGCTGGGAGCCAAAAATCACCGGCCACGACCTAACCGACAACTTCAACAACACTTTCTACGTCGAAGACAGTATGATCAAAGTTCAGTACAAAGATTACGGCGACTTCGGCAACCGCTTCGGACACCTGTTTTATAAAGAGCCTTTTTCCTATTATAAACTAAAAGTGGACTATCGTTTCGTGGGCGAGCAGTGCCCCGGCGGGCCGGATTGGGCGCTGCGCAACAGTGGGGCGATGTTGCACGGACAGCCAGCCGCCACGATGGGTAAGGATCAGGATTTTCCCATTTCAATAGAGGCACAATTCCTTGGTGGCGATGGCAAAAACGAACGCCATACGCTCAACCTCTGCACCCCCGGCACCAATGTCGTGATGCACGACACGTTGGAGACCAACCATTGCATGGAGTCCAATTCAAAAACCTACCACGGCGAACAGTGGATACATGCCGAGTTTATTGTTTTGGGGGATTCGTTGATACAGCATGTAATAGATGGCGAAGTGGTGATGGAATACACAAAACCCCAATACGGCGGCGGTGCGGTGGCCAATTTCGACTCTACACTTTATACAATAGGACAGCCTATTATTGGCGGCACTATTTCCCTGCAAAGCGAAAGCCACCCTGTCCATTTTAAAAACGTCGTGCTTCTGAACCTGGAAGGCTGTACAGATCCGAAGGCGAAGAACTACAAGTCTTATTTTGTAAAATCGAAGAACAGCGAGTGCGTTTATTAAATTGGCGACAACATAATAATTATTTTCCCAACAAATCATTTTTGATTTTTTTGGCAAGTTCCTCCAAATCATCTAATTGCTTTATCATAGCATTTCGATCTTCTGCCGAAAGTGTGTTTTTATCCAAATTTAATAAAACTGGCCGTAACCCTTTATCAAGGCCGTTCAATATTTTTTGAATCTCGTGCTTACTTAGCGCTGTTTGCTGCATGTTATGATATCTAATTAATTATGTAGGATTTTCCAGCTTTTTCCGAATTTCATTAATTTCGTCCAACAGTTTATCAATTCTAAGAAGCAAGGCACTTTTCCCCTCAATTTTTTCAAAATCCTCCCTATACATGTTGATAATTTTCAGTTGTTGAAATCTGTTCTCCAACAGCTGGGTTAGTTGTTTTCTCGTCATGTTTTGAAAAGTTAAACAAAATTACAAATACCCCACAGAAAAATGAGGGTGGAAAAAATTAATCCATAGGGACGATGTAGCAATGTTACTTCAAAATCTTCTCTATCTTTTCCAATTCCTTTTTGCTAAATTTCAAATTGTTGAGTGCGCCAATATTATTCATCAATTGTTCAGGGCGGCTCACACCAACCAGCACGGTAGTCACCCGCTCGTCTTTCAGCAGCCATGCGACGGCCATTTGCGCCAGGGTTTGGCCACGGGAAATGGCTATTTCGTTGAGTTTGCGCACTTTTTCCAGTTTGTCTTTTGTGATTTGTTCTTTTTTGAAATAACGGGCATCCTTCACAGCCCGTGAATCTTCAGGGAAACCCTTCAAATATCTGTCGGTCAGCAAGCCCTGCTCCAAGGGACTGAATGGAATGGAGCCAGTACCCAATTTCCCCAATTCGTCCATCAGGCCATCTTCTACCCAGCGGTCGAACATGCTGTATCGTGGCTGATGGATAAATAGTGGTGTGCCGAGGTCTTTCAAAATTTTGGCGGCTTTGGCCGTATCTTTTGCATTGTATTGTGAAATGCCCACGTAAAGCGCCTTGCCCTGTTGCACGATGTGGTGCAATGCACCCATTGTCTCTTCCAAGGGCGTGTAAGGGTCGGGGCGGTGGCTATAAAAGATGTCCACGTATTCCAAACCCATGCGCTTCAGGCTTTGGTCGAGGCTGGCGATGAGGTATTTGCGGCTGCCGAAATTTCCATAAGGCCCCGGCCACATGTCCCACCCGGCTTTTGTAGAAATGATCAGCTCATCACGATAGGGCTTGAAATCCTCTTTGAACAATCGGCCAAAATTCTCCTCCGCCGAGCCAAATGGCGGCCCGTAATTATTGGCCAGGTCGAAATGGGTGATGCCGTTGTCGAAGGCCAAGCGCAGGATTTGGCGGCCATTTTCCAGGTCGTCCACATGGCCGAAGTTGTGCCAAAGGCCAAGGGAAATCATGGGCAAAAGGATACCGCTCTTGCCGCAGCGGCGGTACTGCATGGTATCGTAGCGTTCTGCTTTGGCAGCGTAAACTGTGCGTTGGTACTTGTCGTGGATTTTCATAAGATGCTTTTATAGTAACTACTTAGTAGGGGTGTTTTTGGGAAAAAATTTTCAATTTTTTCCCAAAAACACCCCAAAGTGTGGGAGGAGGAAGAAAAAAATGAAATTTTTTACTTCCTCCTCCCACGCCCTCCTAAACAGTTAACTTTTATAGTTTTTAAGGTTAGAGAATTAAGAGATAATGATAATAGTCCCAATGATAATGCAAGTTGCGCCAACGGCAGTCTTCCAGGTCAATGTTTCACCCAAAAAAAGGACGGAAAAAGCGATGGCAAGGGCCACGCTGAGTTTGTCAACCGGGGCTACCTGCGAGACTTTTCCCAATTGCAGGGCTTTGAAATAAAAAACCCATGAAAGGCCAGTCGCTATACCCGATAGGATCAGGAACAACAAATTGTGTTTTGACAGCGAACCAATGGTGGACACGCCGCCCCTAAAAAATGCAATGCCCCAGGAAAGAATCAAGATGACAACCGTCCGGATGGCTGTGGCCAAATCAGTGTCCACATTTTTCACCCCGATTTTGGCAAAAATCGCCGTCAATGCAGCGAATACAGCGGACAGCAAAGCAAATACCCACCACATTTTTTTGATTTTAAAAGTTGGAAATCAATTTTTTAAGCAACACAATTTGCCCCAAATGATAGGCATCGTGTTGCAAAATGCCCTGTAAATGCTCGTAAAAAGAGTGCTGGTTGGGTTGATAGATATTGTTAAAAGTGGCTGTATCTGCTTTTTCAAAATATGCCAAAATCATCTGTTGGCTCCGCTCCAGGCGTTTCAACAATTTTTCCCAAGCAGCATCAGATGTATCGTGGATCTCCTCGATAAAATTGTTTGGTGGTGCAGGCACCATTTCACCCTGAATCCGGGCCAGATTGGTTTCCCGCCAGGCCACTATATGCCGCACAATTTGCCAGATAGAGTTATGGTCGCCGATTGTACGGGCAGCTTGCGAAGCGGTCAGCTCATTTAAGGTGTCAACGATATTGATGTCCAACCAGGGGTTGCCGTCATAGTGGTCGGTAAAAAGTTTTCTTAAGCGGGTAAGTTCGTCCATAGCAAAAATTGTTTTATATCAAGGTTTCCCCAACAACCTGAACATATTCTTCTTGTAAGCCTCTACACCCGGCTGGTCGAATGGGTTCACGCCGAGCAGGTAGCCGCTCACGGCGCAGGCTTTTTCAAAAAAGAAAAACAGGTAGCCCAAGTGGTAGGCCGATACAGTAGGAATGGTAATTTTTAGGTTGGGCACACCACCGTCCACGTGCGCTTCCACAGTTCCCTGCGCCGCTTTTTTATTGACAAAATCCAACGTTTTTCCGGCCAGGTAGTTGAGGCCATCCAAGTCGGATTTTTCTTTTTCAACCGTCAAATCCGCCTCCGGCCTTTGGATTTCAATCATTGTTTCAAAGAGGTGACGCCTGCCGTCTTGGATGTATTGGCCGAGGGAATGGAGGTCGGAAGTAAAGTCGGCACTGGCTGGGAAAATGCCTTTGCCATCCTTGCCTTCGCTCTCGCCATAAAGCTGCTTCCACCATTCGGCAATGTAATGTAGCCGGGGTTCATAGCTGATGAGCATTTCAATAGCTTTTCCTTTGTTGTAAAGAATGTTGCGAAGGGCCGCATACTGGTAACATGGGTTTTCGGAATAAGGCTTTTTGAAATCCTGCGTCGCATCGGCAGCACCTTTCATCAATTCCGAAATATCAATGCCGGCCACGGCAATGGGCAGCAAGCCAACGGCGGTCAGCACGGAAAAACGCCCGCCCACATCGTCTGGCACGACGAAAGTTTCGTAGCCTTCTTCGTCCGACAGCTTTTTCAGGGCGCCCTTGGCCTTGTCGGTGGTGGCGAAAATGCGCTCTTTCGCCCCTTCCCGGCCATATTTTTCTTCCAGTTTGTTTTTAAAAATGCGGAAAGCAATAGCAGGTTCGGTCGTGGTACCTGATTTGGAAATGACATTGACCGAAAAATCCCGGTCGCCTATAACCTCCTGTAAATGAGTGAGATAGGTTCCCGATAGATTGGTTCCTGCGAAATAAATTTCCGGAGTCTTGCGCTGTTTTTTGGGCAGGTTGTTGTAAAAACTGTGCGACAACATTTCAATGGCCGCTTTTGCCCCCAAATACGAACCACCGATGCCGATGACCACCAGCACTTCCGATTGTTGTTGTATCTTTTTTGCGGCCTGCTTGATACGTTTGAATTCTTCCCGGTCATATTTTTTGGGCAGGTCGAGCCAGCCGAGGAATTCGCTGCCGGCCCGATAGCTATCGGGCTTATGGCTATCGAGCAATTTTGCGGCGTTTTCAGTTTGGGCAGCCATCATATCAACCTCGTGGGGCAATACGTAAGGCTGTGCGAAGGAATAATCAAATGCCAGTTTTTCCATTTTTTATAATTTTCCGTTTGTAATTATCTATCCATTCCCGTCAGGGCAAAAATGGGAAAACTATGGCAAAGCATCTTGATACAGGAAAAAAAGGTGAGGAATTGGCGGCCCAATTTTTACGGGAAAATGGCCTGGAAATCCTCGCCATCAATTGGCGGCATGGCCGGGCCGAGGTGGACATCATCGCCCGTGACGGCAAGGTGCTGGTTTTTGTGGAGGTGAAAACCCGTAGCTACGACTTTTTTGGAAAACCGGAGGAATTTGTCAACAAGACCAAAACCCGCCTGATGGCCAATGCCGCCGCTGCTTACATGAAGGCTAACAGCCACGACTGGGCCATCCGCTTCGACATTGTTTCTATTTTGATGAAAAATGAAAAGGAGTGGACGGTGGAACATTTCAGGGACGCCTTTTTTCCTGGATTGGAAGTTTAATCCTGCAAAGCAATACCTTCATCGCTTAGGTATTTTCCAATATTGAAAACAATGCCCTCAGCCATTTGAATATCTTGATCCCATTCCAGTACGTCCCATTTGTTGTCGGGGCGAGCAACAATTACAGTTTTACTTTTTGAAAATACCCACACGATGGTTTCAGTGCCGAAAGCAAAGAGTTTTTTAACCTTGCGCAACACAAATTCTTCAAACAAATTGGCATCACGGCTGGCCATTTCAACTTTCACATCTACTTCTACCACATATTTAGGGATTACATCAATGTACTTACTTGTTATCTTGTCCGGGGTCAAGATTTTTTTATCATAAACAGCGACATCTAGCCCAAGATTGCTGCGGTGATCAAGATGGCTGCCCACTTCTCCTATGAAAATGTAAAACTTGGTTGAATCCAAGCATTTACTGAAGATATTCAGAAAATAGGTCTTGATGAACAATTGCAATCCACTGTCCGCCATGATTTCTTCGATGGTTTTTGTTTTATCCAAAACAGAACGGTATCCCGCATAATAAAACGGGATACCGTCAATGGTTTCTTTTATAAGGTAGTCAGGAACCTTTGCAGTTTTCTTTGAATATTCAGGCGATTTCTCTCTGCCGATAACTTCACTCAAAAGCATAATCACTGAGTTTTACCCAAAGATAAACAAAAATGCCCAGCCTCAAAACAGCCCGGAAATATTCCCCTCCGCATCAATGTCTATGCTTTCGGCGGCAGGTGTGTCAGGCAGGCCGGGCATCCGCATCATGTCTCCCGTGATGGGTACCACGAAGCCAGCGCCCGCAGCGATTTCGATTTCCCTGACGGTGATGGTGAAACCAGTGGGCCGTCCTATCAAATCAGGGTTGTCGGAAAGGGATTTTTGCGTCTTGGCAATGCAAACGGCCGCTCCGCTGAGGCCCAATTTTTCGATGCGCTTGAGGTGCAATTTGGCCTGCGGCGAATACTCCACCCCATCGGCCCCGTAAATGGCCTTGGCAATGGTCTCTATTTTCAACTCCATCGGCCAGTCCCAACTGTACAGCGGTTTAAACTGCCCCGTAGAGTTTTCAACTGCATGGACGACAGCGTGTGCCAGGTTCTCTGCCCCTTTTCCGCCTTCGCCCCAGATATTGGCCACCACAGCCTGGAAGCCCATTTCTTCGCAGCGTTGTTTTACGATGGAAATTTCCTCTTCTGTGTCGCTCACAAATTGGTTGATGGCCACGACGGCGGGTATCCCAAACAGGCGGGAGTTTTCGAGGTGCTTTTCCAAGTTGACCAAACCCCTGCGCACGGCTTCAGGATTTGGTTCTTTCAATGTTTTCAGGTCGCCGCCGCCGTGGTATTTCAGGGCACGGATGGTGGCCACGATAACGATGGCTTTGGGAGCCAAACCAGCACTTTGGCACTTGATGTCCATGAATTTTTCAGCACCCAAATCGGAGCCAAAACCCGCCTCCGTCACCACCCAATCGGCCAACGAAAGGCCGGTTTTTGTAGCAATGACGGTATTGGTCCCTTGTGCGATATTGGCAAAAGGCCCACCGTGAATGATGGCCGGAAAGCCTTCCAACGTCTGCACGAGATTGGGCAGGATGGCGTCTTTCAACAAAGCGGCCATAGCGCCTTGTGCGTTCAAATCCTTGGCGAAAATGGGCTGGCGGTCAAAGGTATAGCCCACGAAAATATTGCCCAGGCGGCGCTTCAAATCCTCAATGTTGTTGGACAAACAAAGGATGGCCATGACCTCGGAGGCCACGGCAATGTCGAAACCGCTCTCACGGGGAATGCCGTTGCCAGTGCCGCCGAGGCCGATGGTGATTTGGCGCAGCGAGCGGTCGTTCATGTCCATGACCCTTTTGAAAAAAATCTGGCGTGGATCGAGGCCAAGCGAGCGCTTTTTGCTTTGGAGGTTGTTGTCAATCAATGCGGCCAGCAGGTTGTGCGCCTTTTCCACAGCAGAGAGGTCGCCCGTGAAGTGCAGGTTGATGTCTTCCATCGGTAGCACCTGCGAATAGCCGCCACCGGTGGCGCCGCCCTTGATGCCAAATACCGGCCCCAAAGATGGTTCCCGCAGGACGACGCAGGTCTTTCTGCCAATGCGGTTCAAACCTTGCGAAAGCCCAATGCTCATCGTGGTTTTGCCTTCCCCGGCAGGAGTGGGGGAAATGGCCGTCATCAGGATGAGATTGCTCTTTTTGATGGCCTCTTCGTTGATGAGCGACAGGGGCAGCTTTGCCTTGTATCTGCCATACAACTGGAGGTCGTCGTCGGAAATGTTGAGTTGTGAAGCGATTTGCTGAATGGGCTTCAGCGTGATAGTTCTTGCGATATCGAGATCCGTCATAGTAGAAGTTGGTTAGGTGAAAAATGAGGGGGGCTAAAGTAGTAGGTTTGGAACAAATTATTCAATGGGAAAAAACTTTGGTCGGTAAACTTTCCCTTTGGTAATGCCGGGCCAGTCGTCCGTCCTGAATGGTGCCGCCGGTAAACCTTCTTTATTGTACAAGTTGAGTGGTTGATCAGGATAGCCTACCCAGGCATATCGCAGGGCCACTGGGTCTTCAAATATTTGCCAGGTTACTTTGACCTGATCGCCTTCTATCTTTGCTTTGGCTGGGTAAAATTTCCTGTCCAGCCCTGCCAATTCAAAGCCGGCCAGTTGATCGTTTTTGCCGTCCTTGGCCATTAGGCCAGAACCGATATTTTTGAAAAAAACGGTGGCTACCCCGTCTTTCAGCTCCATCCTTTCAAAGATTGGCCCGCCGCTGGGCAAGTTTTTTTGATAGCTGTTGGCCAATATACTGGCTGCCAGTCGTTTACCAATCGCTTTTTTGTCATTGGGATGGATGTTGTCCCTTTCGCCCAAATCCACGGCAACGGTCATGTAGGTATTGGGCAATGACAATGCGCTGGTTTGGGCTTCCCGGAGTTCTGCCCAATCGCTGAAGTTATTGGAATTGTTGCCAAGTCCAAAAGTGGGCAGTTGCACAAAGTGAAAGGGCAGACTATCCTGGCCCCATTTTTCTTGCCAATCTTGGATTAAAGTTGGAAATAGATCCCGATATTGTTCAGCCCGCTCAACGTTAGATTCTCCTTGATACCATACTATTCCTTTAATGCTATATTTAAATAGTGGAAATACCATTGCATTGTAAACTAAGGCTGGAAAATGGTTTTTGTCCAGATTATACGCTTCAATTTTTGGCCGAGAAATATGAAACTTCCAAGGCCCGGCAAGGGACTGTTCATAAGCATCAAAACTTGTTATTTTTAGATCTGATGCTGTTCCATATATTCCACCTTTTTCTCGTTCATCTTCCACATATATAGCCAATATATTTTCCCCTACTTTCAACAATTGAGGCGCTACCGAATATTCTCTTTTAGCATTCCATTGCCGGGTGGAGCCGATTTCATGACCGTTTATCCATGCTATATCATTGTCATCAGCGATAAAGTGGACAGTTACGCCCGCTTCAGCAATATTTTTTGGCAATGAAAACCGCTTTCTAAATAAGGCTTTACCATTTAGCAGAGGAAAATATTTTTCCCAATGATTGGGCAATTCCATATTCATCCAATGGCTGTCATCGAAGTCGGGTTTCATCCAATGGTCCCCAGGGTCGCCTACCAATGACTTTGTTGCACCATTTGCCAATAATGTGTCTTCTAATTCCTTTTGAATATACTGCTTAAAAAATTCTTCGTTTGGATGTTCTGGCAAAGGCTTTAAATCCTCATACCCAGGAATTTTTTGCATGGCTTCCAAACTCATAAAAGATTCAATATTTGCAGCGCTGTAACAACTGACAATAACACCAATTGGCACCTGCAATGAATCCGCCAAATGTATGGCTGTATAATACGCTACTGCGCTCAAATCGCTGACCGTTGCGCTGGAACAAACCTGCCATGCTGCATTTAACTCATCAATAGGCCGGGTGGAAATCCGCCAGGGCAATTTATAATAATGGATGAGTGGACAATTGGGCTGTTGTTGAATATTTTCAGCCTCTATCAAGGATTTTATTTCATTGTTCATATTGGATTGGCCACTGAAAAACCAAACTTCACCTAACATGATATTCCTTATTTCGATTTCTTTTGTACCAGAAATGGCCCTCAGTGGATATGGCCCCCCTGCTGGTTCAGGGTTTAATTTGACTTGCCAATTTCCATCTTTCCCGCATTGTGTGCTTATCTTTTGTTCTTTAAAAATGACCGTGACTTCCTTTCCTGCTGCTCCCTTACCCCAGATTGTTATTGGCTGATCCCTTTGTAAAACGGCATGATCGGAGAATATATCGTTTAATTGAAATGAAATAGAATGATGTCCATTACAGGCAAAAATGGTCAATAGAAAGGCGATTTTTAACCAGCAAATAATGGTCTGCACCGTTGAGTATTTATTCGTTGTCACTTTGCAATACAATTGTATTTACACTGTATCCCCATTGTTCACGGCCACGGCCACCTTTTTGCGTTGGCTTTTCAGCCGCACGTCGTACAGGTCCGTCCGTCGGTCCCGCAGGTTTTGAACGCTGCCAAACTTGTGCAACTCTTTTAACAAATCGAGATCCACATCGGCGATGAGGATCATTTCCGTATTGGGCGTGGCCTCAGCCTTGATGCCATCGGTCGGAAAGGCGAAGTCGCAGGGGGTAAACACCACAGATTGGGCAAACTGAATGTCCATATTGTGGACTTTCGGCAGGTTGCCCACACAGCCAGCGATGGCCACATAACATTCGTTCTCAATCGCCCTGGCACGGGCGCAGTTGCGCACACGGGCATAGCCGTTTTGGGTATCGGTGAGGAAGGGGACAAAGAGTATTTTCATGCCGTCTTCGGCCAATAGCCGCCCCAATTCCGGAAACTCGCTGTCGTAGCAAATCAGGATACCAATCTTGCCGCAGTCCGTGTCAAAAGCCCTGATTTCATGGCCGCCCGTCATGCCCCAAACCCTTGCCTCGTCGGGGGTGACGTGGATTTTCACAAAGCGTTCCCATTCACCATTGCGCTTACAGAGGTAGCCCACATTGTAGAGTTTTTGATCCTCCATCAATGGCATACTGCCCGTGATAATGTTGATATTGTAAGAAATAGCCATTGTTAGGAACCAATCCCGGATGGATTCCGTGTGCTTGGCCAATTCCCGGATTGCCTGGGGCTCCGGCACATCATTATAGGCGGACATCAAGGGGGCGTTGAAAAACTCTGGAAACAACGCAAAATCACAGCGGTAACTGGACACTGCGTCCACAAAAAATTCGGCCTGCTCGTACAGGTCTTCCAGCGTTTTATATGACCGCATTTGCCATTGTACCAAACCCAAACGCACCACCTCTTTTGAAACGGAAGCCTTTTTATTGGGTTTGGTGTGATATATATTGTCCCATTGTAAAAGACACGCATATTCCTTGCTTTCCACGTCGCCGGGCATGTAGCCTTTCATCACTTTTTTTACGTGAAAATCGTTGGACAACTGAAAAGTAAGCACAGGATCGTATATCTCTTTTAGCTTCACTTTTTGGATATATTCCTTGGTGCTAAGTTCGTGGGAATATTTGTGAAAACCCGGCAGCCGACCGCCGAAAACAATCGCTTTTAGGTTCAACCTTTCGCATAGTTCTTTGCGGTATTCGTACAAACGGCGGCCCAAACGCAGGCCCCGGTAATCGGGGTGGATAAACACGTCAATTCCATATAGCACGTCACCGTCCTCGTCGTGCGTATCAAATTTGTAATCGTTGGTGATTTCAAGATAAGTATGGTCGTCGCCAAATTCCTTGTAATTGATAATCAGGGAAAGGGCACAGCCGACCACTTTGTCGTTGACGGTCACCACCACTTGGCCCTGGGGGAAAACTTTCAACAATTTTTTGATGTGATGCTCTTTCCAATAGGCATCAAGAATGGCCGAATATGCCTGTATCATGGCGGCTTTCAAATCTTCATAGTCGTCTATTTTCAGAAAGCGCAATTCAACTTTATCTATTGTTTTGGTCATGCAACAGGTGTTTTAATATTTCAATTGGATGAAGGTAAAGTTAGGGCTTTTTGACCATTCATGTAATCGCTGGCCCGGCTGCTTTATTTCATTCTACGGTGATTCGCAATTCCTCATACCTAAAAATACCATTGTCCCTGTCCACTATCATTTTCAGGGGCATGGTTTCATCAATGGAAATTGACTTGGCCCTTTTCAGCAATTCAGTCAGGGCGAAAACTGCCTGCATCCTCGCCAACGTGGCACCAAGGCAAAAGTGCGCCCCTTTTCCAAATGCCAAATGCTGCTTGGCGTTCTTTCTGTTTGGGTCAAATTGGCAGCCGTTTTCAAAGCTATCAAAATCAGTATTGGCGGCTCCTAGCATGAGGATGACAACGGCCTCTTTCGGGATAAGCTGACCGCCAATTTCAACATCACGTGTCGTGCGGCGCAGGAAGCGGCCCACGGGCGTGTAGTAGCGCAGCATCTCTTCCACGAAGTTCTCAATGAGAATGGGTTGTGATTTCAGTTGTTCAAATGTCGCTGGAGTTTTTGCCAAATGCACGAAGCAATTGGACAAAAGGCTCGTCACTGTTTCGTGCCCTGCAAACAGGATAAAAGCTCCCGCCATCATGGCTTCCACCTGGCTGATGTCGCCTTTTTTTACATAAAAATTCAAGGTGGCAATGGGATCGCCGCCGTCCGTTCCTTCTGTTGCCGGGTGGTTTTTTAGTTTTTTTAAAAATAGTATCATCAAGTCCAACAAAGGGCCAAGTCCAGCGGGAATATGCTCAAAATTGGGACGGGGCGTTTCCAAGTCTTTTCGGGCAAATTGAACCATCGTTTTTAGCTCGGCCATGCCTTTTTTTCCTACTAATCGCCACAGCGTCAACAGCTTGGGGAGGTTTTTTAAAATGGCCAAAGTGATAGAAGCCTTTTCTGAAACAGTTGGTTCGCTGCTGCGCCTTGGCCCCGTGCCACCCGTCACGAACAAGGCCCGGTTGATGGCAATGGCGTGGTCGTGGTATTTTGAAATGGAAGCTTCGTCGTTTGGCAAATCGAACATGGACGCCAGGACGCCCAATGGGATTGGCACGGCCCAGTTTTCAAATAGTTCGCATTGTTTTTTTTGAAACAAATACTCCGTGGCAGCCTGCACTATTTTCCGCACTTCTTTTTCCCTTTTTAGCAAATTGGCGGGGGTAAAAAAAGTGGCCAAAATACTGCGGATACGCTGGTGTTCCTTTCCATCGGTGAGTGCGAAAAATGGGCTTTTGACAGTGGGAATAATCTTATTGCTAAACGTCTCAGCATCGGTGAGGGCAGCCTTCACATCCTCGTACCGGTGCAGCAGATAAATGGCTTTTTCCTGCGGCAGTTTATACACCCGTCTGGCAGGATCTGCCCGCAACCAATCGCTGTACGGCCAAGGGTTTTCCCTCGTAGCCGGGTCAAGGGCATCGAACTCCTTGATGTGGTTGAATTGGTGAAACGGGCAGTTTTTAGTGGATTGAGTCATTAGTCATTGGTCATTTTGTCATTGACTAAAGCATTGACAATCAATTGTATAAATGACAAAAGGCTGTATGAATAAAATGTTCTCAAAACAATGGATGCTTCCTGCATGGGCGAAAGGACTTGATTCGTAGCATAGCCTTTAGGCTGTCCCGTTGTGCGGCGTTTACGCCGCCATCGCCCTAAAGGGCGGACGACAGGACAGCCTAAAGCCGATAACTATCGGCTGTGCTACCGTTGGGCTTTTTTCAAAACCCCTTTTACCAAAGTATTCAACAAAAAAATCAAGGTGGTAAAAACGGCAATGCGCCCGATAAGGTCGCCCCATTTTACATAAAAAGTGAGTTCATCGTTGAATTTAATCGTGCCACGGATGACGGCCTCTTCGCCATATTTGGTAGGTTGCAGGATGTCGCCCCGCTGGTTGATGAAGCAGGAAACACCCGTATTGGCTGAGCGGGCAATACTCCGGCGGGTCTCGATGGCCCGCAGGCTGGCAAATTGCAGGTGCTGTTTGTGCCCGGCGGAGTTGTCCCACCAACCGTCGTTGGTCATGATGAAAACGGCCTGCGCCCCCGCCCGGATGTAGCCGGCGTGGTAGTCGCCAAAGACGCTTTCGTAACAGATGACAGGGGCCACCTTGCCGCTGTTGCTGGGAAAAGCCTCCCGGTAAGCCTGCATTCCGTGCCCTTCAATGGAGCCGTCCAGCTTGTCAATAATGGGTTTTAACCAGAAAAAAAGCTGCGGGTAAGGAGTGATTTCAGGCCCCGGCACCAGCCTGGATTTGATGTAAAAAGGGATACTGTCCACCCCGTTTTCCAATTGGATGGCTGCGTTATAAGCTTCCCAATAAATGGTGCCTTGCTTGGTCTCTTCTTCCCTGGTGGCACGGGTGTGCGGCTCCCCTGGCTCAAAAATTTTGTAGGCACTTACACCGGTGTCCAGCTTGAGCTTTGGATATTTTTCCAAAAAAGCCATCAGTTGCTTGACGACCGGGTGGTTTTTCAGGTTGCTGACCTCCCCGGCGCTGAAACTGGTTTCCGGCCACACGAGGTATTCCGTTTTGTCGGTGACGGCACTTTCTGAAAGGCGCAAAAATCGACTCAACTGCTCTGTGGCCGGGATGTTGAACTTTTCATAATGCGGCTCTAAATTGGGCTGTACGACCACCACTTCCACATCACGGCCTTCGTCTTTTTGGTTGAAATACATTAGGAGCGAAACGGCGAAGGGCACCAATACCCACAGCTTTACTTGAATCAAGGGCCAGCGCTGCCCCTGCCAAATTTTTTTGGGAGATATTTGGAAATTCGCTTTTTCCAAAATTTTGAAAACCAGCACACTGGCCACCAAAATCCACAAGCCGCCGCCAAAAACACCCGTGTACTCGTACCATTGCACCCAGCTTGGGTAGCGGGCAAAAGCATTGCCCAGGGTGAGCCAGGGCCAGGTCAGTTCCCACGACAAGTGCAGCAGTTCAAACGAAATCCAGTAGGCGACAAAGGAGGCATAGCCCAATTTCGGGAGTACCCGTTTGGTATGGTGAAACAACAGGAACGGCACCCACATCAGGATGGAATTGACCCATATAGCGAAGATGCCCGCAATGAAAGCCGTGTTGCCCACCCACCAGGTCGTCAGCACGTTCCACAGCACCAGCGCATGGTAGGTGTATCCCAGCAGGCCCCATTTCCCTGCTGTTGCTTGTTGCTGCGAAATCTCGTGTTCCACCATCAGCAGCGGCACCCAGGCAATGAACATCACCGGGGTAAAATAGCTCGGCGGAAAACCCGCAGCCAGCAGCACCCCGCTCAAAGTGGACAGGACCAACCAGCGCAGGCCCTTTGGGTGGCGGGTGTATTTTTTCCAAAAAGCCAGCACGATGGAGGCCCAGGCCGACAGGAACAATGCCAGCGGCAGGTAGCCCCACAGCACCTCTTCCTGCCAAAGCGAGTACATGCGCCAGCCGATAATGGCAGTTGAAATGGTGGTGGCTGATAGGAGGGAAAGTCGGAGTTTCTTGTTCATTTGTTGATTTTTTTCCAAACCTTTTCCACCTTTTTACGCTGGCTTTCATTTTTCAAATCTTCCATTCGCATTTTCATAACACTTCAAAGGCTTTTTTCCGGTTTTCTGGTTGGGACTTCGTCAGGGTGGCCAAGGGAGGTGGCAAGATTATCTTTTATAGACATAGTTTTTAATTAGTTCTTCGTGATTTCGTGGGTCTAAACGTCGGCGGGGTTTGAAACCCCGCCGACGTTGTGCCGAAGTTATACTAAAAGGCCAAACTTACAGCCCTTTTCAGAAACTGTATCAAAAACCCAAGCGTTCGATTTTATCGCCAATGGTCACATCTTTCATTTCTTTGGCCAAGCGTTCAAATTCCTCTTTTAATACCTTTTTTTCAAATCGGTGATTTTTCAGCAAATGGATTTCGTCGCAGGTGTCGCTCAAAGTAGAAAAAATATGGGACGAAATAATCACAATCTTTCCCAAGGATTTCAGCTTTATAATAATTTCGGTTATCAAAATATTGCTCTGAATATCCACCCCGTTAAAGGGTTCATCAAGGATATAATAGTCGTTGGTTTGCAATAAAATCCCAAGCAATGCCAGTTTCTTTTTCATGCCGGTGGAATAATTGGCCGCATATTGATCCAGTGGCAGGTCAAAAATATTTTTTACGTCAAAGTCCTGGCCTTTTTCATGTCTTGCAATGCACAACAATTGCAGGTATTCCCGTCCGGTCATCCTTTGGAAAAAGAAAGGTTCAGTCGGCAAAAATCCCAAGTGGTTTTTCAGGATGTCATAGTCGCAGGAAACATGGCCTGTGTGGCTTTCCAGGCCTGCAATACAACGGAAAAGTGTCGTTTTCCCAGCCCCGTTTTCGCCAACGATGCCATATACTTTGCCTTTTTCAAAGCTGATGTTCACATCTTCCAATACCTTATTGGTGCCAAAAGATTTGGATAGCTGTTCGATGTTTATCATCCTAAAATACCTTTTAGCTGTTCGGTGCTTTTTTTGTAAAAAAACGGAATGGTAACTATCAGCAATGGCGGCAATGCAAAACTGGCTCCCAGCAACAAGCCCTGCGGTACGCTCATGGGCTGTGGATATGCCGAATATTTAGCCAATATAATGGCGGATAAATACAAATATCCGAGGCATTGTATGACCATCAATATCCACATATTTTCCGGGTAAAAAGCTATCAATATAGCCAATATTGGAAAGGATAAAATAGTGGTATATAATAAAGCTGTTCTTATCTTTTCAAATAAGAATGCATGGGGTTTTTGGGCAAAAATCCAGACATAATATAAGTTTTCCGGTTCGCTGTAAAATGACATGCAGATCAAGAAAACAAGTGCCAAGGAAAATGCGCCCAAATTGAAATTATCAACCGCTATGGCCTGGAACAAAACGAAAAGCGCAAGCAAAAATAACAGCAGTGTTTTTCTAAATCCTACCGCAAATTCAAAGGGCCTTTTGTAGAATGGTGTCGGGATGGAAAGGACAAAACTATTTCTCCACCTGATCACCGCCATCAGCATGGCTGCCAATAGCAACAAGGCCGCCAAAAGCAACTGTATTTTGTACAATAAAAATACGGCAAAGGGCAAGGCCATTAACATGTTTTCTACAGTTCGGGTGGCCAAATATTTTTTCTTTGAAAAACTGGTTTCCAAAAACTCGTTCCTGCGCCGTTCACTCAAAGCAGAAATACTGCTCAAGCCAAAAAAAACATACAAATATGCCGCAAAGTCAATTTTATTAAACAAGTACAGCGAAAGGCCAATAAAAACAAGCACCACAAGGGCATATCCCACCAATGGCTGCACACCAAATTCAACGAAGCGGCGGTGCAGCATTTTACCTTGCAGACTGAAATAATATCTCATTGGCCTTTACTCTTTGCGTATTATTTCACCACCAAGCCATTTTCCCAGCCCTCGCCCGCATTCACAAAGCCCAATTTCCCTTCGGCATCCTCTGCCATCAAAATCATGCCCTGCGACTCCACGCCACGCAGCTTGCGGGGGGCGAGATTTGCCAGGAGCAAAACCTTTTTGCCGACCACTTCTTCCGCTTTGAAATGCTCTGCAATGCCGCTGACGACGGTCCTTTGCTCAAGGCCCAAATCAACGGTGAGTTTGAGCAGTTTGTCGGCCTTGGGGATTGGCTCAGCAGCGAGGATGGTGGCAGTTCGGATGTCCAATTTTGCAAAATCGTCGTATTGGATTTCTGATTTCAAAGCAGCCAACTGCGGACTATGGACTACGGACTGTGGACTGTGGACTGAAGACTGAGGACTATTGACTGTGGACTGTGGACTGATGACTGCAGACTGTTCATCGGCAAGGACTGCCTCCAGTTTGGCTTTCTGGCGCTCGATGATTTTCAGGCGGCTGTCGTCTTTGCGGTCGTTGATTTTGGCGAAGAGGATTTCGGGTTGGCCGACGACATGGCCTTTTGGCAACAAGGATTCGCCTTTTTCCAGTTTTTCAAAAACTGCTTCCAATTCGCCATTCACTACTGGCGGGAGATTGAGCAACTTCCTGATTTTCAAAGAAGTAAAAGGAATAAACGGTTCGCAAATCGAACTCAACAAGGTGACTATTTGGAGGCTATTGAACAAACATTCTTTAATCAATGGGGATTCCGGGTCAGCCTTACGGATAGCCCAGGGCGCAGTGTCTTGCAAGTATTGGTTGCCCCAGCGTGAGATTTCCATGAGTAAAGCGGCGGCTGATTTAAAGTTGAACCCTTCAATTTCCGAAGCCAGCGATTGAGCCAATTCAACAACAGGTTTTAGCTTTTCGGCCCAAGCAGCTTGTACAGAAGGCACTTCACCCCCAAAGTAACTATTGGTCAGCGTAATCACCCGGTTGATAAAATTCCCCAAATTATCCGCCAAATCCTTGTCATAAAAATCCACGAACTCGTCCCATTTGAAGTCGCTGTCCTTGTTCTCCGGCATGTTTCGGATGAGCGCCCAGCGAAGGGCATCTTCCTTATTGGGAAAATCGGCAAACTCATCCAGATATTGGTGCTGCTCAATGCCCCAGCCCTTGCTTTTGGAAAACTTCCTGCCCTCAAAATTGAGGAACTGGTTGGCGGGTACGTTCACGGGCAGGGCAAATTCCCCGTGCGCCTTGAGCATGGCCGGGAAGACGATGCAGTGGAACACGATGTTGTCCTTGCCGATAAAATGCACGAGTTGTAGTTTATCTGGGCCACCCCCGCCTTGGCGGTCAGGTTTCCAATAGTCTTCCCAGTTTTTTCCATTTTCTTTCGCCCATTGAATCGTCGAGGAAATGTAGCCGATGGGCGCATCGAACCATACATACAGCACCTTACCTTTCGCATCGGCCAGCGGCACGGGGATGCCCCAGTCAAGGTCACGGGTAATGGCACGGGGCAGCAGGCCCTCACCGTCGTTGAGCCAGGACAAGCATTGGCCAATGACGTGCTTTTTCCAAGCTTTCGGGTCGTGGTGCTGCTGGCCGTCCAGTATGCCGTTTTCAATCCAATCCCGCAGCCAGTCGGCATGTTTGTCGAGTCGGAAGTACCAATGTTTGGTGGGTTTAAGCACAGGCGTTTTGCCGCTCAAAACGGATGTAGGGTTTATCAATTCCGTTGGAGACAGCGAGGAACCACACTTTTCGCACTGGTCGCCGTAGGCTTCCGGGTTGCCGCATTTCGGGCATTCGCCCATAATATAACGGTCGGCAAGAAACTGATCGTAGTCTTCGTCGTAATACTGCTCTGTCGTGCGCTCCTCCAATTCGCTGCCTTTCTCTATCAGTTTTTTGAAAAAAGCCTGCGAAGTCTCATGGTGCAGCGGTGCACTGGTGCGGTGGTAGTAGTCGAACGAAATGCCCAGGCGCTGAAAGGTTTCTTTGTTGAGGGTATGGTATTTGTCAATAATTTCTTGCGGCGTGACGCCCTCCTTTTTCGCCCTCATCGTAATGGCCGCCCCATGCTCATCGGAGCCGCAGATAAATGCAACATCTAATCCCCTCAAACGAAGGTAGCGCACGTAGATGTCGGCTGGCAGGTAAGCCCCGGCCAAATGCCCCAGGTGGAGTTCACCATTGGCATAAGGCAAGGCGGAAGTGATGAGGTATTTTTTGGATTTATCCATTGTCAGGTCATTTTTTTTGAAGCGGCGAAAATACAAAAACAGTTAGAGCATGATTGCGATTTGGTGCTTGTGGCAAAAACGAGCTATTTTTCGTCAGTTTTTTAGCTTTTTGAAGGCGCATAGTAGCGCTACGCAACTGAAAAAAGCAAAAAAAATGGCGGGAAAGAGCCGTTTTTTGGCCAAGTAACCAAATCGCAATCATGCTCTTAAGGAAGGACATGGCCGTACGACTTTGTGGATAATTAGGAAGAATGGCGGGGGATTTTAAGTTCCCAAAGCCATTTTTTAGAAAAATTCAAAGCTTACATTTGTACTGCACAATCACCCAATCGTATTAATCATCATGAACAACTGCTCATTTACATTTCTCCTTCTCTTGTTCATTTCATCCCTTTTTGCCCAAAAAGAGGAAGTGCCGCCGCTGTACATTATCCCCGAAGCGTACAGCCTGATACACCACGAGGGCGAGGTGGCGATGCTCAACGGAAATTTCGACGAAGCACTCCGCCATTTCAAAAAGGTGCTGAAAAAATATCCCGATTTTGCCCCCGCACGGCGCAGCATCGGTGCCTGTTACGAACTGAAGGGCGAGTACAAGGAAGCAGCCGAAAACTACCGCTACGCCCTCGACCACAACTCCCGTTTTTCCCGTGCGCTCTATTATGAGGTGGGAAATATTTATTATAAAACGGGCGACTACAAAATGGCCGAAGACTTCTTCAAAGAATTTGAATTATTGAAAGGTTTGGACCACAAGCAGTTCACCTACAATGGGATGGAAGAGCAAAAAATTGAGGCCGAATATTATGAAAAACTACCCGCCAGCCTCCGTGCCTGCCACATTGCACTCGATAGTATCCAGTTTTTGAACATATCCAGCGTAAGCAACCTTGGCAACAGCATCAATTCCAAGTCGGATGAATATTTCCCGTTTTTGACCAACGACGGCAACACCATTTTTTACACCAGCCGCAAGGACGAACATGCCGACGAAGACCTTTTTACCAGCATTTGCCAAAACAATGAATGGAAAAATGGCGGGAAGGCCGGCAATTTCAACACCAGCGACAACGAAGGCATGACCTCGCTCGTGCGTGATGGGCGCCGGCTGTTTTTCACGGCCTGTGGCCGCCCCGCCGTGGAAGGCACCTGCGACATCTGGGAAGGCAACCTGGGCGATGGCTACATATTTGACCTTCGGCCTTTGGCCGGCGCTGCCAATTCCAACAAATGGGAATCGCAGGCCAGCGCCAGTTGCGATGGCTCCATGCTTTTTTTTGCCAGCAACCGGGAAGGCGGTCTGGGTGGAACGGATATCTGGATGAGCAAAAAAAACGCCGAGAACAGATGGGGTGAACCCGTCAACCTCGGCCCCAATGTGAATACGCCAGGTGACGAAGAAGCGCCATTTATTACCAATGATGGCCAGGTGCTTTACTTCTCCTCCACAGGCCATTTGGGCATGGGCGAGCAAGACATTTTTATGAGCCGGACACAGGCCAATGGCGAGTGGGGATTTGCCATCAACCTTGGCCCGCCCGTCAATTCTGCTTTCCGTGAGTTGGGTTTTTTCCTCAGCGCCGACGGCAAATTGGGCTATTTTGCTTCCAACCGCAGCGGTGGATTTGGTGGCATGGATATTTATCGCTTTGAGGTGCCGCAAGCCCTTTACAGCGAACCTATTACTTATGTGGAAGGCTGGGTGCAGGACAGCATAACAAGGGTTCCTGTCAATACGACAGTTTATTTCAAAGACCGCCCCGCCATCAAAACAGACGATGACGGCCGTTTTTTCCTTTGTATAAAAGCGGGCGAATCCTTAGACATTGAAATCCGGAACCGGGATTATCACCCCTACAAACATTTTCGCCAAATTCCTCAATGGGACAACAAGGCATTTTATAAAATGGATCTGCTGCTGGATCCGCTGTTTAAATTGCCTGCCTATCAGGGCAACCTGGCTACCGGCGGCGACGTCCTCACTGCCAAAGGCGTTGGCGTGGAAACCCGGCATACGATACTATTTGAATTCGACGGGGCAGAACTAAAAGTGGAAGAGGAAAAAGATTTGGACAATTTTTTCAGAAATACCATCAAAGGCAAAGAGGTGCTGAACGTTGAGATTATTGGCTTTGCCGACGACGTTGGCTCTGATAGCTACAACCTTGTTTTATCGGAAAAAAGGGCAAAAGCCGTTGGTGTTCATTTGAAAGAAAAAGGCGTCCGGGTGGACAAAATTTACATAGAAGGCCGTGGTGAACGGGATGGCGGCAAGCCCAAATGGGAAAACAGGAAGGTGGAAGTGGTGGTTTTGCTGGCGAATTGACGTTCTTGTTGTTTGATGAGTTTGAGTTGTTTTTAGCTACTCAAACTCATCAAACCCATCAAACTGACCTTTAAAATTTCACCACTTTCCAGCGCTCGCTCCTTGCCCCACTTTTTAATTCAACAAAATAGATACCTTTAGGCAGGTCGGATATTTCTATGGCTGTTTTATTGCCCGTAAATTCAAATTGCTGCCAGGAACGGCCACTCATGTCCCACAATTGGCCATTTACCAATCCTGTGGCATTTCTGCCCAATTCAATATTTAAGGTAGCATGTGCAGGGTTTGGGAAAATGGCAACTGCCTCCAGCAATTCCTCTTGTAGACCAGTCACGTCTATTATTATTTCATACGATAATGCGCTACCGCAAAAACCATTGCTCACCGACAGCGATACATTATAAATTGCATTTTGGGCATAAGTATGCACAGGGTTGGCTTCGTCGGAAGTCGTACCGTCGCCAAAATCCCAATAGTAATAGTTGCCGTCTATTGAGTTATTGATGAAATAGACCGTTTTACCATCCATTTCATATTCAAAATCAGTGATTGGCGTGGGTTTCACCTCTACAAAACCAGGCTCAATGGAAGTATGATCACCAAAGGAATTGGCTACCGTTAAAAAGACATCGTAAACCCCAGCGTTTGGATAGGCAACAACTGGGTTCATTTCATTGGAAGTAGCCGGAACGCCGCCGGGAAAAGTCCAGGTATAGCCACTAATATTTCCCCCAGTGGATTCATTCTCAAAATATACGGTGAGCGGTTCGCAGCCGCCATCAAAAATGGCGGAAAACTTAGCATGTGGGAATGAACCTGTCGGCACCGCTTGGCTGTAACTTTGTTGGCCACAACTATTAAATGCAGTAAGCGTCACATTGAAAATGCCGTTTCCTGGAAATACATGTTCAGGATTCGGAGAGGTATCTGTCGTGCCGTCGCCAAAATCCCAGAGGAAACCTCCCGTAGCATTCAGGCTAAAGTTGACAAATGAAACAGTCAGGTTATTTACATTGGCGTCAAAGTCAACCGATGGCACGTCATCCACAGTTATAATTTGTTGGGAAGTTAATGTATCAATGCCAAGTACATTGCTGACAATCAACATGGCATCGTACACACCCGGCGAGGAATAAGTTACTGTTGGATGTTGGGCAGTAGATTCCGAGGGGATGCCGCCTGGAAAATACCACTGGTAACTTTCCGCATTAGCAGAAGAGGTATTGATAAATTGTACTGCCAATGGTACGCAACCCGAAGTCACGGCAGGAGTAAATCCTGCGCTTGGGGCAGTGGCCACCACTACCATTTGAGTTACAGTCTGTGTACCACATGGGCTTGTCACCGTCAAGGTGACTTGATAATTTCCAAAGTCGGTATAGCTATGTTGTGGGTTCGGCTCGTCGCTTGTTTCGCCGTCACCAAATTCCCAATGATAGGATGTGGCGTAAGGAGCATTGCTATTGAATTGATAATTGCCTGTGCCCATTGCATCATAAGAAAACGCAGGCGCAGTACCTGCAATTATCGTCAATGTTGATGTCAAAGAAAGAATGTCATTGGTGCAATCACCTGTTACCAAGCAGCGGAATGTGTAGCTGTCCATACTGGCCTCTGGGTCAAAAATGGTGAGCACAGAGGTCATAAAGCCACTGTAGCCGTTACCTGCCCCAATATTTTCCCAGCCCGTGCCATCATTTACCTGCCATTGATAATCAAGGTTGAATCCCTGCACAACAAATTCAAAGGAAACCTGAACACCCTCACATCCCTGCGTTGAGGCAGGTTGGCTGATGATGGAAGTTGTGAACATTTGATTGGTAGTGGCTGGAATATTGGAAAAACTTGCCTGAACGCCTCCATTGCCATCCTCCGCACCATTGGAAGGATCGCCGCATTCGTTGGAGGGGTTGGTGTTCACGCCGGCTTTGCCGCCATCCAGGCTGACGTTGCCAACGATTGCATCGGTCAAAAAACGGCCACCGCTGCCAGCGCCGCCAGCGCCAAAACAACGGTTGGAGGGATTGCTGACCTTGCCGCCATTGCCGCCCTTGGCTTCTATTTTTAAATTGCCGGTTACTTTATTAGCTTTCAACACAATCGTACCGCCAGCACCGCCGCCGCCAGCACCGTCTCCAAGGGCCTGGTTGGGCGTTTCGCCATTGGCAAAAATGCCCTGGCCGATTGACTCCAAGCTATCAGTAACGATAATGATGATACCACCGCCATTACCACCCCGGCTGCCTGCACCATTGTCGTCCACGTGGCCTGCACCGCCGCCGCCGCCAAAGAAAATCCTGTTTGCATCAGTCGGCACAGGCTTCCCTTCCTTGCCAGGATTGTGGCCGTCGCAGCCAAAACCGCTGGCGTCCTGCTTCCCACCGCTGCCGCCATTGGAGGCATTGGCACCGCCGCCGCCGCCAGCGTTGTGGTCGTTGCCGCCGCCGCCGCCGTTGGCCTGGGGGCCACGGCCTTGTTCTTTTCCAGCGATAAATGCTGCAATGCCCTCGCCTTTGGGCGCACCCTTCCAGTTGGACATATTATAATAGTAGTCGTCGGCATTCGTCAGGAAATTGCAATCAGAATTGACCACATTGACAGCGCCGCCTTTGAAGCCCTTGGCACTAACATCAATCGGGGCTTCCAATGTTAGTTTTTTAGAAACCGTCAGCGCTATAATGCCGCCTGACTGGCCGTTCCAGGTAGCGGCTTTCAGGGTATCCGTGATAACGGCTTTTTCATAAACAGGCATTGTTACGAGCTGCACAAAGCCGTTGATGTCATAAGTATTGGCCAGGTTGTATTTTAGGGAAACTGTTGAACCTGAAATGGAAAGGATTTCATTTTTTTCATAAAGTCCTGCACTGCCAATATCATTAATATCTCCAAAGCTGGAGCCATTGGACTCATTGATTGCAGCGCCTTTCATTTGTATCAATATCACCCGATCGCCAACCGCAAAACCAGACGGGCTGGCCAGGGTCAATTGACCCTCGCAGGCATTGATGGCTGATACTTTAGAGTATTGGTTGATAACGCCGGAGATGGAGGTTTGTGAAAATAATGGAACGGTAAGCAATAGGGAAAGGATAACCCCGCTGAAGGTTGTGTTCATAAGTGTAGTGTTTGTTCTAAGGGGAGTACGTGATGATGTAGTGTTCGTAAGGCGGGGAGTAAGTTTTGGCAAATGTGCCGCAAGTTGTCCAAAAAAGGAATGCAATGCAAGTTTAGAGGATAAAAAATTTTTCATCAGCTTGTCCGGTTTAGGGAAAATAAAAATACCTTTGCGCCCGCTTAAGCCCACCGCCTGCTTTCAGGGTAAGTGGGGATGGTAAAACTGGATAGTTGATTTTTGCTTTTTTGATGTTTGGAAGCCAGGTTTTTCTACTGTTTTCCCTCATCAAAACCACGACCATCAAATATCCATCACCTTTTAAAACATGGCAGTTAAAATCAGATTGCAAAGAAAGGGAAAAAAGAAACAACCTTTCTACCACATCGTCGTCGCAGATTCCCGTTCGCCCCGTGATGGCCGTTTCATCGAAAAAATTGGCACCTACAATCCGTTGACTATCCCTGCCACCATCGAGTTGGACAGGGAAAAAGCCTACGATTGGCTCAACAAAGGCGCCCAGCCAACCGACACCGTTAAGGCTATGCTTCGCTTCAAGGGTGTCATGTTCAAAAAACACCTCGAAAGGGGCGTGAAATTGGGCCTGTTCTCCACCGAAGAAGCTGACACCAAATACAAGGATTGGGTGGAAGCCAAAGATGCAAAAATTGAAAAGCGCAGACAAAAAGCCTTGGCCGACAAAGCCGCCGCCAATGCTAAACTGGCAGGAGTTGACGAAAAATCAGCCGCACCTGCCAAAGTGGTTCCGAAGGTAGTAGCCGCCACAGCACCTGTGGCTGAAGCCACCCAGGAAGAAGAATAAAACTGGCGATTTTTTGATATAAAAACGAAAGCCCGGCGGTCAACGACCTGCCGGGCTTTTGTTTTTATTCTGTTTATACTCGGCTTTGAGCATGGTTGATAAAGTTGATAAGGGTTTAAACAGGTTGATTATCAACCTTATTAACCCTCATCAACCATGCTAAAAACCTGACGGCTCGCAGTATATATCGCATCCATCTGCCTTATTTGACTTTGAACAATTTTACTACCCGGATTTTTCCTTCTTCGTTCATCTTCAGAAAAAGTGAATCCTGGGTGAGGTTGACGATTTTAACGGCTTTTTCGGAGGAGGCCTGATTGATGGTGTCAAGCGTATAAAGCAGGTCGCCATTCACTGAGTAGGTTCCGGCTTCTTGGTAGTCCAGCGTACCGCTGTAAGCATAATGGCCCTCATTGTAAAAAGTGAAACGAAGGGTAGAAATGTCAAGGTCTAAAGGCATTCCATCCTCAATGATTTCACTGGCCCTCCACTCTCCATTCAATTGTTTTTCTTTTTGTCCATTACACTGTAGGAACAAAAAAGACACACAGACCAACAGACCAAAATTTTTCATACACAAATTCATTTCTAGGCGCAACATAGATGGTGGCAAATGTACACAGTTGGGCAATCAACCAATACAATGTGGCTATGTTCTTAGCATAACCTTAACCAATATAGAAAAGGCAATTTACCCTTCCAGAAAAAAAGGGGTTCAATTGTACCTATCTTTTTGATTTAGCATTAATTCCTACCTTCGGGAAAAATTTTCGACACATGAAAATACTTGGCAAACTGCTGTTTTTAGCAACAATATCATTTTGGCTTTCCTGCGAAAGCGGAACCACCACCAACGAAAATGGCAACAATACAATAGACACCACCGCCAACGAAGGGAGCGACACTACTTCAACGGCTGGCCCTGTAAAGCCTTCTTGTCAAATAGCTGGAACCGTGCTGGACGGCAACCAGTTTTGGGCAAAAAGCGAAAACAAGATCATCGCCATTGCCGCCGACGAGGAAACAAAAGACAAAGACCTCGGCGACAGCCACCGCATCCTGGAAGTGTATGACGGAAACAATTGCCAACAGGTTTTTCGGGAAGTTTTGCCTGTAAATTTCAGCGCCGACTACCCCTATTACCTTTCCGAAATCACCTACAACAACATCAGCAAGGTGATTGCCATTCGGGGCTTTGAGAAAGTTTACATATTTGATATTGCGAACGATAAACTTATCGGCCCGCTGGTGCCAAAATTCCTTAATCAACGCTATGCCGAAGACGCCCAATCGGGCATGATCAGCCGCATGGAGGTTTGGGAAAATTATTTAATTGGCCACGCCACAAGTATGGGCGCTTTTGTTTTCGACCTTTCCGACCCGACCAAACCTGCGCCAGTGCTGCCATCCGCTGAGTATGAGGTGGAGAAAGGGCAGATTTACAACCCATTGTTTTTATTGAAATCTATGGATGCCGACGACGGCCACCAGGCCCTGTTGCCATTGTACGATGCGGATTCGGGCGATTTCAAGATCAACGCCTTGTTTGAAAAACCTAAAAAAATAGAAACCAACATTTCGAAAACCTTCCGCAACAACCGTTATCTGGTGCTAAAAGAACTGCTCAGTGCCTCGGAGAGCCAACCCATCGCTATTGATATGGAGCAACGGAAAATGTTCGATTTGCCCGCCGATGTGGCCAAAATGAAAGACACTGATATTATCGCTTGGATGAAAAAGCAATGAGGAATAGAAGAAAGGCGGAATTCAATCATTTAACCTAAACACCTGATACTGAATGGATTTGGGGGAAAACTTTTCATCGGCAAAAAAAGCTTGGGAAACGAATCGGGAGGAATGGGTTTCCCATTTTACCAAGCATCAAAACACCTTTATCCCCGGCCTGCTGCCCGAAATGGCCGTCGCAATGCCCCAGTCCCAGTTGTTCCAGATCCTGCAAAAAAAACTGGGCGATGAACTGCTCCAAGCCGCACTCGATCCAGACAAAAACCTGCCTTCTCCGGTACACAGTCAAACGTCGCCCACCTGGATAAAACGGGCCAACATGGTGGGCATCAATGTCCGCACTATCCAGAATTTTTGGAACGTGGTGAAATATGCCCTGACGCTGCCAGCCAGTCAAAATGCCATCCATTTGCTGCCAATATGGGAGCCGGGCGTCGTGTCGAGCCTTTACGGCATTGCCTCCTGGAACATCAATTCTGAATTTTTCAGCCAAGAATTGTACGAAAGCTATCCGCACCTGGACACGGTTGAAAGGCAATTTAAAGTAACGGTCAACCTGCTCCATGCGATGGGCAAAACGGTGGGTTTGGACGTGATTCCGCATACTGACCGCTATTCGGAAATCGTGCTGGCGAACCCCCACTATTTTGAATGGCTCCAACGTAAAGGCACCACCATCATTGACCATTCCAACAACTTGCACGAAAAAGTGCAGGAAGCCATTTTGGATTTTTTGGAAAAAGCGGGAAGCAACCTGCCAGAGTATCCCCGTGTCAGCCACACTTTTTTTTCAAAATATTTTGGCGAGGCAAATAGGGTTCAAGCACTCTTTGGCCAATTGAGGGATTACGGTCAACGCCAGCAGCGCCGAACTGCCTTGATGAACTTCCTGCACGAAAAAGGCTACGAACCCGTGCCAGCCACAATGGCCCCACCTTATCGGGGACTAAAAGTGGACGATAGCCCAGCAGCCCTCACCGTTGACAAAGATGGACGTGAATGGCGGGATTATGCCATTGAAAAACCGGAACCCATGTCGAGGGTGTTTGGCCCGCTGACCCGCTATAAATTTTATGAAAACAAAAACGACAATCGGGACTGGGAATTGGATTTTTCAAAACCAAAGAAAGAAGAATGGCAATACGTGCAAGAAGCTTATGCCAGCGTTTGCCGGGAATATGGTTTTGATTTCATGCGGGGCGACATGTCGCATGTGCAAATGCGGGCGGAGGGAGTACCTGCCCAGACCGACGACTATTACGATCCGCTCTGTGCCGTCAAGCATTTTATCCAAAAAGAAAGACCTTGGTTCGGCTATTTCGCCGAGAGTTTCCTCGCCCCGGCAGGTGTGATGGCCTACGGCGACGAAGTGGATCACCTCGAAATGGCCGATGCCGATACTACATTGGGAGACCTGCAAAGCATGGTGGTTGGTACGCCCGAATTCCTGCAAAATTTCCGATGGTACCTTGACATACTCGCTGCCCGCAGGGTTGCTCCCTCCTTTACGATAATGACGGGCGACAAGGATGATCCCCGTTTCGATAAATTTTATGTAGGCGGCAACGAGGCAAGGCTTTTCATTGGGCTGTTTTTGCCGGACATGCCGAGCTACATGGGGCTTGGCTTCGAGTGCCGTGACCAGCATTTGGAACCTGCCCCCAACGAGCATTACACCAAGCTGTTTGTGTTTAAAATTGACGAGGGGCCAAAAGCGACCCACGGCAGTTTTATTTGGGGAAAAAATGTTGAATTGTTTGATAAACTACTGAGAATCAGGCTACTGGCCGAAGAAATTTTACCCAGCATAAAAGACTGCACCAGCCGCTGGCTATTGCCGCCCGACCCAACGGGGCACAAAAAAATCATCGCCTGGACACTGATGGAAAAGCCGGAATTCCTTTTTGTGGTGAACTTGGATTGGGAAAATAAAGTACAAAATCTCAAGCTGCCTTGCCCTGTAGAAATGGATCAAACCAAAAGCTGGAAATTGGTACATTCGACTGCCGGAACACTGGAACACAGCTTGGCTTTTAATGGAAAAAACTCGCCTTTGGAAACTATCAAAGCAGGAGAATGCAGATTGTACATGGCGTCAAAGCCCGTTTGAAATGCCATGATTTGCTCAATATCGCCGCCATGCTCGAACAAAGGTGCAACATTCCCAACGAATAAACATTGGCCAATTTTGATGTATTCGATAGGTTTGCAAAAATCTATCGCACATGACACTCGACATCTTTCAGGTGGATGCCTTCACTCACCAACTGTTCGGCGGCAACCCTGCTGCCATCGTCCCGCTCGAAAACTGGCTACCGGATGAAACCCTCCAAAACATCGCCGCCGAAAACAACCTCGCCGAAACGGCTTTTTTCACAAAAAACAAGGAAAATTACCATTTGCGCTGGTTCACGCCAGTGACAGAAGTTGACCTCTGCGGCCACGCCACTTTAGCCACGGCGCATGTGCTTTGGCAACATTTGGATTTTGGTGGAAATGAAATCGCCTTTCAAACCCGCAGCGGCATTTTGAAGGTAAAACAGGATGGTGGTTATTACACCATGGACTTCCCAACCGACAACATCGAAAAAACGGAAGCCCCGGAACTGGTTGTCCGCTCCTTGGGCATTGAACCCATCGAAACCTGGAAAGGACGGGAAGATTATCTCGTTTTGCTTGAAAATCAAGCGGTTGTGGAAAATTTGAAGCCAGATTTCCGCACGTTGAGCCAATTGAAGGCCAGGGGCGTTATTGCCACAGCAAAGGGGGGCGATGTGGATTTTGTGTCCCGCTGTTTCTTCCCGTATTTTGGCATTGACGAAGACCCTGTGACTGGTTCGGCACATACCACCCTCACGCCTTTTTGGGCAAAACGTTTGGGCAAAAACGAACTGAGCGCCCGCCAAATTTCCAAACGGGGCGGTTTTCTAAAATGCCACTTGAAAGGCGACCGGACGGAAATCTGCGGCCAGGCCGTCACCTATTTAAAAGGCTCAATTGAAGTTTAAACTTTTGTTGTTGCCTGCGAACAACGAACAACTACCAACAAACAACGACACTTAAATCATGCACCTAAGCGAAATCCTAAACCACCTCGGAGAAGAGCGTAAAAACTACTTCAACGCCGTATCGCCGCCGATTATCCAAAGCAGCAATTTTGCCTTCGACAGCCTCGAAAGTTTCCGCCAAATGGTGGGCGACGAATTGTCGAACCACATTTACACCCGTGGCAACAACCCAACTGTAGAGATTTTAAGGAAAAAATTGGCCGCTTTGGAGGGTGCCGAGGATGCACTGGTGGTGGCCAGCGGCGCAGCGGCTACGGCTATGGCATTGATTGCCAATATGAAACAGGGCGACCATGTGATCTGTGTCCAAAACCCTTATTCCTGGACGAAAAACCTCTTGGTCAATTTCCTGCCACGCTTCGGCATCACGCACACTTTTGTAGATGGGCGTGACATTGCGAATATCGAAGCTGCCATTAAGCCGAACACTACTTTTATGTACCTGGAAAGCCCCAACACGATGGTTTTCGAGTTGCAAGACTTACGTGCCTGTGCCGATATGGCGAAAAAACACGACATCGTCACTTTGATTGACAACAGCAATTGCTCGCCCATTTTCCAGCGACCGATTGAGTACGGTATTGATTTGGTGATGCACACCGGAACGAAGTACCTGAACGGCCACAGCGACGTGGTGAACGGCGTGATTTGCGGCAGCCATGCCATGATCAGGAAGATTTTTGAAACGGAAATCATGACCTTGGGCAACATCATTTCTCCGCACGATGCCTGGCTGGTTATCAGGGGATTGCGAACTTTGGAACTGCGGGTGAAACGCAGTTTTGAAAGCGCCCTGAAAATTGCAAAGTGGCTGGAAACCCACCCAAAAATCGAGTGGGTGCTGTTCCCATTTCTTCCTTCCTTTCCACAATATGATTTGGCAAAAAAACAAATGGATGGCTGCGGCGGCTTGATTACGGTATTTTTAAAAACCGATTCGATTGAAAAGGTGGAGCTGTTTTTTAACAAATTAAAACGCTTCCTTTTTGCCGTTTCCTGGGGCGGCCACGAGTCGCTCATCATGCCCTCCGCCGCCTTTTATGATGTGCCAGGAAGGGAAAACCCGCCCTACCCTTTTACGATGGTCAGGTTTTACATTGGCTTGGAAGACCCGGATTGGTTGATGGAAGACCTTGATAAAGCGTTCTTGGAACTATGAACGATGAATGATGAACTATGAACAACCCTATTACAGTGCCTTTGCTCCCCTGTTCATCATTCATAGTTCATCGTTCATCGTTAAGCCACAGCGTACATGACCTCTTTCACGGCCTTGATTATTTTGGTAGGATTAGGCATATATTCTTCCACAAAAGTGGGCGCATAACTCAAGGAAGTATCGGCTGAATTGACCCTGGTAACGGGGGCATCCAAATAATCGAAGGCATATTTTTGCACCTCATAAGCTACCTCGGCGGACACTCCATAAAGGGGCCATGATTCGTCCACCACCACGAGGCGGTTGGTTTTTTTCACAGATTCCACGATGGTTTTGTAGTCCAATGGGCGGATGGTGCGCAGGTCAATCACCTCGGCAGAGATGCCATCTTTCTCCAGTTCCTCGGCGGCTTTCAGTGCTTCCAGCACCATTTTGTTGAAGGAAACAATGGTCACGTCGCTGCCTTCCCGTCGGACAGCGGCCACACCGATTGGCACCAGGTATTCGCCCTCAGGTACCTCGCCTTTGTGACCGTACAAGATTTCGGATTCCATGAAACAAACGGGATCGTTGTCACGGATGGCCGATTTTAAAAGCCCTTTTGAATCGGCAACATCTATGGTAGAAATGACTTTCAGCCCCGGCACATTGCCCAACCAGCTTTCAAAGGTCTGGGAATGCTGTTGTGCCAACTGCCCGGCAGCGCCTGACGGCCCTCTGAAAACAATCGGGCACATGAAATTACCAGCCGATTGGGACAAGGTTTTGGCGGCATTGTTCACGATCTGATCGAAGGCCAAAACGGCAAAGTTCCAGGTCATAAATTCCACGATGGGACGAAGGCCGTTCATGGCCGCACCGACGCCGATGCCAGCAAAGCCCAATTCGGCGATAGGGGTATCAATGACCCGTTTTGGGCCAAATTCTTCCAACATGCCTTTGCTCACCTTGTAGGCACCATTGTACTCCGCCACCTCTTCGCCCATGAGGAAAACGTTGGGATCCCTTCTCATTTCCTCCGACATAGCTTCCCGGAGGGCTTCCCTAAGTTGCAGTGTTTTTGCCATTTTATCTTCTTTGTGGTTTTATAAACTAATGTAAAAATGGAATAACCATTTCGGTTTTGAGGCCGCAAAAGTATCGTTCTAAAAGTAACTTTTAAAGCAAAATACCAGGGAATTCATGGCCTTCACAAACCGTTATGCCAAACAGCACTGTCTTAAAATGGTTGAAGGGCTTATTTTAAAAAATTGTAAGCCAAAAAATAATTGCCCGTTCTTTACTTTTCCAGAATAAAAAGACGAACTTTGACGGGTGAACGGCAAAAATACAGGGACACCATGTTGCGAAACTACTTCCTCCTCCTTTCAATTTTAAGTACCATCGGCCTGTTTTCATGCGAAGAACCGCTTGAGCTTGAGGTCAATGAAGATGCCCGTCTTGTCGTTATAAGCCATTTTACCCAAGAGAAAGATTTGCAGGTATATGTGTCCAAGACAAAGTCAGTGCAGGACACCAAAGACGCAGAATTTGTGACCAATGCAACGGTGATGGTCTTTACAGGCAATGAATTGGTTGAGATTTTAGAGCTGGTGTCAGATAGCGGCCAACCTTTTTACAAATCAAAAAACCTGGCCCCAATCATTGGTGAAACTTATACCATCATAGTGAGTGCCCCTGGTTTTACTTCAGTTACTGCCACAAGTAGCATCCCCGCCACGGTGCCCATACAATCAGTAGATTTTTCGCCTGTTTTTAAGGGCCGTGGCACCAACGATTTATCTATCAATTTTAAAATCGCCGTCACTTTTTCAGATCCAGTCGAAATCCGGAATTTTTACCACCTTGTTTTTTACCAGGAACTCCAATCATATTCCCTTGACAGCAACGGCGACACCATCCTTTCGCCCAATGTTACCTTGGTCCGCCCACAGCGCATTGATCTCGACAACGCCAGCCAACCTTTGGTCAAACATTTTGACAATGGCAGTTTCCTCATCAAGGACGAAAGTTTCAACGGCAGTAAAGTGACCTTTTACCTCAACGGCGATTATTCCCTGAATGCTTCGCAATACATACCGGGCAATTTCCTCGTCGAATTGCGCAGCGTTTCTGAAGCTTACTACAACTACCACCTGTCCATCACCCGCCAATCAAATCCTAAGAATGGGCCGCTTTCCGAAGGAGTTTATGTGGACGACAACATCGAAAACGGCGAGGGTATTTTCGCTGGGTACAGCACTTCTGTCAACTCTTCCGATTTGGGCGACTGATTCCGCAGAAAATTTTACTAATTGTGCAAGATTGGGCTATGCTCCCCTGAAAATGAAGCTTTTCCAAAAGCCTGCCTTTTTGTATTGGCCCTGTGTTTTATTCTTTCTTTATCCTCATTTTAAAAAAATTATCTTTTGAATAGGGGTGTCGTTAAAATTTCGTGTCATTACCAGCGAGAATGCGAAATCCAATTTTAACTACACAATTAAATTCAAAAGAAAATGAACTTAGTATCTACTTCTTCTATAGTGACACTTTCCCAATTTCCCTTGTTTGATTGCCTGAACGATGAAGAAAAACGCCGCCTCGACTCCATGGCCGAGTATAAAGTGAAACCCAAATTCAGCTATATATACCTGCCCGACGAACCATCCGAATCAATTTTTTTCCTGGCCAAAGGCATGTTAAAAATCGCCACTCATTCTGTTGACGGCAAGGAGGTCATCAAGTCTTTGTTCCAACCCTTGGCCATGTTCGGCGAACTGGGCATTATCGGCGAGACCAGGCGCCAGGACTTCGCACAGGCACTGCGGGAAGAAGTGCATGTCTATATGTTGAAAGTAGAAGATCTGAAAAAATTGATGCGCAGCAATTTCCAATTGTGCGACAAGGTAATGACCCTTTTCGGCAACCGCCTGATGCGGGCCGAAACCAAATTGGAATCGCTTATCTTCAAGGATGCCCGCACCCGCATTGTCGAGTTTATCAAAGATTCTGTGGAACATAGCGGGCGCCCAATAGGCTTCGAAATGCTGCTCAAGCACTCCCTCACCCATCAGGATATTGCCAATATCACCTGCACCTCCCGCCAAACGGTGACCCTGGTGCTGAACGAACTGCGCAAGTCCGATTTGATTTATTTCAACAGGGGTAAAATCTTGGTGAGGGACATGGCAAAACTTGCTTGAGATTAGATTTTTGTTCCCTTTTAAATAACAGGTTAATATTCAATCAATGGCCGTTCACAGTGACGGCCATTTTTTTGTCCTGTCTTCCCGAAACATGTACGGAATCTCTACTTCGCTACATCCCACCTATCTCATCCGCACCCGCCATTCATTGGGCAGGTAATTATTGATGCGGTTACCCAACAATTTGGCCCAGCCAAGGCTAAGTCCGTTATGCTTGACCAAGTGCCAGCCTTTTGCAGAAGTATCAATGTCGAAATTATCTTTTCTCAAATATTGCAAGGCACTAACTTTATCCAATTCAATACTGGGCAATTGCGGATGGGCATGTAAGCTTAAGGCCAATTCATGGGAAGGAATAAAATCAAGTTTTTTAAAACTGCCCATATTCAGGCCAAATGCACGGCGGTTTAGCACCTTACCAATTGTTTCAAAATTCTCCATTTGTGCAGCCGGTATGGCAGTGATGGTCTGGTCGGGTTTTTCAAAAAAAACAAAATACACGGTGTCGTTTATCCAATCCGATAAATTTTCGACCTCCTTGCTGCCCAGTTTTTTCCATTGCCTAAAGGGGCTGTTGGCTGTTTTATTGGAGAGCGGGGCACCGTCTTTTTTTCTTAAACAAGCAATAAAAAAGCCTTCTCCACGGGTTTTATGAGGGTAAAATTGGTAGCCAAAGTTTGTGTCAACAATGCCCCACTTCTCCTCCAAAACCAAAGGGCAATATTCAAACCCATCTTCTGTAACGAGCCATTGCACCTTTTTTTCATTCTCCTCTGGGTTAAATGTGCAGGTAGAGTAAATCAGCAAGCCGCCTGGGCTGACCAAATTTTTTGCTTCTTCCAAAATTCGTTGTTGTCGGGCGCTGCAAAGGTTTATGTTGTGTACCGACCATTCGTTCACGGCATTGGCGTCCTTCCTAAAAAGTCCTTCGCCAGAGCAGGGCGCATCCACCAGCACCACGTCAAAGAATCCGGCCAATGCTGCCAAGTCAGCCGGATCGTGGTTGGCGACCGCCGAATTGGCCAAGCCCCATTTTTCCAGGTTTTGGTTCAAGGCCCCTACCCTATTTCGGATGGCTTCATTGGCCAGAACAAATCCCGATCTCGATATGGCCGATAGCAACAAAGTGCTTTTCCCGCCCGGAGCAGCGCATAAATCCAACACTTTCAGCTTTTTTGATAAATCAATTGTTTGCCGCAAAGCTTCGTACAAAAACATGGACGATGCCTCCTGAACGTAATAAGCCCCAGCATGAAAAGCCGGATCGAGCGTAAACGATGGCCGCTCAATCAAGTACCTGCCACTTGGGTGCCAAGGCACTGGCTTGGCACCTGGGAAAGCATCTATCACCTTGTCGGGATGGTATCGCACACTCAAGGATGGTGGGTTTTCCAAGGAAGCCACAAACGCTGGAAATTCGTCTCCGAGCGTAGATTTCATCCTTTCCGTAAAAGCAGCGGGAACTTCCATGTTACTTTTTGGCGGGAAAATAGAAAGAATCGCATCAATAGGCTGATTTGAAAATTTTTCTTGAAATTGGTGGCGGTTAAATTTTTCATGTTCAAAAGCAGCCAAATGTCAACTGTCAAGTTCCATTGCCCATCTTGTCGGCACCCACTCGAAGCCGACGCAGCCTTCAGCGGTTCCTCCATCGAATGCCCGACTTGTTACCTGTCCGTGCAAGTACCTTTTTTGGTAAAAAATGAAGAAACGCCCGCCGCCGTTGCGGAAATCCCAGTTTTCACGCATGACTCGCCAAAGGCAAAAATCAGCAGCAACCAAATTTTTGAAAACAGCGCCAAACAAGCCAAGGAAATCTTTGAAGATCTCAAGCATATCAGCTTCAAAGAGGAGATCATGCCCATTGACCACAACAACATTTCATTATTGCTGAAAGACTTTGTTTTTTGGGCGGTCACGCTGTTGGGCATTATCCCATTGCTCATCGTGACGGTGCAGGATCCGACAGCGCAGCTCACTTTGTTTGCCTTGTTTTTTGCCTTTGTTTGGGGCGTTATTTTGAAAAAATTCGTGTTGAACGATCAAGGCAACTGGAGGCTGGCCGTAGCTGCGTTTTTCTTTACGGGCATTGCTGGCATTTGGCTGTTGCTGTTCTTATACCGCACCCTCTTGCCCAATTTTTACCTGGCCATGCCGGATAGCCGCAATACCCTGGTGTCATTAATTGGCTTTATTTTCCAAGTGGGTGTTTGGGAAGAAATGCTCAAAGCCCTGCCTTTGCTGATTGTGATTAAGTTCCTGAAAATCAACCTAAAACCAATCCATTTGATAACCTTGGGCGTGTTTTCGGGATTGGGTTTTGCTGCTTTTGAAAACCTCCATTATGGCGAAAACGCCGTTTTTTCCACTTACTCCCTCACCCGTGATTATGGTGTGGAGGGCCTTGTCACAGGAGTACAAAATGCAATGGTGGTGACCATGCTACGGGCCGTTTCCCTGGTATTTTGCCATGCGGTGTGGTCAGGCATAGTGGCTTATTTTGTAGCAACAGCCGTTATCAAGAAAGAAAGGGTGGCAGCATTGATCATTTCTGGGCTTTTGGTGGCTGCCATCCTGCACGGCGTTTACGATTGGCTGGCCAGCGTACAGCCGACCCTGGCAGCTTTGTTGGCGGGTTTTTCATTTGCGCTTTTTTATGGCTATTTGTCAAAAATGAGGAGCATGGAGGGCCTGTACGAATCGCAGCAAGAATCAAGGGGCGACGAAGAATATTAACACAACTTATACCCAGGTAAGGCGTTCTTGCGTTTTGGGAACAAACATTTCAAAAAACACGAACAAGCCATGATGACTTCTTTAAAAAACCACCTTTCCACTGCTTGCTTCCTTTTTGTTTTTGTACAACAATCCTATTTGCAGGAAGCTCTTCTCCCCACTGCTACCAGCTATGCTGCGGAGTTTGACCAGCCCTATTCCGATGCCGCCAATTTGGCCAGGCAATTGACCGCCCCGTTTCAAACAGAAGCCGACAAGGCCGAGGCAATTTTTACCTGGATAGCCCATAACGTGCGCTACGATTGCACCAAATTCCACAATCCCCGCCGGCCGGAAATCAGGGCTACCTCAAAAGCGGAATTGGAACGAAAAATCCTGGAACAGGCACAAAAAGAAATCGAAGCCACCGCAAAATCCAAAAAAGGTGTGTGCGAGGATTACAGCCAATTGTTCAAGGCGATGTGCCTTGCCGTGGGCCTCGAAGCGGAGGTGGTACATGGCGTTGCCCGTGATTTTCACAGGCCATACCGTAGCTCACACAATAACAAACACGCCTGGAATGCCGTGAAAATAGACGGCCAATGGCACTTGCTCGACGCCACTTGGGCTGCTGGATATACTGATGCGGAGGTTAAAAAATTTACTCGCAAAGTGGGCACGGGCTTTTTCAAAACAACTCCAGCCTGGTTTGCCCAAAACCATTTTCCCGATGACCCAACATGGCAACTGTTGGAAAAGCCATTGGACAAAACTGCCTTTCCAAAACAACCACTCATCAATTATGGCCAAACCGAATATGCCTTTGATGATTTTTCAACTGCCGTAGCAACTGTGCAGGGCAAAGGCTATGACCGAGAAATCAAATTTAAGTTAAAGGAAGCCCCAGCCTATTTCCTTCTGACAACCAGCCGTTCGAAGCCGATTGAGTTCAGCCACGCCAAAGAAGGCGGCTATGAGGTCTTCCGTTTTTCGGGAAGAGGCATTAGCGATGTTGTCATTTTTGGTGGCGAATCGGAGCATGGCCGAAAGGGATGGTTGGGACAGTATGATCTGTGAATTCTTATTAAAAAACCACCTCGTCCAGCCGTATGTCGTGGGCTTCCAAAGGCACTTTTTCCACCATTTGAAATGGATAGCAAACGCCCACCTTGTATGCTTCTCCCTGATCGGCGAGGAAGGTGTCGTAGTAACCGCCGCCGTACCCTACCCGGTAGCCCGTTTGGTCAAATGCCAATCCTACCACAATAATGAAATCAAACTTCCCCGTGTATTCCAGGCCGTTTTTGGGGTGGTAGGTGCCAAAAATTCCAGGCTCCATATCTTTTAGGTTTTTCAGTTCCAAATTTTGCAACTGCCTCTTTTTGAGGGTTTTAGGTACGACAACCTTGATGCCCTTAGTCAATAACTTTTCGAGCAAAGGCAAGACATTTACCTCCGTCCCCATCGTCAAATAACTATGGACGACCCTAGCTTCCCGTTCCTGAATCATTGCCCATAATTTTTGGCAAATCGCCGTGGAAAAAGCGTTGCGTTCGCTGCGGGGAAGCGCCTCCCGCTGTTGAAGCATGGCTGCCCGCAATATTTTTTTTGATGCTGCTGCTGTCATTTCAAAAATTGAACTTGGTGACTTTTGTCATTAAATCGGACAAATTTATCCGATTAAAATAACTTTGTTCCAAAATGATAGAAAATGTTTTCAAAAGCTTGTGAATATGGCATCAAGGCGATGATTTCCCTCGCCCGGCAAAGTTCCGACGGAAGGCTCGTCAGCTTAAAAGAAATAGCTGCCAGCATCGAATCGCCCGAAGCTTTTACCGCCAAAATTTTGCAGCAATTGAGAAAACAAAAACTACTGCATTCTGTGAAGGGCAAGGCGGGCGGCTTCAAACTTGGCAGCCGCCAGGAGGAAATCTGCCTTTCCCAAATTGTTGGGGCCATTGATGGCGACAAGATTTTCACTGGCTGCGGATTGGGCCTGAAAACCTGTTCGGAAGCACAACCTTGCCCCATCCACCATCAATTTAAAGTGGTGCGGGACGAGCTGAAGGCCATGCTCGAAAGTACTACGCTGGCCGATTTGTCAAACGGCCTGGACATTGGAACAACTTATTTAAAAAGATAAATTCAAATCATCATGATCAACTTATTGAACGAAACCGTCGGCAATCTGGTGGCACAGGATTACAAAGCATCGGCGGTATTTGCCAAATACAAAATAGATTTCTGCTGCAAGGGCGGCACTACCCTCGCACATGCCTGCGAGTCCAAAAAACTCGATGTCGAAACGGTAGAAAAGGAACTTAAAGCCGCATTGGAACAAAACCAATACGACGGCCTCGGCTACAACTCCTGGCCGCTCGACTTGCTGGTGGACTATATCGAAAAAAAGCACCACCGCTATGTGTTGGAAAAAATACCGCTGCTACAGGCATGGCTCGAAAAACTTTGCCGGGTACACGGTGGGCGGCATCCCGAATTGTTCGAGATCCATGAAATATTCGAGGCATCGGCAGCAGACTTAAGTTCGCACATGCAAAAGGAAGAGATGATCCTGTTCCCCATGATCCGGCGCATGTTCAGGGCAAAAATGGAGCAGCAGCCACATAAAAACCCACCTCATTTTAGCGTCAAAAACCCGATTGCCATGATGCATCAGGAACACGATACGGAAGGCGAAAGGTTCAGGGAAATTGAAAAGCTTACCAATAACTACAATCCTCCATCGGACGCCTGCACCACCTATCGGGTTGCTTTTGCTACCCTACAAGAATTTGAAACCGACCTCCACAAGCACATCCATTTGGAAAACAACATCCTTTTTCCAAAAGCCATAGAACTGGAAAAAGAATTTATTTAATCAGCCCAAATCAGATCGTCTCCGGGACAGAATGCAAAAGCCATGTGCGCAAACATGGCTTTTTGCATTGCTGAAAATCAATTCCACGCAGGAAAAATGAGGTTGTTTAATTCCCAAAAATTGAAGAAGATTGCAGTCCCTACCTAATATGGCCAATTACCTTCCAAATTTAAAAAAGTGATACATGAAACAATAGTCCGTGAAAGTTTTAGGGGTCAAGAAGGGTGAAAATTCTAAGTTTGAGTTTACCACAACTTGAACGAAGAACTTTTCACCCAATGAGTACAAGACCCATCGATGCAATACTGGGCAAAATGCCTGGGATGAA
>JBGSKQ010000106.1:0-223258 GCA_041741095.1 Saprospiraceae bacterium
CCCGCCCTTGCCGCCCTCGCCACGCCAGCCAGCACGGCGCTCGGCGTCGAAATGGCCAGGGCGCAGGGCGAGGCCGCCACCAGCACCGCCATTGCCCGGTAAAAACTTTGGCTGAACGGCTCGTCCAGCACCAAAAAGGCAAAGCAGAGCAGCACCACCAGCGCCAGCACCGCCGGGACGAACCACTTCTCGAAACGGTCGGTGAAAAGCTGCGTCGGCGACTTCTGCGTTTCGGCTTCTTTCACCAGTTTTATCAGGCGGGAAAGGGTGCTGTCCTTGGCCTCTTTCAGCACCTTCACTTCCAACACGCCTGCGCCATTGATAGCCCCTGCGAAGGCTCGATGTTCGGCAGGGATGCCGCTCAAATCTTTGAAATCCTTGTCAGGATTGGACGATGGAAATTTGTCCACTGGCACACTCTCGCCCGTGATGGGCGCTTGGTTGACGGCGCTTTCTCCCTTCACCACCACCCCGTCGGCGGCGATTTTGGTGTTGGGTTTGACGACGACGAGGTCGCCGATTTTCAATTCCTCGATGCCCACCTCCATCGTTTCGCCGTTTCGTTTCACCAGCGCCGTTGGCGGCGCTAAATTCGCCAGTGCAGCGATGGACTTCCTCGCTTTTTCCATGGCAAAATGCTCCAGCGCATGGCCGAGGCTGAACAGGAACAGCAGGAACGCCCCTTCCGCCCACTCGCCAAGGATGGCCGCACCGCCAGCCGCCACCAGCATCAGGAAATCAATTTCAAATCCGCCCCGGCGGATGGTTTCAAAAGCCTCTTTCGCCGTGAAAAAACCTCCGAAAAAGTAGGCCCCGATGTAACAAACCAGCGATGCCCAGCCCGGCAAGCCCTCCACGAACGACAGCCCGAACCCAATGCCGAGCAGCGCCCCGCTCAGGATGGCAAAAATCAGTTCGGTTTTTTCGCCGAAGATGCCGCCGTGGGCATGGCCTTCTTCTTCGCTTTCCTCGTGGCCGTGTCTTTCTCCCGGCTTGTTGTCGTGCTGTTCGGCGGGCTTTTTTTTCGAAATGGTCAGCCCCGCCTTTCGGACAGCAGCTTCGACTTTTTGCAGGTCGGTTTGCTGCGTGTCGAACTCGATGCGCAATGTTCCGGCGGCAGAGGCCACGGCCTCGACGATGCCGGGCTGCCGTTCGAGCGTTTCGCCCACCTGCCGGGCATGGCGCTGGTGGCGGATGCCCTGCACGTCGAGCAGGAGGTGGCGGAAGCGGCCAGTGAGTTCTGCCCCGCTCTGCCTGGCAATGGCTTTCACCTTTTCCAGCGGGATGCGGTCAGGGTCGTAGTGGATGCAGAGTTCGGCAGGCTCGCCGTCCTTGACATGGGCTTTTTCGATGCCGTCTTTTTCTTCCAACGTGGAAATGAGGCGGTCAATGCAAAGGTCTTTTTCGTCGGGGATTTCCGGGAGGAGGAGGGGGATATCGAGTTGCAGTTTTTTCATGATTTTTTTACGTTTTAAAATGAAGAACAGGCCCGGTGGCAAGCCCCGTAGGAACGGCCACCGGGCGTCCGGTCAATGCTCGTGCTCCAATTCCCCGGCCTTCGACTGGGCATACACGAAGAATGCCCCCTCGGTCACGATTTTCATCCCGTCCGGCACCGGGTCAATCAGTTTCACGGAGGTGAAACCTTTGTCGGTGACGCCGGGCACGACCCGCAGTTTTTCAAACTTGACCTCGTCGCCACCCTGCTGGTCGTTTGCTACATAGACATAAGAGGAGGCGCCGTCCTTGATGATGGCCTTTTCCGGCACGGCCTGAACCGTCTGGTCGGTGAGCCAGATTTTTGCCTCGATGAACAGGTCTTTGATGAATTTGGAGCGCACCTTTTCCAAATGCCCGTGGATGCGGACGGTCTTGTTGGCGGTATTGAACTCCTTGCCAATGATGTTCACTTCGCCCTCGTACACCGTATTGCCCAAGGCCGGGACGGTGTAGCTGATTCGCTGCCCTTCCTTCACCTGGGCAATGTCTTTTTCAAAAACGTCCAGTTCGAGGTGCAGGTGGTCTTCGTTGACAATCTCCATGAGTTCCAGTTCGGGGGTGACGTACATGCCGTCGTGCATTTTGATGGAAGTAATGTAGCCTGTCATGGGGGCCAGAATGGCAATCCGTTCTACGATGTTGTCGGGCGACAGGCCGGAAACGTTGATGCCCAGGTAGGCCAGTTGCTTGCCAATCCCTTTCAGGGTGGCCGTTTTCACGCCGACCTCCGATTGCAGTTTTTGCAGGTTTTTTTTCACCCCGGCATTGGCATCCACCAGCGTCTGCTGGCGTTCGAGTTCCTGGCGCAGGTAGGTCAGTTCGGCGGCTGTTTCGAGGTATTCCCGTTGGTGCTGGATGAACTCCGGGTTTTCCAGATAGGCCATGACCACGCCCTTTTTTACGTACATGCCCTCCACGTACTTTTTGCTGTCTTTGATGAAACCGCTTGCTTTTGCGCTCACGGAAGTCAGGGCATTCGGGGGCAGGCCCAACGTCCCCGTTGCGCTCACGAAGTCATTGATTTTGATTTGTGAAACGCCGCCGAACTGGATGTTCATGGTTTTTATCTGTTCCGGCGTAAGGTGGATTTCCCCTTCCTGATGCTCCTCTTCCCCGGCGTGTGCCCCTGCTTCCGCTTCATCGCCGTGATTGTGGCCGTCGCCTTCGGTGTGCCCGCCGCCGCAGGAAAAGAGCAGCAGCAGGGCCGTTATGGACAAGATTGACAGGATTGAATTATTTATGATTTTCATCTTGAAAAATGATTTTATTGATTTGAAAGAAATTGATAAAGCGCAACGGACTGGTTGTGCGCCAGCACCTGTTCCCAGTAGCCCTTGTTGTTGCTGGCCAGCAGTTTCAGGGTGTTGAGCAGTTCGAGGTAGGATATTTCACCCGCCTGGTAGTTCAGTTCGGATATCCGCTCGATTTCCGGGTTGATGGTCGAAAGCTGTTCCCGGTAATAATTGGCCCCCTCCGCATAGAGCCGGATGGAATTGTCAACGGAGAGCAACTGCCGCCCGGCGCCCAACCGTTCAGCTTCGTAGCGGGCGTTGGCCACTTCCACCTGCAACTGCTGGGCTTCCAGCCGTTTTTTTACCGGCTTGTTGAACAATGGGACCTGCACCCCTGCCTGTGCCCCGTACAGCCACCCGCCATCGAAGTAGTTCTGGGCAGCGTAGCCGATGTTGAAACTGGGTTTCATGCCCGATTTAATCACCGGCACGAGGGCTTGTTCCACCTCCACTTCCTGTTGTGCCAACTGTACTCGCAAGGTGTTGATGTCAGCTTGCGGGGCATAAGGGAGCATCTGCAAACTATCGGTGGCGGTCACGTTTTCGTCCGTGTTCAGCAGCACCTTGAGCTGCTGCTCCAGGGTGGATATTTCCATACCGGCCTGCCGCTCCAACAGCCTGTACTCGTTCATGGCCGACTGGATGGTGAGCGTCTCGATGGCATTGGCGGCGCCCACGTCCACCCGTTTTTTTGCTATTTCAAAATAGCCGGAATAAGTACGGGCAAGCTGTTGGTAAAGCGCCCTCAGTTCCATTTTTTGCTGGAGGTCGAAGTAAACCTGCCGCACCTGGAGGCGCAGTTCGCTTTCGGTCAGCGACTTTTGCAGGGTGTTCGATTTCACCACCTCGTCCTGGAGCGCATTGTGGGCTTTGTTGACGGCCGGGTTGGGCAGGTTTTGCAGAAAACCTACCTGGTTGACCCGCTGCCCGTTTTCCCGGAACAGCCCGTCGCCCTGGTAGTTGATTTCCGTCGTACCGGGGCTGTACGGCAGGTTTTGCAGGGCCTGGCTGGTCTGTATTTGCAGCCCGGCAGCACGGACGGAAGGGTGGTTGGCCAGCGCCGTTTGCACCGCTTCGTCAGCCGTGATGGGTCTTTGCTGGGCCTGGGCCTGCAAGCCGAAGAACAGTAGCGGCAGCAAAACCATTGCCCCGGCCGGTGGCAGCGTTGCCCTGCTTTTTTGCTCCTTCCATTTGGACAGCCAACTGTACAGAATCGGCAGGACGACCAGTGTCAAGAAGGTCGCAGTTATCAGCCCGCCAATCACGACGGTAGCCAGCGGCCGCTGCACTTCCGCCCCACCGGAATTGGAAAGCGCCATCGGCAAAAAGCCCAGCGAGGCGACCGAGGCTGTCATCAGGACGGGCCGCAGCCGGACGCTCGTCCCCTTGATGATGCGCTCCCGGATATCGGTCATCCCTTCCTCTTTCAATTGGTTGAAATAGCCAATCAGCACGATGCCGTTCAGCACCGCTACCCCGAACAGGGCGATAAATCCGATGCCCGCCGAAATGCTGAAAGGCATGCCCCGGAGTTCCAGCGCCCAGATGCCGCCAATGGCGGAAAGGGGGATGGCGGTGAAAATGAGGGCGGCCTGCGACAGCGAGCCGAAGGTGAAAAAGAGCAGGATGAAAATGAGCGCCAGCGCAATCGGCACCGCTATCATCAGGCGGGCATTGGCGGCTTTGAGGTTTTCAAACTGGCCGCCGTAGGTGAAGTAATAGCCCGATGGCAAATCAATTTCGGCATCGAGCGCCGCCTGGATTTTTTCCACCAACGTTTCGACATCGGTATCCCCCACGTTCACGCCGATGACGATGCGGCGGTTGGTGTTTTCCCGTGAAATCTGCATGGGGGCGTCAATCAGTTCCACATCGGCGACCGCTTGCAGCGGCACCTGTGTGCCGTTGCCCAGCGTGATGTACAGGTTCTGCACGTTGTCGAGGTCCTGGCGGTAGCTTTCGTCGAGGCGCACCACCAAATCGAAGCGCCTTTCGCCTTCGTAAACTATCCCGGCGCTTTCCCCGGCGAAGGCTGCCCTGACGACCTGGTTGACCTCCTTCACCTGCAGGCCGTACTGCGCCATTTTGTCGTACTTGAAATTGATGATGATTTGCGGCATGCCGATGGTCTGCTCGACATTGACCGTGCCCACGCCGTCAATCCGGTTGATGACCTTTTCGGCTTTCTTTGCCTTGCTGTACAGCAGGTCCAAATCCTGCCCGTAGAGCTTGATGGCAATGTCTGCCTTCGAGCCGGTCATCAACTCGTTGAAGCGGAGCTGGATGGGCTGCGAAAACTCGTAGCCCACGCCGGGGATGACGCTCAGCGATTTTTCGATTTTTTCAAACATCTCCTGCCTGGTGGAAGCAGAAGTCCATTCATCCTTGGGTTTCATCACCATCACATAGTCCCCTATTTCGACGGGCATCGGGTCGGTGGGTATCTCGGCCGCACCGATGTTGGTGACCACGTCCTGGATTTCAGGAAAATCATTCATCAGTTTTTTCTGAATCATCTTGGACATCTCGATGCTCTGCGACAGTGAGGTGCCGGGCGGCAAGATTTGCTGCATGGCCAAATCGCCTTCCTCCAGCGTGGGGATGAATTCGCCCCCCATCCGGCTGAAAACAAACAGGCTGATGGCAAACAGGGCCACGGTGGCCAGCACGAATGCGGCCTTGAAGCGCAGCGCAAGGCGCAGCACAGGGGTGTACAGCCTTTGGTTGAAGGCGATGATGTGGTCGGCAATGGTCTTTTTGTCGCTGATTTTTTTGTTCAAAAACAGGGCGGACATCATCGGCACGTAGGTGAGTGACAGCACCAAAGCCCCGCCGATGGCCAGCATGACGGTCTCCGCCATGGGCTTGAACATTTTGCCCTCGATGCCCACCAGCGCCAGGATGGGGATATAGACCATCAGGATGATGATTTCGCCGAAGGCGGCCGAACTCCTGATTTTGATGGAGGCGGTCTGCACCTCTTTGTCCATCTGGGCGGCTGTCAGTTTTTGCCCCGCAAAGCCCACCTGCAGCCGGTGGACAATCGCCTCGACGATGATGACCGCCCCGTCCACTATCAGCCCGAAATCTATCGCCCCCAGGCTCATCAGGTTGGCGGAGATGCCCAGCACGTTCATCATCGAAACGGCAAACAGCATGGACAGCGGGATGACGGAGGCCACAATCAGCCCCGCCCGCCAGTTGCCCAGCATCAGCACCAGGATGAAGATGACTATCAGGCCGCCTTCCAGCAGGTTTTTCTTCACCGTGCCGATGGCGGTGGACACGAGTTTGTCCCGCACTAAGTAAGGCTCGATGACCACCCCTTCGGGCAGCGATTTCTGGATTTGTACCACCCGCTCCTTCACCCGGTCGGTGACAGCGGCCGAGTTGGCGCCCTTGAGCATCATCACCCGGCCACCGACGGCCTCTTCGCCGTCACGGGTCAGGGCGCCATAGCGGGGGGCTTTGCCGAACTGGACGGTGGCCACATCTTTTATCAAAATGGGCCTGCCGTTGCGCACGTCCACCACGATGTTCTCAATGTCGGCCAGTGTTTTGACGATGCCGTTGGTGCGGATGTAGTAGGTGCTCGGGTTCTTTTCGATGTAGGCCCCGCCCGTGTTTTCGTTGCTGTTTTCCAATGCATCGAACACATCGGTGATGCTGATGCCGATGGATTTGAGCAGGTTGGGTTTCACGGCCACCTCGTACTGTTTCAAAAAACCGCCCATCGTGTTGACCTCGACCACACCCTCGATGCCGGATAGCTGGCGTCTCACAATCCAGTCCTGGATGGTGCGCAAATCGGTCGGGGTAAATTTATCCTCGTACCCTTCTTCGGGGCGGACGACGTACTGGTAAATCTCTCCCAGCCCGGTGGAAATAGGCGCCATTTCGGGCGTGCCCAGCCCGGCGGGGATGTTGCTTTCGGCTTCTTTCAGGTACTCCCCGACCAGTTGTCTGGCCAGATAGACATCCATTTTTTCCTCAAAAACGACCGTCACGACGGACAGCCCGAAGCGGGAAATGGAGCGTATCTCGACCAGTTGCTGGATATTTTGCAGGGACAGTTCAATCGGGGTGGTGATGAACTGCTCCACTTCCTGGGTGGCCAGGGTCGGGGAAATGGTGATGACCTGTACCTGGTTGTTGGTGATGTCGGGCACGGCATCAATGGGCAGTTGGCGCAGGGAGAATACCCCCCACACGATAAGGGCCACTACCAATAGCCCTACCACGAACTTATTCTGAATCGAATAAGCGATTATCTTATCAAACATATTGAAATTAATGTTTTGTTAAACCTGTAAATGCGAGAGGTGCAGGCGTGGGTGTCCTGCTAAAAAGGGTTCAACAAAACCGGGGCGGCTGCCAGATGAAGGCTGGAAAAGAGGAATGGATGAAATTTGGAACGAAGGAAGGCTTCGTGTCAGGAATGGAGGCCAGCGGCCTGACCAGAAAAGGCAGCTTGGCCGGGGCATCCAGTACCGACGAACAGCAACTGCAAACGCAGAAAGGCGAGCAAAGGTCGTCGTTGCAGGTATTGGAATGCTGCTCATGGTCAGAAGCATCCCGGTGTTCGATGCCGAAAAAATGGTTGGCAATTTCCACGATACCACCACCACCGTCGCCGCAGGGCACGAGCGCCAGGGCGAACATATAGACAGTGAATAGGTGGATGGTTATTTTCATCGAGCGGCAAAGGTACTGGGAAAAGGTGTGTGGTGCAAAATGGGCGTATTGAAAATCGCTGCCAAAGTGACAAACTTGACAAACTGCCAAAGTCAACTTCCTCACTTTGGCAACTTTGTCACTTTGGCATAACTACCATACTCCTGCTGTGACAGCCCTCCAGCCTCCGTCAGCATCTTCAGAAATCTATCCACCGTGCTTTCGCTCATGCCGAGGCTTTCGCCCAGTTGGATGGCTTCTTTCCGTTGAAACTGGGGAGGCAATTTTTTAAATAGCTCCCGTTTGTGGTTGGGCAATTGATTAAAGGCGGATACCGCCTCCCTCGGCAATTTCTCAAACAAGAACAAAGCATGTTGCAAGTAAGCCTCCACCAGCAGCGAAGCAGCCTGAAAGTCGGCTTCGTCACAAGTGGCAGTGGGTGAGGCATCGCCATTCTCGAAGCGGCGACAGGCGGTGAGCGTCATAGCGATGCGGAAGAGGATAGCTCCGAGCCGCTTTATGCTCGACAGGCTTTCCGTGCCAAAGAAGGCATTGGTTTCCTGGAGCAGGCGGGTGAAGCGCTCGTTGAGGTTTTGCCATTGGTCTGGCGTCAGCTGGTACAGGACGGGATTCTCCGAAGTGAAGCGGGTGATTTCGAGGGTACGTTCGGACAGACTGACGAAGTGCTCTGTGAGATTAATGCCTCCGGTAGCAGGAGAGACATCCCGCCAGTTGGGTTGGACGGCAAAGCAATAGAACAGGAAGCGGCTAAACAGTCCATCCTCGACGGAGGGGATGAGCTTGAGGATCTGGTTGGGTGTGCCACTGATGGCGACGCTGAGTCGGGGCTGGTCTATTTCAAAAAATTCGTTGCTGCCTTTCCGAGAGTAGCTGATTTTTTCAAAATGGAAGGCTTTGCGGAGCAGGTCGGAGTAGCCGCCCCAGTCCTGTTTGAGCACGTTGCCGAGGGTGTCGGCTTCGGTCTCGCACATGATGCCCGTGCCACCGCCGTCCCGCAGGTGTTTGATGACCATGGCAGAGGAGGAATTGGCGGGAATGAATAGGACTTTGAAGGGTGGTTTTTCGGGTTCCTGGGGCAGGGTCTTGCCTCGTTTGTAATTGGACATGAGGAGTTTGTAGTCGGCGAGTTCCTGGCGGTACTGCTGGATGGCGAGCTCGTTTTCCTGAAGGAGGGATTTGTGAACGGCGTCACCGAGTTGTTTGGCGAAGGTGAGGGCGGATTTGCCGCTGGCGGCAGGGGCGATGATGAAGGCAAAGAGGTTCGGGTAGGTGGTGCGTCGGTCATATACGCCCTCGATGCCGGTCAGGCAACCGGAAAGGACAGCGAGGGCGCCAGTGAGGAAGACGTCCCGTTCCCGTGGGTCGTCGAAGGCTTGGCAACCTTCGAGGAGTGGGGAAGGGAGGAGCGGGAAGATTTGGGGCTCGAGGAGGGGGGTGGTGAGGAGGAGGTCATTGAGGTCGGCCTCCCCCCGGCCCCCTCCTCCCGAAGGAGGGGGAGTTGGGGCATGGTTGTTCGGTTGGGATGGAATGAGTCTTGACCTTTGGTCGGGATGAAAAGAGGCGGTGGCATGTTCAGCGGTGTGGTGTTTGTAGGCGCTGGTGATGGATTGGCGGATTTCTTTGGGGTCGAGGTCGGTGAATTGCTGTTGAGCAAAGGCGAGGGTATCTGCTTCGGAGATGCCGGCACGGTTGGCGTTGCTGGCGAAGAGGTAGAGGAAGTTGTTGCGGTTGCCGGGGGTGTAGGCTGTTTTGGATTGGGTGCGGGTTAAGATATTGGGTAGCTGTTGGCTGTTGGTTATGGTGTGAACAGGTCCTCTGCGAGGATGACAATCAGCGGTATGCACAGGTCCCGACCCGTGGTCGGGATGAAAAGGCAGTAGGACGGGAAAAACTTCCTTGTTCGGGTCGAACCAGGCTTCCGGGTCGTGAGAAATGAAACAGAGGCGGGTGATGTCTTTGCCGGAGCGGTCAATTTCCAGACCGTGGTTATCACGAAACCAAGAACAGACTTGCTGAAAAGCCTCGATGTGGTTTCCAACTTCGCTGTCCACCTGGACGACGATTTTGTAGCCGTTGCCGCTTGGTGACGTGAACCCGGCCATGGAGAAACGGTCTTGGCGGGAATCGGATTTCAGCTTCTCCAATTGAGCGGCTTCAAGCTTGTCAAAATCGAGGACGATGAAATGGGTGTATTCCACCAAATGTTCGAGGGTGCGACCGTCGCTGAAATGACCGGAAACTGTGAATGCTGGCAATTGCTTTTTGAGGTTGCTGGCCTGTTGGCCCTTGCCTTTAGCGGCCAAATGGCGGATTCGGGCAACCTGGTCTTTGAAGTGGTTGCCCTGAATCGCCTGAATCAACTGTTCGAGGGTGCGATGCCCGGCGACTTTGTTGAAGTGGTAAAAGAGGGTCAGTTTGCGGTCTTGAGACATTGTGCATCGTTCGTTAGTTGAAAGTGGACATGGGAATGCGGACGGAAGGTGGCTCCGGGAATCCTGGGTTCAGGACTGGTGGCCTATTTGATTCTGGCTTAACCGTCAACAGGCGTTCTTTAAGAACAGGTGGCTTAGGAGGTGACGAAGAAAGTACAGCCGGGAAATTCGATGCGCCGGGATTGAAATAGGCGAGCGGGTCGAATGACATGCTGCAAAGCCGGTACGGGTAGTCAGGTTCTGGGTTCAAAGAGACAGGCAACCGTGGTTCAAAGTATTCCAAAAGTTGCTGAAAGTATTGCCGGTAATTTTCAATCGTGCCGCCGGTGCGGACGATGATTTCAAGTCTGTCGCCCTGGACGTTCTGAAAACATGCCATTGTGTAAGGGTCATTTTCAAGGATTTGGCGGACTTCCGTTAGCAGGTCGTTCGGGATACGCTCTGTTTCGAGCAAAATACAACCACTGTAACTCACGAGGCTTTCCCGGCGCAACAAACCTTTGAAATGACCAGCGGGGGAAAAGCAGGGAATGTATCCGAGTGCCTCTCGGAGGCCTCTTCCTTCGATTTGACGGTAAAACTGCCGTGCTTTTGCAACGGCTTCTTTGTAAGTCCCGGTCTTGATATGCCGGATGATGTTAGGCAAGGGCAGGCAATAAGATGCCCGCTCTCCCGATGGAAAGATTGAAATAATCATGGCTTGAAAATTTTAAAGGTGAAAAATGGATGTATGTGCTGGGGGAGGTGAACAGGTCCTTTCAGGATGAAAAAATCCGGCTCAGAGCTTTTCGAGCTTGAATGCTTTTTTGTGGTGCTTCTCGATAAATGCCTCGACGTCGGCAATTTTGTAGTAAATTTTCTTACCGATTTGGGAGAAGGAGATGAGGCCTTCATCCCGCCAAGTCTGGGCGGTGCGGGGGGAGATTTTCATCATGCGGATGAAATCAGAGTTGTCGAGGTACTGCTCAGAAAATGTTTTCTGCGGGTCGTTGAGCTTTTGCTTGATGTCTTCAAGGTGGTTGACCAGCTCCTCGTACTGCGTTTGGGTCAGGATAACGGCATTCATGGATTTTTAAGTTTTTACAGAGTATGTTTCGTTCGTGTGTTGTGGAACCAAAGGTAAGGGAAAGAAGTAAATAAAAACAAATTGTTTTAATAATTGCACCATTTTACGTCTTTTTGAAGTTGATTGCATTTTAAACACAATTTGTTTTATAAAATAGCCTTCCTGTCAGTCATTGAAAATGTCCATCGCTTTATCCAGTTCCGAGTTGACGATTTTAGCGTAAACCTGGGTGGTTTTGATGGCCGTATGCCCCAGCAGTTTTGAAACATACTCGATGCGCATACCCTTCCGCAAGGCACGGGTGGCGAAGGTGTGGCGGGAAGTGTGAAAACTGATGTGCTTTTCGATGCCTGCTTTTTCGGCAATGATTTTCAGGTTTTTGTTGGCGTAAGCTGTATTGGAGGAAATGGCGTTGAAGAGACTGGCGCCCTTGGAATAATCAATTTCGTTTTTCAGGAAAGGGAAAATGAAGTCGGTGGGCAAAGCATTTGACCTCTGATATTTCTGAAGGTAATCCAGTGCCTTGTTCGGCAGCTTTATGGAAATCTGCTCTTTGGTTTTCTGCGTGGTAATGGTGACGTGCGTACCGTTGAAATTCTGCCATTTCAGTTGCAACACATCTGAAATGCGCAGGCCACCTGCATAGGCAGCAAAAATGTACATGTTGCGGTGGTGGTTGATGACCTGGTCTTCGGGTAGTGAAAGTATTTCGATGCTACAAATTTCCTCGTCGGTCAGATATTCTTTGCTTGTTTTCTCCCAAGCGAGTTTGTAGCGTGGAAATGGATTGGCATAAGGCTCTATTATTTCTTCCCGAACGGCGTCGTTGAGTAGTTTGCGGAAAATCTTGAGGTTGGAGTAAACGGTGTTGGTGGTGTTCCCCAATTTGTTCCTGAGGTAGTTTTCGTACTGCTTGAGGAAGTGGTAATTGACTTCTTCGAAGGTCAAGTCACGGCCTTTCAGGTAGGTTTTGAGTTTCAGGTAAACTGAATAGGATTTATCATGGGTGCCCAACTTTTTGGTGTCTTTCAGCAACTCCAGATAGTCCTGGAAGTACTTCAGGAAACTGGGCGAAGTTTTGCCTTTGATGTTCTCTTTAATGGCCAGGCTGGAAACACTTTTCTTTTCGGTCTCCAGTTCGAAAGCGATGCCTTCGGCCTCAGCAATTTTTTGAGCGAGGAAGTTGTTGAGGCGGACTGAGTTGGGATGGGATTTTCGGATGCGCTGTTTCACTTCATCCCATTGTTCGGGAACAAGATAAATGCTCAATCCAAGGTATTTTGGTTTGCGGTCTTTGATGATTCGAAGGAAAAGCGGTGCTTCTCCTTTTTTGTTGATTTTTTCTTTGATGAGAACGACTTTTACGGATGCCATTTTTCGAGGGTTTGCACTGTTAGTAATGATACCAAAGTTACAAAATCCCATCGAGTTGGTTAAACAATTGGTTAAACATTTTTCGCTTTTTCTTGCAACTATTTGCTTTGAAATAAAGAATAAATATTTTTAATTACATTGATTATCAATAATTTATGATAAAAACAAATTATTTCAAAGTAGGAGTTACAGTCCCGTCCGGACCGCTTTCAAAAAATCGAAAGCCTTGTAAGTCAATGACTTGCGAGGCTTTTTTGTTTGGTGGTAGTTCAGTTGGTCAGAATGTCCCGATTCTCAATCGGGAAGGTCGCTGGCGGGCCGCCGTCAGGACCGCTTTCAAAAATCACAAAACCTTATAAGTCAATGACTTGCGAGGCTTTTTTGTTTGGTGGTAGTTCAGTTGGTCAGAATGTCCCGATTCTCAATCGGGAAGGTCGCTGGCGGGCCGCCGTCAGGTCCGCTTTCAAAAAATCGAAAGCCTTGTAGGTCAATGACTTGCGGGGCTTTTTTGTTTGGCGGCAGTTCAGTTGGCTAGAATGTCCCCATGCCAATCGCATAGGCGTCAACCTAAATTTATTGCATACAAAAATTCAAGATAGCATTTTCAGGATTTTCGTTTGCCATGGGAATAATACCGGGCAAGTTTATCGAGAAAGATATCGGGGTCGCTCGCCAAAAGTATTTCCCAAAACCGTTCTTTGACAAAATCGGCGAACAGCGGCACGCTGACGAATTTCTTTTTTTCCTCGTAAACCCGGTTCACAAAATATCCGTACCAGGCCCCCATTGTTAAGATCAGCTAGGCGAGCATCGAGTAGATGGTTATGGCCGCCCTCGGCGGCGATACTGTTTCCCGGCCCTCGAAGAACTTGTCCAGATTCAGCATGCTTTTCCAGCCCTTGAACACCGTTTCGATGCGCCAACGGTAGCGGTAGGCACTGGCGATGTCTCAGGTCGCCGCATCGAAAACGGTTGCCCCAAAGCAGCTACGAGAATTATTTCAATTTACTGAAGGCCCTTTCCGATTTTGGCGTTGATGTTCAAAAATTTGTGGATAAGCTAATGCCCCATCCAAAGAAATCCTTTCAAATAATTGGGTAACATACATCACCCCACCCTCCCGCAGTGTCCCTTATCTTTGCGACAGCTTGCTTGCGCTGCGTGACCAAAACACTGGTTTGGCAGCACAAAAAAGTGCTAAAATGAACAACGACCACATCATGAAAAAACAACTCAATTCCATCGGATTGGACACCAAAAAATCAGAAAAACTGGCAGAAAAACTGAACGTCCTTTTGGCCAATTATGCCATTTTTTACCAAAATGTGCGGGGATACCACTGGAACATCAAGGGCGATAAGTTCTTCGAACTGCACCTGAAATTCGAGGAATTATACAACGATCTCCTGCTGAAAATTGACGAGGTGGCAGAACGCATCCTCACCCTGGGCCATGCCCCCGGCCATTGCTATTCCGGCTATATGAAAAGCTCCGACATCAAGGAAAGCAAACAGGTGTCTGATGGCATGGTGGCCGTAAAAGACATCCTGCATTCTTTTAAAACCATCCTGCCCCTGCAACGGGAACTGCTCGAACTCTCCGCAGAATCTGGCGACGAGGGTACCAACGCCCTGATGAGCGACTACATACGGGCACAGGAAAAACTGGTGTGGATGTATTCGGCCTTCCTGGGCTGATGCAGCTTTAATTTCTTAGCAAAATCGAACAGCGCATGAAAGAATTTTGGAACGAACGCTACAGCCAGGCAGCGTATGTCTATGGCGAAACACCCAATGTCTTTTTTAAAACACAGCTTGAACATTTGCCAGCGGGCAGCATCCTTCTGCCTGCCGAAGGGGAAGGCCGCAATGCCGTCCACGCCGCCGGAAAAGGCTGGCAGGTTTTTGCTTTTGACCAAAGCAGCGCCGGGCAACAAAAAGCCCTGCAATTGGCCGAAAAAAACGGCGCACATATCCGTTACGACGTGCTTAGCTATGAGGAAATGCAATATGACCCAGCCCAATTCGATGCCATCGGCCTGATATATGCCCATGCCCCAGCAGGAAAAAGGAGGGACTACCACCAAGCCTTTTTGTCTTTTTTAAAACCCGGCGGCACGATTATCCTGGAGGGTTTTAGCAAAAATCATTTGAGGCACAGCGCCATCAACGAAAATGCAGGCGGCCCTAAGGACATTCGAATGTTGTATTCTACGGAAGAAATACAGGCAGATTTTGCAGGGCTCGAAACCGTCTTGTTGATAGAAGAGGAAACCGAACTATCGGAGGGGCTTTACCATTTCGGCGAGGCTTCCGTCGTCCGCTATGTGGGGCGCAAAAGATAGGCTACCGTTTTCAAAGCCCCGCTATCACCCGTTGCAACCTTTCCCGCACTTCCATTGCCACTTCGCCGAGGGATGCGTTTTCAATGGCCTGCATGGAGGTTACCGGGTCAACCGCCGACACTTCCACCTCACCCCCCGCTGTTTCCCGCACGGTGACGTTGCAGGGCAGCATCAGCCCAATGCGCTCCTCTGCCTGCAATGCTTTGTAGGCCGACGGCGCATGGCAGGCTCCCAGTATTTTGTAGGGCCGGATGTCGGCTTCCAGCTTTTTTTTCATAGTAGCTTGGATGTCAATCTCCGTCAACACGCCGAAGCCTTCTGCCTTTAGCGCTTCGGTCACATTCACCACGGCTTGCTCAAAATCTTCCTTTACAATTTTGCTGAAATGATAGCTCATACTATTTTTTGGGCAAAAATAGGTGGTCAGGCAGGTATGGGTCAGTGATAAATGTTGCTTGGTGGTGGTTCGCTCGAATTTGAAGGTTGGGAAGAATACAATTCCAGCAAGCATAAGTCTCAGCATGGATTCAAGGCATTTCCGATATTGCGTCCCTACAGGACGGAATTCAAGGGACATTTTCTGTGCTACCGACATTTGACCCCTAACGGGGTTACAAATATGTTATGGCCAGGAAGGGATGGGAAATCAATTTATTCCCAAGAGTGAGATTTTTGAAAACCCAGCAGTTTACCGTCCCGTCAGGGACGCAATGTCGGTAGCCTAAAGCCCATGCCTACCTGCGTCCCATTAGGGACGTAATATCGGAATTGGCGTCAATTACCCTTCACGTTCAAAGTCAGCGAGTAGTCTTCGGGCAAAATCTTTTGCCCCTGCTTTGGATATGGTTTCACCATGATCAATTGCAGGGTATAATTACCAACCGTCTGGCTGACAATCTTTTGCGATGGTTTTTGAGCTATGATCAGGGGTTTGCTCTCTCCGCCCGTCATGGCAACGAACGAAACTTTGGCCTGGCCTTCCTGAATGCAATTCACGCCTTCCGGGCAGCGGGAATCTTCGGGTACGCCCGTGAAGGTCAATTTCAAATCGCCGCCTTCCAATTGGGCGGATTGGTTCATTTTCAGTTCAAATGGCTGCCCGATTTTTATGTTGGTATAACTGCCTTTCGATTTGTTTTTACAGGCGGCAAAGGCCAATAGGAGGGAAAGCGAAAGGAAGAAGAATGGTATTTTTTTCATCACGTTTGATTTTTTTCACAATGAACTGGCAAGCGAGGCTTGAAAAGCCCGAACAGATTCAATGCCTTTTTGAATTCCGTTTTACAATTATGCGGTAATTAAAGCGTCAACGATTTTCATAAGCGTACAAGGCCGCCCCGATGATGCCCGCATTGTTGAACATTTCGGCTGTGGTGACCTCGGTTTCAATGGTGATCCACTCCGAAAAAAGTTCGTAGCGATTGCTCACACCGCCGCCGAGGATGATCAGATCTGGACAGGAGATGCGCTCTATCATTTGCAGGAATTCGTTGAAACGTTTGCCAAACACTTCCCAGCTCATGTCCTCCCGCTTGCGGGCGAGATTGGAGACGTAGTGTTCGGCGATGCCATTGCGGAGGTTGCAGTGGCCAAACTCTGTGTTGCGTACCAAGTGACCATCCGTAAAAAGTGCCGAGCCAAGGCCGCTGCCAATGGTGATGAGCAACACGGAACCCATGATGTCCTTGCCACGGCCGTATTTCATTTCAGAAAGGCCGGCGGCGTCGGCGTCGTTGACTGCCACTACCCTTTTCCCGGTTGTTTTGGAAAAAATCGCCTCTATGTTGGCATTCATCCAACTTTGGTCAATGTTGGCGGCACTGTGGGCCACGCCCCTTTTCACCACGGATGGAAAGCCGACCCCGATCAAATCGCCTTCGTAACCAATTTGGCGCACCAGTTCGGCCACCGTTTCCGCCATGGCATCGGTAGTGGAAGGTTGCGGCGTGTCGAGTTTCAGGCGTTCCATGATCAAGTCGCCCGCCTCCAGGTCAACGATAGCTCCTTTGATGCCCGATGCGCCTACGTCAATGCCCAATACGTTTTTCGTTTGCATAATTTGTTGTGGTCAACGGGATGAAGCAAAAAGCATGGGCCATCCTTTTTCCCTAACAAATGCCCCTTAGCTCTTTGCTCATACCTATTTTATTACCCTAACTTTCATCTTAATATCCTTCACGGGCCGATCCCGTTCGTCCTTTTCTACGGCAGCTATTTTATCTATCACATCCAAGCCTTCAACGACCCTCCCGAAGACGGTGTAATCCCGGTCGAGGAAGGGTGTGCCGCCGATGTTGGTGTAGAGGTCCCGCTGTTCTTTGGTGTAGCGGATTCCTTTGCGGGCTTCCATGTTGTCCAGGTCTTCTTTGGACAGCGGCTTGCCCTGTACGATGTAAAACTGCGAGCCGGAAGAGCGCTTTTCCGGGTTCACCTGGTCGCCCTGGCGGGCAGCGGACAAGGCACCTCTCACGTGTACCAGCGAATCCACAAACTCGGCTGGCACGGTGTAGCCTGGCCCACCCGTGCCAAGGGCTTCGCCGGGTTTAGCTTTTTTGGAATTGGGGTCTCCACCCTGTATCATAAAGCCTTCGATGACCCGGTGGAACAAGGTGCCGTCCAGGTAACCCTCATCGGCCAGCTTGATAAAATTGTCACGGTGCTGAGGAGTAGCGTTGGAGAGGCGGACGACCATCGTGCCGTAATCTGTTTCTATTTCAACGAGGCAATCGAGCGGTGCGGTCACCAGCAGCCTTTTTTCTGTAGAAGTAGTTTTGCCACCTTTCGTAGCCGACAATTTTACCAAATAATTGCCGGAGGCATAGTAAACATGGTTTGGTGAAGGTTCGGAGGAGGTGTTGCCGTCGCCAAAGTCCCAAGTGTAAGACTCGGCTTTTTTTGATTGGTTTTCAAAATTGACCTTAGCCGGGGCCACCTGTTTTTCGCTTTGCCAGGCAAAATCAGCCACAGGCCTTCCACAAGAAGCTGCTAATATGGGAAAAAGGAAATAGAAAAAGAAACGCTGCACGGAGCTTATTTTGTTTGGATGCTGGATGGATGATGTCGCCATGAAATCATCCAACAGGCAACATCAACCATCCAATTTCTGCTTATAATATTTTCACTTTCATTTTAATGTCCTTCAAAGGGCGGTCACCGGGGGCACGTTCAGCGGCGGCGATTTTGTCCACCACGTCCAAGCCTTCTACCACCTGCCCGAAAACGGTATAGTCGCCATCCAAGAAGGGCGTACCGCCTACATTGATGTAATGTTCCCTTTCTGGCTGCGTGTAAACCAGGCCACGTTGGGCCACGATTTGATCCAACTGTGCCGCTGGAACGGGGCCATTCTGCACGATGTAAAACTGCGAGCCGGAAGAACGTTTTTCAGGGTTCACCTGATCTGGTTGGCGGGCAGCGGCAAGTGCGCCCCTGAAATGTTTGGCACCTATTTCTTCTTCAATAGTGTAGCCGGGGCCACCCATGCCGAGTTGCTGGCCAGGCTGCGCAGTCTTCGAATCGGGATCGCCGCCCTGGATCATGAAGCCGAGCATGACCCTATGGAACAAAGTACCATCGTAGTAGCCTTCTTTGGCCAGTTTGATGAAATTGTCACGGTGCTTCGGCGTGGTGTTATAGAGTTTCAATTTAATGTTGCCGAGGTCGGTTTCGATAAGCACCATTGTTTCAGCGGTACCAGCAGCGTCTGTGCTGGTTGCTTCATTGCTGCTGGCAGTTGTGTCGGCAGCAGATGCAGCATCGCCGCCAGTTTTGGCAGCATCACCGCTGCAACCATACATGATGGCCAAATTAGCCAGGGAAAGGAAAAGCAATAGTTTTTTCATAAAGTGGGTTTTTATTTGAACGATGAATGATGAACTATGAACGATGAACATTTACAGGCAACTTCAAAGGCTAAACTTTGCTTCAAACTGCCGCCCCGAAGCGAGTTCGGGATTCTCGCTCCGCTCTCTCCCGAAGCGAGTTCGGGATTCTCGCTAACGCTCGAAACTGCCGACTGTGGACTGCGGACTGAAGACTGCCAACTAATCACCCCTCCGCCTTCCATTCCTTAAAATATTGAATGGCCTTTATTTTCAAAAATTCCTCTTGGTCTGCGACGCCCTTTTCCTTGTAGGGTTTTAATGCTTTGTAGTGCGGCCAGCCGTCGGCATCACGTCCTTCAAATTCGTAATAGCCATCGTAGGCCAGCAGGCGGCACACGGCGATGTGCATCAGGTCTTGTTTTTCTTCTTTGGTAAAATTGGACTTCCAGCGCCCCAACTCCTGGATGCCGATAAGGAAGAGGATAGCGTTCATATCGGGCAAGGAGTCCCGCTTGAGCGAATCCTTCACCAAATGGCGCACTTGAAGCCATTCAAAATCCAGTTCCCAATTTTCTGTCGCCTGTTTTTCCATAAGGGCGGCAAAGATAGGTGTAGCGCTCAGGAAAATGTATAACAGCTTCGTTAAAAGTATCTCAACTAAATAGCAGTGATAGGAAAGGGCAAGAGGAGTTGCAAGCTGGGACCGGGCTATTTGGCAAAAAAAAACAGGGGTATGTGAAAATGTCACCTACCCCTGTTTGCGATTTACGAATTGTATGTTTTTCCTTTTACTTCATCAGCACCACGTCCCCTTCGTAGAGTTCGGTTGTGCCGTCAATGAACTCTATTTCTGCAAACCAAACAAACACTGCCGGATCCATTGGCTCGCCACGGTGTGTTCCGTCCCAGCCGTAGGTAGGGTTGTTGGGCTCGAAGTCGTAGTATTCGAAAACAGACTCGCCCCAGCGGTTGAAGACCAGGAATGAATTGATGTTCTTCACGTGGTTGTCTTTTGTGTAAATCATAAAGACATCGTTCGTCAGGTTGCCGTCCGGCGAGAAGGCATTTGGCACATAAATGTGCTTCGTCCTGTCCACATATACCGTCACTTCGTCCTCGTCGCCACAGCCATTTACGTCCAGTACAGCGACGGAGTAGGTCGTGGTAAGTATAGGTGCTACGACGATATTGCTGTCACAATCTTCACAATTCAAGGAATCAAAGGACGTCCAAAGAATGTATTCCAAGCTGTCAAATGGCACGTTGAGGATGGCTGTGATAGTAGCATTTTCGCCCATTTTGATGGTTTTTTCAGTACCCAGATCCACGGTCACAAAAATGGGGGCATTCACGGCCAGGAACTCCGTCACTTCGCAGTCATTGGCATCGAGCACGGTCAAGGTGTAGCTGCCGCTGCCCAGGCCGGAAAAAGAATTGGAGGCCTGAAAGTCCAGGTTGTTCAGCGAGTATTGATAGGGCGGGGTTCCTCCTTGCGCTTGTGCGTAAATGATGCCCTCATTTTGCCCAAAACAATCAATGTCTGTTATGCTAAAGGCAAGAGTCAGTTCCTCAGGCTCGGTCAGGGTTACGCTGCCTTCGTCCGAGCAACCGTTGATGTCGGTCACAGTTACGCTGTAATCGCCAGCGTTTAGTCCATTTACCGTAGCCGTACTGGCACCATTTGACCAAGCATAAGTCATGGGCGGGAAGCCGCCGCTCACGATGGTCGCTGCTGCGCTGCCGTCGCTGTTGCCGTTGCAACTGATGTTGAAACCATTAAAAAATGAGGTGACGTCCACATCTATCACCACCGGGAAATACTGCACAATTTCCGCTTGGGCCGAAGTGCTAAAACCATCCGGCGATGTGACATTGACCGTATAAACCCCACCCATCAGGCCATTGATAATTTGCGGCGTGCCAATGGCATTTACAGCGCCAGAAGCCACCACGTTTCCATTTAACAATATATCATAATCCAGCGGCAGGCTGCCAACGGTGACGGTCAGTGTAAGCGAACCGCTCGTTTCGTCGCAATCAATGGTAGAGCCAGCCAAAGTAGCGGAAATGCTGCATTCACCGGGCGGCAGCAAGGCCGTGATCTGCACGATGACACTGTCGCAGCCGTCTTGATTGCTCAATATATCCACCACTGTGCCGACCTCGCCCGGTTCGCAGGTGGTCAGGTTGACAATCGTCGTATCAGAGGGCAAAAGGCTTACTGTTTCAATGACGAGGCTGTCGCAGCCGTTTTGGTTGACCAATGTTTGGGTAAAAACACCTATGCCACCCGGGTCGCAGGTGGAAGAAGTAATTTGCGTTTCGTCGCTGGGCAGGAGGTTGACCGTGGTGATGACGATGCTGTCGCAGCCCGATTGGCTGGTATATTCATCTGTAAAAACGCCCGCTGCACTTGGGTCGCAGGTAGTTTCATCCAGCAAAGTGGTATCGCTGGGAGAAAAGGTCACGGTCAGCACTACGATACTGTCGCAGCCGCCCTGGTTGGTATATGTCTGGGTAAAAACGCCCACATTGTTCATGTCGCAGTCTGTATCGAACAGTTCCGTCGAATCGCTGGCAGCATAAGTCACCGTCGTCATAATAATGCTGTCGCAGCCAGCTTGGTTGGTGTAGGTTTCTGTAAAAACGCCCACGTTGTTGATGTCGCAGTCCGTTTCAAAAAATTCCGTCAAGTCGCTCGGCAACAACACCACCGTCGTAATCACGACGCTATCGCAGCCTTCCGGCGTGATCAGGTTTTCTGTAAAAACGCCCGTTTGGCTTGGGTCACAGGTGGCGCCCGTTTGCTGGGTCGTGTCGCTTTGCGAAAAGGCGATTTCCGTCACCACCACGCTGTCGCAGCCACCTTGGTTGGTGAAGGTATTGTAAAATGTGCCAACGCTGGCCAGGTTGCAGCTTGCATCGAACACAAAGACTGTGTCAATGCCATGTATGGTGAGCTGTGAAACAATGACGCTGTCACAGCCCTGCCAGGTGCTGAGCGTGTCATAGTATGTGCCGCTCGTGCTTTGGTCAGCGCCTCCGAGGAAGGCAGTTTCACCATCGCAAATGTGCAAATCCTGGTTGTTGCTTTGGTGGCTGTCCACTTCCACGGTGATGCTGTTGCCGTCGGTGGTGGAGCAGGCAGGCATAGAGTTGTCGCCCACGCTCACCAGCGTATATGTCATTGTTTGTGTGGGCATTACGTTGACGGTATGGCCATTGAGCACGTTGTTTACACTTACATCTTGAACGCCATTGTTATACACCACATCGAATGGGCCATTGCCAGTAAAAGTGAAAACGATGCTCGCCGTTTCTCCTGAGCAAATTTCCGTGTCATCGGCTATCGCCCCAGTTGGCAATGGGTTGAAAACCACGGGCGTTCCGAAGGCAACATTTAAACAAGGGTCGCTCGTATCCACGCCGCCGCTGCCATTGTTGTTGCCCGCAATTGCTGAAATGTAATAAGTCACGCCGGGCTGCATGGGCGGCACCAGCGAGAAGGTCGGAGTGCTGTTGGTGGCGAACACGGTGCCAAGCGAGTTGCCATTGCCAGTGTGCAGCGCAAATTCGAGTACGTCATCGCCATCCAATGTTTCATCACCATTGTGCGGGGCGGTGAGCATATCGCCTATACAGGCTTCTAAGGGGTCGCCATCCATTGTTCCGGCGTTTGTTTCACAATCACAAAGAAACGTGCCGTTGATCGTCACCGGGTTGCAGTCATTCGCATCCGACACCACAAATGAATAAGCAGAGCCCGAATTGATGGGATCACTGGTAAAGACATTTCCGGTCAAAGTTCCATTTAGGGGCGTGACGGTGTAAGAGCCCGCATCGCCGCCATTGATGTTAAAAGTGACGGTATAAGTGGTATTGGTCGGGTCGCAGGCGGTTTGGTTGCCGCTCACGGTCGGGGCCGTGTTGATGGTCACGGTTAATTGGCCGCTCACTGTGCCGACGCATCCGTTGGCAGAGGTGACGCCCGTCAGGGCTATATTGCCTGCCAGGGCTTGGTTGATGTTTAGGGTAAATGGGCTGGTATTGATGACCAATGGCGTCTGCGGATCGCCGTCGGAAGTCCAATCCACCGTCCAAGGGCCATTGCCTGTAAGTATAATGGTCAGACCTACCTGGTCACCGCTGCCCTGGCAGATAGAGCCATTGCCGCCAAGGGTGGCAGTAGGCAATGGGTTTTGGTTCAACGTGCCAGTGCCGCTTACCGTGCCATCGCAGCCATTTGCATCGCTGACGCTTACCAATGTGTAAGTTCCAACTGTAGTGACAGGCAAAGTGTGCGGACTGGCATTGACAGTGATTGAAGTTGGCGTACCGCCGACGCTGTACACCACCTCCCAAGGTGCAGCCCCTGTGAGGGTGATGGTGAGATTGATGGAATTTCCGCTGCCCGCACAAACGACACCCGTGCCACTGATTGCAGCGGTCGGGGCAGTTGTTACCGTCACGGGGAAACAGCCTTGCATGTTGCCGCAGTTGTTCGTGGCTGTTGCACAAACATTGCCGCTGGAAGCCCCATCAAAATCAACCGCAACGCTGGTGCCGGAGCCGGTGATGGAAGCTCCAGCCGGTGCTGTCCAGGTGTAGGTGACGCCCGCCTGCGGGCTGGAAATGGAATAGGTGACGGGGCCTTCGTTGTCGCAAACGCTGGCAGGGCCAGTAATCACTGGTGTGGCGGGCAACGTGGTGGCGGTTACCTGAATGCAACCCTGACTGGTACCACATGTGTTGGTGGCTGTGGCGCAAACACTTCCCGTTCCACCCGTCATGCCTGAGAAATTGACCAAAATAGACGTGCCCGAACCCGTTATTGTTGCCCCTGTCGGCACCGTCCATGTATAGGTGGCTCCCGTTTGAGGATTGGTGACGGTGTATACTTGATTCGTTGTATTTTGGCAAATGGAGGCAGGGCCGCTCAGCACAGGCTGAACAGGGCCTTGAGAAACAGTTATGGGAATACAGGTCGGGGAAGAGGATCCGCAAGTATTATTGGAAGTTACGCAAAGGTTGCCCCCCGTGGAGCCAGTCCAGTTGACGGTAATAGAGGTTGTTCCCTGGCCAGTAAATGGTTCACCGTTAGGGGTTGTCCATGTATAGCCCGTTGCATTGATGGAACCTTGGGGTGTGAGGGTATAGGTTGACATAGCGCCGCTGCACACGGTTTGCGGGCCATTCAACAAGGGTGCCGACGGTACAGCGGCATTTTGCAAAACATCTACACAGGCCATATCGGAACAAGAAAAACCGCTATTGGTGGTGTGGGTCAAAGTCACGCAGTAGGTGCCTGGCTGGTTGACCTGTACCAATAATTCATCAGTAGGGCCAATGATGCCTGGGCCGGTCCATTCCCAAGTGGTTGTTCCCAAAAAATAAAAATTGCCCACCCCTATCAATATCACTTCTGCCGAGGTGCCGCAGCCTAGGGTGTCGGGTTCTTCAATAAAAACATCCGGTTCCAGGATAGTCAAATTAACATTGACGATACTATCGCAGCCCTGCCAGTTGGTACAGGTTTCCGCTATAATGGTGGATTCGGAATAGCTCGAATTGCACACATAATAATCGGTCGGCCCACATAGGTTGACTTCTACCATCGGCATGTGGATGGTCGGTATCAAATCTACAAAACAAGTGACGACGCTGTCGCAACCACTTTGGGTATTAAATGAAACTGGATAAACACCTGGCACCGTAAAAACCTCACCAGCACAGGTGACAGACTTGCCTTCGCACAAAAGCGCGTTTTCGTTGGACATGGTCTCCAGGCCAACTTCAACCTCGATACATTCTTGCGGGGCGTTGGGACACACGAGGCTGGTGGCGCAAATTTGGGCGGTGCCTGGTTGCAGCCAGTTCACTGTCACAGATGTTCCAATGGGACTGCCCAGAATGGATCCAGCGGTTGGGGGAATGATAGCCCACTGGGAGTTGGTGGTGGAATTGTAAGTGCCGGAGGCCTGTGTTGGAATGCAGGCGGAAGTCGGGCCCGAACTGACACCCGAAGACCCATTGATTGAGTAGTCGCAGGTTGCCCCGGCGCTGCCGTCAATCATCAGGTAATAAATAGTGCCAGGTACCAGGCCGGTTGCCGCTACTATTTCAGAAGTTCCCGGCTGGATATTGCCTACACAAGGGGAGACGAAGGCAAAATTGGTACAGTCGTTTGTGGAGAGTACAGCAGCCTGGATGCTCGATCCAGTGGAACAATTGCCACATTCCACTTCAAAAGTAGCAGTTGGCGCATCGGCGATGAAGGCGAACCATTGATTGTTTTCTACACTGGTACACCAGGTGGGAGGCTGTTGTAGCACAGGGTCGTTATTGGTAGAACCAAAGTAACAGTCCAAGGCCGATGGGCCGTCCAATACGCAGGCTTGCGTTGCATCATTGGTGGCCATCGGGGGGCCAACGCAAGGTGTGGTGTTGCATTGTGAAAATAAAGCCGGGCGCAACAAAACGGCAAAGACAAACAGGGTCAGGGCGGGTTTAAGTAGATTCATAGTTTTTAAATAAATGATTGTCAATAGGTTGTCAAATCAATGGTACACGGGTATAGTCGTTGTCAAAAGGGGGTCTAAAGACAGGCTTTTAGAAGGCAGATAAAAAAAGAGCGTTGGGCTTTTTGAAGCGGGAATGGTTTTTTGGCTAAAAAACCGGATGCAACAATGAATGAGATGAATCTTTTGCCAATAGGCTAACAGGCTGGAAAATCGTTCAGGTTATCGTTTCAGGTGCGAAATTAAAAAAACGAATGAATTGGAAAGTAAAAATTTCGTTTGGAGAGCCTCGCCATGAATAAGGTTGTTTGCAAACAAAATATTTAGAGCCAGGCATGATGGAGAATCGTTTGCTGGTCGGCCAAAAACTTAGCATCCAAATTTCAGTGTTGCTGGCTTTCAACCTATAGCGAAACAAAAAAGGGGCAGCCTTCTGGCCACCCCTTTCTCTTTTCTGCTAACGCGCCCCGAAGGGCCTATTAATCTTCGTATTCTTCGTATTCCTCTTCCATGAGCGTACGGCGCTCCTTGTATGCGTGGTGCGATTCCATGCTCGTGACAAACAGACTGTCGTACTTGCGGGAACCTGTACCGGCTGGGATTTTCTTGCCCACGATCACGTTCTCTTTCAGGCCATACAGCAAGTCGGCTTTTGCCTCAATGGCGGCTTGGCTGAGCACTTTGGTCGTTTCCTGGAAGGAAGCGGCAGAAATCCAGCTTTCCGTACCGAGCGATGAGCGGGTGATACCTTGCAGCATAGAGCTGGAGGTAGCGGCCACAGCGTCACGGTACTGCACCAATTTGCGGTCATTACGTTTCAGGAAGGAATTTTCTTCCCTGATCTGGCGGAGGCTCACGAGCGCACCTGCCTTCAGGCGGCTGCTGTCGCCACCTTCCGTCACGACTTTTTTGTCAAAAATCCAGTCGTTCTGTTCGATGAACTCCCATTTTTCAACGGCTTCGCCTTCGAGGAAAGTTGTGTCCCCTGGATCTTCGATCATCACCCGGCGCATCATCTGGCGAACGATCACCTCAATGTGCTTGTCGTTGATGGCAATACCCTGCGAGCGGTAAACCTCCTGCACCCCGTTCACGAGGTAGGACTGCACGGCAAAGGGGCCTTTGATGGCCAGGATGTCCTTCGGCGTCACAGTACCATCCGACAGCGGTGTGCCGGCCCGCACGAAGTCGCCTTCTTGCACCAATACGTGCTTGGACAGCGGGATAAGGTAGCGGTGGGTCTGGCCGTCTTTGGCTTTCACTGTAACCTCCTGATTACCACGTTTGATTTTACCAAAAATCACCTCGCCGTCAATCTCGGAAACTACTGCCGGGTTGGACGGATTACGTGCCTCGAACAGTTCCGTTACCCTCGGCAGACCACCCGTGATGTCTTGGATTTTACCAAGTTTACGGGGGATTTTCACGATTTTCTGGCCTGCTTTCACCTCTTGTCTGTCCTCGATGGAAATGTAGGCACCCACTGGCATGTTGTAACGGCGGAGCTCTTCCCCATCTGGGCTGATAATGGATATGGCAGGTATTTTCTTCTTGTTTTTGCTTTCGATGACCACCTTTTCAGCATAGCCCGTTTGGTCGTCACGCTCCATACGGAAAGTGACACCTTCTTCGATGCTGTCGAACTGGGTAATACCCGAAAATTCGGAGACGATAACGGCGTTGAAGGGGTCCCATTCGCAAAGCAGATCACCCCTGTTTACAGCTTGGCCTTCCTTTACATAGATGGTTGCACCATAAGGAATGTGGTGTGTGCTGAATTGCTTTTTGCCTTCTTCGTCGGTGATGCGGAGCTCGCCGGTACGAGAAAGCACAACCTGCGACGATTTGCCTTCCTCGTCTTTATAGTTCGTGGTACGGATGGCGTCAAATTCGATTTTACCATCAAATTTGGCGGTGATTTCGCTTTCCGATTTTGTTACGGAGGCCACACCACCCACGTGGAAGGTACGCAGTGTCAACTGTGTGCCCGGCTCACCGATTGATTGCGCAGCGATAATACCAACCGCATCGCCCATTTCGGTCACACGGCCTGTTGCAAGGTTTTTACCATAGCATTTGGCACAAACGCCACGCTTGGTTTCGCAGGTCAGCACTGAGCGGATGGTTATCTCTTCAATGCCCACCTCTTCAATGTAGTTGGCGGTGTTGTGGTCAATGTATTCCCCAGCTTTCAGGATTAGTTCATCCGAAACGGGGTGGTAAATATCGTGCAAGGTATAGCGGCCCTGGATACGGTTGGCGAGGTTGTCAATGACTTTCTCGTTGTCCTTGAGGGCTGCCGTTTCGATGCCCCGCAGGGTATCGCAATCTTCTTCGATGATGACCACGTCTTGTGCCACGTCCACCAGACGGCGGGTGAGGTAACCGGCGTCAGCCGTTTTCAAGGCAGTATCCGCCAAACCTTTCCTCGCACCGTGCGTGGAGATGAAGTATTCCAATACAGACAATCCGTCAATGAAGTTCGACAAGATGGGGTTTTCAATGATTGCACCACCTGTATCGCCCGATTTCCTCGGCTTTGCCATCAATCCCCTGAGGCCGCACAACTGCTTGATTTGCTGCTTGGAACCACGAGCGCCGGAGTCGAGCATCATGAACACGGAGTTGAACCCTTGCTTGTGAATGGAAAGCTCCTTCATCAAAGCATCCGTCACCCGGTTATCGGCATAAGTCCATTTATCAATGATCTGATTATAGCGTTCGTTGTTTGTGATGAGACCCATATTGTAGTTGTCCCATACTTCGTCAACCTCATCTTGTGCTTGAGACAAGATGCGTTCTTTAACCGTCGGCGTAATCAAGTCGCCAAGGTTGAAGGACAAGCCACCACGGAAGGCCCACATGAAGCCCAGTTCCTTGATGTTGTCCAAAAATTCGGCAGTGGGACCAAAATCTGCCCGGCGCAAAACGTCTCCGATGATGCGCTTTAAGTTCCTTTTTGTCAATAATTCATTGATAAAAGGAATGCTCACAGGTGCAGCCTGGTTGAAAAGCACACGCCCGGTCGTGGTTTCGATGAGCTTGTTGACCAGTTCGCCTTTTTCGTTTTCAGTCCTCACCCGGCAGCTAATGTGGGCATGGAGGTCAAGTTTGCCTTCATTGAAAGCAATCATTACTTCTTCAGGCGAATAAAACTTGCTGCCCTCGCCCTGCACCGGTAAGCCGTCTTTTGACTTTTTACCTTTTGTAATGTAGTAAAGGCCCAACACCATGTCCTGCGAAGGAAGTGTGACAGGCGAGCCGTCCTGGGGGTTGAGCATGTTGTGGGAAGACAACATGAGCAATTGCGCCTCAAGGATGGCACCGTGGCTCAATGGAACGTGGACGGCCATTTGGTCACCGTCGAAGTCGGCGTTGAATGCGCCGCAGACCAGCGGGTGCAACTGAATGGCTTTTCCTTCCACCAGCCTCGGCTGGAATGCCTGGATGGACAAACGGTGCAACGTAGGGGCACGGTTGAGCATCACAGGGTGGCCCTTCAGGATATTTTCCAAAATATCCCAGATGACAGAGTCTTTGCGGTCCACGAGTTTTTTAGCCGATTTTACCGTTTTTACGATGCCCCTTTCTATCAATTTCCTGATAATGAACGGCTTGAACAACTCAGCAGCCATTGCTTTTGGCAAACCGCACTCGTGCAGTTTGAGCGCAGGCCCTACCACGATGACCGAACGGCCAGAGTAGTCCACCCTTTTACCCAAGAGGTTTTGGCGGAAACGGCCTTGCTTGCCTTTGAGGATATCGCTGAGCGATTTCAAGGCACGGCCACCTTCAGCTTTCACAGCGTTGGATTTGCGTGAGTTGTCGAACAAGGAGTCAACCGCTTCTTGCAACATCCTTTTTTCGTTACGCAGGATAACCTCCGGCGCTTTGATTTCCAACAAACGCTTGAGGCGGTTGTTGCGGATGATGACACGGCGGTAGAGGTCGTTCAGGTCAGAGCTGGCGAAACGGCCACCATCCAAGGGCACCAATGGGCGCAATTCCGGCGGCACCACAGGCAGGTACTGGATGATCATCCATTCCGGCTTGTTTTCCATGCGGGTTTGGGCATTGCGGAATGCTTCCACTACCCGGAGGCGTTTCAATGCCTCGCTCTTGCGCTGTTGGCTGGTTTCGTTGGCAGCCTGGTGGCGCAGGTCGTAAGACAGTTGGTCCAAATCCTGCTTAATGAGCAGATCACGGACTGCTTCGGCGCCCATTTTAGCCACGAATTTGTTGGGATCTTCATCGTCCAACTGCTGATTTTCAGGCGGCAGCGAATCAATGATGTCCATGTATTCTTCTTCCGTCAACAGGGCAAGATGCTCAGAATCTTCTTTTTGAGCAGCACCCCAGTTGATAACCACATAGCGCTCATAATAAATAAGGCTTTCGAGTTTTTTGGAAGAAAGACCCAACAGGTAGCCAATCTTGTTGGGCAATGATTTGAAAAACCAAATATGTACAACCGGCACGACCAGCTTGATGTGGCCCATGCGCTCACGGCGTACCTTTTTCTCCGTTACTTCCACCCCGCAACGGTCGCACACGATGCCTTTGTAACGAATACGTTTGTACTTTCCACAATAGCATTCATAGTCCTTCACAGGGCCGAAAATGCGTTCGCAGAAAAGCCCATCCCGCTCTGGTTTGTAGGAGCGGTAGTTGATGGTCTCTGGTTTTAACACCTCCCCATAGCTGCGCTCCAGAATGTCGTCGGGAGACGATAGGCTAATGGTGATCGAGTCAAAATCAGGAGTTGGATTAGGAGATTTCTTTTTAAAAGACATATTTTCAAAATATGAATGATGAACTATGATTGATGAACGTACTCTGTTTCGTTCATCAATCAACGTTTAAAGCTCATCGTATTAAAAGATTATTCAAACTTCACATCCAGGGCCAAGCCACGCAACTCGTGGACAAGTACGTTGAATGATTCCGGAATATTTGGCTCCGGCAGCACATCGCCTTTTACGATGGCCTCATAAGCTTTTGCACGTCCCACGATGTCGTCAGATTTGAGGGTCAGCAGTTCTTGCAGGATATTGGAAGCGCCGAAGGCTTCGAGTGCCCATACCTCCATCTCACCAAAACGCTGGCCACCAAACTGTGCCTTACCACCGAGTGGCTGTTGCGTAATGAGCGAGTATGGCCCGATAGAACGTGCGTGCATCTTGTCGTCCACCATGTGCGACAGCTTCAACATATAGATCACACCTACCGTAGCTTGCTGGTGGAAACGGTTGCCTGTTTCTCCATCCGATAGCCAGGTTTGACCCAGGGAAGGCAGATCACAATCTTGAATGTACATTTCAATTTCGTCACGGGAAGCCCCGTCGAAAATTGGCGATGCAAAGCGGACGCCTTTCTTGGTGCCAGCCCAGCCCAATACTGTTTCAAGGATCTGGCCGAGGTTCATACGGGATGGTACGCCGAGCGGATTGAGCACGATGTCCACTGCTTGCCCGTCTTCGGTGAAAGGCATATCCTCCATACGAACGATACGGGACACGATACCTTTGTTACCGTGGCGTCCTGCGAGCTTGTCGCCCACTTTGAGCTTGCGCTTTTTGGCGATGTAAACTTTGGCCAATTTCAATACGCCTGCTGGCAACTCGTCACCAATACTGATGTTGAATTTCTCCCGCTTGTAGCGGCCAACTTCTTCATTCAGTTTAATGCTATAGTTGTGTAACAGCCTGGCTATCAATTCATTGGTTCTATCTGTATTGGTCCAACCGCTGTAGTCGAGCTGGGTAAACTCCATGGTGCGGAGCAACTCCTGAGTAAACTTCGTTCCTTTCGGAATCATCGGTTCATTGTAGATGCTTCTGACGCCTTGCGATACTTGGTCTTTCACCAGCATGAGCAGTTTGTCTATCAGGATGGTCTTCAACTCGTTGGTGGCGATGGCGTGCTGATCGTCCAGTTTTTTCAACACATCAGCTTCCTGTGTTTTTTGGACGTTGCTCTTCTTCGCACGGGCAAACAACTGTTTGTCAATCACGATACCGCTGATGGATGGCGGCACTTTCAATGAAGCATCCTTCACGTCGCCTGCTTTGTCACCGAAAATGGCACGGAGCAGTTTTTCCTCCGGCGTCGGGTCGGTTTCACCTTTCGGGGTGATTTTACCGATGAGGATGTCGCCTTCTTTCACCCAAGCGCCAATGCGAATGATGCCGTTTTCATCCAAATCTTTGGTGGCATCTTCGCTCACGTTCGGGATGTCGTTGGTCAATTCCTCTTCGCCCAGTTTGGTATCACGCACATCCAAGTCGAAAGATTCGATGTGGACAGAGGTGAAAATATCCTCCCTGACCACCCTTTCAGACAAAACGATGGCGTCTTCAAAATTGTAACCTTTCCAAGGCATGAAAGCCACCTTCAGGTTTTGGCCGAGGGCTAATTCACCCTTATCGGTTGCGTAGCCGTCGCAGAGGATTTCACCTTTTTTGACCCGCTGCCCTTTGCGGACGATGGGTTTCAAGTTGACGCAAGTAGCCTGGTTGGTACGCAGGAATTTGGTCAACTTATAGGTTTTCCTATTATCTTCAAAAGACACCAATTGTTCTTCTTCCGTGCGGTCGTAACGGATGACGATTTCGGTAGCGTCAACATATTCTACCACTCCATCGCCTTCGGCGTTGATCAACATGCGGGAGTCACGGGCTACTTTCCCTTCCAAACCCGTACCTACCACAGGGGCAGTGGGGCGGATAAGTGGAACAGCCTGACGTTGCATGTTAGAGCCCATGAGGGCACGGTTGGCGTCGTCGTTTTCCAAAAAGGGGATCATGGAAGCGGAAACACCCACAATTTGGTTGGGCGCTACGTCCATGTATTCCAGCTCTTCCGGCGACAAAACCGGAAAATCGCCATGCTCCCTGGCTTTTACTTTGTCATTGATAAAACGGCCATGTTCATCGAACGGTGCGTTGGCCTGGGCTACCTTTAAGGTGTCCTCGGCTTCTGCAGAAAGATATTGGGCTGGATTTTTTATATCAACTATACCGTTAATCACACGGCGATAGGGCGTTTCCAAAAAGCCCATTTTGTTCACTTTTGCATGGACACAAAGGGTCGAAATTAGACCAATGTTGGGTCCTTCCGGCGTCTCGATGGTGCAAAGGCGGCCATAGTGTGAGTAGTGAACGTCACGAACCTCAAAGCCAGCCCGTTCCCTGGAAAGACCACCAGGGCCAAGTGCCGAAATACGGCGTTTGTGGGTAATTTCCGACAGTGGGTTCGTCTGGTCAAGGAACTGCGACAATTGACTAGTACCAAAGAAGGAGTTAATGACGGAGGACAAAGTCCTCGCATTAATCAAATCAATTGGTGTAAATACCTCATTATCCCTAACGTTCATGCGCTCACGGATAGTCCGGGCCATCCTTGCCAAGCCCACGCCAAACTGTGCGTACAATTGCTCGCCCACCGTGCGTACACGGCGGTTGCTCAAGTGGTCAATATCGTCAATCTCTGCACGCTGGTTCATCAGGCGCACGAGGAATTTCACGATTTCAATGATATCGTCTTTCGTTAAAACAAGCGTATCTTCCGATACGTCCATTTTCAACTTGCGGTTGATTTTATAACGACCTACCTCGCCGAGGTTGTAGCGTTTGTCGGAGAAGAAAAGCTTGTCAATAATACCCCTTGCCGTCTCATCATCAGGTGGCTCGGCACCTCGGAGCTGGCGGTAGATATAGTTCACAGCCTCCATTTCGGAGCTGGTAGGGTCTTTTTGCAGTGTATTATATATAATGGTGTAATCCTCCTCAATGTCTTCCCTCTGCAAAATCACGGTTCCGAGGCCTGAATTAAGAACCTGCTCGATGTTGTCTTCATCCAACACAACGTCACGCTCAAGGATGATTTCGTTACGCTCGATGGTCACTACTTCGCCGGTGTCTTCGTCCACGAAGTCTTCCGTCCAAGAGCGTAGAACCCTTGCTGCCAGTTTGCGGCCAATGGCGGCTTCGAGATTGTCCCTATTGTTAGCTACTTCGTCGGCCAAGTTGAACAGGTCGAGGATGGCTTTGTCATTGTCGTAACCAATAGCACGGAGCAGCGTGGTCACAGGGAATTTTTTCTTCCGGTCAATGTAGGCGTACATCACGTTGTTGATGTCCGTTGCAAATTCCATCCACGCACCTTTAAAAGGAATGACCCTGGCCGAATAAATGGCCGTGCCGTTGGGGTGGTATGTTTGACCAAAAAATACGCCGGGTGAGCGGTGCAATTGGGAAACGACGACCCGCTCAGCACCGTTGATTACGAAGGTGCCTTTCGGGGTCATATATGGAATATTGCCCAAGAAAACGTCCTGGACAATCGTTTCAAAATCAACGTGTTCCTCATCGTTGCAAGACAACCTCAACTTGGCTTTGAGGGGGACGCTGTACGTCAAGCCACGCTGCATACATTCTTCAATGGTGTAGCGTGGGGGATCAACGTAATAGTCCAAAAACTCCAGTACAAAGATGTTGCGTGCATCTGTGATGGGGAAGTTTTCTTTGAACACTTTGTACAGGCCCTCGTTCATGCGGTTTTCCGGGGTAGTCTCCAACTGAAAGAACTCCTGGAACGATTTCAACTGGATTTCCAGCAAATCGGGATGTTCGGATGGAAGCCGGATTTTACCAAAACTGATTCTGCCTGTTTCGGTGAGTGATACATTATCGAATGAGGTCATATCTGGAAATAAATTAGTTTTGAAAAATGCTTGTAACTCTAAATTTGGTAGGTATCCCGTAGTTAGAACTTAGACTGGGCAAGATGCCCACATGGAATGGCATGTTTTTAGATTTTTGTAAATCCTATTTGCCATAAATTGAGGTTGAAAATGTTCAACCTGTGTTTTTGGTTTAAAAAAGGGGTGTGTTCTACTTAAGCCTTTAACAGGTAACTAACAAAAACAACAATAGGCTTAACCACCCTGCTGTGGTTAAGCCGGGCGGTTAAGCCTTCTGTGTAAATTGCTATGGAGCAAAAAAGTTGTGAAATAGCATTGAAAAAGTTTAACAGAAACCGCTTGTTTGCCCCGAATGTTTTCGGAAACAAATTACTTCAACTCTACCTGAGCACCCGCCGCTTCCAATGTAGCTTTGAGTTTCTCGGCTTCGTCTTTCGGTATGCCCTGCTTCACAGGACCAGGAGCGGAATCCACCAAACCTTTAGCTTCAACCAAGCCCAAGCCAAGGGCATCTTTCACAGCTTTCACCACCTGTAGTTTCTGTGCGCCGGCAGAATTCAAGATTACGTCAAATTCCGTCTTTTCAACAACAGCTGGGGCATCGCCACCACCTGCAGGGCCAGCAGCAACAGCTACAGCAGCAGCTGCAGGCTTAATATTATAGTCGTTTTCCATAATGCTGGTCAATTCAGTCACCTCTTTAATGGTGAGGCCGACCAATTGTTCAGCAAGTGCTTTCAAATCTGCCATTTTAGTTAGATTTTTAAAAAATTACAAGATATATGCGTTGTACTTGGAAGCCTTATTTAGTAGGCAGCCCTTAGTTGACATTGGCTGATTTCAAACCTGCCGTTTGCCAACGGATTACTGCGTTTAACCTCTTTCCTCCAGCGATTTGAGCAAGCCCATAACATTTTGGCCGCCGGAATTGAGTTGGGAAAGCAGGCTGCTCATCGGGGAGTTCAAAAGCCCGATCAGTTCGCCGAGCAGATCCTCCTTCGATTTCAGGTTGGCCAGTGCTTCCAATTGCTCGTCGCCCAAATAAATGGCGGAATCAATGTAAGCAGCCTTGATAGAAGGCTTTTTGTCGTCTTTGCCTTTCCTGAAACTTTTGATGATCTTTGCTGGCATACTGGCATTGTCTGTAAACAGAATGGCCGTTGGGCCTTTCAATGCCTCGAATACCTCAGCGTAGTTTTTGTCTCCGCCATCAATGGCTTCGAGGGCTTTTTGAGCCAGGGTGTTTTTTACCACCCGCATCTCAATGCCTTTTTCAAAAAATTGACGCCTCAGATTATTGATTTGTGCAACTGTCATTGCGGAAGAGTCCGCCAAGTAGAAGAATGGCGACTCGGCAAATTTTTCTTTCAGTTCCTCAATGACAGCGGTTTTTTCTGCTTTTGTCATTTTCTTTTTTGTTGCTCATTGCCTTACTTTTTTAAAGTAAAGGCAAGAAAAATTAACGAATCGCTTTTGTATCTACTTTGATACCGGGGCTCATGGTGCTGGCCACGGTAATGGATTTCATGTAGGTACCTTTAGCCGAAGAAGGCTTGAGCCTGTTCAACGTATGGAGCAGCTCAGTGGCATTATCCACCAATTTTTCCGGTGGGAAAGAAATCCTGCCAATCGAGGAGTGGATGATACCGTATTTGTCAACACGGAAAGCGACTTTGCCGCCTTTCACATCGTTAACGGCACCTGCCAAATCCATGGTCACCGTGCCCGTCTTTGGGTTGGGCATCAGGCCACGGGGGCCGAGGATACGGGCGACTTTACCAACCTGTGCCATAACAGGGGGCATGGCTATGGCCACGTCGAAATCCGTCCAACCGCCTTGAATTTTGGTGATAAGATCGTCGAGACCGACTTCATCCGCACCGGCATCTTTTGCTTCTTGCTCTTTATCGGGCGTGCAAAAGACGATAACCCTTTTGGTTTTACCTGTCCCGTGCGGAAGGTTTGCGGTGCCACGCAGTGCCTGGTCGGCTTTGCGTGGGTCAATGCCCAAACGGACATGAATATCTACGGAAGCATCAAATTTGGCCGTGTTGATGTCTTTGACCAAGGCCAGCGCTTCTTCCAGTAGGTAGAGTTTTTCATTGTCAACTTTTTTGTCAACAACTTTCCTTTTCTTAGGAGTCTTTGCCATTTTATAAATATTATGAGGTGAATAGCGCCCAACGAACTTCTTCGCTATGGCTCCCTTCAATCAAAAATTCAATTATCAGGCTGGTGGGTTGCCGCCTTCAACCTTGATGCCCATGGAACGTGCCGTACCGGCAACCATTCGCATGGCAGCTTCCAGTGTAAAGCAGTTCAGGTCTGACATTTTGTTTTCTGCAATAGACTTGACCTGATCCCAAGAGACCTTTCCAACTTTATTCCTGTTTGGTTCGGGCGAACCGCCCTTCAGTTTGGCCAATTCAAGCAACTGAATAGCGGCGGGCGGAGTCTTGATGACAAATTCAAAAGATTTGTCTTTATAAACGGAAATCTGTACTGGGAGCAGCTTGCCCATTTTGTCTTGCGTTTCGGCGTTGAAACGCTTGCAGAATTCCATGATGTTCACACCTTTTGAACCCAAAGCAGGCCCGATTGGTGGTGATGGGTTCGCCTGGCCGCCTTTGGCCTGTATTTTTATCAAAAATTCGACTTCTTTTGCCATCGGTATTTAATGATGAATGCCTGCCTCTTGGCAGACTGGATGAACAATGAATGATAAATGACGGGAAGCTGATTCATCAATTACCAGTTATCGTCCAACATTATTTACTGTGTTTTTTCAACCTGCATGAAATTGAGTTCTACCTCTGTTCCACGCCCGAATATTTTTACGATAACCTTCAATTTCTTCTTCTCTTCGTTCACTTCTTGAACGTCGCCCACAAAATCCGTGAACGGGCCATCAATGATTTTCACGGTTTCGTTCACGATGAAAGGCTCCAGCATTTGCTCACCTGCATCCTTCGATTCGTCCACTTTGCCCAAGAGGCGGTTGGCTTCTGCCTGCATCATGGGTATGGGCGTGTTCTTGCCCAAAAAATGGATGACATTAGGCACGTTGGCAATGGCTTGCACCACCTCGCCTGTCAGTTTTGAGGGCTCGGCCTCGATCAAAATGTAGCCGGGAAGGATGTTCCGTTCAGAAATGACCTTTTTGCCATTCCTAATCTTGTAAACCTTTTCGGTGGGCACAATGACCTGGGTAATAAAATCGCCCCACTCGCTGCGCTGGATTTCCAGTTCAACCCGTTCCTTGATTTTCTTTTCCTTGCCGCTAATGACCCTGAGTGAGTACCACTTTTTTTCTTCTGACATTGTGGTGCCGGATTTTGGCTGGCCTACATTTTTTACAGGCCGTAAATTAAGTTCAGTGTTGCTTTGGAGATGGCATCCATCAAAAAGACTATCAGCGTGAAAATCGCCAAGCCTGCCAAAACCACAAGCGAGGTGGATTGGAGGTTGGGCCAAGTTGGCCAAGTCACTTTTGTGAGCAGCTCGTTATAGCTTTCCTGAACGTAGAGTTTTAACTTTTCCATCTTTCTGGATTTGGGCCAAATGGTTTGTTTTGAAATGAGGGTTTTAGCCAAGCCAAAACCTTCAACAAAAAAACTAAGTCCCTCTTTTTAGCACGGGCGGAAGGACTCGAACCCTCAGCCTACGGTTTTGGAGACCGTCGCTCTACCACTTGAGCTACGCCCGTAATTACCATTTTTCAAAACGATGAAAAATTAAGCACCCTAATACCGGGTGCTTAATTTTCAGCAAATACACACTATATAACTAATGTATATTAATCGAGAATCTCAGTTACCTGACCTGCGCCAACTGTACGGCCACCTTCACGGATAGCGAAGCGAAGACCTTTTTCCATGGCGATAGGGTTGATAAGGCTTACTTCCAGCGAAACGTTGTCGCCAGGCATCACCATTTCAACGCCTTCAGGCAGTTTGCAGTCGCCAGTTACGTCCGTTGTACGAAAGTAGAATTGTGGGCGATAGCCGTTGAAGAACGGTGTGTGGCGGCCACCTTCTTCTTTGCCGAGCACGTACACCTCACATTTGAATTTCATGTGCGGCTTTACGGAACCTGGTTTGCAAATAACCATACCACGGCGGATGGCGTCTTTGTCAATACCACGGAGCAGAAGGCCTGCGTTGTCGCCAGCTTCACCCCTGTCCAGCAGTTTGCGGAACATTTCCACACCTGTAACAGTAGAAGTAAGCGGCTTTGCGCCGGGTTCCATCATACCGATGATTTCAACAGAATCACCAACGTTGATAACGCCACGCTCGATACGGCCGGTAGCAACTGTACCACGGCCAGTGATGGAGAATACGTCTTCAATTGGCATCAGGAATTCTTTGTCAACGGCACGGACAGGAGTAGGAATCCAGCTGTCCACTGCTGCCATCAAGTCTTTAATGGCTTGTACACCTTTGGCTTCGCCTTCCAGTGCTTTCAGTGCAGAACCCTGGATAACCGGCGTATCGTCGCCTGGATACTCATATTGGCTCAACAATTCACGAACTTCCATTTCCACGAGTTCAAGCATCTCTGGATCGTCCACGATGTCAACTTTATTCATGAAAACCACCAAGCTTGGTACGCCTACCTGGCGGGCCAAGAGGATGTGCTCACGGGTTTGTGGCATGGGGCCGTCTGTAGCAGCAACCACGATAATGGCACCGTCCATCTGGGCAGCACCCGTTACCATGTTTTTCACATAGTCGGCGTGGCCAGGGCAGTCAACGTGGGCATAGTGGCGGTTGGTTGTTTCATATTCAACGTGGGCCGTGTTGATGGTGATACCACGTTCTTTTTCTTCTGGCGCTGCGTCAATTTGGTCGTAGGATGTTTTTTTGGCAAGACCCTGTTCAGCCAAGACAACTGTGATGGCAGCCGTAAGTGTGGTCTTGCCGTGGTCAACGTGACCGATCGTACCGATATTGACGTGCGGTTTTGTTCTCTGAAATTGTTCTTTTGCCATCGGAATTTAATTTTAGAAACTTTTAGAAATAAGTTGATTAGGAGTTGATGAAAATGCACTGTGGGTTTGCGTCCAAAATGAGGCAATAACTGCCAGGGATTGGAACACAGGCCCATTGTGCAGGGAGCCAATGAAGGGAATTGAACCCCCGACCCCTTCCTTACCATGGAAGTGCTCTACCCCTGAGCTACATTGGCGCTTAACCGTTGTACGTTGTCAGTTGTTGGTTGTTCGTTTTTAGAAACCAAAAAACATACAACCAACAACTGGCAACAAACAACTAATCAGAGCGGGAGACGAGACTCGAACCCGCGACCCTCAGCTTGGAAGGCTGATGCTCTACCAACTGAGCTACTCCCGCATTTCAAAAGAGGCGAGAAGTGATAAGTTAGGGGTGAGGCTGCCCTCCCTTCTAAACTCCTCACTTCTCACACTTGGTGGGGGTGGTAGGATTCGAACCTACTCAGCCAAAGGCAACAGATTTACAGTCTGCCCCGTCTCTCCAACTTCGGCGCACCCCCAATCTAGTCTTGAATTTTGAGTATTGAATGAATGACCAAGCCAGTACTCAAAACCTCAATACCGAGCCAGTAGAGGGACTCGAACCCCCGACCAGCTGATTACAAATCAGCTGCTCTACCAACTGAGCTATACTGGCTTATGTGTTGGTATTTTTATTAATAAAACCCTGTTTTTCAAAGGAACTTTGCCCCCCAAAAGGGGCCCTTTTCGCAAAACGCCCGCAAAGATAGACGTTTCGGGGAAAAATGAAAATTTCAAGATTTCTTTTTACCCTATTTTTTTGGAGGCGCAAATGTAGGGGTTTCTCCCTGATTTGCAAGCAAGCAAACAAAAGGTTTTTGAAAAAAAGTTCAACCAGGTAAAAAGAAAATTAAAGGGCCTGCCCCCACGCTTGGGAGCAGGCCCTTTTGAAATTTTTTGCCCTGTGTTTTTAATGGGGTATGCCGTTGTGCGGCCTGAGTTTTTCTTTGTATTTGGAAAGCTGGCGGCGCAGGTCGTCCACTGCACTGTCCACCGATTGCTCAAATGTCTTGTTGGTTTCTTTGGCGAATAGGCTCTGGCCGGGTACTTGTAGCCTGACTTCTGCTACTTTGTCTTTCACTTGGCCTGAGTTCTCAAGCCGCAATTTCACTTCTACATCAATAATGCGGTCAAAAAACTGCTCCAACTTGTTGACTTTTTTGTCAATAAAATCAATCAGCTTTTGATCTGCTTTGAACTGTACTGATTCGGTGTGTACTTTCATAGACCTTGATTTAAAGGTTAACAATATGGTATCTTGGCGTGCAACGGCCAGTTCAGGGCAAACTGCCGTTTCACTGCTCCAAGGATAGTTGCGCTTTAGGATGTGCTTGCTGGTAAACTTTTTTCAATTTTTCAATGGTATTGTGGGTATAAACTTGGGTGGCCGCAAGGCTGCTGTGCCCCAACAACTCCTTGATGGCGTTCAAATCTGCCCCTTTGTTTGAAAGGTGAGTGGCGAAGGTGTGCCGCAGCACGTGCGGACTTCGCTGTTCCACCGTTGTGACCAGGGACAAATAACGTTTTACAATATTATAAACGTTGGATACTTGGATGGGTTTTCCCTTGTCAGTTAGAAAAAGGTTAGAAAAATCTTTGCCAGGAAACGCAGCTTCCCGCTCCATGAGGTATTTTTCTACCAGGCTGCAAAGGTGGCGGGCAACGGGAATCAGGCGTTCTTTTTGCCTTTTTCCCAAGACCTTTATTTGAAAGCTGTTCAAATCTACATCTTCTTTTTTCAAACCAGCCAATTCTGAGCGGCGCATCCCTGTACAGTATAGCATTTCCAAAATAAGACGGTCACGGGTGGCCGGAAAGCCCTCGCCAAAATCAACTTCCTCGAACAGGAGCGACATATTTTTTTCGTTGACAAAAACAGGCAGACGTTTGCCAGTCTTCGGAGCAATGACCTTGGCCATCGGGTTGGCTGTTATTTCGCCGTTTTTCCGCAAAAATTTAAAATAAGTTTTAAGGCACGAAAGCTTTCGGTTGATGGAACGGGCCACATTCCCTTTTTCCATCAAATCAACCATCCAGGAGCGGATGTGGGTGTGCTTTATTTCCGAGGCCTCCCCGAGTTGGTAGGTTGTTTCAATAAAATCAAAAAATTGACACAAATCCTTTCGGTATGCAGTCAGCGTATGCGGGGAAAACCGTTTTTCGTATTGTAAATATTGAAAAAATCGCTCTTGCTTCATGCGCTATCGTCTCTTACAGGATGGAGGTGTAATGGCCTCCAAGTTAGCCAAGTGGATTGAAAAAATCAACCGCACAAACAAAAAAAATCAGGGACTTGGACAAAGACCCTGATTAATGGGACAAGTTTTTTGCATCACTTCTTCAAACTCCCAATCATATCCTCTGCCTTCACCCACTCATCAAATTGCTTGTCGGTCAAAAGCCCCAGTTCGATGGCAGTCTCTTTCAGGGTTTTGCCTTCTTTATGGGCTTTTTTGGCAATTTTAGCTGCATTGTCGTAGCCAATGTGCGTGTTCAGTGCCGTGACGAGCATGAGCGAATTGTCCAGGTTTTGCTTGATACGGGGAAGGTTTGGCTCGATGCCCACCGCACAATGGTCGTTGAAGCTGACACAGGCATCGCCGATGAGCCTGGCCGACATCAGGAAGTTGAAAATCATCAGGGGCTTGAACACATTGAGCTCAAAATGGCCGTTCATGCCGCCAATGTTAATCGCAACGTCGTTGCCCAAAACCTGGGCCATTGCCATTGTCATAGCCTCGTTTTGTGTGGGGTTCACTTTGCCGGGCATGATGCTGGAGCCTGGTTCGTTGTCTGGTATGATGATTTCTCCGATGCCGCAACGGGGGCCGCTGGCCAACATGCGTATGTCGTGGGCTATCTTAAACAAGGAAACTGCCACGGTTTTCAAGGCGCCGTGCGACTCCACAATAGCATCGTGGGCGGCAAGCGACTCGAATTTATTCGGTGCGGTGACGAAAGGCAGCCCCGTCAGTTCGGCGATTTTCTCGGCCACTTTTTTGGCGTAGCCGGGCGGGGTGTTCAGTCCCGTGCCGACGGCTGTGCCGCCGAGCGCCAATTGAGCCAAGTGAGGCAAAGTGTTTTTGATGGCCTTTAGCCCTTGATCCAGTTGCGCTGCATATCCGCTGAGTTCTTGACCAAGTGTGAGCGGCGTGGCATCCATCAGGTGGGTACGGCCAATTTTTACCACCTTCATGAATTTTTTGGACTTCTCTTTCAGCGAGTCCCGCAGTTTTTCAATGCCGGGAATCGTAGTTTCCACCAAAATTTGATAAGCCGCAATGTGCATGGCCGTTGGGAAAGTGTCATTGCTGGACTGCGACTTGTTCACGTCGTCGTTGGGGTGCAGTATTTTTTGTTCGTCCGTCAGTTGGCCGCCTTTCATCACATGCGCCCGGTTGGCCACCACTTCGTTCACGTTCATGTTGGACTGGGTGCCACTGCCGGTTTGCCAGACCACCAGCGGGAACTGCTCGTCGAGCTTGCCCGCCAATATTTCATCGCACACATCGCCGATGAGTTTGGCTTTTTCTTTTGATAAAACACCCAAATCTAGGTTTGTGAGCGCTGCCGCTTTTTTCAAAATGGCAAAAGCCCGGATAATTTCTGCCGGCATCCGGTGGCCGCCGATTTTGAAATTTTGGACGGAACGTTGTGTTTGGGCTGCCCAATAGGCATCAATGGGCACTTCTACGGTGCCGAGCGAATCTTTTTCTTTGCGGTATTTCATGGTGAAGGATTGTGAACTGTATTTCACATACTCTAATTGTAGGTAAAAACAGTTTTGAAGGTTAGGTTGCAGGGTCTGCAATCGGAACGTGCAGGCCGTAATCAGGTGCAAAACTATTGCACCTGGCTAACTTTCAGTAGGCTTTGGGCATATAATCGTCGAAGTAAATTTTACCCTTTTTTACCATAAATAAAACTAAAGTGCATCAAACCTGCACTGGCCCCTCGCCTACCCAATCTTGCAGGTAAGCATTCTCCTCACAAAGCGGCGCCAATTCCTCTTCTATAAACAATCGAACGTCGTGGATGATCTCTTCCGGGTACAAAAGGTGCAGGTTCGGCCCGGCATCCAGGCTGAAGTACAGCGGGTGTTTTGACTCCTCCCGGTAGCGGCGCACCCGTTCCATCATCTCCAATGTGTTGGGTTTCAATAAAATATAGGAAGGATTGCTGCTCATCATCAGCCCGTGGAGGGTGAGGGCTTCGTTTTCGGCTATTTTGCCAAATGCCTCCAAATCGCCGCTGCGCATGGCAGCGATCAGTTGCAACATTTTTCGCTTGGCATCGGCATAGCGGGCATCGGCGAAAGGATGGCCGTCCATCAGGCCATGCCCGGCACGGCTACTCACGCTCTTGGCGGCAGCGCTGGCGATAAGGATATCGTCATGGAAATCCTTGAATACCGGATGGACTTCGTCGTCCATCGAAATGGCGTACAGGTCGGACGTACCTGCGATCTCGCCCGTTTGCCCCCAAATCGCCGCCGTAGGAAAAATGGAGCGGCAGGCGCTGCCGGAGCCGAGCCTGGCCACATAAGAGGATTTTTGGTCAAACTTTTCATCGTCCTCCAGTGTGTTGAACAATTCCTCTTCCAGGGAGCAAAGGCAAAGGGCCAGGGCGCTCATGGACGAAGCGGACGAAGCGATGCCCGCCGAATGCGGAAAGGAATTGCCCGTGCTGATTTTCAAATCGAGCTGGCGCAGGAAGGGGAATATGTCCGTGATGCTTTCGAGGAATTTCAAGACCTTTTCCCGGAAGGGCTCATTTTCTTCCTGGTGAAATAAAAAGTCCAGCGAAATGTTGCGGTCGCCACTTTGCCTGGGGCTGTATTCGAGCATGGTTTCGGTAAACGAACTGCTCAGGGTGAGGCTCAACGAAGGGTTTTTCGGCAACTGTACGCCGTACTTTCCCCAGTATTTAATGATGGCCAAATTGGACGGGCTACGCCAGGTGACGCTGCCGGGTTCCACTTCGGAAGTTTCGATGACAAGGTTCGGGTTTTTGAAATCGAGCATTGGAAGGTTGTGGTTTGTCGTTTATAGTTTATGGTTTTTAGCCAAGGGCAGGGAGGGCAAATGTACAGAATGCGTTTTGGAGTGGGGGGGCAGTTCCACAGTTTTTGAAAAAAGAAAAGGCCAGGATTTTGGTGCCCTGGCCTTTTCTTTTTGTGTTGAAATCAATGTTGCACAAGCACTTTCTCCACGAAAGAGGCATTGCCACTGGCTATTTTTAAAAAATAAAAACCTGCTGGCAGTGTCGCAGTTTTGATTTGTAATTGACTTTCTCCGACGGTCAGTTCTTTTTGCAAAAACACTTGCCCACTGGCGTGGAACAATGTGGCTTGTACTTTTTCGGCGGCAGGATTTTTTAAAGATAACTGTAAATACTCCTGCGCTGGATTGGGGAAAATAAGCACTTGATTTTCTGCTAAAAACCGAGTGCCAGTACTGGTTTCCGTTGTGAAGGACTGAATGGGCGAAATGGTTTCGCCACAATCGTTGATGGATTTTACACGCCAATGATAAACCGTTGCCATGTCCAATTGTCCTACCATGATCAACTGCGTGGAAGAGGTTGTGTTGGTATAGACAATGCTCCCGTCAAAATTGGATGCATCGCTCGCTACTTCCAGCTTGTAGGTGTTGGCATTGGAGCCTGCGTCCCAATCAAATAATGGTGCAAGGCCAACATCCGTTGCATTAGGGAAAGGCGAATCGGGAGTAGCTGTGCCTGGTAGGTCGCCTACTTCCACGTTGAGACTGGAAGAACTTTCGTTGGTGCCGTCGCTGGCGGAAAGTGTGATTTGCGCTGTGCCACCTTGGGTGGGCGGCAAATTGGAAATGGTCACATTGACCGTTTCGCCGGCCTGGGCAGGATTGGGATCAAATGTGACGACTGCCCCCGGCAGGTTGCTTTCAGCTTCTAAATTAACCGCCGATTCATAGTCTTCACCCAGGGTCAATGTCAACGCAATTGTTTCACCAAAACAGGTCTCAAACTGCGTTTGGCTGGGATGGAGCGACAAGTCCAGTATTTCACCCAAAGCCTCAAATACAAAAAAGCCCTCCTGCATATCGGAAATCAACATGTTCCCAGAAGGCAACAGCGAATAAATACCCCATGCCCCCGCATAGCTGGGCGCATTGGCAATTGGGGCGGTATCGTAATAAGCCACACGGGTCGGGCTAAATGGGTCAGAAACGTCAAAGACCTGCAAACCATCATAATAATAGGACAAATAAAGCAGCCCATCCCGGTAAATACAATTGTGCGGTATCTCGTCAATCCAAATATCGGGCTGCATGATAGCCACTACTTCCATATCGCTGAAATCACTCACGTCCACTACTTTCACACCAGTGCCATGCGTCTCGTCGCACATAAAATAATATTGGCCATCATCAGAGAGCCAGCCAGAGTGGTTGTAGCCTTGTTCGGGGTAATTGTTCAGTTTGCCAAGGACTGTAGGATTGGCTGCATTGGTAAAATCAATGACCCACAGCGTACCGTCCCATCCGCCATTGACAAAAGCTATGTTGTCCTTTACATAGGCATCGTGGGCACCAGGCAGGTTTAAATTGGCATTGGGATAAGTGGCCAACAATACGGGCTGTTCAGGGTTGGAAATGTCGAGTACTTTTACGGAAAACCCGCCGCCGACTGCGTAAAGCCTTGCTTGTGAGGTATCTATGAAAATATTGTGAGCCCTTGTAATGTACTCGTTGGAACTGTACACCTGCGGAGCGCTGGTTGGCAGGTTGTTCAAATCTACAATTTGCAGGGTGCTTGAGTTGCCTTCGTCCGCCACGCAATAGAGGTAACCTTTGTAGGTTTTAAAATCACGGTGGATGAGGTGCGAGCCGGCAGATGCTCCGGGAATCCTAAACACCTCTTGCGGCGTGGTCGGAACCGAAATGTCAATAATGTGGATGGCCTCGGTGGAGCCGATAATGCCATACTCCTTGCCGTTCATGGCTATTCCCCATACTTCATTGTAGCGATTGTTGTAAGCAGAGGTGGGCACGAGGCTGTTGTCTTTCCAGTTGCCCAGTTTGTTGGCCTGTTCCTGGCCCATCAAATCGGCCATTGCCACGAGGGCGTAAACTATCAGCAGGGTATTTTTTTTCATGTTTAAATTTGATGTGATAATAATGATGTGTTTAAAACAACATGCACTTGGTGGTTTGTTTAGGTAAAAATGGAAGTGTATGTTCTTTGCACACAATGCGCAAGTGCGGCGAAATTCAGAAAAAAATGGAGGGCGGCAATGTCTTTCATTGTGCATAAGAGCTTGTTTGCGATTTGGTCACTTGGCCAAAAACGGCTCTTTTCCCCCATTTTTTCACCATTTTTCAGTTGCGTAGCGGCACTATGCGCCTTCAAAAAGATAAAAAACTGACGAAAAATAGCTCTTTTTTGCCTCAAGCACCAAATCACAAATAAGCCCTAACAGGAATTGCCTTCCAATGACTATGCAATAAAGGTGCAAAAGAGATTTTTGGGGCAAAAAAAAGCCGGGTTGGCAAGCCAACCCGGCAAAAACTATCTTATATATTTCTCATCCGTATTTTACTTTTCCATGACCCGGGTGGAAATGCGCCTGTTTTGCGCCCTACCCTCTTCCGTATCATTTGAAGCCACCGGGTGCTGATCGCCGTATCCCTCAGCCTCCATGCGGTCAGCAGCCACGCCCAAGGCAACCAGTGCCGCTTTTACGTTATCTGCACGGCCTTGCGAAAGTTTCATATTGGCCTGTGCATTGCCAACATTGTCAGTATAACCGCCCACTTTGAGTTTCACTTTCGGGTAGCACTTCATGATTTCGGCAATGTTTTTCAGTTGCTCTTCCGATTTCGACATATCCAAGCTGGCTTTGCCAGTTTCAAAAGTGAGACGGTCGAAATCGAACCAGGTGGTTTTGTCAACTGGTTTGGAGGCATCTTCGATGAAAGCCGCCAGCCTGGCTTCGATGCCGTTGCTGGGGATGTTCATTTCGATGCCACAGGCCAGTTTTTTTGAAAAGAACTCACCCAAGCCGGAAACAGTCTCCGTCGTAGCGTCGGCCACATCTTGTGCCGCATCTGTCACCGTTTCAGTAGCCTGTTCAGCGGCGTTTTGCACCTGATCGACAACAGGCGGCTTGTCGCAGCCCTTCCAAAAATACAGCAGTGCCAACAATACCAAAATGCCGATAGCCCAAGGCATCCAGTTGAAGCCGCCTGTTTTTGGGGCGGAAACATTGCCCATGTCGGCCATGCCGAGCATACTGCCCATGCCCGATGGCAGCGCTGCCATGATGCTTGATTTTTGGCTGCCCAGGAAAGAAGCCAAACCAGCCATGTTCAATCCTTCATTTTTGATTTTTTTGCCCAAAAAGCCCATAATGAGCGATAGCGCCGTGGTATCCCTCGCTCCGGTTTTTGCGAGCATGTTTTTCCGGTGTTTTTCAACGGTATTTGGACTGAGGAATAGAATATCGGCTATCTCTTTCGAGCTTTTTCCTTCAATGATATGTTTGAGTACTTCTTTTTCCCTTTCAGAAATAATATCCTCAAATTTTGATTGCTTAGTGGCGGAGTGGTAAGTGGAAACCTTTTCCAGATTGGGGCCGCAACTCATCCTGGCCCAATAGAATTCCCCTTTCAATAAATAATTGATGTTTTTTATAGTGACAATTACCAATGTCGGATTACCATGTTCATCTACCTCCATTGGGAAATAATTTACCAATAGCCTTAATATTTCACCATTTTTATGGCGAACCATAATCCCGCAAAATGTAAAGCGAAGGCCAGCCTTTAGGTCACCTGCCGAATAGTGCCTGAACAAGCTACTGGCCCATTTTGCTGTCGTAAAAGGAAATGTAAGGTGTTTTTTGTCGAGCGCCCTGAAAAACAAAAGTATGTTATAGCGATTGAGTTCCTCCGAGCTGTAGCCGAAAATATCCTGGAAATTATCGCAGAAATATAGCACCTTATACCGTGCCGCATCAAAAACCACGAACATGGACTCTTTTTTCCAGGAAAGCACATTCAGCACTTCGGTGTTTTTTATGAAACCTGCTTGGTCGGAAGCTGTTCGTTCGCCATAAAGCTGCTCATAGAAATCCATGAATTTGCAATAGGCTGCATCAGAAGTTGTTTGTTCAATAAACGGTTCCAAAATCAAAAATTAGTTTGGGTTAAAAACATCCGTTGGACTGGCTTTTATAAAATTGTCACTCAAAAATTTCAAAAAAAACGGGCGGCTAAATGGCCTGCCCGTCCTGACGTTTCACAGTAGAAGAGTAACCGTGCGATTTCCTTAGTACGCTTCCTTGTTTTAGGTGTCTATAATAAGAAGGCGCAAAAGTTCAAGTAAAATATGTTGGAGGAAATAACCACTATGGTGATTTAACAGGAAGGAAAGGGAATATTATCAGGAAATTTTGTCCAGCGCCTGCAAAATATGGTACACTCCAGGGCAAATTGTGGAATTCAAGGCGTGCAGTTTCATGTTTTTTGAAAAATCGAGGGCATCTGTGTGCGGGAATTGCCGACAAGCTTTGGGGCGGATGTCGTAAATCATGCACTTGTTGTCTTCCATCAAAAAAGGGCATGGCGTGGTGTTCATCACAGTATCGCCGTCTTCGTCAACCATCAAGTACTGTTTTTCAAAATCGCCATTCTTCATGCCAAAAGTTTTGGCAATGCGGCCTACATCGCCTTTCGTTACGATAGGCGGGATGCCGGAACAGCAGCCTGCACAGTCCAGGCAGTCTATTTTTGAAAAAACTTCCTGGTGTACTTCATCTGCCAGCTCGTCCAGGCGCTTGCCCTTTTTGCGTTGAAGGCGCTTCACGATGTCCTTGCCCTCGGCAGCATGTTGGCCTTTTTTCTTTTGCCAGGATGTTATAAAATCGGATTGGATCATGCTCTATTTGCCTTTAAATGATGTGCCTTTTGGGGGCTATTTTTTAGGTCAAAAAAAAACGGGGCAAATTTAAGCACAATACCTGTTCCTGAAACACATACGGGCGACCCTCGCTGTCGCCCCATAGATTATTTGATGATTTTCCACCCATTGCATTATAAAGCAAAACAGCCGCCTCAAAATGACAAATATTACAGGTAAAAAACCTATACTATATTTGTCATATCGAAACGGCTATATTTCCACGATATTTAAATTCAATTTGCAGCAATTAATTCACCACCAATCGCTTCGTCAGCCTGTCTTCACCAATTTGTGTACTTAAAACATACATGCCAGAAGCCAGCGATCCCAAATTAATATCGTCTTGAAAATCGGTGATATTATATTGGCTGATTAAATGGCCTTTCATGTCATATAGGTTCATCACAGTGGCCGAGGGCGGGGCGTTTTCCAATTTTACAAAAACTTGCGTGGAAGGTGTGGCGGGGTTGGGGTAAACGGTAAACCCATAACTGCCCGCACTGCCCCTGTACCAAACCCGGATTGGCTCAGAATATGCGGAAGTTCCATTTAAATATATCTTGCGCAATTGGTAATAATTGTCGCCATCATTGGGATATTGATCAAAATATTCATACTCCACATATACCTGCGAAGAGACATTTTGTCCGGGTATAAAACCAAGAACCGACCAAACCTGACCATCCCGGCTGCGCAACACCTGAAAACCGCCATTATTGCGCTCTTCCAATGATTTCCATTCAATTTGTACGCCAGTCGGCCTGTCAAAAGCCTCAAAATCAGCGACTTCCGTCAAGGGTGCTTGTACCCGCTCCATACCGAGCGGTATGCTCGCTATCCCCGCAGAAGTGCCTTCTGTGGCAGTAATCGGCACATTATGGTTGTCAATCTGGGCAATTGCCATAATAGATAAAATACAAGTTGAAAATATGGTGAACAATAATTTTTTCATGGTATTGTGTTTTGGGTGAATTAATGATGCAATATGCACACATTATTTTCATGGTGATTCTAAAGGAAAACCATCCTGATATGATAAGGAAGGATGAAAGCAGAGCCCGCTATTCTGGTAATAAAACGAGCCAAGAAGTCCTATGTTCATCTTTCGATCTGCCACAATTCATCCATCCTTTTCAACAACCCATCATTTTATACTGCTGCCTTTACATATTTTCCACGTCATTTGCAGCAGGAAGAAATTAAATAAAGAGATCGGCCAAGTGCCTTCCAATTTCCAGAATGTTTAATTCCTCCACCTTTCCAGCCTCCACATGAGAATGAAAAAAAGGCATATCGTACTGTCAATTTTGGCCATTGGCCTTTTCACCACTTGCCAGATGGAGTTTATGAAGTTTCGCAAGAGCGATGAAAAACAAAGGGCCATGTTTGAAGAAAAAGGCCTGCAAGGCGTTGATTTTCAAAGCTATGAGTTTGACGGGCAAGTTATGCACTTCACCAAAATGGGAAACGACAGCCTCCCCTTGGTACTGATGCTTCATGGGGCACCAGGTTCGTCTAGCGCATGCCTTGGCTACCTGATGGACACGGCGCTGACCAACCACGCTTGCGTCATTGCCGTGGACAGGCCCGGCTATGGTTATTCGGATTTTGGCAAAGCGGAGCGTTCTTTAGTAAAACAAGCCGCTGCAATCCGCCCCATTTTGGAAAAATACCGTCCCAAAAAAATCGTACTGGCCGGCCACAGCTATGCCGGGCCAGTGATTGCCCGCATGGCAATAGACTTTCCGCAGTTGGTGGATGGGCTTATTATCGTGGCCGGGTCCATTGATCCGGCACTGGAGCCGCACTATTGGTGGCAAGGCCCTTTGGATTGGAAGGCCATCTGTTGGATGCTGCCCCCAGCTTTCCGGGTTTCCAACCAGGAAATACTGCCCCTGCCGGAGCAGTTGGAAGCCATGTTGCCTTTTTGGGGGAACATCACCTGCCCAGTGACGGTCATCCAAGGCACAAGGGACAACTTGGTACACCCCGGCAATGCCGATTTCGCCGAGCGGATGCTTACCAATAGTTCCAAGCTCGAAATCGTCAGGATGGAAGGCGGCAGCCATTTTGTATTTTGGACACAGCAGGAATTGATTGTACAGGAAATACTGAAAATAGTGGGCAATTTGTAGCATAGTAACTGCTTCTCAACACAAACTGCCCCGTTTATTTTAACATGAAGTCAGCAAAAGAAATATTGGGTTTTAATGATAAGTGGTTGATTATCATTGGAGTACCATTGGTTACGCTGGTGACCAATGCAATGATCTTTACAGAATTGATGCTGGAAGACCTGTCTGCTTTTTTTCAAAAATGTGGCTTTGTGGGGCTCATTTATACGATCGTTTTCTGGGGAACTTTCCGCACCATGCTCATCTATTTTAAAAGCAAATTTTCATCGCCGCAGAATTTTGCCAAAAGGGCCATCGTGCAAACAGTGTCCGTATTCGCTGCTTTTTTTATTTTAAAACTAATCCTCGATCCCTTTTTACATCCAATCGTGGCCTCCACGGTGGGCGACTCACGGGCGCACAATGTAGCCATGTCCATCAGCGCCTTATTGGTGACTTTCCTGATCATTGGCATTTACGAAACCATCAGTTTTTACCACCAATTGCAAAAATCGCTGGTCGAAAAAGAGCGCTTGATGAAGGAAAACATGCGGGGCCAATTGGAGAGCCTGCGCAATCAGGTAAACCCACACTTCTTTTTCAACAGCCTGAACACCCTGTCCTACCTGATTCCCGAATCGCCGGGTAAGGCCGTCAATTTTGTACAAAAACTTTCCAAAGCTTACCGTTATATCCTGGAAATCAGGGAAAAAGAACTTGTGAGCCTGGAGGAAGAACTCGGCTTCCTCGAATCGTACAACTGCCTGCTGAAGGAGCGTTTTGGCGAAAATTTACTGATAAAGATCCAGGTGCCGAAAGCATTTTACCAATTCCAAGTCGTGCCGCTGTGCCTGCAAATGCTGTTTGAAAATGCCATCAAACACAACATCATCTCCGCCCAGCACCCCTTATCCATCGAGGTTTTTATTGAAAATGGCGACCGCCTCATTGTGCAGAATAATTTGCAAAGAAAAAACCAGGAAATCCCTTCCACAAAAATAGGTTTGGAAAACATTTGCAACCGTTACAAGCTGGTGTCGGACCGCAAAGTAGAAATAGTGGAAACGGACCAAAATTTCAGGGTTGTGCTGCCTATCCTGCAAATGAAGCAGGTGCATTAAACCAAGCCCTGATTCCCGCTGTTAAACCCTAATTAGCGGTTGAGCCTCAAAAAGCAAATTCTCTAAATTTGCTGCTATCTTTACTGACTTCCGATGCTGCGGATATTGCCTAACCAACCGTTATTTGCGCACCAGCGAACCGCTGATTTGATCGGTTGAAAAAGCGTATTGTATTCAATCTTAAAACATTATCAATCAATGTTTTATACTTGAACTACTGCTTTTGCTTGGTACTGCCGCTCAATTTAATCTACACTTTATGACCATTTCCGAACTTTCCCTCCGCCGTCCTGTGCTTGCTGTAGTGATGAACATCCTCATCATATTGTTTGGCGTGATCGGCTTCAATTTTTTAGGCGTGCGGGACTATCCCGCCATTGACCCGCCCATCGTCAATGTGCGCACCTCATATCCTGGTGCCAATGCCGATATTATCGAAACACAAATCACCGAACCCCTTGAAAAAGCGCTGAATGGTATTGCTGGGGTAAAAAATATCACCTCTACGAGCAGCCAGGGCGTCAGCAGCATCGCCGTGGAATTTGAACTGGGCATTGATCTCGACAATGCGGCCAACGATGTGCGGGATAAAGCATCCCAAGCAACCCGTTCCTTACCGACTGACTTGGATGGCCCACCCGTTGTTTCAAAATCGGACCAGACTTCCGGCCCCATCCTTTCCATGACTGTGGAAAGCAATATCCGCAACCAGTTGCAGCTTACCGAATTTGCCACCAACACACTGGTAGAGCGCCTCGAAACCATTTCCGGCGTGAGTGGCGTACAGATTTGGGGCGAAAAAAAATACTCCATGCGCATCTGGCTCGATCCCGCCAAGATGAGCGCCTACGGCCTAACGCCGACCGACGTCCGCATAGCCCTGGAAAGGGAAAGCGTGGAACTGCCAGCCGGGAAAATAGCAGGCAATACGACGGAGCTTACCGTCCGCACTTTTGGCAGGCTCTCCACCGAAGAGGAGTTTGAAAACCTGAGCATCAAAAACACGGGCGGTGCCGATATCCGCCTGAAGGACATTGGTTCTGCCGTTTTGGGGCCTGAAAATGAAGAAACCGTACTGAAGGAAAGCATGGTGCCAATGATCGCCCTGGCCGTTATCCCGCAGCCGGGCAGCAACTACGTGGCCATTTCCGATGAATTTTATAAAAGGGTGGACCAACTCAAAAAAGAAGTGCCGGAAGACATCAACCTCGGCATTGCCTACGACAGCCCGAAGTTTATCAAAAAATCCATCGAAGAAGTGGAGGAAACCATGTTGATAGCCATTGGCCTTGTGGTGCTCATCATTTTCCTTTTCTTCCGGGATTGGATCATCGCCGTGCGCCCTTTGATAGATATTCCTGTTTCGCTTATCGGGGCATTTTTCATCATGTACCTGAGCGGTTTTACCATCAATATCCTGACCCTGCTGGCTATTGTATTGGCAACGGGCTTGGTGGTGGACGACGGCATTGTGGTCACGGAGAACATTTTTAAAAAAATGGAAAACGGCGTGCCCAAATGGCGGGCAGCGCTGGAAGGCTCCAAAGAAATCTATTTTGCCGTCATCGCCACAAGTATCACCTTGGCGGTCATCTTCCTGCCCATCATTTTCCTGCAAGGCTTCGTCGGGCGGCTTTTCCGTGAATTCGGCATTGTGGTGGCCGGGGCCGTGCTGATTTCGGCCTTCGTTTCCCTGACATTGACCCCCGTGCTGAACGTATATATGAGCCGAAAGGACATCCACAACCACGGCTGGTTTTACCGGGTGACGGAGCCATTCTTCAATGGTTTGGAACGCAGTTACAATTGGCTGCTGCGTGGCTTTATGCATGTAAGGTGGATGGCGCTCGTGATTGTGGCCGCTTGTTTTGCCATTATCTGGTTGGTTGGGGGCGGTTTGAAATCAGAACTGGCACCGATGGAGGATCGCAGCCAGTTCCGTTTGCAGGTGGTGGCACCCGAAGGCACTTCCTACGACGCAATGGACAACAGCGTGGACCGGCTTTCTTCCTATATGCTAGATAGCATTCCGGAAAAAGATGTGGTCATGTCAGTGACGGCACCTGGTTTTACGGGCAGCGGCTCAGTGAATACTGGCTTCGTGCGGGTTACACTTATCCCGCCCGGCGAGCGGGAGCGTTCACAAAGCGAAATTGTGGCGATGGTAAACCGGAACTTGAGAAAATTCACGGACGTACGGGCTTTTGCTATTGAGGAGCAAACCATTTCTACCAACCGCCGGGGCGGCTTGCCTGTGCAGTTTGTTATTCAAAACAACAATTTTGAAAAAATCAGGAAAGTGCTGCCGGAATTCCTTGAAAAGGCAGGGCAGAGCGAAGTTTTTATGAATATAGACAGCGATGTAAAATTCAACAAACCGGAACTCCGCATCGAAATAGACCGCCTAAAAGCCAATCAGTTGGGCGTCAGCGTCAGCGATATTTCCGAAACCCTGCAATTGGCGCTCTCCAACCGCCGCTTGGGCTATTTTTTGAAAGATGGCAGGCAATACCAAGTCATCGGGCAAGTGCAGCGCAGCGACCGTGACGACCCCGCCGACCTGAAAAGCATTTATGTGCGCAATAACCAGGGCGACATTATTTCCCTCGACAACCTTACCAGCATCAAGGAGGAGAGCGCCTCACCGGTAATTTACCACTTCAACCGCTACAAAAGCGCCACCATCAGCGCTGGCCTGGCCCCCGGCAAAACCCTGGGCGACGGCATTGCCGAAATGCAGCGCATCGCCGACGAAACCCTCGACGAAAGCTGGAGCACTGCCCTGACCGGCAGCAGCCGTGACTTCGCCGAGAGCAGCGGCAACACGACGTTCGCCTTCATCCTCGCCCTAGTGCTGATTTTCCTGGTATTGGCCGCCCAGTTTGAAAGCTTCATTGACCCGCTGGTCATCATGTTCACCGTGCCGCTGGCCATTGCAGGTGCCGTGCTGTCGCTGAGCATTTTTGGGCACACCCTCAATATCTTTTCTCAAATCGGGATGATCATGCTCATCGGTTTGGTGACAAAAAACGGCATCCTCATCGTAGAATTTGCCAACCAAAAACGGCGGGCGGGCATCCCCAAAATGCAAGCCGTAGTAGAAGCGGCCACCGCCCGTATGCGCCCCATCCTGATGACGAGCCTGGCCATGTCGCTGGGCGCTTTGCCCATTGCCCTTTCCCTCGGTGCCGCTGCCACCAGCCGCATACCTTTGGGCGTAGTCATCGTCGGCGGTATCCTCTTTTCGCTGGTGCTGACGCTCTTCGTCATCCCGGCGATGTACAGCTTTTTATCAAGCAAAAAAGACAAGGTTACATTTGAAGAAAAGGTGGGGGAACCTGTGGAGGTGTTGGAGGAGGTGTGAGGTTATTCTTGGTCATTTGTCATTGGTCATTGGTTAAAGCTTTGACAATTAATTGTTTAAACGATAAAAGGATGTGAAGGAAAGGTTCTCAAAATACAATTTTAGTAATAAAAGCAAACAAAAAAGCCCCGGCTTTCGCCAGGGCCTTTTTCGTTTTGCAATATTGTGAGCATCAAGCTTTTACCAAGCCCTTTGCTTTGTCAATCACGTCTTGTGCGATATTCTTCGGAGCCTCTGTATAGTGCGAGAACTCCATCGTTGAACTTGCACGGCCAGAGGTGATGGTTCGCAACTGAGTCACGTAGCCGAACATCTCCGAAAGCGGCACTTCTGCCTGGATGGCGATGGCACCGCCTGTACGCTGCTCCTGGTTTTTTGGCAAACCACGGCGGCGGTTCAAGTCGCCGATAACAGAACCGGTGTATTCCTCCGGCGTCACCACTTCCAATTTCATGATCGGCTCCATGATGACCGGGTTGCACTTGGGCGCTGCTTCCCGGAAGCCTTCCTTGGCGCAAAGCTCAAATGCGATGGGCTTCGAGTCAACGGAGTGCATAGAACCATCGTGTACCCGCACTTTCATGCTTTCGATGTTGTAGCCGGCCAGCACGCCGTTGTCCATCATGGCGTTGAAACCGTCTTTGATAGGCTTCTGATAATTCTTGTCAATAGAACCCCCTGTGATGCCCCACTCGAACTGCAACCTGGTCTTGCCAGATTTGAAGTCGTCAGTTTCCAGAAATTCCGCATCGGCTGGGCCGAGTTCGAATTCCATATCGGCGAACAAACCAGAACCACCGGACTGCTTTTTCAAGCGCTCCCTGTGGTTGACCTTTTTTGTCAAAGCCTCTTTGTAGTTCACTTGAGGCATGCCTTGGTTGCACTCCACTTTGAACTCACGGCGGAGGCGGTCCACAATGATTTCGAGGTGAAGCTCGCCCATCCCGCTGATGACGGTCTGGTTGGTTTCTTTATCGTAACGGACTTTGAAGGTCGGGTCTTCCTCTGCCAGTTTGGCGAGGCCCATGCTCAATTTGTCCAGGTCTTTTTGCGATTTTGGCTCTACTGCGATACCGATTACAGGATCCGGAAAGCTCATGCTCTCCAATACGATAGGTTTCTTCTCGTCGCATACTGTATCTCCCGTGCGCAGGTCTTTAAAACCAACGGCAGCCGCAATGTCGCCAGCCTCTACCCTATCAATTGGGTTTTGCTTATTGGCGTGCATTTGATACAAACGGGAAAGGCGCTCCCTTTTGCCAGAGCGGGTGTTGAGCACGGTGTCGCCAGCATTCAGCACGCCTGAATACACCCGCATAAAGCACAAACGCCCAACATAAGGGTCGGTGGCGATTTTGAATGCCAAAGCCGTGAAAGGCTCATCTGGAGAAGGCCTGCGTTTTTCTTCTTGTTCCGTGTCGGGATTGATGCCAGTGATAGCTTCAATGTCAACAGGAGAAGGCAGATAAGCGCAAACAGCGTCCAGCATAGCCTGTACACCTTTGTTTTTAAAAGCAGAGCCACAAAGCACCGGCGTGATGTTCATATCAATCGTCGCCTTGCGCAGGGCAGCCATCAATTCTTCCGGGCTGATAGAATTAGGATCATCGAAGAATTTCTCCATCAACGAATCATCGTATTCAGCGGCGGCTTCTATCATTTTCATACGGTATTCCTCCACCGTTTCCACCAAATCCTCGGGGATGGGCACCAGTTCGTAGGTCATGCCCTGGTCGGTTTCGCTCCAGATGCGGGCCTCGTTGGTGATCAGGTCAACCACGCCTTTAAAGCGCTCCTCTGCACCGATTGGGACTTGGAGCGGCACAGGACGGGCGCCCAATTTTTCTTTGATGTCGTTTACCACGTTGAAAAAGTCCGCACCGCTGCGGTCCATTTTGTTGACGAAAGCAATACGTGGCACTTTATAGCGGTTGGCTTGGCGCCAAACAGTTTCTGATTGTGGCTCAACGCCAGACACAGCGCAAAACAATGCCACCGTGCCGTCCAAAACACGCAGCGAGCGCTCCACCTCCACGGTGAAGTCAACGTGGCCGGGTGTGTCAATGATATTAACCGTATAAAGGTCGTCCTTCCATTTCCAAGCTGTTTTGGTAGCGGCAGAGGTAATAGTGATACCACGTTCCTGCTCTTGCTCCATCCAGTCCATGGTGGCGGCACCATCATGCACTTCTCCGATTTTATGGGTAAGGCCAGTGTAGTACAACACACGCTCTGTGGTGGTCGTCTTGCCGGCGTCAATGTGGGCGGCGATGCCGATGTTCCTGGTTAATTTTAGATCTTTAGCCATATTTGAACTCCTTGCGGGATTTGTTTATAAACGGTTGATAAAAGATGACGAGGTCGGATAAAGTTTACAGTGGCTTCATTTTTAAGGAAAAATTTAAAGTCTCTGTACGCTACCTGCTTTTTTTAGCACTCATGCCTCATAAGTTTAATGGGTTTGACAAGTAGAGACCTTGCCAAACCCATCAAACCCGTTTCCAATGAAAAAGGTTACGTTAGGCTTTGAAATGTGCAAACGCACGGTTAGCCTCAGCCATCCTGTGGGTATCTTCTTTTCTTTTCACGGCAGCGCCTTCACCTTTGCTGGCTGCAATGATTTCGGCGGCCAGTTTTTCAGCGAAACCCTTGCCGCTGCGCTCACGGGCAAAGCGGATCATCCACTTCATCCCGATAGAAACCTTGCGCTTGGCTCGGATCTCTTGTGGGATTTGGAAGGTGGCACCGCCAATCCTGCGGGCTTTCACTTCTACCTGTGGCATGGCGTTGTTCAGCGCTTTTTTCCAAACTTGGTGCTCGTCCTGCTTAAGGCGGTCTTTCACCATGTCCATGGCATCATAGAACAACGTGAATGCAGTGGACTTTTTGCCCTGCAACATCATGTTGTTCACAAATTGGGTCACTAAAGGGTCGCTGTAACGTGGGTCCGGCATCAATGGCCGCTGCTTAGGTTTATGCTTCCTCATTCTAAATTAAGGATTGGATGATCGAAGACTGGAATGGATAATCCTGAACCTTCGATGAATATCTTTTTTAAAATAAATTGATGTCAATCACTATCGGTAAAACCAAGCCTTACTTCTTAGGCCGTTTGGTGCCGTACTGGCTGCGGCTCTTTTTGCGGTTGTTCACACCTGCGGTATCGAGCGCACCACGGACGATGGTGTAGCGCACACCTGGAAGGTCTTTCACCCTGCCACCACGCACCAACACGATGGAGTGTTCTTGCAGGTTGTGGCCTTCGCCGGGAATGTAGGCAATGACCTCGATCTGGTTGGTCAAACGAACTTTGGCCACTTTGCGGAGGGCCGAGTTAGGCTTTTTGGGCGTAGTAGTGTAAACCCTGGTGCAAACACCCCTGCGCTGCGGGCATGCGCCCAAAGCACGGGATTTGCTTTTCAGTTCGATTTTCTTCCTGCCTTTACGAATCAATTGATTGATAGTTGGCATAATTCCTTTATTTTCCTTGTTTTTCCGATAGTTTTAACCAAAAAAATGCACCTGAAAACAGTGCTTAAACCAGCCTTATCCAAGCCATTTTATTTAAAAAATAACATGGTTTTTCAAAAGCGAGCGCAAATGTAGGGGTTTTCCCCTGTATTTAGGTAAGGGATTTAAAAATATTTTTCCGTTAAAAAGCCCTTCGACACATTGCATGTCAAAGGGCTTTCCAATAGAAGTTGTTTTGAAACGCTTTACCAGATTTTTACAAACTTTTTCACCTGGGCTTTTTCGCCCATTTGCAAACTCAGCCAATAAGTACCGGCGGGAAGATGTGATACATCCAGACGATGCTCGTTGTTGCCAGAATTTGCGGTGATTGTTTCGGCTGTGAGGGTCATGCCCAGCACGTTCAGTATGCGCAGCCTGGCATTCCCGTTTGAGTATGCACCAAACCTCAGATTGAGCATATCGCCAACTGGATTGGGGAAAATTTCCACGCCTGAAATCCAAGGCTCCTTCACGCCCGTTGCTGCTCCTTCACATTCCACTGACAACTCTCTCGTTACTGTACAGCCTTCGGCATCGGTCACCTGCACGGACACTTGGGCAGGCCCATCGCCTGCCAAAAGCGTAGTAATGGCATCTGCCTCATTGCCAACAATCGCCCAGCCGTTGCCCGACATGATTTCCCATGAAAAACTATAAGGCGGAGTGCCGTTGAAGACTTGAACGCTCATATCAAATTCCTGCCCACAGTCCACGGCACCGGGTGTTGCCAGGTCAGTGGCAAAAGCTGCATCCAGAACTTGCACCATGAGCGTATGGCTCGAAGAATTGCCGCAAGCGTCAGTTGCCACTTGTGTATAATAATGTAAAACCGTTTCGCAGGTAGCATCCACCGACTCCTGAATTTCCATTTGATAGGTGCCGCAATCTGTAATGGATGCCGAAGGCATTTGCCAGACATCATATTCCGACTGGGTCATCACCAATTCATCAGGCATGGCCCCAATGACTGGTGGCTCGGTATCCACAATGGTTATTTTTTGGGCAATCAGCGAGGAATTGCCGCAGGCATCGGACGCTGTCCAGGTGCGGGTTTGGGTATTGGTACAAGCACCCTGACCAAATGAATCGGTGAAAGTAATCTCGACACTTCCGCAGTCGTCCACAGCTTCTATATTGTCAAAGACAACGGGTGTACCGCATTGAATCGTCTTGTCGCTCAGTGAGGTGGTGAACGTTGGCGATGCTGTGTCTATAGAAGAAATGGTTTGAGAAGCTTGGGAAGCATTACCGCAGGCATCGGTCGCAGTCCAGGTGCGGGTAATTTGCTCAGTGCCTGCACAAGTGCCCGTTTCTATTATGTCATTGTAAGTAATGCTCAATTGCGAACAGGCATCAGCCGCCTGTGGTATTCCAAAATCCATCGGTTCGCCGCAAGCCACTGTCTTATCATTTGGAACAAAACTGAAAACAGGAGCTTCATTGTCCAAAACAGTGACAGTTTGAGAGGCTTGGGAAGAATTGCCGCAGGCATCTGTTACCGTCCAAATCCGCACATAAAAATCGGATCCTTCGCAGCCTGCCTGCGAAACTTCATCTTCGTGGGTCATGGTAATAGCCGAACAGGCATCGGCAGCCTGGGGCGTTCCAAATTCAACTACATCGCCACAAGCAATGGTTGTGCTCGGTGGTACAAAACTAAATGCAGGCGCAACATCGTCCACGATGGTCACGGTGATGTTGGCCGTTGTTGCATTTCCGCAAAGGTCGGTGGCCGTCCAGGTGCGCACGACAGTTTGGCCATTGCAGGGGCCATTGTTGATTGTCTGATCAGCGTGGGTCAATGTAATGGAAGCACCACTGGTGCAGTTGTCGCTAACGGACGGTACAGCAAACACAGGTGTTTCACCACAAGAAATGGCCATTGGCTGTTGCAAACTGGCAAAAACGGGCGGTGTATTGTCGGCTTGGATAGTGATGGTTTGTGAAGCAGCGACAGAGTTGCCACAAACATCCGTAGCGATCCAGTTTCGGGTAAACTGGCTGCCGTTCGCACAATTTTCATCTACCGCATCGGTAAAAGTTATGGCAAGCGCTCCGCAAGCGGAATGGCAGACTGGCGTCCCAAATTCCACACTACCTCCACAGCTAATCTGCTCGTTTTCAGGCACATAGGCAAAGGCAATCATGTTGCCGTTGTTGAAACCTGGCAACACCCAAGCACTGGTCGTATCGGTAGCCACATTACCGCAATCGTCTGTGGCGAACCAAACCCGGATGATGTCGTAGCCATACATGACGCCGTTTACTTCATGGCAATCACCTGTACCGATGATGGAATCCTGATAGGTAATAGTCACGCCTCCGCAGTTGTCCACCGCCACGGGGTCGGGAAAAACGATAGGTTCGTCGCAGTCAAAGAATTGATCATAAGGCACAAATGTGAAAACGGGTGGCGTCGTATCGGGCGTAGTGGTTACGTTTTGCGAAAACATGGAACTGTTGCCGCAAAGATCGGTGGCCGTCCAGGTGCGGGTGAAGGTGAAACCTGTATTGCAGGTGCCAGTTTCGTTGCTGTCCGTATAGCTCAAGTTGGTTGGGCCGCAGTTGTCGAAAGCAATGGGCAACACGGGTGCTTCGCCACAGTCCACCATAATACTGGTGGGGTTTCCTGATCCAAATATGGGTGCCTGCGTATCTGGGCCGATGGTCAGGGTTTGGCTGGCCTGTTCCAAATTGCCACAGTTGTCGTGGGCCGTCCAAGTCCGTGTGACGGTAAAAGGCTGGTTACAGTCGCCATTGTTGACAACAACGTCTTCGTAAGTAACGCTTAATCCGCCAGATGGACAGGTCGTGACGGCGATGGGGTCGCCAAAAGTGGGGTTCATATCGCAGGTGGCCGTCACATCGGGTGGAATGAATGTGAAGGTAATGGACGAAACAGAATTGACCGTTATCACCTGTTGCACCATAGCAATATGGCCGCAGGCATCGGTGGCTGTCCATTTGCGGATGATCTGCGATGGTACTGGGCAAGGCCCACCAATTGTTTGTTCAGAAAAAACGACGTTAACGGCAGAACAATCAGTGGCCGTAGGATTGGCCACCGCCGGAATGTCAGGACAATCCACGGTTATGTCGGCTGGAACATTAGTAAAAACAGGGGCTTCGGTATCCTGCACCGTTATCACCTGGGTATCTGAAATAGAATTGCCGCAATCATCGGTGGCCGTCCAGGTGCGAGTGATGGTGAAATGGCATGGGTCGCCCGATTGTGTTTCATCAAAATCAATGTCCACATCGGCATCGCAGCCATCGCTGGCCGTAACGCTGGCCGGGCCAGGCACGTTGGTACACATTTCTAAAGACAAATCAGCCGGAACGCCCGTCAATACAGGCGCTGCATTGTCTTCTACGGTCAAAGTTCCCACGAATTCGGTCGTGTTTCCGCAGTTATCCGTTGCTGAAAAATGGACAACAATTGTGTCGCCGTTGCACTCATTGCCCATCAGGCCAGGAAAGTCGTGGGTAAAGGTAACAGGCTGGCTCAGGTCGTTCCAATGGCCATCGTAGTTCAGCCATTCATCCAAAATATCGGCAGCGTTCGGATCGCCGCAGTCCAAGGTCAAGTTGGTTGGTTTGATACAAGTAGGGCCTTGCGTGTCTTCCAAAGTAAAAGTGGCGCAAGTAGTAAACACATGGCCACAGGCATCGGTGGCGTAAAACGTGACGTCAACATATCCTGTTAGGTATCCACAACCCACTACAAAATGTGAGGGAGCGTAATCGTTTGTCCAGGTCACTGGATTGCAGCCAGGCACAGAAAAGGCAGCACCTGCATGGCTGGCCAGCCAATTGTTCAGGCCGTTCATCCAATTTTGAATAGTGGCCTCCAGGGTCAAATCCTGGGCTGGCACAGTTGCCACACCGGGCGGAAGGTGCGGCACGGGAGTTGGCCAAACGTAGCCATTGCCAATATTGCCGGACACATCGGTGCCAGACACCCCTCCATTCCCCACGCCGCCGCCATAGACGACATTGGTTAGGGGAAAATTGGTGGGCAACAGTTCCACCGAAAACATAATGGTGTAATACTGGTTGCTTTGCAAATAACCCGATCCGGGGATGATAATGTCTGTAGAGGTCCGCCCATCAAATAGCGGGTTGATGAGGGGTTCGTCGAAGGTGGTAGAGGCCGTGACCACCGGCGGGTCAACGACGTTGACAAAGGCGCTGCCCAAATAGGTTTGCAGGTCGTCTTCCAGGAACAACTGTTTTTCCGTTGCGCCATAATTGCTCACCGTAATGGTAAATTTCACGATAGTATTTTCAATCCCTGCGCTGTCGCATTCATTAAGGCCATAATCGTTGATGACGGTAGCCGTTTTTTGGATGTCAATTTTGGGCAAATTGCCGCAAGCGGTAGGTGTGCCGGGCGGTGCTACTGAGCAGGCATAATAATCGTCGTAGAGGCAGCGGTTGGCACAAAGCTCCAGCGCAAAAGGCTCCCGGCTGAGCGCCCCGCCACCTATTTTGTAATATTCAACGCAAACTTGCGAAACAGGCTGGAGGCCGGAAGTGACTTCCCACCACGCCCCTGGGCCTTGTGCGTTGCTATTGAGTGAAATACCGCTGGCATTGCCGACAATAGGTGGTACCTGACCGTTGATGGCTCCACTCAAGATGACTGGGTCGGCACCCAGAAAGGCGGATATTTTCACCCGCTCATTGAAGGCAAAAAAGGATTCTTCCAGCGAATTGAGGCGCACCGGCACTGCTTCGTCGAGGGTGAAACAGTAAATATTCCCGCCTGCCCCCACATAGTCACGGCCATTATCGAAGCTGTAGCGGCCGTAGGGCCTTGGCTCCCGGTTGTTCAAATAAGGGTTCCCGCTGGTGATGGAAGGCGAGGAACTGATTTCAACAAAATGAATAGGCTCGCCAGATTCGTTGCAAAAACCAGAATTGAATTGGTAAACGGGATCGCCATTGTCCAAATTCATGCGCTGCGAGCTGTTGAGCCTGTTCCAGCGGCTGACGGGCGTCGGGTTGTTGCAGCTTACCGGGTCGTCGGCCAGGCATTTTACACCATCAATATATAATGTGAACGGTTCGGCGGTGGGCTGCGAAGCCAGTGTGGTGAAATATTGGATACACACCTGTGTGACGGGCTGCATGGCGGAATTGACCTCCCACCACAAACCGCCCAGCGGGTAGCCGTTGGCATCAAAATGTACGTTGGGTGTGCCGTTCCCTGTCATCATGGCAGCACCAGCCGGGTGGAAAGTTGCCGTCAGGTTTACCGGGCTGCCGCCATTGCTGGCGCTCACGGTGATGTTTTCGTCGTTGGCAAAATAGGCGTGGGAGCGGGAATCCATTGAAAATGCTACTGGCTGACTAAACTCGAAGCAATACTCCACACCGGAAGTGCCAGCGTTTTGCCGGGCGAGGTAGAAGGAGTTGTTGCCCCAACGCCGTGGCAAGCGGCTGTTGATGACATTGGGGTTAGGCGCATTGGAGGCCGGATTGGCGTTGATGGTGGCCGTGATGGCCGTGGCCCCATTGCAGATGCCCGTGTTGAAATTGGCCACTGTGCCGCCACTTTGCAGCGTTTGGCGCTGGGTGGGGCTTAATTTGTTCCAAGCCCCGATGGGCGTGAGCGCAGCCGAGGTGGGGGGCGTCCAGGACGGCAATACCAGCAAAAAACACGAAAGGCCAAGTAGGCCAATCATTGCCCTTACCCAAGCGGGCAGTAGTTTTTTATCAGTCTTTGGTTGGGTTTCCATGCATGTATGGAATTGGTTCATGTTCAATAATTTAAGTTAAAAAAATGAGCGGAATGCAGCTTTGAATATTTGAAGGGAAATACAGCTACGTTGTGCAAACGCAGCTTTTGCCCGCCAGAACGGCAGGCTATATTGGGTAGATGTTTTAAAGGCCGTAAGCCTGAAAAGGAAAGATGTCCATTACGGAAGGGCTAAGGTAAACGGTTTTTTCATAATATGATAATGGGGAATTTTTTAAATGTGTATTTGCATAGGCCGATAGGGTTCCAGTGGAATTTTGCAAAAGAACATCCCCATCTTTATCAAAAAATTTTGCGCCCCCTTCCCAAATACCCCAATAAACCGATATTTGCGCTTCATTAAAAAAACCACTACATAATATGGCTGTCGTAGAAATGAAAGTTCCCGTCATCGGGGAATCCATCTCCGAAGTAACCCTCTCCCAATGGCTCAAAGGAAACGGCGACTACGTCGAACTGGACGAGGCCATCTGCGAGTTTGAATCTGATAAAGCCACCCTCGAATTTCCGGCTGAGGCCGCTGGCAAGCTCATCTATGTGGCCAATGAGGGCGACGACCTGAAAATCGGGGATTTGGTGGCCAAGATTGATACTGCTGCTGCCAAAGGCAACGGTAGCCCCGCCCCTGCCAAGGAAGAAAAAAAGGCAGAACCTGCCCCTGAAAAAGCAGCCGCCCCAGCCTCAGAGAGTAAATCCGCCTCTTACGCCACCGGCCACCCCTCCCCCGCTGCCGCCAAGATTTTGAAAGAAAAAGAAATAGCTGCCAACGAGGTGAAAGGCACGGGCAAGGATGGGCGCATTACCAAGGAGGATGCGGTGTCGGCAGTTTCAAGTCCGCAGTCTTCAGTCCCCAGTCCTCAGTCTTCAGTTGGCAGTAAGCCATCAGAACCAATAAAGCCAACAGCCAATTACCAGCAGCCAATTGCGAACTTCAGTCGGGAAACGGAGCGCAAAAAAATGAGCCGGATGCGCCGCACCATTGCTAAGCGGTTGGTGAGTGCCAAGAACTCTACGGCCATGCTGACCACTTTCAACGAGGTGGATTTGACGGAAATCAACAGTTTGCGCAAAAAATACCAAGACCAATTTGTGGCCAAATACGGCATAAAGCTCGGCTACATGTCGCTTTTCGCCAAAGCCTGCGCCAAGGTGCTGATGGAAATGCCCGATGTGAACGCCATGCTTGACGGCGAAGAACTTGTTTACCACGATTATGTGGATATTTCCATTGCCATTTCCACGCCCAACGGCCTCGTGGTGCCGCCCGTGCAAAACGTGGAGTCGCTGAATTTTGCCCAAATAGAAAAAGAGATAAAAGCGCTGGCCGACAAAGCCCGCACTGGTTCGCTGTCGCTGGAGGAAATGAGCGGTGGCACGTTCACCATCACCAACGGCGGCGTGTTTGGCTCCCTGGTCAGTACACCCATCATCAACGAGCCGCAGAGCGCCATCCTCGGTATGCACGCCATCCAGGAGCGCCCCGTCGCCGTGAACGGACAGGTGGAAATCCGCCCGATGATGTACCTCGCTCTCAGCTACGACCACCGGGTGATTGACGGCAGCTCGTCCGTGACCTTTTTGGTGAAAGTGAAAAAGCTGCTGGAAGATCCCGTTACACTGTTGATGGATCTCTGATGATTTATGATTCTTCGATTTTTTAATGCTTGATTTTTGATTGGCACTCCTTGGATCAAAAATCTAAAATCAAGTATCGAAGAATCATAAATCTATATGCTTAAAAAAAAATGACCCTCCTGGAATTCTTCCACCTCATAGCCGCCAACCCCGCTTGGATTTTGGCATTTTTTATCCTGCTGCCCATCACGGCCTTGTTGTTGGCTTGGATCGCAAAAGGAGAGGAGTACGCTGCGCCTTGGAATTACGCTTATTCCACCCTTATATATCTCGCTTGCATACCGGGCATTTTTGCGGTGACGTTGAGCATCTACCTCTTTGTATTCGAGCGCCGAAGTATTTTACAAACGGATATTTACACCCAAATCCTACCTGTATTGGCCATGCTCGCCACCATTTTGATTGTCCGCAGAACCGTTGGCCTTGACCGCATCCCTGGTTTTGATAAAATCACTGGCCTGATGCTCATCATGTTCGCCGTCTTTGCCATCCTTTGGGTGCTGGACAAAACGCACATTTGGGTGGTTTCCTTCCTGCCGTTCTGGCAAGGGATTTTGATTTTCGCCGGACTGCTGCTGCTGATAAGGTTTGGTTGGTCAAAACTGGTGAGGAGGACGGTTTGATATTGATATTGTGTTTGTGTGTTTATGTGTTTGCGTGTTTGCAGTACCTCGCAAACACATAAACACACAAACACACAAACACCTTTCCCCACTGAAGCCTACCACTTCTTCTCCGTCGCAGGGTTCGCCACCCATTTTCCCCAATCCTGGTTGTAGGTGTGCAGGGCTTTTGTAGGCTGGCCTTTGGCATTTACCAGTGGAAAATCCTGATTGGCCCACTCGAAAATGCTGCCGTAAAGGTTGAAAACTTTTGTGTAGCCCATTGCCTGCAATTTTTCCCCGATTTTCTCGCTGCGATAGCCAACGGAACAGTAAAGCACAATGGCTTTGTCTTTTGGTATGCCTTTTAAATTGGCGACGGTAAAATGCTCGTAGCCAACGTTTTTGGCACCTGGGATGTGGCTGATGGCATATTCGGCAGGTTCACGGGCATCGAGCAGGATGTATTTTTCTTTTTGTTGGCGCAAATTTTCAACACTGATGAGCGGCACGGTGAATTTCAAGAGGCGGCCAATTTCTTTGTCAAATTCGGGATTGCCCGTGCGGGGACTGCCAGTAGGGGCCTGGGCTTTTACACCAATCAGCGTGGCGATCATGACGAAAAATGTAACAGCTATTCTTTTGATAAAAAACATGGATTGATGGTTTAGTCGCCCCTTTTTTCTTTTCAACTTTTTCCTTTTTACTTAAAAATATCCTTTCCCTCCAGCCACTTTTCCCGCCGGTAAGAAATAACAAATTCTAACAGCAGCAGCAGCATGGCCGCTCCCAGGAAATACTGGAAATAGCTCTCGTAAGAGGTAAAAGCCCGTACTTCCAGTTCCTTTTTTTCCAATAAATCTATCTGTTTTTGCAAGGCACTGGCCACGCCCTCGCCCTGGCTGATGGGGAAGTAGTCGCCGCCGCCCTTGGCCGCCAATTCCTTCATCATCTCCTCGTTGAGGCGGGAGCGCACAGGCTGGCCGTTGCGATCCCGTTTGTAGTCCTGCCTGCCGCCGATGGTCATAGGTATGAAAGCACCTTCCGTCGTCCCGACGCCCACGGTGAATTGGATCAAACCAACTTCCCTGGCCTGGGCAGCAGCTTCCAGCGCTTCCCCATCGTGATCTTCGCCGTCGGTAATGATGACGAGAGCCTTATGAGATTTGTCGTCGTTCACAAAATTGCGGCGGGCCAGGTTGATGGCATCGGCGATGGCCGTGCCTTGGGTGCCAGCCAAGTCGGGGCTGGCGCTGCGGATGAAGAGTTCCGCTGCGGCATAGTCGGTGGTAATGGGCATTTGCAAATAAGCCCCGCCTGCAAAGAGTATGAGGCCAATGCGGTCGCCTTTGAGTTTTTCCACCAGGTTTTCGGCGAATTTTTTCGCCCGTTCCATGCGGTTGGGGGCAATGTCCTCGGCATACATGCTATTGGAAATATCGAGGGCGATGAGCACGTCCACGCTTTTTCGCTTCACTTTGTCACGCTTGCTGCCCCACTGCGGATTGGCCCAGCCTACCACGAGGAATACAAAAGCCAGCAACAAGAGGCTAAACTTTATTCCCCGTTTGTATTTTGAAACACCCGGCGATAACTGCGCCACGAGCGGGTTTTCACCAAAACGCTGCAAAGCGCTCCTGCGCCATATCGCATACAGCACATACAGCAAGATCAGGATGGGAATGAGGCCCAAGGCGTAGAGGTAGTATGGATGCTCGAATCGGAACATGTATCTGGATGCTGGATTTTTTGATCTTCGATGTTTGACCGCCGCAAAAGTACACAGCTCAAACCTTTCTCTCCAACAAATCCCGAAGGGCAGGTTCCAGGTGGGGGAATTGGAATTTAAACCCTGCCTCTTCAATTTTTTCCGATGAAACCCTCGTGCTTTCAAAAATGGTATCGGCCATTTGACCCAGCGCCAGGCGCAGCGCAAATTCTGGCACAGGCAAAATGACGGCAGGCTTGTCCAAGGCTTTTTTGATGGTCAATACCAGATCCTTGTTGCGTACAGGATGGGGTGCCACGCCATTGTAAATACCTTTAATCTGCTCATTTTCAATCGCTTCCATAAACATCCGGCACAGATCGTCTAAGTGAATCCACGACATCCACTGCTGGCCGTCGCCGAAGTAAGCCCCATTGAAAAACTTGAAAGGCAGGAGGATTTTTTCCAAAGCCCCGCCTTGCGTAGAAAGCACGATGCCAATTCGGATGACCGCCGTCCGGACGCCCGTAGCCGCCACTTCCTGTATGGCATTTTCCCACAATTGGACGGACTCCGACAAAAAGCCCTTGCTGCCGGGCGGGTCGTTTTCCTTCATCACCTGTTCACCACGGTGGCCATAGTAGCCAACGGCAGAGGCGGATACAAAGGCTCTAATTGGCGTTTTTTTCTTTTGGATATATTTTTTGAGCAAAAGGGTGCTGTCCACCCGGCTGTCAATGATGAGCCGTTTGCGCTCTTTTGTCCAGGGCTTGTCGGCGATGCCCGCCCCGGCAAAGTTGACGATGTAGTCAGCTTTTTCGATAGCCGCTTCATCTATGGTGCCTTTTTTCAAATCCCACTGATAGGCAGGGAATTCGGCCTCCAAATCCTTATGGCGGCTGAGGTGCAGCACCTCGTAGTTTTTTTCCTTGAGCAATTGGCTAAGGCGCTGGCCAATAAGGCCCGTGCCGCCGGCGATGAGAATTGTGGGCATTTTTTTATTAAACTTTGAATGATAAACGATGAACGATGAACCCGGCCCGCCGCTAAATAGCCATTTAACCATCCAGCCAATCAGCCATTTAGCCATAAAGCCATCCAACCATCCAACCATTTCCCCTAACTTCGGCCTTTCAAAATCGGAACAGGCGAAGCGCCTTCCGGTTCAAAAAAAATATTTCGCCATGACTACATTTCGAGTGAACCCATCCCTGTTACTCCTTGCTACCTTTTTTGTTTTTTCCTGTGTAAACGAACCGACTGTCAAGTGGAAACACAACGACAACACCGTGCGGGTGCGGGTGAACGCCAGCATCCAGACGCTGAACCCTTACCTGACTTCTGCCGCCTGGGCCAGAACGGCCAACGAAATGATGTACCAATACCCGATGGACTTCGACCCTGCCACCTTGGAACTGGCCCCGCAACTGGTAAAATCCGCCCCAAGGGTGGAAGACATCACCGAGGGCGACTACAAAGGGGGCGAAAAATTCACCTTTGAAATATTGGAAGAAGCAGTGTGGGACGATGGAAAGCCCGTGACTGGCAACGATTATGTTTTTTCGTTAAAAACGCTGTTCAACCCAAAATTGCCCTTGCAGCGCTACGCCAATTATTTTGAATACGTGAAAGACATCCAGGTTGATCCGGCCAACCCCAAGCAATTCAGCGTTTTTACCAACCAAAAGTTCATGCTCAACCTTGGCGTGGTGGCCAATGTCACCGTTTTGCCGGAGCATATTTTCGACCCAGAGGGTTTGACAAAAGACATCAGCTATAAAGAATTGGCCGACCCCGCTATGGCTCCCAAATTCGCCGAAAACGAGCAACTGACCCAATTCGCCGAGCTGTTCCAATCGCCCGAATATGGCAGGGAAAAAGTATCGGGTTCCGGCCCCTACAGGCTGGGCGACTGGGTGGAAGGCCAGCGCATCGTTTTGGTAAAAAAAGAAAACTGGTGGGGCGACAAATTGGCCGACCAATACCAAATGCTGCGGGCCTACCCCGATACCATCATTTACTTGCCTATCGAAGACCAAACGGCGGCCATCACCGCCCTGAAAGCAGAGGATTATGACGTAGGTTTTGAACTGGACGTGAAGCAGTTTTTGGAGGTAAAAAAAGATTCTTTCCTTTCCGAAATCTACGATTTTCAGACGCCGCCCCGCTTTGCATTTTTTTATGTTGGGATACAAAACCGCAACCCCAAACTGGCCGATAAAAAGGTACGGCAAGCTTTGGCCAGGGTCATTGACATGGATGCCATTATCAAGGATGTGTACGATGGCATGGGCGAGCGGGTGGTCGGCCCCATTTTGCCCGATAAAAAATACATCAACAAAAGCCTGAAACCTATCCCGCTGGATTTGGAAGCTGCCAAAAAGCTGCTCAACGAAGCTGGCTGGACTGACTCCGACGGCAACGGCATCCTCGACAAGGTGCTGGACGGCCAAAAGACGGATCTGAAACTGGATTTCCTCTACGTGCCTGGCTCCATTTTTCAGGAAAATTTCACGGAAATATTTAAAAACAACGCCCAAAAAATAGGCGTGGCCATCGAGCGGGTACCAGTGGAAGCCAACATTCAGCGCCAGCGCATGAGCAGCGGCGAATATGAAATCTCAGGCCTGGGCGCCAGCAGCTTCCCTTTGCCCGATGACCTGAAACAACTATTCCATACCGAAAGCGCCCAGCCCGGCGGCAGCAACTATACCCGCTTCAGCAATGCAGCAGCCGATGCCTTGATGGACGATATCCGCACCACCACCGATGAAGGCAAGCGCAACGAATTGTACCTGCAATTGCAGCAGATCATCTACGATGAGCAGCCGATGATTTTCCAATTTGCCCCGCTCAGCCGCATCGTGGTTCACAAGCGTTTTGATGCCATATACAGCCGAAAATCACCGGGGGTTTCTTTGCAGCATTTGAAGTTGAAAAGTTGAATGGTTATATTAAATGGTTATATGGTTATATGGTTAACCATCCAGCCATGTAGCCATCCAGCCATTTAGCCATTTAACCATCCAACCATGTTTTCCTACCTCGCCAAGCGCCTGCTACTGTTCATTCCGACGCTGATCCTCGTCAGCCTGATAGCCTTTGGCTTGAGCCGATTGACGCCAGGCGATTCGGTGACGGCCTACCTGCAAAGCAATCCTTTCGAGCGCTCCATGTCGAAACCCAACGACCTGTTCAATGCCGAAAGGGCCTACCGGCAAGCCGCCGAAACATTGCACGAAGACAAGCCCGCTTTTTATTGCTCCATTTCACCCAAAGCCTACCCGGACACATTGTACAAAGTGGTGATAAAAAACAGGCGGGAGACTTTGGAAAAACTCATCGGGCAATATGGCAACTGGCCAGCGATTCAGGACTATTACCAAAGCATCCGAACAGCGGAACTGCAATTGCTGGCGCTGCCCGATTCAGTGGCCAGGCTGGCCTCGCCCCTGAAGATACCGCTTCGGGAACTCTACATCAGCTCGCAGCCCGCCGCCATACAGTCACGGCTGGACGAACTGGCCAGTATTTTACAAAAAGACAGCCTGCTGATGGCCACTGTGGGCGGGGCCGTATTGGAGGTGGGTGAAAAATTCATGGAAGTAAAAAACAGGGCCACACGCTGGCAATTAAACATCCCCGCCTTTCGATGGTACGGCCTCGACAACCAGTACCACCGCTGGATCAGCCATTTTGCCGTGGGTGATTTCGGCACCTCGCTGACCAACCGGCGACCCGTGACGGACAAAATCTCCCCTGCCCTTTTTTGGACTTTGTTGCTCAATATTGCCGCCATCCTGTTGGCCTTTCTGCTGGCGGTGCCGCTGGGCGTATGGTCGGCGGTGAAAAAGGGGAAACGCTTCGACAAAATAGCTTCCGTTGGGCTGTTCATGCTGTATTCCTTGCCCGCATTTTGGGTGGGCACTCTGCTGCTCATTTTCTTCGCCACCAGGGAATACGGGATGCAGCTTTTTCCTGGGCCGGGCCTTGGCAATATCTCTTCTGGCGCTACTTTTTGGCAAAAAATAAGCACGGCAGCTCCGCACCTTGTATTGCCGATTATTTGCATCACCTATCCGGCTTTGGCTTTCATTTCACGGCAGGCCAGGGGCGGCATGGTAGAGGTTTTAAAAAAAGATTTCATCCGCACCGCCAGGGCCAAGGGGCTTCCGGAGGGACGGGTCGTGTGGCGGCACGGCTTCCGCAATGCCTTGTTCCCGGTCATTACCCTCATCGCTTCGGTGTTCCCGGCGGCCATCGCAGGTTCCGTGACCATTGAGTTTATCTTCAACATCCCCGGCATGGGCCTGCTCACCTACCAGTCCATTTTGCAAAAAGACTGGCCCGTACTGTTCACCATCCTCATGCTGGGCTCGCTGCTGACCATCGTGGGCATGTTGGTGGCGGATCTGCTGTATGCGCTGGTGGATCCGAGGGTGAGGTTTAGGTGATAAAAGCATTAAAATTGTTTGGAAAAGAAAAAAATATTATAAAAATGGTAGAACGGGGCAACCTGCAACCCAGGCCCCTCTCCCAACTGAAGCGGCGCTTCCGGCGCAGCCGCACGGCGCTTTGGTCGCTGCGGGTGCTGTACGGGCTGGTGTTCGTGGCTGTTTTTGGGGACTTTATCGCCAACGACAAGCCTATTTTTTGCAAAATCAAAGGGACGCTGTACTTCCCTGTTTTTAAACAATATGCCGTTGACCTGGGCCTGGCGCAGTGGCCCGCCGAATTTTACCAAAACGATTGGCAAAGCCATGCATACGAATCGGTGCTATTCCCGCCCATCCCTTATGCTGCTTCCACGATTGACCCTAAAAATACGGGCTACAAAAGCCCTTTTGCGGAGCAAAATATCCCCTCCCGGCGCTACCGCCACTGGCTGGGCACGGACAATATCGGCCACGACCTCGCCGCTGGCCTGGTAGCGGGCACCCGCACGGCGCTGCTGGTGGGCCTGATTGCGATGGCCATTGCTACCTTGATAGGTGTGGTGCTCGGTTCATTGGCGGGCTATTTTGGCGACGAAGGTTTCAAGATTTCCCGCATCCAGGTTGGGCTGAACCTCTTAGCCCTGCTACTGGCCTGGTTTTATGCTTTCCGGGCGAGGGGTTTTGTGCTGTCCGAAGCGGCAAAAAACGGCGGCTTGGGCTGGGAACTGCTGAAAAGCCTGACCATTGCTGCCCTTGTTTTTTTGCTGGCCAATGCCTTGGCCTTCCTTTTTTCAAAATGGCCTGTTTTAAACAAAAAAATCACCCTGCCGCTCGACCTGCTCACCATGCGGGCCATTGAGGTGCTGAACTCCATTCCCGGCCTTTTGCTCTTGCTCTCCATCGTGGCGGTTTTGCAAAAAAGCAGCCTTTTTCACATCATGGCCATTATCGGGCTGATACGCTGGACGGGCATCGCCCGCTTCCAACGGGCAGAACTCCTGAAAATCCGTCACCTTAATTATATAGAGGCAGCACGGGCGATGGGCTTTTCCAATCGGCGCATCTTGTTCCGCCACGCCCTGCCCAATGCCGTGTCGCCCGTGCTGATCACCATTGCCTTTGGCATTGCATCGGCCATCTTGCTGGAGTCTGCCTTGTCTTTTTTAGGATTTGGTGGCGATAGCGCCACCTGGGGGAAAATGCTGTCGGAGGCGAGGCGCTACCCAAGTGCCTGGTGGTTGGCTGTATTCCCTGGCGGGATGATTTTCGTTTCGGTGACCATTTTCAACTTGATCGGGGAAGGGTTGACGGAGGCGATGTCGGGAGAAAATTGACGTTTTGCTGGCGTTTGATTTCAAATATGATAAATATAAATGTAGTTTTTGAGTGAAACCTGGGCCAAAGCCACACGTTAGGGGGATCAGTGGCGCTTGTTAGCACCTTTGGGGAAAAGCCCCGAACGGGTTTTTGACTTGGGATAATTGCCTTTTTTATTGGGCTGAACGTGTGCGTTCTCGTTCATTGGACAGCTGGTGCCCCGATTGCAGGAGGAGGTTGAAACAGCAAGAAACGAAGCAAAAAACAATAATACGAGTGAAACAGTCAATTTCTTCATGGACAGCATTTGTATGGTAGTTTTAAAAAAATTAGTGTACAAAGTTGGGCATATTAGGGCTAAAATGATAGGGTTCATGCGGAAATACCAATAAAATCAGGCATTTTTCTTTGCAAAACGTTTGGAATACCCACTGACTGTATAAATTTGCGCCACTTTTTTAAATCCTTAATTTTTTAAAACTACCAAGATGAATAAAGGAGATTTGATCAACAAAGTTGCTGAAAGCGCCGGCCTCACCAAAGCACAGGCTTCTTCTGCTGTAAACACGGTTTTTGACGCCATCGGTGAAAGCCTAACGGGCGGTGACAAAGTCACCCTGATCGGATTCGGCACTTTCTCTGTTTCCCGTAGGGAAGCACGTACGGGCCGCAACCCTCAGACCGGTAAAAGCATTACCATCGCCGCTAAAAGCTCTGTCAAGTTCAAAGCTGGCAAGGAGCTTACCGAATCTGTGAACTAATCAGAAACCAGAAGAATTAAGCTTTCTGAAAGGATAGGGCAATTTGGGTACTCCCCGGGTTGCCCTTTTCCTTTTCAATGAGAGAATGAGAGGCCCAAACACAAAAACACACAAACACACAAACACGCCCAAAATCATAGCCAGCCCCTAAGCTCAGAATTTTTACTTTTGCGGCCCCTTTTGGGAGTGTGCTTACAAACCACTGCCAAACTGGCATTTGAAAACTACCGAACCGAATAATTCCACATGAAATTTGCAACTAAAGCCATCCATGCCGGCGTGGAGCCGGACCCATCCACCGGGGCCGTGATGACGCCCATTTATCAAACCTCTACCTACGCCCAGGCCGCCCCCGGCGACCACAAGGGCTACGAATATGCCCGCACGCAAAACCCGACCCGCCATGCGCTTGAGGCTAATCTGGCGGCTTTGGAAAATGGGGCGGACGGCATCTGCTTCGCCAGTGGCATGGCTGCCATGGACGCCGTTTTGAAACTGCTCAATGCGGGCGATGAAGTGGTGGCCACCAACGACCTGTATGGCGGCTCTTACCGCATCATCACCAAGATTTACGAGCGGTTTGGCTTGAAAGGGCATTTCGTGCCGATGTACGACGCCACCCAGGTCGAGCAATATTTGACCAAAAACACCAAGCTGCTCTGGATAGAAACGCCCACCAACCCCATGCTCAACATTGTGGACATCGAGGCGATTTGCAAATTGGCCAAATCGAGGGGCATCCTGACCTGTGTGGACAACACTTTTGCCTCGCCTTATTTACAAAACCCACTGGACTTGGGCGCAGATATGGTGGTGCATTCTGCCACCAAATACCTCGGCGGCCATTCCGATACGGTGCTGGGGGCCGTTGTAGCCAAAGAACAAGAACTGGCCGACCGCCTTCATTTTATCCAAAATGCCAGCGGTGGTGTGCCCGGCCCGATGGACTGTTTCCTGGTGCTGCGGGGCATCAAAACCCTGCACCTGCGGGTACAGCGGGCCTGCGAAAATGCCGAAAGAATCGCCCAATACCTGAAAGCCCACCCCAAGGCGCACAATGTGTATTACCCCGGCTTTGCCGGGCATCCCGGCCATGCGGTGGCCAAAAAGCAGATGCGCCATTTCGGGGCGATGGTTTCTTTTGATCTGGAAAACGACAAATTTGAAAATGCCAAGAAGATATTGAGCAAAACAGAGGTTTTCACGCTGGCGGAGTCATTGGGCGGCGTGGAATCGCTCATCGGCCACCCGGCTTCCATGACCCATGCCTCCATCCCCAGGGAAGAGCGCATGAAAGTGGGCCTGACGGATTCGCTCATCCGCCTCAGCGTGGGCGTAGAAGATGTGGAGGATTTGATTGGGGATTTGGAGAGGGCGTTTACGTTTTTGTGAGCAATAGCTAACAGGCAGTGCCGATTAAAGAAATCTTGAATAAGAGAGGTAGCTGTGCTTCGTGTCTCTCTCATACCTCGCTCGGCGAATATCCAAATCGCTCCTTAAACCTCGTGGAAAAATATTTCTCATTGCCAAAACCCACCATGATTGAGACTTGCATCACATTGCCCTCCTTGTTTTTCAGCAGTTCCAATGCTCTGTCAAGGCGATAATTTCGGACGAACTCGTTGGCTGATTGGTCGGTGAGTGCCTTGAGCTTTCGGTGTAGTTGCACCCGGCTAACGAACATTTTGGAAGCCAGTGATTCCACAGAAAGCGTTTCGTCGTCCAATTGTTCTTCCAATATCAAGGTGAACTTCCGCAAAAATTCGTTTTCGATTATTGGCAACTCCTCTACCAATTTTTTAATGGAATGGCCATTGGCCGAATGGCTAAATTTTTCCAGCAAATGCCTCCTTCCTTCTATAAGTTTTTCGATGCGCACCAATAATTCTTCTGTATGAAAAGGTTTGGAAAGATAGGCGTCGGCGCCTGTCCGCAAGCCTTGGATTTTGCTGTCAATGGCCGTTTTTGCTGTCAATAAAATAATGGGGATGTGCGAGGTCAGGTAGTCATTTTTAAGTTCGTCGCAGACCTGGAAGCCGTCCTTTTCGGGCATCATCACATCTGAAATAACCAAATCGGGGATAAGTTCTTTGGCCTTTCGGATGCCTTCCGCCCCATTGGAGGCTTCGACGACCTGGTATTGGCTGGACAGGATGCTTTGGATGAACTGTCGGAGTTCGGGGTTGTCTTCTATGATGAGAAGGGAGAGGTGAGGGGTGAAAAGCGAGGGTTGAGGAGCGAGGGTTGAGGAATGGGCTGATTCTATCTTTAAATTTCCCGAATGCCTTTCCTCACCCCTCACCTCTCGCATCTCACTTCTATTAGCCATTGGCAGCGTGACCGTAAATGTTGCCCCTTTCCCAACTTCGCTTTCCACGTCAATGGTGCCTCCCATCAATTCCACCAATTCTTTCGTCAAAGCCAAGCCGATGCCCGTACCTTCATTTGTGCGGGTGGAACTTGTATCTACTTGGTAAAAGCGTTCAAAAATGTGGTGCTGTGCATCTGGTGGAATGCCGGGGCCGGTATCGGAAATAAGAAATTGGAAATAAGAAATTGGAAATTGGTCGTCAATAGAATTTCTAATTTCTAATTGCTTAATTTCCACATTCACCGCACCCTGGGACGTAAACTTCACCGCATTCGACAACAAATTGGTCAGCACTTTCTCCACTTTGCCAACATCGAAATAAAACGCTTCGACCTCCAGCAAGCCGCTCATTTTCAACTGGATACCTTTCTTTTTTGCTATTACGGCAAAGGATTGGAAAATGGGGCGAATGGTTTCCATAATATCCCCAAGACGCAGGTCAAGCTCCATTTTCCCGCCTTCCAGTTTGGCCATGTCGAGCAATTGATTGACCAGGGCGAGCATTTTCTCGCCATTGTTTTTTACCAAAGAAAGACGCTGGGCAAAATGGCCGTTGGTGTCCTCGTTCAGCATTTGCCTGACGGGTTCCAAAATAAGCGTGAGCGGTGTCCGGAACTCGTGGGTGATGTTGGAAAAAAAGTCAGTCTTGATCCGGTCAAGCTCAGCGAGGCGGGCGGCTTCCCGGTGTTCAAAATCCAATTGGTTTTTCAGTTTTGCACGGTTTATTTGAAAGCGATATAAAGCGAATGCTCCGGCCAAAAACGCCAATAAATACAGGAAAGAAGCAAGTTTGGTACGCCACCAGGGCGGCAGGATTACGATTTCGAGTTTGGCGGGAGTTTCGCTCCAGATGCCATCGTTGTTCGAGCCGTTTACTTCAAAAATATATTGGCCGGGCTGCAGGTTAGCATATTGCACCGAGTTGCGCTGGCCAGCCTCCACCCAATCTTTATCAACCCCTGTGAGGCGGTAGCGGTAATGATTTTGCGTGGGCGAAGTAAAATCGAGGGCTGAAAATTCAATTGATAGTAGGTTTTGGGAATAGTCTAAATCAATGCGATCAGTAACATTTAGTGGTCTTTTCAAAATGCCGTTTTCAAGCAGGCGAAAATCCTCCCAATGGTTATTCACCGATAAGCGGGTGATAGCAACCTGCGGAGCCTTCAAATTGAACCGCAAACTGTCAGGATGGAAGGCATTGATGCCATTGATGCCCCCAAAAATCAAGCGCCCGTCAGGGGTTTTTAGAAAACTGCTCTGGTTGAACTCGTCAGATTGGAGGCCGTCGGCAGCAGTAAAATTTTTAAATTCCTCTTTGACAACATCGAATCGGGAAAGGCCCCGGTTGGTACTCAGCCAGAGATGACCGCTTCCATCTGCCAGCACTGCATACACTACATTATCGGGCAGGCCGTCCTGGGTTTTGAAATGGCGGAATTTGCCCGTCTTTTTGTCTAATCGGTTTAACCCACCACCTTTTGTTCCTACCCAAAGATATTGTTCCGGGCGGATGGGATCATCCTGCAATGAGAGGATAAAATTGTCAGAAAGGGAACTGCGGTCATTTGGATTGTTTTGAAAATAGCTGAACTTCCATCCTTTGCCATCGGGTACGGCTTTTATCAAACCTGGAAAATGATAAATCCAGACCACGCCCTGGGCATCTTCGTACAGCGTACCCATCAAGAAGGCGCTACCAATATTTCGTTGTTCTATTTTCTTAAATGGCGTACTGGTGGATTCCCCTGTTTGCGGGTTAAAAGAAACAAGGGCACAATCGTCTGAAATTGACAGTAAATTCCCATTGTTAGATAACAACAAACCCATTTGATGGCAAGGCTTGGGGTATTTCACCACTTTTTTTGTCTGGGAATCAACTCGACATAGTAAGCATTGTTGGTCAGCGCTGCTGCCAAGCACCCAAAAATTTCCATCTTTATCAAAAGCGGAAAATTCCCATCTCAGCAGGTCGGAAAGTCCTGCCAACCAATCGTTGGGGCGGCTTTTGGTGAAGTCTCCATCCTCCCAAATTGTTAAATTGTCTATCGTAAAAAAGATTCCAGCGTTGGGCGTAACCTTTATTTGCCTAAAGCTTTTGCCAGGAAAAAAATGTTGAAACTTGCGTTTGTTGGGCGTCCATTTCAGCAACCCGTAGCCATTGGTAGCAAACCAATATACCCCCGCCCGATCCATTACAATTTTGTTAATACCCAATGCCGGGCTTACCTTTTGAAGCGGCGTAGGTACGGGGATTTCAAATAAAGGATCTGCGCCTTTTACCAAGCTTTCATATTGCCAGCATTTTAAATTTTGAGGCTGGCCATTCCAGGTTTTACCTTCCCAGGCTAAGTACCAATTCCCAGGTTCCGGGAGGTTTTTTTGTGAAATGACCTTCCCTTCCCTGATGGACCAAATGGAAGCTCCGTCCATCAACCCAAAACCCCCGCTCTCAACTTCCCCCATGGACAATAAGCTGTTGCTGGAAATGGATGCCGTCCCATTTACGAAAGACAGCCTGTAAGGTGGGGTTACCTGTTCGGCGTGGTATAAACCTGCATTCGTTCCGACATACAATCCATCGTTTTTGGTTAAAAAAATACCAATAAAAACGCTTGGTTTTCTACCATCCTCCTGCGCAGGCACGGCACTTATTAGAAAGCTGTCCAACTTTGCCTGCTGGCCGTTTTCGGCAGGTTTGAAAATATATACATTGGGTTCCCCTGGGACGCAGATCCAAATATGCCCATCGGGCAAATCGGCAAAAAAGTACCTGCGGAAAATCAGTTTCGGCAAATGCAAGCCAAGCGAGTCGGTTGGCAGGAACTTTCCTGTTTGTGGTTGGTAAACGTCCATGCCGGTTGGGTGGGAAATCCAAAGCCAGCCCCGGCTGTCCTCGTACAGTTGCCTGCATTCATTTTGGCTGAGGGAATTGGGGTCGAAAGCATCGTGGGAAAATACCTCGAAACGGTAGCCATCGTAGCGATTCAGGCCATCTTTAGTGGCTACCCAAAGAAATCCGTCCCTGGACTGGAGGATGTCGAAGACCATGCCCTGTGAAAGGCCTTCATGGGAGGAAAGCTGTTCAAAGGAAGCTACCGTTTGCGATGCCAAACGGAAGGCATAAAGGATAAATAGCAGGGCAATTGCTCTTGACATTGAATGGGTTTGCTCCTTTTTTCGAAGCTCAAAGTACAGTTTTTTCAAAAATTACTCCATGCATTTACGGCAATTCATGTAACATGACCAAACCCGTTCTGCAACATACGCAAACCCCATCCACATTTGTAACAAATGCAAACCATTTTGAAACACCCGCAAACCCATCCCTTTCTTTCTTCCCTCAAATTTGCATCAGGAATCTGCACAAAAGCTGTGGGCAATAGTTTCCAAAAACTTCACCCTGCTCTTCTTCCACAGCGGTCTCACACCAGCATCACAAAACAACAAAAATCCTGTCATGAAGCCAGGCACATTGGCCGAGGTTCATGACACCTTCGGGAATGGGCGTTGCCGATCCGTCGCCGATGCCCGCCCGGATTGTTCATCATCTATAAACCTATTGTGTCATGAAAAAACAAACCCACCATCCGCCTGGCTGCCGTCAGCTCACCACCTCCTTTTATAGAAATGGAAGGAGGCCGCCCAGCTTCCCTGCTTAAATTTTCCAACCCCCAAATGAACGGCTGGCAAGTTGACGAGGCTTGATTATCAACATTTTATCAATTCTCATCAACCTTATCAACCTCGTCAACGACGGGCTGGCAGCGCCATGCCCAATCCATTTTAAACTCAAAATTTATTTGTCATGAAAACAAATTCAAACCCATTCTTACATGTTACAATATTGCTTGCATGCCTTTTAAACCTTCAGGTTTTACAAGCCCAAGTGGCCTGTTCTTCTGGGCAGTCTTGTAGCGATATCCGGCTGCGGTTTACCTCCATCACCACCAGTGCCTGCAATGCCCCTTCCGGCCAGCCCGACCCGCAATTGCACATTACGAACAACACCAACGGCGGTGCCAACTATTTCGGCTGGGGAAATATTCCGAACAACACAACCACCAATATCAGCGGACTGACCCCATCCTGTACATCGAGTTACCCGGAAGGTTTGGGGGTAAGCTGTGGGCAGGGCTCGGTCAGCCTGACCATCATCAGTTCGGAAGTGGACGGGCCGTTTTGCCTCAACCCCAATGGTACAAGCAACACTTCCTCACCGCTGGCAGTAGTAGTGGATTTGACAAATATCACAGCCACGGGCAATGTTTCCGGCACCTGGAATTTCTTCCCGCTGGGCGGTTGTTTTTCCATCAATTATGAATTTGTCTGCATGGCCTGTGCGCCGGAAATTAACGTGCAGGGCAATTCCGTTGACATTGTTGATGGCGACGTGACACCCAGTTTGTCCGACCATACGCAGTATCATTTGACGCCAGTTAATGGCAGCACAAACCGGGTTTTTACCATCCAAAATACGGGCGGCTCCAGCTTGCCTATCAGCAGCATTGTTTCCAGTAATCCATTGTTTACAGTGAGCGGTGCGTCGGCATCTGTGCCTATTGGCGGCTCGGCAAATTTTACGGTGATATTTTCACCACTGGCAAACGGGACGCATAATTCGACGATTACTATTAACAACGGCGACTGCAACCAAGGGGTGTATGACTTTGCCATTTCAGGCCAAAGCATGACGCCTTTTACCTGTACGCCCGCTTTTTACCAAATCCGCAATGGCAACCAATTGGCAGTGTACGACCCAATGACGGGCAACCTCAACAACATTGGGCCACCCAATATCGGCTGCAATGCAGCGGGCTACAATTTGCAGGATAATTACGTCTATGCCATTCATGATTTGGGCAACCAACCCTTCCATTCCTTGCTGCGTATTGATGCGACCGGTGCCGCACCAACGGTGGCGAACCTCCAATTTCCTGTCGGCATCAACCCCAATTCGGGCGACTGTGACGCAAGCGGCAATTGGTACCTGACGCATCTGAATGATATGTACAGGGTTGATATTGCCGCTGCGGTAGCTGCTTATCCTGCCCAATACAGTCCACAAACCATCACACTTAGCTTCCCGGATGGGCCAGTGTCTGGCAATAACGATGCAGCTTTTAATGCAAACAATGGTAAATTTTATACCATTGATGGCTACACGGGATTCTTGGCCGTTTTGACTTTTACGGGCCCGACCACTGCAACGGTCAGCAGGGTCCCCATGTCTGGCCCTATCACCTTGCTGACAACGGGCGCAGGCTTCGGCTCCATGTGGTGCGATGCGAACGGCGACCTTTTTGCATTTCACAACACGACAGGCGAATACTATAAAATAAACATCGCAACAGGTGCTTCCCTGCTCGTTACCACTGGTCAAGCACAAGCCTTCAATGATGGCTTCAGTTGTGCCACCGCGGCCAATCCATTGCCTTGCGCCATCTCTGCAACACCAACGCCGACAGCTTGTACTGGCACCAATTACAACCTCAACATAGTGGTGCAGTACAACAGTCCTCCACAAGGTAGCACTGGCTTCACCGTCACGGTCGGCGGTGTGAATCAAGGAACATTTCTTTTTGCAAATTATCCCTCCGGCAGCACCATCCCTATTTCAAATCTACAGGGCGATGGAATGGTGGGCGTTTCAGTTGCCGTGCAAATGAATGGTGGTGGTTGCAGCACCAATGCTGTTTACAATGAACCGACCTGCTGTACCCCGCCGACACTTTCCGTTGCCACAACTGGCGTTTCTTGTTTTGGAGGAAATAACGGCAGCTTGACCATCAACGCCTCATCAGCCAACACGCTGGAATATTCCATCAACAACGGCGCAAGTTTTTTGCCCGGCAATGGCTTTTTCAACCTTGCGGCCAATACCTACCAAATTGTGGTGAGGGAAACGACCAACCCTTCCTGCAGTGCCAGCACTACCGCCACCATTACGCAGCCTGCCGCTGCACTTGCGGTTTCCGCTTCGCAAACTAATGTATCGTGTTTCGGCGGCTCGAATGGCACTATCACATTGGCTGTCAGCGGCGGCATGGGCAACAAAACTTACGATTGGGCGGACATGGCAGGGACAAACAACCCTCAAAACCGCACGGGCCTGGCAGCAGGGGCTTACCATGTGACCGTGACAGACGCCAATGGCTGCACGGCAACGGCGAGCAATACCATCACCCAACCAGCGGCTTTGAGCATTTCCGCTTCGCAAACAAATGTGCCCTGTTTCGGCGGTTCGAATGGTACTATCACATTGGCTGTCAGCGGCGGCACGGGCACCAAAACTTACGATTGGGCAGACATGGCAGGAACAAACAACCCTCAAAACCGCACGGGCCTGGCAGCAGGGACTTACAATGTAACGGTAAGTGACGCCAACGGCTGCACAGCAACGGCGAGCATAGCCATCACCCAGCCAGCAGCTTTGAGCATTTCCGCTTCGCAAACAAATGTATCGTGCTTCGGCGATTCCAATGGAACTATCACGATAACAGTGAGTGGCGGCACGGGCAGCAAGACTTACGATTGGGCGGACATGGCAGGGGCAAACAACCCTCAAAATCGCACGGGCCTGTCGGCAGGTACTTACAGCCTGACCGTGGCAGACGGCAACGGCTGCACGGCAACGGCGAGCGCTACACTTGCTGTTTCAGACAACGAGCCTCCAACTGCCATTTGCCAAAATATCACGGCGGCTTTGGATAATGCGGGGCAAGTGACCATCGCAACTGCTCTGATCAACAATGGTTCGAGCGACAACTGCGGCATCGCCAACCTCAGCCTTTCCAATGCCTATTTTACCTGCCAGGATGAGGGGGACAATACAGTAACGCTGCATGTGACGGATACCAACGGCAATACCAGTACCTGCACGGCCACTGTGACGATACCGCCTTTTGTCACTATCACCAATATTTTTGTTGAAAATGAATCTTGCGCAGGCTACGTGAACGGGGCTATCGCGATAGAAGCAACAGCACAGGCTGGTCAATTGCTATATTCCATAGATGGCGGTGCCAATTTTAACCTTACGGGCGTTTTCACATCTTTGCCAGCCGGAACCTACGATGTGCTCGTCCAGGTGAATAAGGCAATGGCCTGCTCGGCTTCGCCTGCTTCGCCAACGGTAGTGGGAATAGACGGTCAAATACAAACTTGGTGGAAAGACATGGACGGCGACGGCTATACCGATGGTGTTTCACAGACCACCTGTTTCCAGCCCACTGGCTATGTTTCCAACGCCACGCCCGGCGATTGCAACGATTACGATTCCTCCGAGCACCCAGGCCAATCCTGGTACGATGACCAGGACGGTGATGGCTACGGCACAGGTGCATGGCAAACGGGTTGCCTCAGGCCTTTTGGATGCAACCTTTCCATTGAATTGGCATCCACTTCTGGCGACTGTAATGACAGCAATCCAACGATCCATCCTGGCGCTCCTGAACTCTGTAATGGCATTGACGACAACTGCGACGGCGAGGTGGACGAGGGCACTTATGGCGGACTTACTTATGTGGGCAATGTGACCTTCACCAGCCAAGCTCAAGTGGACGCCTTTTCGCAGTGTTTCTCGGTTATTGATGGAAATTTGACGATTCAAAACGCCAGTATCAACGACCTGTCCAACCTGATCAATCTGGAAGAAGTAACTGGCAATGTGCTCATCAAATTGACGTATTTGCTTGATTTGACTGGCCTTGACAACCTGACAACGGTAGGCGGTGCATTGACGGTACAACAGAACAGCAAGCTGGAAAGCCTCGACGGAATCGGCAACGTGGAAACAGTTGGCGGCGCATTGAAGACATTTTACAACCTCAAATGCCCTGACTGCTGCGCCATTTACGACCTGCTAAACACGCCGGGCGGTATTGGCGGTACGACCACTATTTTACAAAACAAAGTGGGCTGCAACAGCGTGGGGCAGATCAATGCTGCTTGTGGCGGTAACAATAATTTAAACGAACCAGGCGGCAATAGCCAGCCTACTTTTACAATAAAATCCTCTGATGTGAATCAACAAATAGCCATCAGTCCGAACCCCTCGGATGGGCATTTCAACATCGCCATCTACAAGCCTTTTGAAATGGGGGAATGGCAATTATATGACATACAAGGTAGGCTAATCGCAGCGGGGCAGTTGAGTGCCGGAACGCAGGCGTACCAATTGGATTTGGCCGAATTGGCCCCTGGCTTCTATTTGTCAAAACTGTTGCTGGATGGAATAGTATGGACAGAAAAATTGCTGAAGAACTAAGAAACTGTTTTAAACCCTGATTTTCAAGAAGCGCCATGAAAGATTGCGCCCAAACATGTCCGAAGCCGGATCCATTTTTCATAAAGAAGATTTGACCAAAACTTCAAATATCAAAAATGCTGGCTGTTACGGATTGTAGTGATAAGTTTTCTTAGCCCATTGACGCTACCATCATTACAATTCGTAACAGTCAGCACTTTTCAAACCCATCAATACGCCAACAACTTCCCAATCGCCGCTTCCACCTTTTCAATAGAAGGTATCATCGTTTTTTCCAAGGTCTCGTTCAGCGGCACGGCGGGCATGTTTTCAGCGCCAATGGTGCGCACGGGGGCATCCAGCCACTCAAAACAATTTTCCTGAATGCGGGCGGCCAGGCTCTGGGCAAAGGAACTGTTTACCTGTTCTTCGGTGACGACGAGGCATTTGCCATGCTTTTTGGCGGCTTCGTACATGGCTTCCTCGTCCAATGGGTAAAGGGTGCGCAGGTCGAGCACCGCTACCCTACCCTCAAATTTTTTCGCAGCGTTCATGGCCCAATGGACGCCCATGCCATAGGTCACCACTACCAGCGAATCGCCTTTTTGCACCATTTCTTCCCTCGCTTCCACCACCAGTCGGGCTTTGCCGAAAGGCAAAATGTAATCCTCGGCAGGCATGACGCAGCGGGCCGCTTCCGTGCCATGCACTTTTGACCAGTACAATCCTTTATGTTCAAAAATGACGACGGGGTTCGGGTCGTGGTAAGCGGCTTTCATCAAACCTTTCAGGTCGGCGCCGTTGCTGGGGTAGGCGATTTTGATGCCTTTGATATTGGCCACCACCGACTCCACGCTGGAAGAATGGTAAGGGCCGCCACTGCCATAAGCGCCTATCGGCACCCGCAAAATCATGCTCACGGGCCACTTGCCGTTGGTGAGGTAGCAAGAGCGGCTCACTTCGGTAAACAATTGGTTGAGGCCCGGCCAAATGTAGTCGGCAAATTGCACTTCCACGATGGGCTTCAGGCCGACGGCGCTCATCCCCACCGTGCTGCCAACGATAAATGCCTCTTGGATGGGCGTATTAAAAACCCGGTCGTGGCCAAATTTTTCAGCCAAAGTAGCTGCCTCCCGGAACACGCCGCCGAGCCTCCCGCCAACATCCTGGCCGTAGAGCAGGCACTCCGGGTGCGCCCGCATCAGCTCTTCCACAGCGAAAAGGGCGCAGTCCACCATGACTTTCATTTCCCCTTTTGCCGGATGGCGCTCGCCCGATTCTTCGGTGATGGGCGTGGGGGCAAAATCGTGGGTAAACAAATCTTCCGGCTGTGGGTATTCGGCGTTTTTGGCTTTTTTAAAATCGGTTTCCACCGTTTGGCGGGCCTCTTTTTCTATTTTTTGGAGTGTTTTCTCCGAAATGCCCTCTTCCAACAATTGGTTCCTCAAAATGGGATAAGGGTCACGCAGGCGGTGCTCCTCCAGGTCGTCCCGATACCACTCCATGCGCACACCGGATGTGTGGTGGTTGAGCAGCGGCACTTTAGCATGTACGAGGAAAGGGCGGCGTTCTTTGCGAATGGTTTCAAGCACTGCTTTCAAGGTTTCATAACATTCAAAGAAGTCGTTTCCTTCGATGCTGCGCACTTCGATGCCATGAAAACCTTTGGCATACTCGGCGGCATCCTGCGCCCTGGTTTCTTCGGCACTGGCAGAGATGTCCCAGCCGTTGTCCTGCACTAAATAAAGGATGGGGAACTGTTTGAGGGCCGCCATTTGCAGTGCCTCGGCCACCTCGCCTTCGGTCACGGAAGCGTCGCCCAGGGAGCAAACCACAACTGGACGCCCGCCGTCCAGTTGATCCCAGCCTTTGTCCAAACCTGTTTTTTCTTTGTATTGAATGCCCATGGCAATGCCCGTGGTTGGGATAGCCTGCATTCCTGTAGCAGATGATTGGTGCGGGATTTTGGGCTTATCGGGGTCTTTCAGGCTGGGGTGGCTGTAATAGCTGCGGCCAGCGGAAAAGGGGTCGTCCTTCTTGGCCATCAATTGCAGCATCAAGTGATAAGGCTCCATGCCAATGCTCAACAGCACAGAATCGTCACGGTAGTAAAGCGAGAGGTAATCCTGCGGTTTCAACAATAGTCCGAGCGCAATCTGCACGGCCTCGTGGCCCCGTGAGGTGGCGTGGACGTACTTGGAGACGAACTTGAAGTTTTCCTCGTAAAGCTCCGTCATGCTCTTGGCGGTGGCCATGAGGCGGAAGGCTTCGGTCAATATTTTTTTCTCGATGGATGGTTTTGTTTCAGTCATAATTTGGTGGGCAGTTTAGGTAAATCCAAAGCTACCGGATTTGACCAGTTTCAATATTTCAATGAATTCTTCCAATTTAACAACAGTAATTTTTGGGAAAGCAATGTCCTGAAGGACGTGGTAGTGCTTGTCATTGGTCACTAAAAAATGGGCATTGGCAGCAAAGGCGCAATCAATAAATTTGTTGTCGTCGGGATCTTGCTTTATAATAGGAAAGTGATAAAAAATGTTTTGGAGATGCACAAATGGCGAAACGATCAGTGCGTCAAGTAATAGATCGGCTGATAATTTATCAAAATTGGAAATCATTTTTTCTTCATATTCCAGCAAGATTTCTGTGGACAAATAAATCTCGTAAACGCCATCTAATAAATCGTCAAGAATTCTCCTATAAGGCGAACTTTGGGAGAGGGAACTGAGGATAATGTTTGTATCAAGGACAATTTTCAGCTTTTTATTCTTCATCCAACCACTTTTTGATGGTTTCGTCCGTGTACCCTTTTTCTATCCCGATTTTGTCAACTTGGCTTCTCGATTTTTCAAGCAAAAACTTTGAAATTACTATTCTTAGCTCATGCAGATCCTGTTCTGGTATTTCCCTTGAAAATGCCTTGAGCAACTCCATTTGTAAGTTAGTCAGTGGTGCTTTAACTTCTGTCATTTCACTTATTTTTCTATTATAACTTAAGAAGACCATCTCTGGTTTCACCCTTTGCCCTTAAACGCCGCTATCGCATTTTTGGTAAAATCCGACAGCACCAGTTGGCCGCTCATGGCCGCCCGCTCGTCCAGCAATTGGCTCCAATGCTCGGTTCCCTGCCAGAAAATCTGCTTCAAGTGGCGCATGGCCGCCGGGTTTGAGTTCACAAGGATTTGGGTAAAATGCTGGATATAGGCGTCCACTTGCTCAACCGTTTCAAACACCTCGTTGAAGAGGCCCTTTTCCTTAGCCCAGGCTGCCGTTTGCCATTCCGTGGCATTGATGGCCAATTGGCTGAAAGCCGAGGTACCGACCTTGCGCTCCACCGCCGGGCCTACCACGAAAGGGCCTATGCCTACCGCCAATTCGCTCAACCTGACTGAAGCCCATTTGCTGGCGATGCAATAATCGGTTGCCGCAGCCAACCCTACGCCGCCTCCAACTGTTTTACCCTGCACCCGACCAATAATCAGCTTTGGGCAAACCCTCATGGCATTGATGACATTGGCAAAACCGAGGAAGAATTTTTTTCCGGTTTCAAAATCGTTGATGGCAGCCAACTCATCAAAACTGGCCCCGGCACAAAACGAACGTTCGCCTTCACTTTTTAAAACAATGACATGTGCGTCGCCGTTTTCGCCAGCACGGCGAATTGCGCCTGTAAGTTCGGCTAAAAGCTTGCTGGGCAAGGAGTTATGGGCAGGATGGTAAAATTCGATAGTGGCTACTTTGTCTTTCACTTCCAGCGAAACCGAGCCTTGATTTGTTTTGTCCATACGGGTCAGGGAAAGTTTATTCGATGGCTACAAAGGTAGGCAATCCGGCCCTTAAAAGCCTAAAATTAACGGCAGGCAGTGTATTTGAAATATTTATTGGCGATTTTGAAACAAAGGGCAATCAAAGGCGTAACCGCTGAATAATTGGCAATCAAATTCTATCCAAAATATCCCTACTGTAAAATTTTAGCTAATAAGACTTTTTTATCATGCAAGTTTTTTGCAAAAAAAATTTTACAAAAACCTCACTTTTTTTTGTCAGCCGAAGTTTTTTTTAGATTTTTGTGATTCTACGCTTTTTTGAATAGCACATCTAAAAGCCTTTTCAACAGGTTTTTGCCCGAGAAGCCCCACTTATTGAACATATAATATTGAGAAAACTTGCGTGTAGGAATTTATCCATTACTGTTATACTGATACTACGCCATGTGTTCTCGACCCTTCATCGTCAATTTGGGGTATCGGCACAGGCCGAAAAAAACCGGACTTATGAAAGCTTTTAACCAACTTCTAGAGGAACTACACACAGTTGATAACACTACAACAAAAACACTACTAAAACAGCAGCGAAATGAACACCACGTTCAAAATTATCCTCTCGGGCTGCCTCGAATTTGGCAGCCAAAGAAGTTATGACCAGGTACTGAAATTGTTTCTGCACCGGGTGGAAAACTATTACCGCAACGATATCCTCCTGAAAGCGGAAGATGTTTTTCAAGAAAGCTCCTACATCCTCAACCTCCCCCGTTTCATCACGGAATGTTCCGAAAAAAGCTGGAAAAACACCCTCAACCTCCTCGGCTATGTGGCCCAGTACGCCATTGCCGGCGACCTACGTGCCTGGGTTATCCAGGATGGCAAGCTCATTGAGCAAAGGGTGATCGAACCGAAAGGCGACAAAACAGCAATCCAGGCTTACATCCAGGGCCGCAACCTGGTGAAGGAATCGGGCATGGAAGAAGAAGCGATGGAGGCTTTGAACAAAGCCATCGAAAAGTTCGAACGCCACGCCATGGCCTACGAGCGCCGGGGCTACGTCAATTTCAGGCTCCGCAACTACAACGATGCTTTGTACGATTTTTCAAAAAGCATTGACATCAACCCCACCAACCCGGAAGCATTCTGGGGCAGGGCTAACACGAAGGTGAAAAAGCAAGACTACGCCGGGGCCATCGCCGATTTGGACGCCGCCCTCAAAACTTCCATCCCGCACCAGCCTATCTATTGGAGCACCCGTCGCCTGAAAGGTGAACTGCACTTGCAAATGGGCGACATGCAAAAAGCGATTTTGGAGCTTAAATTAGTGGCAAAGCGCAATTTTACAGCGGACGATCCGAATTATAAATGGCAGAAAAACGCCCTGTTCAACTACGGCAAAGCCCTTTTTGAAATTGGGGAGTACAGCGAGGCCGTCACTGTTTTTAATCAAATGTTCGATTTCAACATAGAGCGGGAGGAAGCACCACCCGCCGCCGAGCAATACTACAGCCGGGCCTTGGCCCGCCAAAAAGCAGGGGAAAGCGGCTACGTCAACGACCTGAAGGAAGCCGCCGAACTTGGTTCCTCCAAAGCTGCCGAACTCTTGGAAACGCTTGCTTGAGGCAATTTTTAGGAGAAAAGGACATAAAACGAGAAAATAAATGGCTGTCGAATAACTTTCGGCGGCCATTTTTCTTTGTTTTGCCTATGGCAATCCTGTTGTTTTTTCATCGTTTCAGGAGAGTTGTTCATCAAAAGCCAAATCTATGTTTCGCATATTTTCCCTTTTTATATTCCTTTTGTTGTTCCAAACCGCTTTTTCACAAAAAAAATACACGACCGATAAAAGCGCCAAGGGCAAGCTGTTGACCACTTTTCAAAGGGGCCAACGCATGGCCTTCAATGGGCAGTTGGACGCTGCGGCCCAGGATTTTGAAAAAGCCCTCGAAATGGATCCCACTTTCATTGATGCCCAAATGGAGTGGGCCAATGTCAAAAACCAGCAGGGCAAATATGCCGAGGCAGAATTGGGGTACGAAAAGGTGCTGGCTATAGACCCCAATTACGAACCCTCTGTACTCAACAGCCTCGCCATCGTGGAATTTGACCAAAAAAAGTATGACCAGGCAGCCCTGCATTTTGAGCAATTTTTAAAATCGCCAGCCCGGATAAGCGAATCGGGTAAAGCAAAAACAATGAAATACCTGGGCGATGCAAAGTTTGCTGCCGAGGCCATGAAAAACCCCGTGCCTTTTGAACCCAAAAACCTCGGCCCCAACATCAACACGCCCAATGCCGAATACCTGCCCACCATTACGGCGGATGGCCAAATGCTCATCTATACAGCGGTGCGGGGCGGCCAGGAAGATTTTTACCGGAGCAAACTGGTCAACGGCGAATGGCAGCGGGGCGAAGCCATCGAAGCGGTCAACACATCCTATAACGAAGGGGCACAGAGCATCAGCGCCGATGAGAAATACCTGATTTTCACTGCCTGCAACAGGAGGGACGGCTTGGGCAGTTGCGATCTTTATTATTCAGAATTAAAAAATGGAAAGTGGACGGCGACCAAAAACTTGGGCCCTCCCATCAATTCGTCTGGCTGGGAGTCGTTGCCTAGCATTTCAGCCGACGGCAAAACGCTTTTTTTCAACACCGATAGGCGGGGCGGCAAAGGCGGTAAGGACATCTGGTACAGCGAGCGCCAGCCCAATGGCAAATGGTCGGAACCTAAAAACCTGGGCAGCCCAGTGAATACGCCCGGTGACGAACAATCGCCCTTCATCCATCCAGATGGACAGACGCTTTACTTTATGTCCAATGGCTTGCCGGGCATGGGCGGCTACGATCTTTACCTTTCCCGCCGCAAGCCCGACGGTACCTGGGGCGAGCCGCAAAACCTCGGCTATCCCATCAATTCCGAAGGCAACGAAGGTGCCCTTTCTGTGAGCCTGGATGGCAAAACGGCCTATTTTGCCACTGATGTGCTAAATGTAAAAGCGGGCGTTTCGACTTTCGACAACCCACAAAGTAAAGGCACTACCGATATTTACAGCTTTGAACTACCGGTGCAGGCCAGGCCGCAACCTGCTACTTACGTGAAAGCGACCGTCACCGATGCCAGTATTGGAAAGGCGTTGATTGCTAAAGTCGAATTCACCGATTTGGCTACCGGCCAAGTCTTCGCCACCGCCGAAACCGAGGCCGATGGCGAGTTTCTCGTGGCCCTGCCTGCCGGAAAGGACTATGCCCTCAATGTTTCCAAAGAAAAATACCTGTTCCAATCGGAAAATTTTGCCTTGTCAGAAACTTCGACTTTTGACAAACCTTTCCTGCTCGACATTGCGCTGGAACCTATTCCCGCTGCGGGGGACGGCACCGGCGACCTGCCCAAAGCCAAGCCGATTGTGTTGAAAAATATCTTTTTTGAAACGGGTTCTGCCGCCTTGAAAAAGGAAAGCCAAACGGAACTAAGCCGTTTGAAAAAACTGCTGGTGGAGAATCCCAACCTGCACATCCAAATCAATGGCCATACGGACAATGTCGGCTCAGATGCCGACAACCTCACGCTTTCCAGCGACCGTGCCAAGGCTGTTTACGACTTTTTGGTGGAAAACGGCATCGAAGCCAATCGCCTGAAATACAAGGGGTTCGGGGAAACGACACCCATCGCTACGAACGATACAGAAGAAGGTAGGCAGCAAAACAGGCGGACGGAATTTGAGGTGATCCAATAATTATTTTCCGAAAAACTCCCTTATCGCTTCTGCCAATTGTGCAGTGTTTACTTTTTCAAAAGGGTGTGGGGTTTCCGGGAAAATTTTCAGGCTGCCATAAGGCAGGGCCGTCACCGCCCATTCGCTTTCCTCCTGCGTGACCATTTGATCCTGATCGCCTCTGCATACCAACACGGGCTGGCTAATTTCGCCTAAAGCCTTTTCATCCAACAAACTCTTATTCCCTAATTCCAACATCAAATCTGCCGTTTTTTGGAGCAGCACTTTCCAATCGTTGGGAGCATGGCGCTCGGCCAATTGTTGCGCAAAGGCAGGTACTTTGGCCATCATTTTTTCAGGGTCGAGCATTTTGCTTTCCCGCTCCGCCGATTCGGGCGTCCAGGCAAACTTAGTGGCCAGGGTCATGATGCTGCCGACCCGGTCCGGCGCTATCCGTGCCATTTGCAGAGCCACGTAGCCACCCATGCTGTAGCCAAAAATATCAACGCTGACCATGCCGTTTTCATCCAAAAAACGCAAGGTCTCCAAAGCAAAACTATTGATGCTGAAACTGGTGCTGAAAGGCTCGCCGCCATGCCCAGGGAAGTTGATGGTATAGATGGGAAAACTGTTTTCCAGTTCTCTTTGTAGCGATGAAAACTGGGAGGCATCGCCCAAGGCGCCGTGCAGGAACAAGAGATTTTTCATTTTTCATCTGGATTTAATCCACCAACCGCCAATTGATACCCAAACGCAGTCCGCCATTGCCCAGTCCGTAGGGCAACGGGTAGTCGTCCGTTTGAAAATAATATCGTTGGGTAGCAGATGGCAAGAGGTTTTCGATTTTGGCAAAAAAGCGGAAGGTCTGCACTTTAAAGCTCAGGAAAAAATCAAGCAGCGGCGTGAAGGGCAGCGATTGCTCATTTTGCAAATAAAACTGCCCGATCAGCGGGTTGTAAGATGGTGCCGTATAAGCCGTGGCCAATCTTGCATCAACGCCCACTTTTACCATCATCACTTTTTTAAAAATTTTGCCCAAAAAATAAAGGCTGTGCTTGGAGTAGATTTCGGGCAGGCGCAGCACTTCGGAGGTGCTTTTTTGCAGACCGCCCCAGTTGTCGAGGTGGAATGGCCCGACTTTAAAATCCTGTGTGACAATGAGTTGGAAAACGCTCAAGGCACCTGCCTGCCGGGGCATACCTGCCGTGTCGAAATAGACGAGGTTGTTGGTCAAATGGTATTGCCCGCCCACGGAAAAACGCAGCAAGGGCAGGGAATACTTTCCCGATACGCTGGTCTCCAGGATTTTGCCAAAATCATTGTTCCAAAGCTCCGTCTGCGTCACAAAAAATTGCTCGTGCAGCAGCGAAGGCGAGTACAACTGGTTCACGGCCTCGATGCGCAGGTTGCCGATTTTTTTCAGGTTCAAAAACAAATCGCCGCTGATGCGGAAGTCGCCCGCATTGGCACCGATGCCCAAGTGGCCGTAGGTCTGGATGCGCAGGCGCTCGCCGGGGGAAAAATTGAGCCGTCCGGTGAGGAAAAGGTTGTTGATGGCCTGCCTTTCCAACGGTTCCTGATCCACCAAATGCAAGGAATGCACCAAGCCTACTTCCAATAAATCGCTCTCCGTGGGCAAGGCACGGCCCATACTGTCCGTGCGGGCTTGCGCTTTCAATTTGAAGGTTTGCAGCTTCACCGTGTTCTCCAGCTTCCTGGATTCCAGGTAAAAGCGCAGGCCCCGTTTGTCCACCAAAAAATCGTCGTAGTAGGTAGTGTCTGGCTCGTTATCAAAAGAATCGAAAAATTTGTACAAGTCACGCCGCCAGGCGATTTGGTGGTAGAGGGTGAAGGCACGGGTGAGCGGTGGGGTATTGATATTGACGATGGACGATGGACGATTGGCAGGGGGCCGAGCATTGATTGGCTGCTGGGCTGGGCCGATGCGTGAGGTATTTTGCTGAGGTTTTTGTGATTGGAGCGAATCGGCGGGCGTTTTTTTCAAGGTATCAATGATGGAGGAAGAATCTGGCAGCACCAATAGACTGTCTTTTCCGGCCTTTTTCAGTTCCTTTTCCAGGGCTTTATGCTTGGCCTTTTCCTCCTTTTTGCGCAGCCTTTCGTCCTTTGTGGCTATGCGGTCTTCTATAATGCGGTTGAGGTAAAAATATTGGGAATAGGCAAATTCCCGGTTGCTGTAGCGGGAGTTGGCGGAGCGCAGGTTTACATCCAGTTCAAAAGGTTCGAGGAAAACCCCGTTTTGGTCGGCGGCGACGATACCGCCATTGTTTTCCTGCACCACCGAGTTTGACACAAAAGTCAAAAAGCCGTTGTACTTGCCTTTTTTATTGTGAAACCAAAGACCAAAGGCGGCGTCGGAGTCGGTGGCTTTTTGAAAATCGTAGGATCCGGTGTTGTTGATGAGGCGGTGTTCGAGCGAGAGGTTGAGGCCCTTGGCAAAGTTGCGGCTGAACTTCACGCCAAACTGAATGTCGTTTTGCGAGGGCCCTTGCGTGAAACCCGCTTGGGTGTAAGCTTGGGTGATTTTATAAAAACGCACATCGGCAGTTTTGATTTGGTACAAATCAAATTGGTGCAGGCCCACGTCGAAGCCCCGCCTGAACACGGACTGGTAGAAAAGCGGCCTGTGCGCCGAACCGAGGTTGCCCAAGTGTGCATAGTCCATGTCCCGCTGCCGGGTGGGGTCGTATTGATGGATGTTGTCGAGCAAAGAGTCGCTGAAAGGAAAGGCGATATTGGGGTTGTCAGCGTGGAAATAGTAAATGTCGGAAGTATCATGCACCACCAATCCCGGCTTGCTGCTGCCCCCCCCACCTGCAAGTCCGCCCAAGGGGATACCCTGTGCCGAAGCCGCCATTGATACGGCCAGGCCAACAAGAAGTAGGAAAAATTGCCGGAAATTTTGATTCATGCTGTGCGAAATAGGAAAAACGGGGCAAAGGTAAACGGGGGCAGGGTTTTACCATTGTTTAACAGGGGGAATCAGCATGGGAGGGGAAAATCAATATTTCACAGCGCCAAAGGAGAACCCGATCTTGAGGCCAAAATCAATAAAGATGGTGTTAAACTCCCCTTCTTTTTCTTCAATTGTGTCTATTTCGAAATCTACCCTAAAATCCTCTATGACGACCGGATTAGTGAGATCGTGCGAAATGGTGCGCCATTTCCATCCGATGCCCACGTAGCCTTCCACAAAAAAGTTTTTGGCAAAATAAGCCTGAATACCGGGTTTCACACAAATGCCCCAAATATCCAGCTTTGCATTTGAGGTATCAAAACGGGTAAGGGTACCATCGCTATTTTCCAGGCGTCCTCCAATCAGGGTAAATTTTTGCGGGATATAATATCCCTCCAACATGCCGTATGGCCGAATCCTTCCTAATTGTTTAATATTGTAGATGTAATATCTGGCACCCAATTTCATCCTTTTATATTCCCAATCCTTCCTTTCGTAATTCCAATTGAACAGCGACAACTTGTCATATTTGAAACCATATTCGCCCTGTATGGAAAATTGCTCGTGGAACCTCAGCTCGGCCCCCAACAACACCGTGGCCGTGTTGGGATTGAGCAGGCTGGTAGGGGTCCATTTTATTGCCAAAACATGGAAAGTGTGTTCGGACTGGGCTGTGGCAAACAATGCCAGCAGGGAAAAGCAAAGGGAGAAAAGCGGCTTCTTCATACCAAATTATTGTTTGTGGGAAAACGGCAATGCCTTTGAAAGCGCTGTTTTATACTTTATCTTTTCATCAATTCTGCGGCCCAATTCTCAAAATCGGCGGCTTTCCAGCCTACTTTCTGCCAATAACCCTGCCTGTCAATAAAAAATGTAACGGGCGTGCCACGCTGGTTGCCGTGATATTCTATGCCAAAGTCATAGGAATTGGGGATGATGGTGAAATGTACGGGGTGTTCCTGCAAAAAAGCGAATTCTTCGAGCTTGATAACTTCCCGCACGAAAGAAATGACGGCCACGTCGTTGGGGTATTTTTGGGCAATACGGTTCATGGCTTCCGTTTGTTTTTCGCAACTGTCCCAGTCCCACACGTTCCAAAAGTAGAGGATGAGGATTTTGCCAAAGTACATGTCGGAGGAGTGTTTTTTACCCTCAAAATCCTTGGCAGAGAACGGCGTGGCCTTTTTGCCAATGCGGTCTTGGAAACCCTTGTCCCAACTGTCACCATCCGTAAAGACAATCCTATTTTGGCCATCAAGGCCAATGAGCGTATCTGTTTTGCTTTGTGAAAAAAGGCCTGCGGAACATAAAAGCAGGGCGGCAGCAAAAAGGAGTATTTTCATTTTGTTGGAATTTTATTAGAATGATTTTAACCTCCTCATAATCAGCTTTTTAGAAAAAGTCACTTTCAAACTTGCCGACCCAATTCCCGTACACCTTTCCAGATAATTTCCCAGTCCCGCCAGCTATCATAATCTTTTGCATACAGGAAATTCAGGCGTTGGACAGTGGGCCCATCCAGTTGCCTTTTACCTACGGCATCCAAGGGTGACAGCACGCCGGGCCGGATTTTCGGCAATAACTGTCCACTACCCGATGCGTTCTGCTGACTGCCTATCGCATATCCCACCCAGCTTTTTTTACCAATAAAAACCTGGAAGATATTTTTCAAAAAGCCCCATTTGTTTTTCACCAATAATAAAAAGCCAAGGGCCAACAGTAAAAAACCAACTGCAAATAGCCAATCAAACACCCGCTTGTTCCGCCGGGCCATCGGCGTGGCAATTTGGTAGCGGATTTCAATGGTGTAAAGCTCACCCGACGTATCCTTCGAGTTGCTGCCGATAATGCTCAGGCTCTCCCGTGGCACAATCTTGTAGTCAATGGCAGGGCCAAGGCGGGTCATCCATTGCATGATGTCGTCAGAACTGATGTCTTTTGAGCAAAAGATAATTTCGTCCACTTTGTAAATCTGGGCCACCTCGTCCAGCCGGTTGAGGTCGGCGAGGCAGTCGTGGTCGCTGACTGTGGACTGTGGACTGTTCCCGATAGCTATCGGGAGTGGACTGGTGTCCCGAAGCGAGTTCGGGATTCTCGCTTCGCTCGAAACTGGGGACTGTGGACTGTGGACTGGTGACTGGTGACTGAGGACTGGCACAACCGTTCCGATAAAATTCTTCCGCACCTGTGCATGGCCGAGCAGGTTGCGCACCCGTTCGCTTTCCTCCGCCGAGCCGACGATGACGAGATTTTCAGCCTTCGAACCGCCAACATCGAAGTTTTTGGTCCTGAAAAAATGGATGGCCGTTCGCAGCGCCGCCGTGCCTCCGATGGCCCAAACAGCCCCCAGCAGCAAAATGGCCCTCGACGGCCTGTATCCAAGCGGTAGGTAGCCATAAATGGCCGACAGCACCACCGTGCCGATGAGCAGGCCCCGCACCAGGCGCCGAAGGTTGTAGCGCTCGTCGTAGCCGCCCGTGAAGAAGACTGAAGCAAGCCAGATGACAGTGTAAAATGGGATGTTGAACCAGATAAATTTGGGGTCGTAGTAGCCGGGGTTGTCGTAGTAGTACCTCGCCCAGAAGAACTTTAGGAACTGCAGGCCGCCCGCTATCAGCAGGGCATCCAGCAGCGGCAAGGCGCTTTTTTTGAAAAAATTCAGCACCAGGGTCAAGCCCGCCCGCAGGTAAATCGCCCCATAAATCATGGCGATGTAGAGCCGTGCCTGTCTGCCCGTGAAATGCTTGCGGGCGAAGATGATCATGGCATTATAAAAAGTGCGGACGTAATTGAGGCTGCCCTTTTTGGTGCTTTCGCCCTTGTAATGGATGATGGTAGTGCCAGCGAAATAGTAGTTTTTGTAGCCCGCCTGCACAATGCGGTAGCTCAGGTCAATGTCCTCGCCGTACATAAAAAACGCCTCGTCAAGCAGGCCGATTTTGTCCAAAACACTGCGGCGCAGCAGCATAAAGGCCCCTGCCAGCACGTCCACTTCGTGCGTTTCGTCCTTATCAAGATAGCCGAGGTGGTAGCGGTTGAAGCGTTTTGAGGTTGGAAAAATGGAACTCAGGCCAAATGTTTTGCAAAAAGCCACAAAGGGTGTCGGGAAACCCCGCTTGCTCTCTGGCAGGAACTTGCCGCTGCCGTCAATCATCTTCACGCCGAGGCCGCCCGCATCGGAGTTCGCCCCCATGAAGTCGAGGCATTTTTTGAAAGTGTCCTCCCGCACCACCGTGTCGGGGTTGAGCAGCAGCACGTACTTTCCCGAAGACTGCCGGATGGCCTGGTTATTGGCGACGGCGAAGCCCGTATTTTGCTGGTTTACAATGAGTTTTACTTCGGGAAATTTTTCCCGCACCATCGCAGCGGAGTTGTCCACGGAGTTGTTGTCAACGACGAAGACCTCGGCCACCCAGGCCTCCCCCCGGCCCCCTCCAAAGGAGGGGGTGAGCGCCTTGCGCACGGACAGCAGGCACTGTTCGAGGAAGTACTGGACGTTGTAGTTGACGATGATGATGGAGAGTTGCATGGGAGATTATTTGGCGGGGTAGCGGTTGCGTTTTTTTTGTTCTTCCCAAAACCAGATTACGACTTGACAAAAAGGCCGATATTTTCCATCAACATCCATTGACTTCCATTCCTCGATTTCTTTTTGTATAATGGCTTTTGTCCATTGTTTTGTGGAGTATTTTTCTTTGAGTAAATCCCTGGCAATATCAATTGCCTCCTGCCGGGCGAGCCTCATGTTTTCACAATTGAGATTTAATACTTCATTCAAATCATGGCTTACTTTATCAATGTTTTTTGTAGCTGAAATTGATCCGTCCAAACTATAGGTCAACCAAGATTCCACTTCTTTATCAAGTGGGTTTAAGATTTGAAGCCTCTGTTCAAGTTTGCATTTATCGCAATGGATATCTCCTCTGAAATAGCCGTTGCAAACCCCTATCATGTTGCCATAGTCCAGATCTTTCTCTGGAAATTCATCTTGCGATAGATAGTGTTCAACCTCTACCATAGCTTTCCTTGATTTTTCATCCCGGCTCAAACTGCTCCTCTTTAGACTTATCCTTCTCATACAATAGGCGCAGATATGCCCTTGTTCCTCGAGCAGTGCCTTTTTCAGGACATTCTTCTCCCCAGTTTTTAAATCTTTATCATTAAAGCCCGAATAGCTTATAGGCTTTGGCGTCGTCTGCTTGTAAACTTTAAGTGCAGACGGTTCGTTAGCTGGGTTTTTATGAATGTACTTCATGTCTATTCGTCCAATAATTCGATGTACATTTCTGCCCTCACCAGATCAGTGTCGGACGAACCAAATTTTTCACGCAATTCCTCCAATTTCTTTTCCGCATTTTTCCGGTCGTTTTTGTCAATGTAGCCATAAAGCTCTTTCAAATCTTTCACGCCATGTTCAGGCCGGGATTCTTCTATTTCAAAGACTTCGTTTAATATTGCGTTGCTGTCTTTTCCATAGGTATGATAGGGCGGGAATTTCCTAAGTTTAAAATCTTTCAGGACGAACACATTTTCTGTTGGCACATTGCTTAATACCTGCGGCGAGTGGGTGGTGAGGATGAACTGGATGTTGGGGAAGGTGCGGCGGAGGTTGGGGATGATGGTGCGCTGCCATCCTGGGTGAAGGTGTTGTTCTATTTCGTCTATGAGGACGACGCCTTTCCCATTCAATGAATTATTTGGGTTTATACTGCTTAGTTTTTTTGCAATATCCCCAATCATTGCAATAGTCATTTTTTCTCCGTGAGAAAGTTGTGACAAAGAAATTTGCTGGCCATTTTTATCTACAATAAACTCTTCTCTTGGTTGTCGTTTCACTCGTAAGTTTGAAAAATTCGGCAAAAACATTGTAACAGCATTTCGAACTGTTTCTAACTCAATACTTCTAAATTTTGCATTTTCAGTGAATCTAATTTGTTCACTTTCAACATCTTCCATACTTCTAAACCAGTTAAAAAAAACTCTAAAATCTATTGAGTTATTTAAGGAATCGAAATAGATATGCCAGGGCTTTGTTTTTTCAAGATTTATTGGCTTCAAATCTTGTTTCTGTACAAACCTTTCAGATGAATAATAGGCAATAATTGGAGCCCCGTACCACAATGTACTGGATAATTTTTGACGAATTTTCTCAATTGTCTTATCTTCTAAATCAGCTGCTGCAGCGGAACGCATACGCCCACGACCTCCCTCAGCGTATATCTTCCAATAAACCCCCAATTTCTCTGTCAAATATTCGAATGAAATAGAAATTTCTGCGTCTTTACAACCATGCCTTACATCTTTACCACTAATTACTGGCGCATCCTCTGATAGAAGAACCTCTTTGCCTCTATCCGGTCTTGTAATATCCATACAAAAATTATCAATGAAATCAATTATCGCCTCCAACACACTCGTCTTCCCACTGCCATTCACCCCCACAAAAACCGCCAGCCCGCTCTCCCCTTCCGGGAAGTCAATGGTCAAGTCCTCGAAGCCACGGAAATTTTTCAGTTCCAATTTTTTGATGCGCATGGTTCAGTGTTGATTTTGAAGGTAGGTTTTAATGATTGTTTCAAATATTATCCCGGCCTCCGCAATTATTTTTTCTAGTTCACCCATACTTCTTTTCCTTCTTTTTTGATGAAATGATAGATAGGCATTTTTGAGGTCTGGAGTTTTTTGACAGTGGTCGGCTGAAAAGAAATTACTGTATTGTACTTTAGCACAAGACCAAAGATTGAACCGTTCATTCGGTCAATCTCCCTGTAAGGGTTGATCTCTTCGTCCTTCAGCACCACCAAAAAATCTATATCCGAGTCTTCGTGAAAATCCCCCCGTGCATAGCTGCCGTAAAGGATAACCTTCGCCAGGCGGTCACCGTAGAGGTCGGAGACGGCCTTTTTGAAATCGGCTATCAGTGCTTTTTGTTGTTCAGGTTGTAGCATGGCTTATTTTTTCAAAATGGCTGACAGCCATTTTTTGCAAATTTCTCATTTTCTGCGAATACTCCGAAGGATTGGCTTAGTGACAATGTGCCTCAAAGTCTAATGCCGTCAACTTAAGGTATCCAACACGACATGATTGGAACGCGGATGATGCGGATTGGGCAGATTTACACGGATTTAATCAGCGGCAATTCGCCCAATCCGCATCATCCGCGTTTCCATCCTCCTCGCGTGTCACGCTTAAGTTGACGGCATTAGACTCCAAGTCACATCGTCACTTGTTTAAAACAAAAAGACCTGCCAGGTTTCAGGGAACCTGGCAGGTCTCGCTTCGCTGGAAGTCCAGAAGCCTATTCGTACATTTTCCCCTCCGCCGCTTTCTTTTTCAAGACGGATGACTGGCCGCCTGCTTCCACCGCTTTTTGCCAATACTCTACCGCTCCAGCCGTGTTGCCCATTTGGAACAGCACATCGCCGTAGTATTCCAGCACGGTGGCGTGGTTGCTGCCGCCGTGTTCCAGGGCCTTGTCGAGCCAGGATTTGGCGGCGTTGTAGTCTTTCATTTTATAAAAAACAAAAGCCAGGGCAGCCTCGTTGGCGGGGGCTTTTGGCGCAAGGTCGTTGAGCTTTTCGGCCAATTGTTTTGCCTTGGCCAATTGCTCCGAAGTGCCGCTGGGCCGGGCGGCGAGGTGGTGGCTGTAATTGCGGAGCACCAAAGGGTCGTTGGGGTTGAGTTTCATCGCCTCTTCAAAGGACTCGTCGGAGCGGTCGTATTGCTTTAAATGAAATTGGGTTTTGCCCATTTCGTTCAATATCTCGTATTTCAGGCGGGCGTTGTTGCCCGACATGATCATGGCCTGCTGGAGAGAACCGAGGGCGTCACGGTACTGTTCCGTGCCATTGTAGGCCATGCCGTTCAGGTATTGGGCGGTGGCTTGGTTGGGGAAGATGTCGAGGGCTTTTTCGGAGTAGGTGGCCAGGTTGGTGTAGTCCTGTTTTTCGGCGTAGATGTAGAGCAGTTGCTCCCAAACAGCCCAGACGTTGTCGTCGAGTTCGAGGGTCTTTTTGTATTTTTCCAGGGCCTGATCCCGCTGGCCAGAGTAGTACAGCACATCGCCCAATACGGCGTAGGACTTTGCGGAATTGGGGTGTACTTTTTCCAAAATAGAAACCAGGCCAAGCAATGTGGTGCCCAAATTATCCCCGCCCGTGTCTGCAAATTGGTTGACGTAAGGCAGTATTTCCGTGATTTTCACGTCAATATTCACGTTCGGGTTTTCAAAAACAGGCTTGAGCGAATTGAGGAAGCCAATGTCGTCGTTGCCCTTGGCCGATTCCGACAGGGCGATTTTTGCACGGGCATCGTTGGGGTTCAGGTTGAGGATGGCTTGGTAGGTTTGTTTGGCCAAATCCTTTTGATCGGTTTGTTCGTAAAACGTGGCCAGCAAGTGGCGGTATTCCGTCTTTTCGGGAAAAATGGAGATGATGCTTTCCAATTCTTTCGCCGCTTTTTTGTAGTCACCCATGCCGAGGTAGAGGGTATGCTTGTGGCGGGTCGTCTCCTCATTCACGCCGATCATTTTTTCCAAATCGTCATAGACCTTGATGGCCTTTTCAGGCTCGCTGGCCCGCACCAGGAAGTAGGCCCATTTGAAATAATACTCTTCGTTGTGCGGGTCGGATTTGGCCAATTGCTCGTACAGCACGGCGGCGTCTTTGTCCTTGTTGGTAAGCTGGTAGAGGTCGGCGAGGTATTTTTTGAACCAAATATTGCTGGCGTCCCACAGCACTGCGTTTTTGGCGGAGGATAGGGCCTTGTCCAAGTCTTTCACCGCCTCGTAGGCACGGGCCAGTTCAAAGGCGGCGGCGGCGTTGGTGGGTTCTTTTTCCAACGTTTCCTTGAATTTGGCGATGGCTTTGTCCCAATTGCCAAGCAGTTTTTCACGCACACCGTCGAGGAAAATTTCCTGCGTCTTTATTTCAGATTCTGAAACAAATTCTTCCTCCTGCCCAAACAGCGGGAGGCCGAGTAACGTGATGAGTAAAAAGATTGAAATTCTAAACATGCTTTAATAATGATGAACGATGAACGATGAATGATGAACCACAAGCGACAACGTTCATAGTTCATCATTCATCGTTCATCGTTCCTGTGCCATCATTCCTTCACATTTGTATAATCACCCATGCTGAGGTCTGCCACCCGGCCTTTGTATTCCACATGGCTGCCGACCATCGAATCGGCGAACACGGCGTTCAGCATGGTGGTATTGTTCTGAATAACGCTGTTTTTGACGATAGAGTTGTCAATCCTGGATTGGTGGCCGACAGAAACATAAGGGCCTATCACCGAATTGACAATTTTGGCACCTGTGCCAATGAAACACGGCTCGATGACCACCGAGTTTTCAATGACCGCCGAATCGCTGGTCAGTTGCTCATTGGCCGATTTGATTTCCAACATGCGGCGGTTCGTGTCAATGATGTTTTGCTTGTTGCCGCAGTCCAGCCACTCTTCGATGGTTGATGCCCGGAATTTGTAGCCGGCATTTTTCATATTTTCCAAAACGGACGTGATCTGAAATTCGCCCTTGTCCTTAATGTTGCCGTCAATGAGCGCCTGGATTTGATCACGCAGGTACTCGCCTTCCCGCACATAATACAGCCCCACGATGGCGAGGTCGGACACAAAGACGGGCGATTTTTCCACAAAATCCGTGATGATGTGGTCGGCCCCGGTTTTCACCACGCCGAAAGACGCCGGGTTTTCCACTTTTTTTACCCAAATAATGCCTTCTTCATTTTGGTCAAAATGAAAATCGGCCTTGAACAAGGTATCGGAAAAGGCGATGAAAACATTGCCGTTCAAACTTTCCTTGGCGCAAAGGATGGCGTGGGCGACGCCGAGCGGCTGGGTTTGGTAATATATCCTGCCTTCGGCGCCGAAGCGCTCAGCGATGCCGATGAGTTCTTTTTCCACCTCTTTTCCAAAATCGCCCGTGATGAAGGCGATTTCTTCCACCCGGCCCTTGTAGCCTTCGGTCAAATCCTCGACGATGCGCTGCACCATCGGCTTGCCGGCAATGGGGATAAGCGGTTTCGGAACGGTCAGTGTGTGTGGGCGGAGGCGGGTGCCCCGGCCAGCCATTGGGATGATGATTTTCATTTCGTTAGGTAAATTTTTTTAGCGTAACCATTTCAGGGTGTTTACTGTCAAAATCCGTTCCTCCATTGGTTCATGTCATTGTTTCATTGCTTCATTGTTGCCTAAACCCCCGTACTTCCAAAACCTCCCCCACCCCGTTCTGTTTCAGACAAGGCATCCACGACTGCCCATTCAATTTGGCGATATTCCGCAATCACCATTTGTGCGATGCGTTCGCCTGGTTCAATGGTTTGGGTTTCTTTGGAGAGGTTTACCATGATGACCTTTATCTCGCCCCGGTAGTCGCTGTCAATGGTGCCGGGGGAATTCACAAGGGTAAGGCCTTTTTTGATGGCCAGCCCGCTGCGGGGGCGGATCTGCGCCTCGTAACCGATGGGCAGTTCGATGAAAAGCCCGGTCGGTACCAGTGTCCTTTCCAAGGAAGCCAAGGTGATGGGTGCGTCAAGGTTGGCCCGCAGATCCATACCTGCGCTGCCTGCCGTTTCGTATTGTGGAAGTGGGTGCGGGGATTGGTTGATAATTTTGACCTGCATGGGCGGGTTTTCGTGATGTTTGATTTTTAGGGGGCAAAGATAAGCTGGTTTGGGAGTTCTGAAGGCAAGGGCTTCGCAGCAATGAATTTCATAGGTTGATTTTGCGTAAATTTCCAATTTGGATTGCAAATGCAACTTATGGGGTTGGTGATAAAATTGGCAACAAGCAGACTGGTCAAAATTTACGTACGGCCACTCTGAAACAGAAGCTGTCTTATTAAAATATTTGGAAAGAACCGCTCATCTGAGCGGTATACTGAAAGCATTACCTTTGGTGACAAGAACTGGCAAACCTACATGGGAGAATTTTAGCCACCATTGAACAAGCGACCGGGTGATTGTAACAGTCCAGCCACCCGGCCATGCTGTTATTGTTTTACAAAACCGCCTACCGCCAGCCGCTCGCCGTTCCTCACCAGTAAATGGTAATTTCCGGCAACCAGCCCGGCAAAATCAAAAACAGAATTCCATTCCTTTGCATCCTTCATAGCTGTTCGCTCAAAAACCACCTGCCCCTGCGCATTCACGACCTGTAAGTGTAGCTCGCCATGCCAGTCGTTTTCCAACGAAATTTTCGCCTCGGCAGCAACTGGATTTGGCGAAACAGACAGCTTCGATTGCCTGTCCAGCTTCGTTTTGATATCCGAGAAAAACGGGCTTTCGTAGGCGCCAATGTCCATTTTGGCTCCCTGCACGCGGGCGTTGCCTGCCAAATCAAGCGCTCCTAATCCAGTAACAGGCACGGCCGCATCAATGGCAGGGCTGCTGCTGGAAAGCTGGTAAGGATAGTTGCCGGAGCCGAGGAATAGCGGATCGGTGCTGGATAAGTCGCTGGCTCCGAGGAAGGCATCGGCGGAAGTATCTCCCGAAAGGACGCCGCCATAGGAATTGGCTGTTGCGTTGTTGCCGACAGTTTCCACATTGAAAGAGCCGGGGTTGTGAAGAATGGTATTGCGCAACTGGGCCACTGCGCCCCCTCCCAGGTGCAGGCCAGTGTTGTCATTGCCTGCTACAGTGCTTTCAAAAAGAAAAACTTCCGCAGTGGCATCCACGGAAATACCACCGGCGGTTGATACGCCTGCATTTTCCGCAACGAGGCATGTTTCGATGAAAATGCTGTCTTTGACGGGGCTGTTCCAAGGACGTTCGTTCCGAATGTGAAGGCCACCTGCTAAACCGCCATCGTTGTTTTCCAGGATAGAGGAAGTAAGGTTCAACTTTGCTGCCGCCGCTCCATAGTTGATGAAAGTGATGCCACCGACGTCCAGTGCTGTGTTCTGACTGAACAGGCTGTTGGACACAGAATAGGAAGCATCACCAGTTTCATCGTAAATCGTCAATCCACCCCCCAAATCGTCGGAGGTGTTCCTTATAAACTGGCAACTGTCAATGTTCATGCTAATATTTTCCGAGCCGGGTATGTTCAGAAAACAAATACCCCCTCCGCCGGTAATGATATTTGGGTTCGTGTCAGGAGCTTGGTTTTCTTCAAATATACAAGCTTCAATGGTCACATTCAGGTCGGTTGCGCCAAGCGCAGGTTGTCCGAGAAAAGTTGCCTGTACCAACAGCCCTCCTCCCTCATCTGCTATATTGCCTTTAAAAGCACAGCGTAAAATCTCAATATTATCATTTTCACTGGAAGCGATGGCAGCCATCCCTCCGCCTATAGATAAGCCATTGACCCTATTCCCTTGAAAAGTGCAGTCCGTAACCAGGAGATGGTTATTCGGCGAAACACATACCCCCAGGATACCTGCTCCCAGTTGCCCCGAAACATTGCCGGTAAATTGGCAGTCTTTTACCCAAACGAAGCCGCTGTCAGTTTGGATGTTAGCCAACAGGCCTGCTCCTTCGCCAAAGTTTTTATTGTTGAGGAATTGGCAACCCGAAATTTCAGCGTTGGCAGCCGCAAGGGCCAGGCTTCCGGTGAAGTTGTTTTGAAAAACGCAATCTTTCACCTGCTGCACACCGGATGAAACATAGACTACCAATACGCCGCCAAAAAAAATCGACTCTTTCACTTTATTGGCTTCGAAAATGCAATCCTGCACGGAGACGGCGGCTGGCGTTTCATTGAAATATGCCCCGGCCCCTCCTTCCACCGCATAGTTTTGCCGGAATGTGCAGTTGCGCAAAGTGGGTGACCCAACCGACCATAAGCCCCCGCCCTGCTTGGCTTCCGGTGCGCTGGAGGAATTGTCGTCGGCATGGCCACCCTGCACGGTAAAGCCGTCCAGTACCATGTCATTGGTGACTGCGGCAGTGATTTGGAGGATGTTGTTCACATTGTCGGAGCGGTTGACAGTGAAACTGTTCACCACGTCGTTGCCATTCACGTCGCCGGAGAGGATGGTGGGATGTGCAGCCCAGTCCCGCTGCAACAGGTTGGTTTCCGTGCCTGCGAAGCCGCCATATAGCTGGATGTCCTTTTCGATGAGGAAGGTTGAACTGGCGGAAGTGCCGGGCAGGTAAGTGCCTTCGGCCACCCAGATGTGATCATCGGGCTGGGCGGCGGCGAGGGCGCTTTGCAGGTCGGTGAAGGCATCTTGCCAGGAGGTGCCGTTGTTTGCGCCGGTGGCGTCTTTGTCCACGTAGTGGACGCCGAAGGCATTCATTCTGAATACATAAAAATTAGACACACCGAAATTGCAGAAATTAGCGCCTTCATCAAGGTTATAATAGCCTGCCAGCAAGTAATCATTTTCAGCCGTGACTGCCAAAGAATGTACATTCATTCCAAGATTATCCTGATAAGCCTCGTTCCATTTTAAATTTCCATCTTTATCCAGTTCTACCAGTGACAACCCGTAGCCGATTCTGCCTGCCAATACATAACCTGCTACGTCTTCATGCAACGAATAAACAGCGCCCAAAAAGTTTTCATCCTGTAGGGTTGTCTGCCATATTGTATTGCCTTGCTGGTCCAGTTTTACAATGTATGGATGAGGGATGGGAAAAAAGTCAACCTCAAACTCCGTTTCCCCGGCAGCGATAATATCACCGTCCGTAGTTTGCAGGATGGTATGCGCCCAATGAGTATGATTTAAGTTCAATGTATCGGCAAAAGTTTTTTCCCAAAGCAGGGTGCCTGCCCCATCCAGTTTGAGTACCCAAAATGTCCCTTCTGTATATTGAAAATAAGAGGCGTTCGGTGGGATTGTTTTCTTTACATCCCGAACGCCAACCGCCACATAGCCACCGTCCAAAACAGGCTGAATGGCATCGAATGAATTTTGCTTCTGACCGGTGAAGGTTTGCTCCCAAAGCAGATTGCCGCACCCGTCAATTTTGAACACCCATCCGTCTCCTGTCCAGTTTCCATTGTTTCCAGATTCGTTGCGGATACCCGCCACGATATAGTTACCATCGGCCGTGAGGGCTATGGAATGGGCAGCATCCTGCTCAGTTCCCCCATAGGTGAGTTCCCAGAGTACTTCTCCGCTGCCATCCATTTCGAATACCCAGGCATCACCGCCATTGACCGATTTTTTTCCGGCCAGGATGTAGTTGCCGCCTGTGGTTAGCTTCATGGAAAATACCTCCTCATCGCCAGCCGTGCCGATGCATTTCGCCCAAACGATGCCGCCGTTGGGGTCCAGCCTGACCACCCAGGCATCCCGTCCACCGTGGTTGCCAACCACCTCGCCGCAATTGGATTCGGAGAATCCCGCCACCAGGAAATCACCATCAGGTGTTTCAAGGGAGGTCTGGGCTATTTCATCATATTTAGCGCCGTAGGGTTGGCTCCAAACAATCTCGGGAGCTTGTCCTTTGATGGCCCAGGGGTGCAACAAAAAGAGGAAAAGAAGAATGAACAGGGTTTTACCTGGCACTGAGGCCATTTGGAAGGATTGGGTAGCGTTGATTTGTTTCATTTGAAGTGATTTTGATGTATGAAAGTGAAAGGTTGAAATGCCAATCATGGGAAAAACCGCTGGCTACCTGTTTGCTGTTTCGCCGGATAGTTTTGCTTCGATGACTTGCAAGCGATCGACGGTTTCCTGCTGCGCCTGGCGCAAGGCTGCCAATTCATTTTTCAGCCGCTCGTTTTCCGCTTTTATTGCTTCGTTTTCCATCGCCAGCGCCCGCAATGCCTCCACGTACATCGCATCGTAAGTGCCGTATGCAGTTTGCAGGTAGCCCTGCGCATCTTCACTGACCAATTCCGGAAAAACAGACTGGATGTTCTGCGCCGTGAAACCGTACTGCACACCTTCGGGACGGGACGTGCCTGTTTTGTCGTCGTCCCATTCGTAGGCGACGCCTTGCAGGGCGAGCAGCTTTTGCAAGGTGGCTCGGCTGTCTAACGGTTGGATGTTCCTTTTCAGGCGGGCGTCGGAGTTGCCGAGCCAGTCGCCGGGGGAGGATTTGCTTGCGTTACCTTCGACTTCCAAGCTGTTGGAGGTGGCGACCCGGTTGATGCCGACCCGGCGGTTGCCGGCAGCGAAGTTGCCCCAGATAAGGGGGGTAGCGGTGCTGGAATTGTCAATGTAGAGCAGATTGCTGCCGGTTTCGTTATGGCCAGCATTATTCCCTAAAAAAACATTGCCTGAACCGGTTGCGTTGCGCCCAGCTTGATATCCTAAAGCGGTGTTATTGGAGCCGGTGGTGTTTGAATGAAGTGCAAGCCGTCCGTAGGCGGTGTTGTAGGAGCCGGTGGTGTTTGAATTAAGCGCAGATACTCCGTTGGCGGTGTTGTTGGTGCCGATGGTGTTTGAATAAAGCGCCAAAGCTCCGTTGGCGGTGTTGTAGAAGCCGATGGTATTTGAAAGTAGCGCAGATACTCCGTAGGCGGTGTTGTCGTAGCCGGTGGTGTTAGAAGAAAGCGCAGATGCTCCATTTGCAGTGTTTCTAAAACCTCCTGTGTTGGCATTCAAGGCTTCCATGCCGATGGCAGTATTGTCGTAACCGCTGGTGTTAGCTGTCAGCGCACGGTAACCTAAGCCTGTGTTCCAACTGCCTCCGGCATTGGCTTTAAGTGCTTCAAAGCCCAGCGCCGTGTTGTTAACACCGGTGGTCAGGGCATTGCCTGCCTGCGAGCCAACCAGCGTATTTCCACTTACTGCTGTCAAATCAAGCCGGGCGTGACCGCTGGCGTTGTTCATCAGCTTCATTTTTTCATTGCCGGAGAGGTCGAAACGGATGATGTTTTCGTTGGGGCTTTCTTCCACCTGGATTTTGGTGTTATTGTCGGCGTCAGCTATGCCCTTTGCGATGATGCTACCGTTGACATGCAACTCAGCGGCTGGGCTGGAAGTGCCGATGCCCACCTTACCATTGTTGTCAATTATTATGCGCTCTGTTCCAGAGATATCGAAGCGAATTTTGTTCTCGTCGGCGCTTTCTTCCACCTGGATTTTGGTATTTCCATCAGCATCTGCTATGATATCCAGCGTAATATCAATCGGAATTACCTGTCCATTCAAACCTATACCGATTGGCTGCAGGTCTGCGAGTTGAATTACTTTCAGGTCATCTGAACCCTGATCAACCACATAGGTATAGATGCCCTGCACCGCAACGGATGAAGGGGTTTCACCAATAACTATGCTGCCGCTCAGTGCCGGGCTGGCAGGGTTGCTCACGTTGATGATTTTAAGGTCATTTGAACCCTGGTCAACCACGTATGCATAGTTGCCCTGCACCGCAACGGATGAAGCGCTTTCACCAATTATCATGCTGCCGCTCAGTGCCGGGCTGGTTGGGTTGCTCACGCTGATGATTTTAAGGTCATTTGAACCCTGGTCAACCACGTATACATAGTTGCCTTGCACCGCAACGGATGAAGGGCTTTCACCAATTATCATGCTGCCGCTCAGCGCCGGGCTGGCAGGGTTGCTCACGTTGATGATTTTAAGGTCATTTGAACCCTGGTCAACCACATAGGCATAGTTTCCCTGCACGGCAACGGATGAAGCGCTTTCACCAATTATCATGCTGCCGCTCAGTGCCGGGCTGACAGGGTAGCTTACGTTGATGATTTTCAGGTCATTTGAACCCTGGTCAACCACGTATGCATAGTTTCCCTGAACGGCAACGGAATTAGGAAAACTCCCAATAGCTAAGCCGCCGCTGAGCATCGGCGCAGGTGTTGGAAATTGCGAAGGCTCCACCAAAGGCTGCCAGGTAGCATTGCCGGAAACATCGCTGCGCAGAAAATATCCATTCGCCGCCGCCGTCGGCAGCACGAAGCTATCAGTTTTTATGCTGCCAGCCACCGTCAGCTTTTCTGTGGGTGTGGAAGTGCCAATGCCTACCTTTCCTGTGCTGTCAATCACCATGCGTTCTGCTCCTCTTGTGTCAAAGCGGATGATATCCTCATCGGCGCTTTCCTCTACCTGCACTTTTGTATCAGCATCCAAATCTGAAATGAGCGAAAGCGTGCCGTCGCTGGACAGGCTCGTCCATACCGTGCCGTTGTAAAACCAAAACCCACCCGTGTTCGTATCGAACACGAGCAAACCCGTGGCGGGCGATGCAATGGCAGTGCGCTGGGCAGTCGTCATGCGGGGCACGAGCATGCCCTTGTCGGTGCTGCTCACGTCGAGCTGGGCGCTGGCATCCGGCGCAGTGCCGGTGCTGTTCACGCTGACGGATTGCTGGATGTTGGATTGGGCGTTCAGCCAAAAAGGAAAAAGTGCAAGAAGGAGGAAAAATGTGTTTTTCATCAGTTAGATTTTAAAAATGAAAAGGATGGGTCAGCGATGTTATGGCCTGATGCCACCACACCGCCGGATATTTTTACCGGCTCACCGCCAGCCGCTTGACAACTGCCTGGTTGCCGATGACCATTTTCACCCGTCAATAAAATTTTCATCATGGCTACTTTATGGTGAACACACACAAGCAGGCTGACAACCACTTGTGCCGAATGGACGGGGCGAATATGAGCGGCAAGGCAAGCACCTGGCTTGGACAAATCTTCCAAAACATAGGACAAATCCTCCAGGCTCTCCAAAAAGCTGATTTTCAAATAGTTGGAAAGAAAAAAATCATGCGCAGCGAAACGCTGTGGGCTGCTTTCCCACTTCCCGGACGAAAATCCGGGTGAAATAGGAAGGGTCGGTGAAGCCGGTTTGGTAGGCAATTTCAGCTACGGTGAGGTCGGTGTTTTTCAGCAGTTCCTTTGCTCTTTCGAGTCGGACCTGGCGGATAAGCTGGTTGGCGGAAAGGTCGGTAAGCGCTTTCAGTTTGCGGAACAACTGGGTGTTGCTCATGCCCATCTCATGGGTAAGTTGCTCAACGGAAAAAGTGGGGTCGTCGAGGTGCGTGCGGATAGAAGCAAGGACTTTTTGCATAAACGCATCTTCCATCCGCAGGTCGAAATCGCCTGAAGTGTCCGAAGTGAGGGGGTAACTTGAAATTACCTCCTCTCTTGCCTGCTCCGGCACGGAAAGTCCGGCGTACCGGGCTTGCAAAACCTGCCACAAGCGCAGCAATTTTTCCACCGTAATGAGCAGTTCTTCTTCGTAAAACGGCTTGGCGAGATAGGCGTCAGCGCCCCGGCGCAAGCCTTCCACCCGGTGCTTCACCTCCGCCAGGGCAGTCAGCAAAATGACGGGAATGTGGCTGGTGCGAGCGTCGTTTTTCAGGAAACGACAGACTTCAAAGCCGTCCGCTTCGGGCATCATCACGTCGCTGACTACGAGGTCGGGTACCAGTTCGAGGGCCTTTTCTATGCCAGTCTTCCCATCGTAAGCATACTCGATGCGGTATTCCCTGCTGAGGAAGGAACCGATGTAAGCCGACACATCGGGATTGTCTTCGACCACCAGCACGAGGGGAGCCGTACCGGAGAGGGTATTTTCCGAAGGCAAAAATGAAGCAGCAGCAGTCGCCTCCAGGTTTTGCGTTTCAACGCCATGCACCGGGGTTACATTCATCGGCGCTTCATTCCGTACCGGAAGTTCAATCCGGAAACAGGTGCCCTTTCCTTCCTCGCTACGAACAGAGATGCGGCCGCCTATGAGTTCGGTCAGCTCTTTCACGAGCGTCAGGCCGATGCCCGTGCCCTCGCCCCGGCGGGTTCTGGAGTTGTCCACCTGGTAAAAAAGGTCGAAAATATTGTCCAGGTTTTCCTGCCGGATGCCGATTCCCGTGTCCCGGACTTCCAGCCAAAATGATGCTTCCCCCTTCGCCGTTAGCCCCACCTCACCTCCTTCGGGCGTAAACTTGATGGCATTGGTCAGGAGGTTGACCACAATTTTTGTCAGTTTGTCTTTGTCAAAATCCATCAGGAAGGCTTTTGGGTGGCCTGTGAAACCGAGGTGCAGGTGTTTGGCCGCTGCCATAGAATGAAAGCTATCGGTCAGGTATTGCAGCAGGCGCATGATGTCGCCCTGCTCGTAATGTGGCTGCATCTGTCCTGCTTCGAGTTTTTGCAAATCGAGGATTTGGTTGATAAGCCCCAACAAGCGTTGGCCGTTGTTCTGGACATGGGTCAGGTTGGAGACGAGTTCGCCGGTGGAGACCGTACCTGCCCGCCGGAGCAGTGTCTGTACAGGGCCAAGAATGAGGGTGAGCGGTGTGCGGAATTCGTGCGTGATACTGGTGTAAAGGTGGGATTTCAAGGTGTCGAGTTCCTCTAAATCGGCGGCTCGCTGGCTGGCCAGCTTTTGTTTGGAATGTAAGCGGTAAAACCAAAAAGCAGAAAATAACAATACCCCCAAGGCCAGCAGAAAAAACCACCAGGTTTGGTAAAAAAACGCCTGAACCCGGATGGGTATGACCAATTCTTTTTTGCTCCATTCGCCCATCCCGTTGGTGCATTTCACCCGAAGCTTAAAGCGACCCGCCGGCAGGTACTCGAACTGGATTTGGCGTTGGCCATCCGGCAAATGCTCCCAATTGGCGGAAAAGCCATCCAGCCAGTAGGCAAATTTCACTGGTTGGCCAACGGACGGATAGGCAGCGGCAATTTTTACGCTGATGCGGCGGTTGTCTGCCCCAACCCGGATGGGGCTTCCATTCCAGAAATTCAGCGTTACGGTGCCCTGCTTTTTGTCAAAAAATTCCACTGCTGACAACACAGGGAATGTACCACCATTGGCCCTCTCACGCAAAGCATCGTTCGGATGGAAAACATTTACCCCGTTCACTGTGCCGAAAAACATCCGCCCGTCACAACTCTGGTAAGCAGAAAGGCGGTTGAATTCCGAGTCGCACAAGCCATCACTTTTGTAAAAATTTTCAAACAATTGTTCCTTCGGGTTAAAACAGGACAGCCCATTGAAGGTACCGAGCCAAAGCCGCCCTTGGGCATCAGGCAGGATGCTCACCACCCGGTTGTTGCACAGCCCAGCCTTCGTGTCATAAACCTGCGTTTCTCCAGTCGTGGAGTTGAACTTGACGAGCCCGTGGTCATTGGTGCCAAGCCACCAGATGCCCGCTTCATCTTCGTAGATGGATAGAATGTGGTGGTCGGGAAGGTTCTTCCCCAGCGGATTGTCCGTTCTGAAAGTGCGAAGCCTTCCGGTTTCTGGGTTGTAATCGTACAATCCTTCGGAGGAACAAATTAACAGATTGCCACTTTTTCTCCCAGGTTTAAGGTCGTGCAGGTAGGTTGTTCCATAGGCTCCCTTCGGAAAAAATTGCTTGAAAACGGACGTTCTTTCCCCTGTTTCGGGATCAAGGTACAGCAACAAGTCGGTTTCGTTGGTGTACCAAATCAGCCCCTTGTGATAAAGGAAATTGCGCACCCGGCTGATTGGAAATTCCTCAACAGCAAGGTTCGCTGTGTCAATTTTGAAAAATTTGGACTCAGACCTGCAAGTCCACAGGTAGCCTTTTTCGTCGAGCAACAAGTTTTTCTGATAGCCCAGTTTCTGCAATCCGGGTTGGTTAAAACGCATTTCCCCTATCCGGTCGCTATGGCTGTCCCAATGAAACAAGCCTTTCAAATCGGTGGCGAACCAGAAATTGCCACTGCCGTCGCCAGTAATTCCCCGCATGGGGACAGCTTCATGTTCGTTGTGGAGTAAAAGCCTGAAAGCCGAACCTTTGCCGACAAGTTTTGTAAAACCGTTGCTGGATAAGCTGAAAAATCCCTGCCTGAAATCCTTGGCAGGGGGCACCGAAACCGGGTAATTGACATTCGGCGTAAGCTCCCCTTCCCACAGTTCGACTAATTTCCCATTATTGATTTCATACAGCACATTTTTGAAGCCACTATCAGAAGTCTTCCTCAGGAAGTAACAGGTGAACATGATATGGCCGCTGCTGTCGGCACTCGCTTTTAACCCATAAAAGTCAGAATCAGGGAAAGGATTTGAGTAAGTACCTGCGAAGGTGAAGCAGTTGTCGGTTTGGTTCCACAAATAAAACTTCGCCAGGCCTTGCGATAGATTTAGTTCACACCAAGCCACTGTATCGGCTGCGATTTTGAAAATGAAGTGCTTGGCACCTGGGGTGAATAAACCCTTTCGCTCCCGCTCGTCACAGAATTCCACATTTGATATTTCACGGGTGGTCAAATCCAACCTCTGAAATTGACCATTGATATTCCACCAAACGCTGTTGCCAACGATTTCAAAACCAGTCAATTCATTTTGGGAAACCGGAAGCGTCATCAGCTTTACAGAACCAGCATCGGTCATTTCCCAAATTGCGGTTTGGTTAGCTTCGCCCGTAGCGTAAATGATTCGCTGCTCATCCCAGGTGATGGGGTCATGTATTGCTTTTGGAACGGGTAATTTGTGTTGGTTAAACTTGCCCGTCCTGGTATCGAAGACGATAAAATAATTTGCGCCCCCCAGCAAAATAGCCAATTGGTGTTCGCCCCAAGGCGTGAGCTTTAGTGAGTTGCTGTTCCAGGTAACGCTGGGGTCGTTGGCGGGAAATGTGATAAACTCGTAGCCTTCCCAACGAGTAATTCCGGAGCGGGTGAGTATGTAAACAAAACCATCAGTGTGCTGGATTAGGTCAAAAATTTGGTTGTCGGGCAAGCCGTCGGCAGTAGTGAAGGATAGTTTCCGAAAATCTAATTGCAGACTTGTGGATTGGGGCTTCACAAGGGCAACATAGAAAAATATGAATAGCAAACACAAAAAATACCTTGGTGGAAGGAACATGATTTGCTTCATTTAGATACGGGTCAAACGTTCGCTAAAAATAGTAGTAGTTGCTGCATTTTTTTCAGACTTTACAGGGATTTTTCAAGAAAAAAAGATAAACGTTTTGATAAATTTTACCCAAGTAACTACTGAATCAATAGGTTTTTCCAATCATCCAGATGAGCAATTGCCAGCAAACCTTTATCAATAGCCGATTCGGTAAAATTTTCTCCCAGCCTTTCCTCTCCTGACCGATATTTGCCCCAATGGACACCATCACCGGCCACATCGAACGCATCACCTTCCAAAACGCCGAAAACGGCTACACCGTCGCCAGGCTGCAGGAGCCCCGAAAGCTCGACCTGACCACCATTGTCGGCACACTCACTTCTGTGCAGGTAGGCGAGACGCTGCGCTGCCATGGCTTTTGGAAAAACGATCCCAAGTTCGGCTTCCAGTTCGTGGTGCAGACCTACGAGGTCACACAGCCCGCCACCATCCGGGGCATCCAGAAGTACCTCGCCAGCGGCATGATAAAGGGCATCGGCGAGCATTTTGCGGAACAAATCGTCATGCGCTACGGCGAAAAGACGCTGGACGTGATTGACCAGACGCCCGACCTGCTCATGGAAATTGACGGCATCGGGCCGAAACGCTACGCAAAAATCACGGCGGGCTGGGCTGAGCAGAAAGCCATCCGAGAAGTGATGTCGTTCCTGATGCAGTACGAAATCAGCCCGACCTACGCCCAGAAGGTGTTCAAAACTTATGGCGAGGAGAGCATCGCCGTGCTGCAAGAAAACCCCTACCGCCTCGCCCGTGACATCTGGGGAATTGGCTTCAAGACCGCCGACAAGACGGCGCAAAAACTCGGCATCGGAAAGGAGAGCGACATGCGCATTGACGCCGGGGTGGAGTACGTGCTGAATGACCTCTCGAACGACGGCCACACCTGTTATCCCGTCAACCTTTTCCTCGAAAAAGCGCAGGAACTGCTCGAAGTGGAGGCCAATCAAGTGGCTGCCCGCCTCGCCGCCATCGAGTAGGAGGAACGCATCGTGACGGCCCCGCTGACCATTGACGGGGCGCTGACGGCTTGCGTTTGGCTCAAGGTTTTCCACGTCTGCGAGCAGGGAATCGGTGCGGAACTGCGCAGGCTGCAAGGGGGTAGTTCCTCGTTGCGGAGCGTAAAAACCAAGGAGGCGCTGGTCTGGGCGGAGGAAAAGTTAAACATCCAATTGGCTGAAAACCAGCGCATTGCGGTAGCAAAGAGCTTGGAGGAAAAAGTGCATATCATCACCGGCGGACCGGGCACGGGCAAGAGCACCATCACCAAGGTCATCCTGCTGGTGAGCCACCAACTGACGCAGAAAATCATGCTGGCTGCGCCAACGGGCCGGGCCGCCAAGCGCATGTCCGAGATAACGGGCTTGAAGGCGAGCACCATCCACAGCCTGCTCGAATTCGATTTCAACGTTAATGGCTTCAAGCGCAACCGGGAGAACCCGCTGGATTGCGACCTGCTCATCGTGGACGAGGCGAGCATGATAGACACGGTGCTGATGTTCAACCTGCTGAAGGCCGTGCCGACCACGGCGAGGTTGGTGCTGGTCGGCGACGTGGACCAGTTGCCGAGCGTGGGAGCGGGCAGCGTGTTGCAGGATTTGATTTTGAGCGAAAAAATCCCGACGACCCGCCTCACCGAGATTTTCCGGCAGGCCGCTGCCAGCAAAATCATCACCAACGCCCACCGCATTAACGCCGGGCAGTACCCCGACCTGAGCAACGACAAGGGTGGCGACTTCTTTTTCATGGAGGAAGAAGACCCCGACAAGCTGACCGACCTCATCGTGAACCTCGTGGACAGCCGCCTGCCCAAGGCGTATGGCTTCGATTCCTTCGACGATATTCAGGTGCTTGCCCCCATGAACCGGGGCACCATCGGCAACCGCAATTTGAACGATATTTTGCAGAAAAAACTGAATCCCAGCTATGACCCGCTGGTGAAAATGGGCCGCAGTTTCCACGAGGACGACAAGGTGATGCAAATCAAGAACAACTATGACAAGGACGTCTATAACGGTGATGTGGGCCGCATCAAGAAGATTGACAAAACGGAACAGGAGGTGGTCGTTCTCTTTGATGGCCGGGAGGTCTTCTACGACTTCACCGAACTGGACGAACTGACGCTGGCCTACGCCGTGAGCATCCATAAATACCAGGGCAGCGAATGCCCCTGCGTGGTGATGCCGCTGGTGATGGGCCACTATATGATGCTCTACCGCAACCTGATTTATACGGGCATTACGAGGGGCAAAAAGCTTGTGGTGCTGGTCGGCTCGAAGAAGGCGGTGGCCATGGCGGTGAAGAACGACAAGGCGGTGAAGCGGTTTACGGGGCTGGGGGAGGTGTTGAAAGGAAAGTAGTTTTTTGGTAACTTTGACCTTTAAGCAATTGCAACTTTATGAAAATCAGCAAGATAAAAATCAGCAAGTTCCACCAGTTCGAGGATTTTGAACTGGACTTGACCTACCCGAAGGGGCATGAGAAAGCGGGGAAGCCGTTGGACAAGGTTTGCTTTATTGGGCAGAGTGGGACGGGGAAGACGACAATCTTGGAATTAATACAACAAGCAGTTCATAATTCTATTCATTCGCCGAGGTATGACTACAAAAGGATTAAGTTTGAAGCTAAAAAAGGTGTTGGCGCAATTTTTATTTTCAAATCTGAAAATGAAGAAATTGATTTCAACATTTCAATTGATGCTAATGGCGCTGGAATGAATCAAAATAGACTGGAAAAGCCTCCAATTGTAAATGCGCTTTTCTATTTCTCAACAGGCTTAGCCCAGACTAATATCCAAGTAGAAACATCTGACATTATTTATGCGGAGGAACCCAATGTGAATTTTGAAGAAAATGGCAATTTGTTTCATTACTACCCTATTTCACATGATACACTTCAAGCAATTTGGAATGGATTTTATAAATTCATTAAGGAGTACCAACAAGATGAAGCTAATTTCAGGATAAATTTAACCAGACGATATGAGAAAGAGAAAATAGACATTTCCAAAGAAATTGATGACTGGAAATCAAATAATTCAAATCCACTTGAATCCGTAGCAAATGAATGTCTTGATATTATTCTCAATAAATTTAATTTAGCAGTTCAAACTGAGATTGAAGACATTAATAAATTAAATGCCTTACAAATTCGCTCTCTCTCAGAAGGCGTCACTATCCCCTACGAACACCTCAGCACCGGCACCAAGCAAATCATCTTCACCGCCTTCCCCATCTACCAATTATTGGAAGACGACAGCATCGTATTAATGGACGAGCCGGAAACCTCGCTATATCCTGATATTCAGCGGGAGATAATACCCTATTATACCTCTTTTGACAAGAACAAGACCTCGCAGTTTTTCTTTGCTACACATTCGCCCATTATTGCTTCGGCCTTTGAGCCTTGGGAGATTGTGGAGTTGAAGTTTGATGAGAAGGGGAAGGTTTATCGGGATAAGTATTACGAGGGGGAGAATCATGTGGATAATTATCGCCTTGATGCTCAGATATTGCGCTATGACCAGATATTGACCCGCATATTTGATTTATCGGGCGACAGCGATGCCAAGCGGGCGGAAAAATTGCAGGAGCTTTCTATTTTGAAAAAGAAAGTCGAAAAACTGAAAAAAGAGGAAATGGAAAAGCCATCGGCGGAAACACAAAAAATCATCAACGAGTACCTGCAATTATCGGATGATATTTCGGGTACTTGGGCGCTTTCCCGTCATGAGAAAAATTGACAAAACCTGCTCATTTTCAACGGTCTATAAGGTTTGGGAAGAAAATTTGGAGGCGAATGGCCAAATTCACCCGAAATATGATTCTTCCGCCGGGGAATACTATCGGGACATTATGATGCAATTATACTTGTGTCAAGACGGATTGTGCGCTTATACGGAACAGTCGCTTTGCCCGCCAGCAGTTTACGCAGCAGCAAATTGGAAAGACGGCCGCTATACCGCTGAAATGCCATCCAAAAAGCCACTGGGCAGCCTCGACCATTTTGACCCTACTTTGAAGACAAACCAAGCGTGGTTGTGGTCGAATTTTTTCATGGTCAATTTTGAAGTCAATTCTTCTAAAATCAAAGGGAGCAAGGCAGTTGACCCAATTTTGAAGCCAGACAGGGAAGGTTATGACCCGTTTGAACTGCTTGAATATGATATGAGGCTCCATATTTTTCGTCCAAATGAAAAGTTGGATTCAGCGAAATTTGAAATAATAGAAAACATGATAAATGTGCTTGGCATCAACCATATTGATGAGGACAGGAAAGATTTGCTTAACAAAACGCTGCGGCTGATTTATACTTACCATTGGACTTGGGACAAAGCCGAAACTGAAACCAGGCAGTTCCCCACGGCCCTGAAAATGTGCAGGATGCAATTGGAGCATGATTCTGACAAATTGAAAAATCTACTATTTGGAATTGACGAATGATTTGAGTAGCAACGGAGATATTTTTTTCTGCAATTCCTTTCCCAATCACTCTCCATAGTTTAAGGCATAAAAACAGCGATAGGACAGCCCCACGCCGCCCTATCGCCGCTTCCCCCTCTTACTCCACTCCAATCACCACCCTATCCGGTTTGCTCCACACCACGGCATCGTTGGCGTAGTAGAGGTAAGCGCTGGAGGCGGGCGCTTCGTATTCGCCAGGCAGGTCGGCCTTTAGGTCGAGGTGGATGGTTTTTACTTCCCCGGCGTCCATTTGGCGGAAATAAAAAACCACATAGCCGTCCCAGATTTCGTAATAGTCGCAGAGCTGTTTTTCCTGCATTTCCTTCAATTGCCAGGGCTGCAGGCTCAACCCGGCAGGTATGCCGACGAGGGCGATGGGGTTGGGCACGGCCTCCTTGCTGCGGTTGCTCAGCACGGTCGTTAGGCGGACGGTGGCCCCCATTCGTTGATTGTTGTTCGTTGAGCGTTCTTCGTTGACCAGCGACGTTTGAAGGTTCAATTTACAATCCGGCGAACTTTGCGGCTGGCGGGTGCTGTACTGGATGGACAGGTCATACGGCAGAGTCTCGCCGCCCGTGAATTTTACCTTCACTTCGTTTTTGCCTGTATTCAAAAACTTCGTCAAATCATGGAAGGCAATGGGCGCTTGCTGGTCGGCGGTAAAGGACTGCTCGCCCGCTTTTTGACCATTCACAAACAAAGCCACTGTGCCGCCGATGGACTTTTTAAACTCCTGCGCATGGGCCGTCAATGCCTTCAGCGCTAAAACGGTGGCCTGGGTACTGCCGAAGCCGTAGGGCGATTTGGCAGTGGCGAGGTAGTTGATGGCCGCCTGTGCCGAAGTTGTGTGGCCATTGGACTTCAAAAGTGCCAGGGCAGCAAGGGCAGTAGTTTCCACCGTCAGGTTTTGGCCAGTGGACTGGGTCATGCTGTGCGATTTGCCTGTCCAGGAGCCGTTTTGGGTTTGACTTTTTATCAATAAAGTCAACAGCTCGTCCGCCTTTTTATCCTTCATTTTCAAACAAATATTGGCCGCCAAGGCAATTATGTAAGGGTCTTGGGTCTCGTGAGCATCCTTCAAAACCTTGGCGATTTCAGTGGGGATTTTTTGCGCAAAACCCGCTTCCACCAAGGCCCAAGTGATATAAGCATCGGCGATGGGGCTTTTTTGGTGCCAACTGTGCAGGCCAGGGCGGTCGGAATTCCAACTACCCTTGCCGTCACGGCGGGAGAGCAGCCACTTGGCCGTGCGGTCAATCAGATTTTCATCCACGGGATAGACGGCCTTCATGTCCACAAACTGCATGAGGCCATAAGCGGTGAGCGCCTCGTGTGCAGGCGGATTGCCGTACCAATCGAAGCCGCCGCCCTTTACCTCAAAAGTGAGCAGGCGCTTATAGCCGTAGTCGAGGAATTGGTTGGCCTGTGTTTCGATGGCCGGGTCGGTGTCCCCGCTGGTTTTCAAATAATCCAAAACGAGTAAGTTTGGATAGTTGCCGCTGGAGGTTTGCTCAAAGCAGCCGCTGGGTTGGCGCAGCATCCTTTCCATGCCTGCGGAGAGGTCGCTCAATACATTGGGATGAACCGTGAAAGCAGCTTGCAAGCTGCCCTCCACAGGGTCGTCCACTGCCACTTGAAAGGTTTTTTCTTTTTCATTTCCGCCAAAAACTTGCGATACGGGGAAACCCCTCGGTTGCACTTCTATCCTTTCCGCAAAGGCATCCTGCAAACCCTCCGCCCGAAAGGCCACTTGAAAGGCCCCGCCCTTGGCGGCAAATCCTATTTCGTACTCAGGATAAATAGTTTTGGTCTCGCCCGCCTTCAGTGTCAGCGTTTCTGGCAATTTTTTTATCAATGTAAAATGCTCTGGCACGGCGATGGCCAATTGGCCGGACACTTCCCGCTGCGTGTTGTTCACCAGTGTGAGGGGCAATATGAGGCGGTCGCCCGTGAGCAAGTGCGTAGGGATTTTCACGTCCATGCCGAAGGGCATTTGGGTAAAAAAGCGCTGCTCGCCCCGCCCGATGCTGCCGTCCATGCCGATGCCTTCGATGGTGGCCCGGTAGGTGGTGATGGCGTCTGGAGTGTAAAACTCGACGGTGGCCTTGCCGTTTCGCCCGACGGTGAGTTTGGGTTCCCAAAAAGCGGTTTTGCGGAAATCGCTGCGTTGTTCGTTGGTGCTTGAACGGTGGTCAGCCTCGTATTTTGGGGCGTAGAATTGGCGGGGGGTGTAGAATGATTGCACAACAACCTCATTTTTGGCAATGGCCTTATTTCCGCCCGGTGCAACAGCTTGTTTCGTGTCCAGTTTTTTTTGCTCCGTCTTTTCACTTCGCTTTGGCAAAATGCCAATGAAGTTGCTCCCCTGATTCTTTGCCATATCATCGCCATTGGCAAACTGGGCGGGCGTACCGCCAACAACTACCGGCATTTGTTCAATATCCGGCTTAGGAATCATCCTGCCACTTACCCTCACCCCGTCAATATAGTAGTTGGTGGCGTCGTTGCGTGAGCCTCTGATTACGAGGTCTTCGCCTTCATCCTGCGAAGCTACGCCAGCGCCCAGCGAGGCCAGGGCGTTGACATCACGGGTGGGCAGGTTTTTGATTTCTTCGGAGGAGAGTTTAGCACCTTGGGTGGTACTGCCAAGTTCGACCAGTTCAGCCTGTTTTTCCTTTGATTTGACCTTGCCCTGCCTTTGACGCGGAGCAGTGGCTTTGGGCCGATCAAAAGAAATACTGGAACTTTGAGTGGTGTTGTCTTGCTCAATTATGGGCCTTTCATAGGTCACCACTACTTCAGTTAAATTTATCCCAGTAGATAAATTGCCGTTCAATTGATAAGCTTTCCCTGGGTTGACAAATACATTCTCCACTTTCGATTCATTGTATCCAGTATAGGAGAAAACAAGATCGTATTTGCCAGGATCAAGCTCACTTAGGCTATAATAACCATCCAAGTCAGTCTCTGTGCCGGAGTACAGTACGCCATCTTTATACACTGCTACCGTTCCAAAAATGATGGTTTGGCCATTGTCACTATCTTTTAAAGTACCCTGAATAGAGGCGTAACCTGCTTTACCAACTTCTTTTAAAATAACAGCCGACAATTGAGGGTTTTGCGGGTTGTAATTAATACCAGTTTTAATGATCGGACGATATCCATCTACAATCGCATAAGGCATCATTGCCTGTCTTTTATTGTTCATTTCCAGCACAAATCGAAGGTTGCTGAATAAAGTATCCAGCATAAAATAACCGTCTGCATCGGTAGTAGAAAACTGCTTAGTACCGTCCACTTTCACAACAATGCCAGGGATGGGGCGATTCATATAGTCCACCACCCGCCCTTTTGTCACCGCCCGCTCTCCCTCTATTTCCATCGCCACCGGCCTTTCCCACAACAAATCCTCCCACGAAAAGCGTCGCCAGCCCTGTGTCATCATCAAATAATCCAATGCCAGCAACTGGTTCTTTTCCGGGTGTTTTTCTTTTGGGTCAAAATAAAAATTCGGCTCCTCGACCTCGCCTGCCAGTTCGCTTTCCAGCAGCAGGTGGGAGAGGATGTGGCCCTGTTTGTCGTCGGCGAAGGTGAGCAGGTTGTCGTCCACCACGGCAAGGCTGTATTGGCCAGGCATGGGCAGGCCCCGCTCGTCGGTCACTTTTACGCTCATCTGCACCTTTTCACGGGGCAGGTATTGCTCCTTGTCGGTCTTGATTTCGACCTTCAGTTTTTTATCTGGGTTTAAAAACACCAGGCGCTCGGCCCTTGGTATTTCCTTGCTGTCAAACAAGGTCACCTGTGCCACGCCGATGGGCAATGCGGCGGTTGGTATTTTCACCAAATGCGTGCCCGCCACGGGTCGCAGTGTTTGGCTAAAATAAATGTCGCCACGGCTCACCAGTGCCAGGTTCAGCGCCTCGTCTTCGGTGGAGGAGATTTCTACCTGCAAAGTGTCAGAAGCGAGGGGGGGCATTACTTTCAGGGAAAAACCCCTCGGCATGGCCTCCGGCAACTGGAAAACCTCCTTGATCCCTTCTGGTTTGGTCAAACGGGCGCTGTAGGCTTCCCCTGTGGCAGGTGTAAAATCAAAAGCGCCCATGCCTTGGTGGAAGCTTCGGAAAGTGCTGATTTCCACGCCTTTGGAGTTGAAAATTTTCCCTTCCACATCCGCGGGTTTGCCAAATTCGTCCAGGGCCTTGAAGGCTACCGAGCTGGGCAGCCCGGCCACCATGTCGCCGCCTTCGGGCAGGAATTGGAGGTATATTTTGTTCAAAACAATCGGCAGGCTGCGGCTGATGCTCTCCGTTTGGCCATTGTAGGCGATGAGAACGTTGAGCAGGCCGTCGTTGGTGGCGAGGTCTTTGGGCAGGTCGAATTTTATTAACGCCCGGCCACCGCCATCAGTCGTGCCCTTTACTTCGGTGATACGCTGGCCATCCAGGCTGGCAAGGGCCGTGAATTCCTGCCGGGCCAGTGCTTCGTTGGCCAGGGTGTTCAAGTTCAGTTTGGCCTCTACCCTATCGCCGGGACCGTAGGCTTTGCGCTGGAATTCCAGTTCCATGCGCAGGCGGGGCAACACGCTGGCCTGCACTTGGATGTCCCGCTCGAAGGCATCGTCCGTATTGCGTTGCCAGTTGGTATAGGCTTTTATTTTGTAAATGCCGCCGGGCGCCGTGGCGTCCAGTTGAAAGTCGCCCGCTGCCGTGCCGCCCTTGGCCAGGAGGGTGATTTTGTTCAAAACACTACCGTTCGGGGCCAGCAGTTCGGCATAGAGGATTTCGCTTTTCCCACTGGCTTTCAGGCTGTTGGCATCCCGCACGAAGGCGTTGAACCAAATCGCCTCGCCCGGCTCGAAAAAGCTGCGGTCAAATTGCAGATAGACCTTTTCAGGGGCATAGTGCTGGTTGAAGGAAGTAAGGCGGGCGGCGATTTTTTGAAAAAAACTGGTGTCCTTTTGTAATGATGAATGATGAATGATAAACGATGAATGGGATGGATCTGGAGTTTGTTGGTTGTTGTTCGTTCCCGCCGACTGTCGAACTGAAGACTGTGAACTGAAGACTGAAGACTGAAGACTGTGGACTGAAGACTGTGGCCCCGAAGCAAGCTCGGGACGCTCGCTGCGCCCTTCTCCCGAAGCAAGTTCGGGACGCTCGCTACGCTCGAGACTGCGGACAGAAGACTGCGGACTGTGGACTATGGACTGCGGACTGTCAAACTGATCCCCCTGCCAAAGCAGGAGCGAAAGGAAAAATAGCAAAGTTGTCATAGCAATAATCATTTTAGTTTTAAAATAGCTTTTATCTGGAGTCCTCTTTCCGTCGAGGAGGCCATTCATGTTGTCCCAGGCGGCTGGGTGGAAGTCAAACTCGTGCGAGTCGAGCTTGTCCTTTATTTTTTGGTTGATATTGAAATTTTGGTCGCTCATTTTTCTACAGGATTTACGATCCGGAAGCCAAGTTCCGGCAGGAGTTTATTGGGGCTTTGGGAAATCTTGGGAGCAGCAGTTTCGCCATTATGGTAGAGCTTGGGTATCCATTCCCGCAGTTGTTTTTTCGCTTCTGCTAAGTGCCACTTCGAGGTATTGATGTTGATGCCGATCCTTTCCGAGATTTCCTGGTGAGTGTAGCCCTCCACGACATTCATGGAAAAAACGGCCCGGCCCGTTGGCGGCAGTTGCTGGATGAGCCGGTAGAGGTCTTCGGCGTACAAATGGTCAATGGCCCTGGCGTCGAGCGGAGTATCACGGTCGTGGTCGAAGTCCATCACTTGGCGGTATTTCACATTGGCCCGCACATAGTCAATGGCGGTTCGCAGCGTGACCGTTGCCAGCCAGCCGCTCAGGGAGCCTTGCTCCTGGTACTCGCCGATATTTTGGAAAATTTTCAAAAAGGCACGGTTCAGCACGTCCTCCGCTTCTTCCCGGTGGGAGCTGTACCGCATACAGATGCCGAGCATTTTGCCAAAATAGCGTTGGTACAGATAGCGCTGCGCCAAGCGGTCTTGCTGTCGGCAACCGCTCACCAGTTCGGCGTCGGTGCTTTTCGGTGTAAAGGGTATTTTTTGCATCTGCATCTATATTGTAGGACAACGATGGGAGTGTGAAAGATGGTTGGTGCTGGGGCCGTTTTTTGCAGATGCAAGTGCAAGCAAGATTACACAAATGAGTAAAAAATTACGTGAAGGCCATTTCAAAACGCTTGTACCTTTTGGCCAGCAATAGCCCTACAGGAAAATTAACACTGGCTTAATCATTTTCCGCTTTTGCTTAACCCAAACTTCAAGTAGCCTTAATGCTTACTTTCCAGCTTCGCAAGCCTGCCAAAATAGCTTTGCCGTTCATCAAAAATCACTTCACTAAATTCTATTTTGGCATGGTAAAACAATTTACAATTATTTGCATGTTGATATTTTCCGGTATCGCCCTCAGCGCCCAAACGCTGCTGCACTACTGGAACTTCAACATCTCCACGAATGACACAACACTGCTTACGCCGACGCAGAGCCTCGTACCCGATGCTTCCATCACCCACATCATGGGCGGCATTAGCGCTATCCAGACGACGAGCAATACGGCCCAAGGCTTTGATGTGACGAACCCCAACGCCCGCAACGGCGACTTGGCCGGCACACACCTCCGCTTCAACAATCCCATCGGGGGCGGTTTGCTGTTCAACCTGCCCACCACGGGCTACGACAACGTGGTGGTGAAATACGCCACCCGACGCTCCGGTTCAGGTGCTGGCAGCCAGATGATTTTCTACACCACCAACGGCACCGATTTCGACAGCCTGACCACCATCGCCCCCATTGACGGCGACCCGGAGTTGCAGACGCTCGATTTCTCCAACATCCCGGCGGTGAACGACAACGCCAGTTTCGCTATCCGAATCACCTTCGGGCAGGGTGGCGGCGGCACGGTCGGCAACAACCGTTTCGACAATTTTACCCTCGAAAGCGTACCGCCAGCGCCTGCCGACACGCTGCCAACGGTTGAGTTCTTGACCTCAACGGCCACTTTTACGGAAGGCGTTGGAGACGTGCAAGTACAAGTGGTGGTGGCTGGTGGCGGTCTGACGGGTTCGCTGAACGTTTCGGTCGTGGCAGTATCCACGGCGGTGGCTGGCGATGACTACGTGCTCGGCACCACCACCTTGGCGCTTCCCGCCACCGACGATACCCTTTCGCTGTCGGTGAACCTCCCCGACAACGCTGCGCTCACGGGTGGGCGCTACCTGATTTTGAAAATGGATGAAACTTCCAACGCCATCCTCGACGGTGACACCGAGCACTTCCTGCTCATTTCCGACAACGACATCGAAGCACCTGCGGCGCAATCGGCCCCACTCATCTCGCTGCGCCACCTCACCAGCGTATTGGGCAACCCGACGGGCGGCTCCGCCGAAATTTCGGCCTACGACCCGGCCTCCAAGCGGCTTTTTGTCACCAATATCACCAACAGCACCGTTGACGTGCTGAACTTCGCCGACCCGGTGGCACCCGTTTACCTCCAAAGCATTGATATGTCCAGCTTTGGCGGCGGCATCAATTCGGTGGCCGTGAAAAACGGCATCGTGGCAGCGGCGGTAAAGGGCAACACCTCGGCGGACAACGGCAAGGTGGTCTTCTTCAACGCCAACGGCAATTTCATCAGCGAAGTAACGGTGGGCAATCTGCCGGACATGGTGATTTTCAGCAACGACGGCACGAAAGTCCTGACCGCCAACGAAGGCGAACCCAGCGACGACTACTCGATTGACCCGCTTGGCTCGGTCAGCGTGATTGATATTGCGGGTGGCGTGGCCAACCTGACCAACGCCAACGTGACGACCCTTGATTTTGAAAGTTTCAACGGCCAAATTGATGCGCTCCGCACGGCGGGCGTGCGCATCTTCGGGCCAAATGCTACCGTGGGCAAGGACTTGGAACCAGAGTACATCTGCGTGAGTGCAGACGACAACACGGCGCTCGTGACCTTGCAGGAAAACAACGCCCTGGCTACGATTGACCTGCAAACCCTGACCGTGACGAGCATCGAGCCGCTTGGCTACAAGGACCATTCGCAAGTAACAAACATCCTTGATGCCAGCGATCGGGGCGGCAAAATCTTCGCTGCCGCATGGCCCATCAAGGGCGCTTACATGCCCGATGCCATCGAGTGCTTTGAAATCGGGGGCGTGACCTACGCCATCACTGCCAACGAAGGCGACGCCCGTGAGTGGGGTACTTTCGTGGAATCGCAGCGCCTCGGCAGCCTCAGCCTCGATTCGGCTGCTTTCCCGAATGCGGAATATTTGCAGAAAAACGAATTGCTGGGCCGCCTGAACGTACTGAGCTACGACGGCGACACGGACGGCGACGGCGATTTGGATGAAATTTACAGCTTCGGTGGGCGCTCGTTCAGCATCTGGAACCTGGCGACGGGCAACCTCGTCTGGGACAGCGGCGACGACCTCGAAGCCATCACCGCTGCCGACCCGACTTGGGGCCAATATTTCAACGCCAGCAATGGCTCGGCACCTTCGTTGAAAAACCGCAGCGATGACAAAGGCCCAGAGCCGGAAGCAGTGACGATTGCTGAAATTGAAGGAAGGACGTTTGCCTTCGTGGGCCTTGAACGCATCGGTGGCATCGCAGCCTACGAAGTGACCAACCCTGCTGCGCCAGCGTTCATCCAATACATCAACACGAGGCAAGTTCCCGGTGGGGATTTGGGTCCAGAGGGCTTGATTTTTATACCAAAAAATGAAAGCCCGAACGGCCGCAACCTCATCGTTTTGAGCAACGAAATCAGCGGCACGGTGAGCGTTTTCCAAGTCGAATTGGACCGCACCAACGGCGGCGATTTCACGCTGGAAACCTACGACTACTCGCCGACCGGCACCATCGTTGACTTTCAGGGCGAAACGATTTTCGATGGCGGCATCAGCGGCCTGCACTACATCCCCGGCACCGACCTTGAGTTCTACGCCGTGAGCGACCGTGGTCCAAACGCTGCGGCTGGCGGCCACCCGAATGCTACTGGCACGACGCTACTTTTCCCAGCACCCGACTATGCACCGCTCATCACCCGCTTCAAGGCGGAGAATGGCGCTTGGACGGTACAAGAAATTGACCCGATTTTGCGTCCTGATGGCTCGCCAATTTCTGGCCTCCCGCTCCCGGCGGGCGCAGGTTCTACGGGCGAAATAGCTTGGGCTGACACCACGCCGACTGTGATTTCACCGGACATCTGGGGCATGGACTCGGAGGGCATTGTCGAGGACAACTTCGGCAACCTGTGGCTCTGCGACGAGTACGGCGCTTCGGTTTGGAAAATAAACAAGGCGACCAAGCAGGTCATCAAGCGCTACACGCCGTTCCCGACCGAGGCGCAGGATGCAGCATTGCCAGCAGCCGTTGGCAAGCGCCGCCCGAACCGGGGCTTCGAGGGCGTGGCCATCACGCCGAACGGCAAGGTTTACGCCTTCATCCAGAGCGCAGCGGACAATCCGAACACGGCAGCCGGAAACAGCAGCCGACTGTTGCGCCTCGTGGAAATTGACCCGGAGACGGACGCCGTGCGCCAGTTTGTTTACGAAATACAGCCGACGACCGGGCAAATACGCACCCGTGACTGGAAGATTGGCGACCTAGTGGCAGTGAACAACAACGAGTTCCTGCTTGTGGAACACGCCGAGCGCAACGGTTGGAACACCAAGAATATTTACAAAATCAATATCGCCAATGCCACACCGCTCACGACCGACGATTTTGGCGGGCAAACGCTGGAGCAGGTCGGAACGGCTGCTGGCATTGCCGCCTTCGGCGTGAACGTGGTAGAAAAAACGCTGGTGCTCGACCTCCTCGAAGCTGGCTGGGACCTCAGCCACGACAAGCCAGAAGGCGTGACCATCATTGACGACAACACGATTGCCGTGGTAAACGACAACGACTTCGGCATTGACAGCCCGGCGGGCGACGGCACGATTGTTTTCACTGGAAAAACGACCCGGTTGTACATCTACGGCTTGTCGGAGCCGCTCGGCTATGTGTCGCCGTACTGTACGTTTGACTATCCGGTGGCCAATGCCAGCGGATGTGATGGCGAAACCATTTTGCTCGATGCAGGCACTGGCTTCACCGCTTACCAATGGAGCAATGGCTCAACCAACCAAACGGCTGGCGTGACCACTGAAGGAAATTACAGCGTGACGGTGACGAACGACGTGGGTTGCAAGGCGATTGACAGTGTGGCAGTGACCGTGAACCCGTTACCAGTTGCGAACCTCGGTGCAGATGCTTCTTTCTGTTCGAATGAAACTTTCACCCTCGATGCTGGGGCAGGTTTTATTGGATACCTCTGGAGTGACAGTTCACAAGGCCAAACCTTCACGGCAACGACTGCCGGCACTTATGGCGTCATCGTGGAAGACGCCAACGGCTGCCTGGGCTTGGACGAAATCACGCTGACCACACTGGCAGCTCCCACCCCTGACCTTGGCGCTGACCAAGCATTTTGCGATGGTCAAACTGCTACGCTGGATGCTGGGGCTGGCTTCGAAACGTACGCTTGGAGCACAGGTGCAACCTCGCAAACTATCCAAATAAGTACAGTCGGCTTGTACTCCGTCGTTGTGACCGACCTGAATGGCTGCTCCGGTTCCGATGAATTGTCAATAAGCATCAATTCAAATCCTGAAATTGATTTGGGCGGCGATCAAAGCCTCTGCGAAGGTGAAACAACCACCTTGGATGCAGGTGCAGGTTTTGCCAGCTACGAATGGAGCACTTCCGAAACTTCGCAGACGCTTGAGGTGGGTTTGACTGGCACTTATTCTGTTATCGTGACAGATGCAAACGGCTGTTCCGAAATAGATGAAGCAACAGTTACAGTGAATCCATTGCCCGATGTTGACCTTGGCCCGGATGTCACGGTCATTAATCCACAAACGGCTATTTTGGACGCAGGGGCTGGTTTTTCGAGCTATCTGTGGAGCGATGGCTCAACTGCCCAGACGCTGGTAGCCGATGAGACTGGCAGCTACGCAGTGACCGTCACTAATGCCAATGGCTGTACTGGCACGGACGAGGTGATGGTAACCATCGAACCGAACGCCACGCACGAAAATCTGCTGGCGGGCAAGCTGCTACTCTCGCCCAATCCGACTTCGGGTTTGGTGAACTTGCAGTTCCTAGACTTTGAAATGGATGATTATGTGATGACTGTGTACGATGTGGTTGGCAAATTGATAAAAATGGAAAATATGAAGATACATGCTGCTTCGCAGTCTTCCCAACTCGACCTTGCAGCCTTGGCAAAAGGGACTTACTTGATCCGAATTGCTTCGGAGGAAGGGGTGATGGTGAGGAAGGTGGTGGTGCAGTAAATGGCACTTGATATTTTGGGAAATCCCCGCTCTGGCGAAAGCCGGGGCGGGGGTTTTTTATGCCCCTTCTCCAACGTTTTATTTCCCACGGCTGTCTTTCGTAATAGTACGATGCTACTGGCCGTCCGCCATTTCTGGTAGTTTGGAAGGTAGCAAATATTGTATCAATACCTTCCCGATTATGAAGCTATTCATTTATTTTAAACTCATTTCCCTTTTATTGTTGCCACTTTGCGCCCCCGCCCAAGCCTGGAAATGGGCCAAAAGCCTCGGCTCGCCAGACCACAGTACCCGCCTAACTTCCACCCGTTCTTATGATGGGGGCAGTGTCCTGGTCTCCGGCAGCTTTGCGGCTCCTACATTGAATTTGGACAACCAAACTTTGCACAATGCCGGGCAGGACGACGGCTTCGTCGCTATTGCCAACGAAAACGGCAGCTTCTCATGGGCAGCCAGCATGGGCGGCACGGGCCGTGATTTTGCCGTAGCAGCCGCAGCCGCCAGCAACGGCAGCTTCTACGTGGCGGGAAATTTCAACAGCCTCTCCATGACCATTGGCGGCACAACCCTCGTCAACACTGGTGAATCGGACGGTTTTTTGGTGAAATTTAACCAGGACAAATCCATCGCCTGGGCAAAAAAAATCGGCTCTATCGAAATTGACGAAATCACCAACCTCGCCGTTGACGGGCAGGGAAACGTCCTATTGACCGGGCATGTCCTGGATCGTTTCACACAGACTACCATTCACAGCTTTGTCCAGAAACTGGCCGACAACGGGAATCTAATTTGGGAAAAAAAAGGATCCCTCACGGGCGGGCTGCTCCGCACTGAAGCGCTCACATTGGACGAGGATCAAAATATTTACATCGGGGGCATGTTATACGGAGCGGCCGTTTTTGACGGCAACATCCAACTCCTTAGCGATACTGGCTTTGCTGCATTGATTATCAAGCTCAGCCCTGCTGGTGTTTTTCTAGATAATTTGCTGGATAGCCAATTGGATAAAATCAACGCTTTACAGGCAAAAGGCGGCCACCTCTTTGCCTGCGCCGAAAAAACAAACTACTATATAGGTTGGGGCTGGCCTTTGTCAGATTCCAAAACACACGTCGTCAAATACAGTAGCAACCTCGACCAACTTTGGCACAAAACTGCCGGCGGCTTGGACACTGCCCAAAGCCTCGACATTGCAAAAAACCTCAGCGTGGACGACGAGGGGAACGTGTATGCCGCTGGCACTTTCTTCAGCGACACTTTGACTTTTGCGGGCCAGGAATTGGTGAATACTTTCACCGACAACTATTTCTATCCTCAAATATTCGTGTTCAAATATTCCCCTTCCGGAGAGGAGTTGTGGGCAAAATCACTGGGCGGCCTCCACACCGACGAGGCGACCTCCATCCTGGCCGTTGCAGAAGACAAATTTTACCTTGGCGGGGTGTTTGAGTCGAACCCCGCAACATTTGGAAACCACTCCCTGCACAACAGCGGCACACTGGATTCCTTCTACGTTCACCTGAAACCCCTTCGTTTTGGCAGGGAACCGATGGGCTTTTTGGCCTTTTTTGACCAAGACGCTTCCAGCACCAGGCCTGATGTATCCGTGCCAGGAATACTGGTTTATCCCAACCCTACGGCAGGTTACTTCGTGGTAGCATTAAAAGGCTTGAAAGGCCCTTTTACCATTGGCATCAGCAACGCACAGGGAAAGCTGATACGGCAAAGCAACCATGAGGGGCAAAGCACTGAAATCATGGAAAATATCAAGGATTTGAAGCCCGGCATTTATTTCATCACCATCCAAACCGAAGGACATGTCATGGTTAAAAAATTGCTTAAAATATAAGCACTTCCTTTGGGGGTGGATGCTCTTTCCGGCCCTCCCCAGCGCTTTTTCCCAATTGCGCATCAATGAAATCCTGGCGGTCAACTCCACCGTGACGCACGACCCCGATTTTGGCGAATTCTCCGATTTTGTAGAACTGCACAACGCCACGGCAAGCCCCGTCAACCTAAAGGACTATTCCCTCACGGACGATGCGGGCAACTACGGCAAATGGCTGTTCCCTGAGCTTATTTTGCCGCCGCAGGGATACTTCGTCATTTGGACCGACGACCATGACAAGCGCCCCGGCGACACAGCTTTTATCCCCCATAAAAACTCGGTGCAGACCATCACGGGCCTACACGCCAATTTCAGGTTGAGCGGCGACGGCGAATACATCGGGCTGTTCGACCCGCAAGGCAGTCTGGTGGACGAGCGCAGTTATTGCACCCAAGCAAACGATGTGTCTTATGGGCGCAGCCCAATCATGCCTTCGGAGTGGCTTTATTTCGGCGAGGCCACGCCCAATGCCGCCAATTCAGCCTACGGTTCCGCCCTCATGGAAACAGCGGCAGAGCCAGTATTTTCGCTGAGCGAAGGTTTCTATCCCGGCGAAAAAATGCTACACATCGGCTCACCGGAGCCTGGCGGCGTCGTCCGCTTCACCTTCGACGGCTCGGCTCCCAATGCCGAATCGCCCATGTTCACGGACAGCTTTCTGCTCCACCGCAATTACGTCGTCAAGGCCCGGCTTTACGTGCCGGGGAAAATGCCTGGAAAGGTGGTAACCAAGACCTATTTTATAGGGGAAAATATCCAGCTTCCCGTCATTTCCATTTCGGCCAATGTCGGCCAGCTTTTCGGCTTCGACTTTGGTATTTTGCAAAATGCCATCAAGGACAGAGAGGTGCCCGCTACCATCGAATATTTTGAGCCAATGGGCGGGCGGGCTTTCCACACGGGCGTCGGCGTCAGGGTGTTTGGCTCCACGATTTACAATTTGCCGCAGCGCCCCCTTTCCATCCGCTTTAGGGCAAAATATGGCGACGAGACGCTCAATTATCCTTTGTTTGAAGGCAAGCCCATTACAGCGTACAGTTCTTTTTTGCTCCGCAATGGCGGCAACGACTATAACCTTGCTTACTTCCGAGATGGGCTGGCAACAAACCTTGTCAAAGGCAAAATGGACCTTGACTACCAAGACTACAAGCCCTGCGTGCTGTTTGTCAACGGCGAATACCACGGCATTTATGAAATCAGGGAGCGCCTGGACGAGCAGTACATTGCCGCCAACCACGAAATCAACGACGCCAATCTCGACTACCTTGAAGACAGCCTGGCCGTAGCCGCTGGCGATGCTTTTGATTTTTCAAACCTGCTGAAATTTATTACCGAAAATGATCTGGCCCAGCCGGGCAACTATGCGAAAGTGGCGGAGCGGATAGACATCAACGAGTTCATCAATTACATGATAAACCGGGTGTTCATCGGCTATCAAATAGCCGACCTCAACAACCGTTATTGGAGAGATAGGGACACCCAAGGAAAATGGCGCTGGATAGCTGCCGACATGGAGCACGCCTTCGGGCAATTGGGCGGGGATGTCTATCCTGACAACACTCTTGAAAAGCTGGCGGGGCTTGCTGGCAACCTGCCCGAATGGGCCACCCTGCTGTTCAACAGATTGCTTCAAAACAAGGCCTTCCAGGACGAGTTCATCCAGCGTTCAGCAGTGTATTTAAACAGCATTTACCAGCCAAGCGCCACCCTTGCCCTGGTGGACAGCCTGAAAGCCCTCCTGGAACCTGAAATGCCACGGCACATCGGCCGCTGGGCTTCGCCCTCTTCGATGGCGCTTTGGCATGGCAATGTGAATTTTATCAAAACCTTTTTGCAAAACAGGCCCCCTTACCTGCGCCAACATATCACGCAGGCATTTGGAAAACCAGATAGCGCATTGGTCACGCTGCATATCCAGGGGCAGGGAAAGGTGCAGTTCAGCGGTGTCTTGATAGAGGAAGACATGGCGGGTTATTTTTTTAAAAATGCCGGGATTTCCCTGCTTGCCATACCGGCTCCCGGCCACCGCTTTGTAGCATGGCAGGGGCTGAACAGCACTTCCGAAACAACTGCTGTTTCGCCCCTTAGCGACACCGCATTTGCCGCCGTGTTCGAGCCGTTGCCCATCAGCGTCATTCCTCCTGTCATTGATGCCGACACGGCTCTCAGCGCAGCATTGTCGCCTTGGTACGGCCTGGAGGATGTGACCATACTGCCCGGTGCCCGGCTGACCGTGGAAGCCGGTGCCGAATTGCTGCTGACGGACAAGGTTTCATTCATCGTGCAGGGGGGGCTTCACCTGAAAGGGCAAGCAGGCCAACGAGTTATCCTGCGTTCCGACCCTTCGCCCGCTGCCCGCAAATCATTTTACGGCCAAAGCAACCACTGGGGGGCCATCATTGCTACGAATGCCACGGACAGCATCATCATCGAATACACGGACATCAGCGGGGGCAGCTTCGGGCCAGATCGGGCGAAATATTTTGCCACTGTTTCTACTTATGGCAGCCATCTACGTATTGAACATACCACCATTGCCAATGGGAAGATGCCTTTGTTCGCACAAGGCGGCAGCATGTACATCGGCCATTCAGAATTTCATACCCCCATTAGCTGCAATGGTTTTATCAGTTTGCACAACCTTAATACCCCTGTGGTAGAACATTGCGTATTCAGGGGCAACCGGGCAAACGACACGGATGCCATTGACCTAAAGGGCGTTACAAACGGAATAATCCGCTACAACCATATCTATGGCTTTTTTGGCTCAAACTGCGATGGCATTGATCTCGGCATTTATTCATTGAACAATTTATTGGAACACAATATCATCCACGATTGCACCGACAAGGGCATTTCTATCGGCTCGCAATCCAATGCACTCATCCGTCGCAATTTGATTTACGATTGTGGCCTTGGCGTGGCGGTCAAAGACAGCCTTGCTGTAGCATTCATCGATCAAAATACTTTTTTTGGAAACACCCATGCCATTGCTTGTTATGAAAAAAGCGCCTTGCGGGGCGGCGGCAAGGCTAATGTCAAAAACAGCATCCTGGCAAGCTCCATCGCCTCCAGCCTGCTCTTGGACGAAAAATCCGAGGCCAATATCAGCTACTCGATTTCCGATACCGAGGCGCTGCCCGGCACGGGAAATATCCACGCCGATCCAGCATTTATCCATCCCTCAACGGGCAATTTCCAACTGCAGGCGGCCTCTCCCTGCATCAACTCCGGAGACCCCTTTTCCCCCAACGACCCTGATGGCAGCCGGGCGGACATGGGAGCGTACTATACCCATACGGGGGGTTCTGGCTTGACCGTGCATATCAACGAATTGAGCTACCACCCCCCGTTCAACCGGCAGACCGGCGATTGGCTGGAGCTGTATAACCGCACCGGGGCAGCGGTTGATTTGTCGAATTGGAAAATTGCCCACGGAGCCTTTTTCTTTATTATTGAACAAAACAGCGTGATTGGGCCGGGTGAATATTTAGCGATCTGCCAGGATACCAGCCTCTTCAAGGCATTTCATCCCAATATATCAAAAATGGTGGGCAACCTGAATTTTGAATTCAGCAACAAGTCGGGCAAAATTGCCCTCTACCGTCCCGACGGCAGCCTGGCGCACAGTGTCCGCTATGCCGATACCCGCCCTTGGCCTCCCCTCGCCGACGGCTTGGGAGCTACGGTAGAATTGGGGCACCAATTGGAGGGGAACATCGCCACCGACTGGGGGGAAAGCTATATGCTGCTCGGCACGCCCGCTGCCACGAACAGCCTACCGCCCGATTTTTCAGGGCTTTTTATCAACGAAATCATGGCGTCAAACGCCACCACGATTGCCGATGAGTATGGCGAATTCGACGATTGGTTCGAGCTGTACAATGCCACATCGGATACGATGAACATTGGTGGGCTGTGTTTTACCGACGATGAAGGGGAACCATTTAAAGCCCAAGTGCCCCTCCTTTACCCTGAAAAAACGATTCTCCCGCCCAAGGGTTTTTTGATGCTTTGGGCGGATGGGCAGGATGGGCAAGGTCCGCTGCACCTCGATTTTCGCCTCAGCGCATCGGGTGAAACACTGGGTGTGTACCAAAGGCAGGAAAACAGCTATGCAGCGGTGGATGAAGTATCTTTTGGCGATCAAAACACTGGAATTACCTGGGGGCGCTACCCCGACGGCAGTGCATCGTTGTTTTTCATGTACCCCACACCCGGCAGCAGCAACATGCTGACTGGCACGAAAGACATTAAAACCGAAGCCCTCAAGATTTACCCCAACCCCTTTACGCAATGGCTGCACATAGAGGCAAAGCAAATTGAAAAGCCCTACCGCTGGCAACTGGTAAACATGATGGGCCAAACCGCCTGGGATTCGGGCGATACATGGCAGGAAACCTTCCTATTCGAAAGGGGGCAAGTGTCAAGCGGCATTTATACCATTCAACTGACAGATGCAAAGGGAAATTTGTACATCGGAAAGGTAGTAGCGCAATGAATTTTATAGGCATTTAAGCACCCAACAATTCCCGAAACCAGGCCCCGCTTCCCTTCACGACCCGTTGCTGCGTCGCATAGTCCACATAGACGAGGCCGAAGCGGGGGCGGTAACCTTCCTGCCACTCGAAATTGTCGAGGAAAGACCAGCAGAAATAGCCTTCCACCGGGACGCCTTCCCGCTTGGCACGAAGTACATTTGCCAGGTAGTCTTTGTAAAATTTTACCCGTAAAGTGTCATTGACACCGCCATTTTCCAATGAATCGGCGAAGGCGGCACCGTTCTCGGTGACGTGTATTTTATTGATGCCGGGGTAGGCGGCGATCTGTTTTAAAATATGGTACATGCCCTCCGGCGTCACTTCCCAGCCCATTTCTGTAATTCGATCTTCCGGCACATCCCTTTTCTCCGGGGACACCTCGTTGGCCCACAGCACTGGCACGGTGAGGCTGCGCTTGGCCACCAGCCGGAAATAATTTTGCAAACCAATAAAATCGAAGTCAAAGGCCAAGCGCTCCATGTCGCCAGGCTGGGCGATTTTTTCTTCGATTTTTTTCAAAAAAGGCAAAGTGTCCGTGGGATAGCCCATACCGAGCATGGGTTCGATGTACAGGCGGTTCAGCAGGGCATCGAAGCGGGCGGCGGCTTTTTGCGATTTGGGCTTTTCGTTTTTCGGCTCCACATAAGAGACGGAAAAAGTGGTGCCCACATTGGCTTCCGGCACATTGGAGCGGATAATACGGCCTCCCTCGGCTTGGCACATTGCGGCATGATGGACGGCGGGCAGGAAGTTTTTCAAGCCCTTGCGGCCCGGCGCATGCCAGCCGAGCATGTAGCCGAGGCCCGTAAAGGCAAAAGGTTCGTTGAGCACCATCCAGTTTTTCACCCGGTCGCCGTAGCTTTTGGTGGCCAAATCCACATACTCCGAAAACCAGCCGATGATGTCACGGTTGGGCCAGCCGCCCTTGTCTTCCAGGGCTTGCGGAAGATCCCAGTGGTAAAGCGTCACCCAAGGCTGTATGCCCAGTTCCAGGCTTTTGTCAATCACCCGGTTGTAAAAATCAATGCCCTTTTGATTGGGGGTGCCAATGCCATTGGGCAGCAGCCTCGCCCAGGCCAGCGAAAAGCGGAAGGCATCGAAGTGCAGGCTTTTGTGCAGTTCGAGGTCGCTGGCATAGCGGTGATAAAAATCACAGGCCACATCGCCGTTTTCGCCCGTTTTTATATGGCCCTTTTGGTGCGAAAAAGTGTCCCAGATAGAAGGGCCTTTGCCGTCTTCCTGCCAAGCGCCTTCTATTTGATAGGAAGCAGTTGCAGTGCCCCAAATGAATTTTTCGCCAAAGTCTTTTTTGGTAAAAATGCCATTATCGAAGAGGCGGAAAAGCGGGGCGGGCATCATGGCTGCACCAGCCAGGGCAGCAGTATTGCGGATAGCTTGTCGTCGGTTCATCATCGGGCGAAGATCATGGATTTTTGGATTTTTGAATAAAAAACCAGGTAGATGAAATTTGTCATTTTAAAATTGAGTTTTTAAAACAAAAAAAACTTTTCGACGCAATTTTATAAAAACATTTTGTTTTTTAAAATCCGCTCCTTTTTGTATTTTTGCCCCCCGTTCATCATTTATAGTTCATCGTTCATTATTCCTAAAATGGAACCTTCCGAAGAAAATACAAGCCTCCCCTCCCCTTCTGCCAATGGCAATGGTCATGTCCATGCGGAGGGCCACATTACCACCATTTCCGGCATGTACCAGGATTACTTCCTCGACTATGCCAGCTACGTCATCCTGGAACGTGCCGTGCCGGCCATTGAAGACGGCCTGAAACCCGTGCAGCGGCGCATCCTCCATGCCATGTCCGAGAAAGAAGACGGGCGCTACAACAAGGTGGCCAATATCATCGGTAACACGATGCAATACCACCCGCACGGCGACGCCGCCATTGGCGATGCACTGGTGAACATGGGGCAAAAGGAACTGCTCATTGACACACAGGGCAACTGGGGCGACTACCGCACGGGCGACGATGCGGCAGCCGCCCGTTACATCGAGGCCAGGCTGACGAAATTTGCCCTGGAAGTGGCGTTTAACCCACAAACCACAGTGTGGCAACTCAGTTATGATGGCCGCAAAAGGGAGCCTGTCAACCTGCCGATGAAGTTCCCGCTCATATTGGCGCAAGGAACGGACGGCATCGCCGTAGGGCTTTCCACCAAGATTTTACCGCACAATTTTATCGAGCTCTGCAAAGCCTCTATAGAACTCCTGCGGGGCAAACGGGTGAAAATTTACCCCGATTTCATGATGGGCGGCAGCATTGACGTAACGGATTACAACGGCGGCGAAAGGGGCGGCAAGGTGAAAGTGCGGGCCAAAATCGAAAAGGCCGACAAGCACCTGCTGCTAGTCAAGGAGTTGCCTTATGGTACTACGGTCTCTACGCTCATTGAAAGCATTACCAAAGCGGCAGAAAAGGGCAAGATCAAAATCAAAAAAATTGACGACAACACCGCCGCCAATGTTGAAATTTCCATAGAACTGATGCCCGGCACCTCGCCCGACGTGGCGATTGACGCCTTGTACGCCTTCACGGATTGCGAGTCTTCTATTTCCCCAAATGCCTGCATCATCGTGGACAATAAGCCCGTGTTCACGACGGTGGAGGAAATACTGCGCATTTCGACCGAAAATACCAAAGACCTGCTGCGTCAGGAACTGGAAATCAAAAAGCACGAACTGGAGGAGAAATGGCTCTTTGCCAGCCTGGAAAAGATTTTTATCGAAAACCGCATTTACCATCAAATAGAAGAATGCGAAAGCTGGGAGGAGGTGATAGAGGTGATTTACCGGGAACTGAAAAGATATGTTTCGGTGCCTTCGGAAAAGGCAGGCCAGGACGACAAGCGTGTGAAACTTTTCAGGGAATTGACCGACGACGACATCACCCGTTTGACCGAAATCAGGATAAAACGCATCTCTAAATACAATTCCTTCAAGGCCGACGAACTGATTGAAAAAATCATTGAAGAGCTGGAAGATACCGAGCACCACCTGGCCAACCTGACGGATTATGCAGTGGCTTATTTTCAAAACCTGTTGGACAAATACGGCAAGGGCCGTGAGCGCCGCACGGTGATTTCAGGTGGTTTTGAAACCATCCAGGTAACGCAAGTGGTGGCCAACAACGCCAAATTGTACGTTGACCGCAAGGAGGGCTTCGTGGGCATGGGCCTCAAAAAGGACGGCGAGTTCGTCTGCGACTGCTCGGACATTGACGACATCATCGTTTTTAGAAAAGACGGAAAATTCGTGGTGACACGCATCGCCGACAAGACCTTTGTGGGCAAGGACATCATCCACGTGGACGTATGGAAAAAAGGCGACGAGCGCACTACCTACAACATGATGTACATTGACGGCAAGGCTGGCGTCACCCGTGCGAAACGCTTCAATGTGACGGCCATTACCCGTGACAAGGAGTATGATATGACGACTGGGGAAGCGAATTCCAAACTGCTCTATTTCACCGCCAACCCCAATGGCGAGGCAGAGCTTGTAACTATCACGCTCAGCCCCAATTGCCCCGCCCGCATAAAAATTTTCGACTATGGCTTCGCCGATTTAGAGATAAAAGGCAGGGGTTCGCAGGGCAACATCGTATCCAAATACCCCGTGAAAAAAGTCGTGCTGAAAGAGGCGGGCCAATCCACCATCGGCGCTATCAAGGTATGGATGGACGAAGTGAGCGGCCGCCTGAACACCGACGAGCGGGGCAAATACCTCGGCGCATTCGACACGGGCGACCAAATTTTGGCTATCTATCACGATGGCTCCTATGAAACGGTGGGCTTTGAACTCACCCGCCGCTTCGAGGTGAAAGACCTGGCCGACATTGCCAAACTAAAACCGGAAACGGTGGTCAGCGCCATCTATTTCGACGGCAACAAGGAGTGGACGATGGTGAAACGCTTCCACATCGAGACCAACTCCACCGGGCAGAAATTCAGCTTTATTTCCGAACATAAAAGCTCCAAACTCTACTTCGCCTCCGCCCAGGAAGCGCCCGTGGTGAAATACAGCTACAAAGTGAAAAACCAGAAGTTTGACGAGGAAGTGAACCTCGCCGAATTCATTGACGTGAAAGGCTGGAAGGCGCTCGGCAACAAGCTAGGCGATTTTAAATTGTTGAGTATCAAGGCGAACGAAGCGGAAAAACCTGTGAAGGAAAAGACCGAAAAGCAAGCGCCAAAAACAGAAAAAAAGGCCCCGGCTTTGCCTTCGGAAAAACTGCACCCCGGCGATACGGTAGAATTTGATGTGGACAAGGGAGGGCAGACAACGCTGTTCTGATTTTGCCTTACGGCAAAATTTTTTAACTTGCTGAAAAATCTGCAAATGTCAATTGCAACTAGTATAAAAAGCCCATTGGAGGAACTTGCTCGATTTGGTCCAATCACCTTGCAAAAACGATTGACCAAGGAGCAATTTATTGAATTAAGCTCCCGCTTCCCAGACCTACGCATGGAAAGGGAAAAAAACGGAAAAACCACCATCATGTCCCCCGTAAAAAAAGGCTCTGGCAAAAGGGAAATTACCGTCTCCGGGTTCCTTTTTATGTGGCATTATCAATACAAAAATGGCGAAATATTCAGCCCCTCTACCGGCATAGAATTGCCCAACGGTGCAGTTAAAAGTCCAGACTGTGCCTGGGTATCGTCAGAGCGACTTGCCTCTTTGCCCGAAAACGCCGATGAAGATTTCCTTCGGGTTGTCCCAGATTTTGTGGCAGAGGTGCGCTCTGCCTCCGACAGCGTTTCAAAACTAAAGAATAAAATGGCCGACATCTGGATGGCCAATGGCGTCCGTTTGGCTTGGCTAATTGACTCTTACAAAGAAAAAGTTTGGATCTATCGGGAAGGCAAAGAACCTGAAATGATAGAAGGTTTCTCAGGCAAAATCCTGAACGGCGAAAACGTAATGCCAGGTATGGTGCTGCCATTGGATGAACTCAAGAGAAAGTAATTTTTTATGCACCTATTCTTCCCCCTTCACATCCTCCACCGTCTTCTTCAAATCTTCCGTTGCCTTTTTCAATTCCTCCACCTGTTGTTCACGGTCGTTCTTTTTGCCGCCCCGCCTGTTGCGGCCAGGTTTTGAAGCTGCTGTAGGTTGGGCTACTGTTTTGTCCACTTTCCACTCCGAGACAGGTTTTGCGCCAGCGGCGGCGGCTTTTGTAAAGACCAATTCCTCGTTGCCCGCATCAATATACACGGTGTCGCCGGGGGCGAAAGTGCCGCCGATAACATGTTTTGAAAGCTCGTCAATCAGGATGTCCTGCAAGGCACGTTTCATGGGCCTGGCCCCGAACTGGGGGTCGTAGCCAGCGTCGGCCAATAAGTCGAGCGCTGCCTCGGTGATGGCCAGGCTGAGGTTTTGGCGCTGGAGCATTTTTTCCGTTTTTTTCAACAAAAGCATGAGTATCTGCTTGGTTTCTTCCCTGGTGAGCGGCAGGAAGACGATGACTTCGTCAATGCGGTTCAGGAACTCCGGGCGCAGGTTTTCTTTCAGGGTTTCCAGCACTTCGTCCTTTGTGGTGGCAATGATTTCCTGGCGGTGGGCATCGCCGAGGGCTTCCAAATCTTCAAAGTTTTCGAGGATTTTTTCGGAAGCCATGTTGGAGGTCATAATGACAATGGCGTTTTTAAAAGTAGCCACCCGGCCCTTGTTGTCGGTCAGCCTGCCTTCGTCCAGCACCTGCAATAAAATATTGAAAGTGTCGGGGTGCGCCTTTTCAATTTCATCCAATAAAATAATGGAATATGGCCTGCGCCGCACGGCCTCGGTCAACTGACCGCCCTCGTCGTAGCCAATGTAGCCGGGAGGTGCGCCCACCAATCGGCTCACATTGTGGCGCTCCTGGTACTCGCTCATATCAATGCGGATGATGGCGTGCTCGTCGTTGAACAGCACCTCGGCCAATGCTTTGGCCAGTTCAGTTTTGCCTACACCCGTCGGGCCGAGGAAAATGAAGGAACCGATGGGCCGGTTTTCGTCCTGCAAGCCAGCCCGGCTGCGGCGCACGGCATCGGAAACGGCCTTCACCGCCTGCTCCTGGCCGATAAGGCGCAGGTGCAGTTCGTCTTCCAGTTTGAGCAGTTTTTCCTTTTCGCTCTGCATCATTCGGGTGACGGGGATGCCCGTCCAGCGGGCCACTATCTGCGCAATGTCCTCGGCGGTGACTTCCTCGTTGGTGAAACGGCTTTCTTCGGGCAGCTTGGCCAGTTTTTCTTCGGCTTCTTTCAGCGCTTTTTGCTCTTTGGGCAAATCGCCATAGCGGATTTTGGCTACCGCCTCCAGGTCGCTGTTGCGCTCGGCTTTTTCGGCGGCTTGTTCCAATTCTTCTATTTTCTTTTTGATGGCTTGGATGGAATCCACGCCTTCCTTTTCGTTCTTCCAGGCGGCCCGCAGGCTGTCCCTTTTCTGGCGGGCATTGGCAATGAGGCCATTGATGGCGTTTACCTTGCCCGTTGCGCCTTCCCGTTTGAGGGCTTCCTTTTCGATTTCGAGTTGCAACACTTTGCGATCCCACTCGTCCACTTCTTCCGGCACGCTGTCCAGTTCCAGGCGGAGTTTGGCAGCAGCTTCGTCAATGAGGTCAATGGCCTTGTCGGGCAACTGACGGTCGGCCACGTAGCGGTGCGACAGCTCTGCGGCGGCCACCAGCGCTTCATCCCGGATGTCTATTTTATGATATACCTCGTATTTCTCCTGAATGCCCCTCAAAATGGAAATGGTGTCCTCTACGCTTGGTTCTTCTATGTACACCTTTTGGAATCGGCGCACGAGTGCCTGGTCTTTTTCAAAATGCTTTTGATACTCGTCGAGCGTGGTGGCACCGATGGTGCGCAGTTCGCCACGGGCCAAGGCGGGTTTTAAAATATTGGCGGCGTCCATGGCGCCGTTTCCGCCGCCAGCGCCTACCAGGGTGTGTATTTCATCAATGAATAAAATGATCTCGCCATTGGAGTTTTGCACCTGTTTGATAACGGCTTTCAGCCTTTCTTCAAATTCCCCTTTGTATTTCGCTCCCGCAATGAGGGCGGAGATGTCGAGTGTATAAATCTTTTTGCTGCGCAAATTTTCCGGTACATCCTGTTTCACAATGCGCCAGGCGATGCCCTCCACGATGGCCGTTTTCCCGACGCCCGCCTCGCCTACCAGGATGGGATTGTTTTTTTTCCTGCGTGAAACGATGTGCAGCACCCGGCGGATTTCCTCGTCACGCCCCACGATGGGGTCCAGCTTGCCCTCCTCTGCCATGGCGTTCAGGTTGACGGCATATTTGGTAAGGGCGTTGAACTGTTCGTCGCTGCTCTGGTCGGTCACTTTTTCGCCCTTGCGCAGTTCGATGATGGCAGAGCGGAGGTTTTGCTCGTTGGCACCCAGCATTTTCAATAGTTTCCCGGCCTTGTCGTCGCCTTGCAGGATGCCCATTAGGATCAGTTCGATGCTAATGTATTCGTCGCCGAATTCGGGCAGCAGCTTTTTTGCACGGGCCAGCGCCTTGTTTGCTTCGGGTGTCAGGAACTGCTTGTCGGTGCCGGTCACTTTAGGCGTGAGTTGGATCAGCGTTTCGTTTTGGCGCATCAGCACGTCCATACTCACGCCGCATTTTTCCAATAAAAAGGTGGCAACATGCTCGTCCGTTTCAAGAATGCCCTTAATCAGGTGCGCCGTGTCCACATTTTGCTGGCTGAGTCCTGCAGCTATTTGTTGCGATTTCAAAATGGTGTCTTGGGCCTTTATGGTGAAATTGTCGTAGGTCATGCTGTTGATGGTTTGTGGTTTATCGTTTCGGGTAGGTTGTTACTTTCCGGCAAAAGTAAAAAGGCGGGGCGGAATAGCAAGAGCTACAGGCTAATCTTACACTACAATCCAGTACATCAATTTTTTTTTTCAAAATTCTCGGATTTTGGGAACCACTTTTTCATAGGCTGCACAAAGAGGTGTAAATAAATTTTTTCACCTTGAAAATCTTGCAAACATGAAAAAGCATTTCGTTTTAATCCTTGTCGCCGTCGCTGCCCTGTTTTTTGTTTCCTGCCAAAAAGAGGAAGCCGAACCTGCCGCCTTCTTCACGGAAGAGGAGCTGGCCGACATCAGCATGAACACCTGCCTGACCGTCATCCCCGACGATATGGACTACCACCTGGACGAAACAGCACCGACAGGTGGCATTGAAGAACGTGCCACCGGCTTGAAAAATATGTTCTGGGCGCCCGGCACAACGCTCCGGGTGAAGTTCCTGAACGGCACCACCGCCCTGCAAACCAAGGTGATGCAGTATGCCGAGCTGTGGGAACAGTACGCCAACATCAACTTCGTGAAAGTCACCTCGGGTACATCCGAAATCCGGGTCAATTTCAGCTCGGAAGGCAGCTGGTCTTACATTGGAAAGGGCAACTTGAACATTTCGCAAAGCCAGAAAACGATGAACCTCAGCCTGACTGGAACCGGCGCTACGGAATCATATATCAAATCCACCATCCTGCATGAGTTTGGCCATGCGCTTGGCCTTTGGCACGAACACCAAAGCCCACTGTCCAGCATCCCCTGGAACGTGCCTGCCGTGTATGCCTACTATGCGCAGCAAGGTTGGAACCAGCAAAAGGTCAACGAACAAGTCTTGACCAAAAAAACCTGGCTGCAAACCCAGCTTACCGACTACGACTCTAAGTCCATTATGCAATACCCGGTGCCCGCCTCCTTGACCTCCAACGGGTTTTCCATCCCAATGAATTCCCTGCTCTCTGCCAAGGACAAGGACTTTATTGGCCGCATGTACTCCTCCCAGAAAATCAAAGTGCGCCACGCCGTGAACACCACCGGCACTATCACCTTCTGGCTCAATGGCATCTACCACACCCTACAGCCCGGCGAGAGCCTGTGGGTGCCAGCTAAAACGAGCGGCAACCAATTGAGCATCTGGGAATGCCCGAACGGGACTTGCGCCTGGGACAATTATGCGCCGGCTTATGGCTATAACTACAAAATCGTGGCGCAGGGGAGTGGTGGGAATTTGACGCTGGCGTATGATTGAGATTCGGTTTTGAAAAATCCAGCAGCCGGGCTGAGTCATTTCGCCCGGCTGTCCCGAATTGATTTTTCGGTCTTTAATGGGCACACCACCCTTGCTCCTGCTGCGTCATAAGATTGAAAACAATAAATCAGCGATTGTTTACGGGAATAATATCCCGGAAAATATCCAGGCTGTTGAAAGTGTTGCGGGTGCTGGCCCTTCCAACTGCCAGCCTAAAATTTAGACAAAAAAAGCATGGCAACCCCTAGCCTGTGCCACGGCAAGTGCGCCGTGGTGCAAGTGGGGGGCTTTTTTCCAAACAAAGGATCGGAGGATAAATAATCCCATCGGCATGAGTTCTTAAAACCCTTTCTACGACTGGGGTTTCAAGGATAAAATGAGGACAAGGCTTATTCATTTACACTAAACTTAAGACAAACATGGGATCGGCTTGGCGGCAAGCTGGCCAAGGTGCTTCCCATGCCTTTTTCACTTCATCCATTCACCAATTCCGCACGCCATACTGCGGAGCAAACTATTTGTGCTATGATAAGGATTTTCTTTTTTTTGATGCTCGCACTGCCTTTGGCATTTGCATTTGCGCCCCCTAGCGGGACAACCGACTGCGACTGCCCATCCATCTCCAACCTCCAGAAGACAGGGCAGGCAAGTGGTTCCATCTCCTGGTCTTGGAATGGATCCCTGTCTGCCACGAGGTATGAAACCTGGTATGTCCGCCGTTCGGACAACTACACCTGCGGCCCGGTATCGGTCACCAGTACGGCCCATTCATTTACGGGCTTGGCCGCTGGCGATTATACCTTTTACTTTCAGGCGATGTGCGGCGACGCGCCGAGCCAGGTTATCGGGGTAGAAGACATCATAGAAAATTGAGCAATTCACTGGTGGCGGGGGGGCAACGCCAGCTCCCCCGCCTTTTGAAACAACCAGTGGTGCAGGATGGGCTTTTTGTCCGATTGGAGTTCTTTCAAATACTGATCGGCCATTTGTTGGCGGGCATTGGGTTCGCTGGCAATCTTGAACAGCACCTTCACCTGGTTGACGAATTGAAGATAGGCAGCCCGCTTTTTTTCAGCATAGTTGGGGTTGTTGGCGAGGTGGCGCTCGAAATATTTTGCCAGTTCCGGCACATTGTCGAAGCCTTCTTCGCCGCTCATGTACAGTTCGTAGTGGATGCGCAACTGTAGCGACCGCACCCTCAGGCTGTACTTTTCCCCGGAACGGATGGAGACCAGGCCGAGTTGGTGCAGCGCAGCTTTCAGTTCATGGGTATCTTGGAGGTAAATGCCTTTTTGGTAGTGCAGCGAAGCCTTGGCGAGGGCGAGGGCATCGGGTTGTTCTTTTTCTGGCAAAAGGGACTGGTGGCTGTCCATAAAACAGGAGGCCCATTCAAACTTGCCTACCAGGGCGGCCGTGATGGTGATGTTGAGGAATTGATCGGCGCTGATATTGGCGTGGCCGTTGCGCACCAGGTCGTTGTCCACAGTTTTTTGGATGATGCCGAACATAAACAGGGTGTGTTCCCGGTTGCCCTCATTTGAGAAGGGGGCGGCATAATTGACCATCATCTTGAGGGCAATGCGTTGTTCCTCCTGGTCGAGTTGGTTGAAACAATCTTCCAGGAGTTGTTGAAGGCTGGCCAGTTCCACTGTTTGATCTTGCGGGCGGAACAATTGGAAAATTTCCAGGAACAACTGGATAATGGGCTGGGGCTTTTGGTGGCCTGCAAGCGCCATTTTTTCAGCGGCTTCCAGGTAAAAGGGTTGTTCCTTGAGGTTTATGATGCGCTGTTTCAACAGGCATTCCGTGCCGTTCTGCAAAGTGGCAATGGTAAAATAGCTTTCTAAGTGGTCAATGTGCCTTTGCAGGAAATCATTGCTGGGCAGCAGCTTGTCCGTCTCAGGGTGGTAATAAAGGGCACGCCATAGGGCCGCCATTTCGAGGTGGTAGGATTTGCCCCTGGCCGGGAGCGCTTCAAGTTCGTCCATCCTGGAGGAGACGGCTTCCCTGAACAGGCCGTAGTCCTTCCTTTGCCCCAATGCCTGGGCGAGGATGCTGCTGCCCAAGTTTGCTGGCCCGTCCAGTTCTCTGATGACCAGGTAGCGCTCCAACAAGGATTTCAACTTCATGCGCAGGCGCCGCATTTTTTGGTCGTCGTAGGGCGCTTTGCCAAAGGTGCGGGCAAAAAGGTGCTCATTGGTGAGCCTGGGCTGATCCATCCCTGGGTGGAACTTGGACAGCTCCTTGAAAAAGCGGGCAACTTCCTTATCGGTATTGTGAAACGGGGAGTCCAGGAACTTGGCCACTTCTGCCAATTCTTCGCTTTCGAGCACCGCTATCAGGCGGTACAATTTGTAACGGGGCGTGCCCATAGTTTTCTTTAAGCGGTGGGTGAAAAAATATCAAATGTATCCAGCAAAACAAACGGGTTTTTATAACCTGGACTTTAAACGGTTGAAAACCAGTCCCTTGCCCAGCCCGTAACAAACTATTTAAATCAAAATATGGTCTTGCAGGGACAAACAATCCCAAAACTAAAAATTTTACCGGGCCTTTTGACCTTTCTACATTTCGGCCATGGAACAAAACATACCAAACGTGTAACGATGCAGACCACTGATGTACCAAAACAGCCTTTCAACGATTCCGTGCCGGTTGCCATGCCGATAAAGGGTGGTCATCTGATGGTGCCTCCAAAAAGCATCGTGCATTGCCGGGCGGCGGGCAATTATACGCACATTTTCCTTTCAACAGGGAAAGAGGCCGTGATCTGCAAACGGCTAAAAGAAGTGGAGGCCCTGCTGCCGGACATGATGTTTTACCGGCCCCACCATTCCTACCTCGTTAACCTTTCCCATGTGGAAATGTGGGTGCGGGAGGGCGGCGGCTACCTGCGCCTGACCGACGGGGAGAAGGTGCCAGTGGCGAGGCTGCGGAAAAACAACCTGAAAAGCAGGTTGAAGGTAGGGTGATAAAATATCCATCCAATTGAAAATCACATAAAATCAAACTCATTACAAAACTTTAGAGACATGAAAAAACACATTTTACTTCCGGTGCTGCTGATAATAGGGAGTGCCACTGTTTTTGGGCAGGTGTTTATTGGGCCGAAGGTTGGTGTGACCTTCTCGAATTATGGCTTATCTTCCAAGGATAAGGATGTTTATAATTCCAATTTAAATTGGGGTTTATTAGGTGGTGTTTCGTTTGAAATTCCCTTTAGCAGTAGGTTTGGGATGCAGGCAGAAGTCTATTTTTCACAAAAAGGTGGCATCCTGAAAAGAAATGAAAACGTATCAAACACCACGGATTATCCCTACAACTGCGTCCATGAAAAATTGAACTATGTGGAAGTGCCCATCTTGTTCCGATTTCGTTTCCAAGGCCGTCCATTGGGTGGTTTTATTTCAGCAGGCGGTGAGATTGCACGGACGTTTGGCGGGAAAAGGATATTGGGGCCAAAAGAAGATGAAAAAAAGCATAACATAGAAATAGGTACAGGAGATAATCATGATTATAAGCCGATGGATATGGGGCTCTTGATAGGGGGCGGCCTTTCTTATGAACTGGGCGTTGGCGAGCTCATTTTTGATGCCAGGTATGTGCTTGGGGTAGCAAGAATGGGGAAAATTGGATCTAACGTGCAGGAAGCCTACCATGAAGGAAATGGAACTAACCGCTCTATACAGCTTTCATTGGGGATTATATTTCCGATTGGGGGCTGATATTCACCTAAAAAGGCCAATTATGAAAAAGAACGTATTCCTAATTATGACCCTTTTTATAATCACTAATTTATTTATCTCCTGCCAAGGTGATTGTGAATTAGATGATGCCTGTTTAACAGTGAGTTGTTTGAACGGCGGATCCTGTTCAAATGGCACCTGCGCATGCTTGCCTGGCTATGAAGGTGAATTTTGCGATGCTGAAACACGGACTAAATTTTACGGCCAATTTAACGAAACACTTACGGGTGCAGGCCAGGTGCAGCAATCCGTCACAACTTTAGAAAGTGCCCCGAATAATGTAACCCAAATAACCTGGGATGGGACACAATATATGGAGGTGGTTGGCATGAATAATTTGAGTATTCCCTCTCAACCAGCGACTGGCGTTGCGGGTGCTACTGTATCGGGTAACAGGGGTGATAAATGGAAATACTCTAACCCTTGACTTTACAATCACTTTGCCAGGGCAAACTCCTGTCCCTTTCCAATTTGTTGGTACTAAATAATTAGCTAATCATGAAAAATTATCTCAAAATATTGCTATTCTATACAATTGCATGTATCGGTTTCTTTTCCTGTACAAAAGATTCAGATTGTACAGTAGCCACTATTAACCCCGAAGAAAATCCCTTCCCGACCGGCTGGGACCCAAACAATGAGAAATCTGACTCTATTCAGGTTTTTATTGATGATTTTGCCGATTGTGGGAACCTGCCACAGAGCGTAAATCTCACCCCCAGAATGCCCCCAATTGGCGATCAGGGCCAATCCGGCACATGCCTTGCCTGGGCTGCCGCCTATTATACCATGACGACTATAGAAGGCAATGTAAAAGGATATTCTACAAGCGCCTTGGCTAATCCTTCCAACCAACTGAGTCCAAAGGATTTGTTTTGGGCCATACCGGAATCGGAAAAAGGACATTCCCAGTTTGGCCCATGTTGGGGCACGACTTATTTTCCTGCCCTTCAAGTCTTGCAACAAAGGGGGGTGGCCACCATGCAAACAGTGCCTCATGCCAACCTCGGGGACTGTTCACCCAATGGGATTCAACAAAGCTGGGAGAATGAGGCCGCACAGCATAAAATTGATTATTTTAGAAGGATAGAACCTTTAAGTGTTTGCGCTATCAAGGCACAATTGGCCGCAAACAACCCAGTAATGTTTGGTGCAAGTGTGGGCGAAAATTGGCAGCTCATCAACGATGATAGGGTCTTTGCAGAGCTTCCCACAGGTAATCCAGGGGGACATGCCATGACAGTTGGAGGTTATGATGACAGCCGCCATGCATTTAGGATAGTAAACTCGTGGGGAACTATTTGGGGTGATGGAGGCTATGCATGGGTAGATTACGACTTTTTCGTCCAAAAATTTGTATATCCAGGCGACGCATTCTTTGCAGTTTATAGTGGCGGTGGCGATACCCCTCCCGATATAAACCCCAACGCTGGAGGTGTCGAATTGGCTTCCTGGGTTTTTTCAGATCTACCTACCCCGCAACAAGGATTCCCTACTGTCCGCACCATATTTTTTAACATTTACAATATAGGTACTCAAACTGCGAATGCCGCAGATGAATGGGAGTTTCAATACATTTATTACGATGCTTATGATATCAATAAATGGGGTATCCTGTTCTATGATGGCTTTAATGAGAATGCGCCTAAAAACACTTATACCCAGGCACCTGATGGCCACTTTGATTTCAACTTTGATATTGCGGCAGGCAGCAGTTTTACTGGGGCAGTTTTCAACCAAGACAATATTGACCGAACTTATGAAGTACCCGATATTACAGGATATTATTACTTGGTTTTAATCGCTGATCGTACTTATACTTATGATGAATCCAATGAATTCAACAATATTTTTTATACAACCGGGCAATGGCCAAAATATTTCCAAAATGGCCAATCCAATGTTTCTGATGGAAATGTGGACGACAGAAGCAGCGACTCCAAAGGGCAATATCAATTCAAAAATGACGAACATCCTACCCGCACAGCACTCCAAAAAAATAAGTTCAATACTGCAGTCAATGATAAAGTACCCAATGCCTATCGCCCCGAAGAAGTACGGAGATTTCTAAAGAAACAAAAAGAAACGGGTGGGTTTTATCAAAAAGTAGCAGAATATCGGCAAAGAACGGCCAACAGAGAGGTGAATAACTATAAAACCAAATAAATAAACCGACCCTGATTAAACCTTACTATTTCAGTCAGAATCATAACGAAACCACTCCCACCATGAAATGCAACAACTGCGGCCAGACCAACGCCCCCGGGCGCTTACAATGCGAACACTGCAACGCGCCCCTCAAAGGCTCTGTCATCGCCTCCCTGTCCGACCGAAAGGGCAAAGGCAACCTGGACGGCCTGAAGTGCGCCAACTGCGGAACGCTCAACGAGGAGGGCAGCCTCAAATGCGGCCATTGCAACGCCCCCCTCAAAGGCACGATGGTGGAAAACAGTGGGGCGAAGACAATGACCAAGCCGATGGAAAGGCCCACTACCCCTAAGATGGAGACCTCCGTCCACAACTGCCCCAATTGTGGCTACCCCAACCTGAAAAATGCGGCCGCCTGCATACGCTGTGCCACGCCGCTCGCGCCCATCATCACCAAGCCCATGGAAGTAGAAACACCTAAGGCCCGCAAACTCGGCCCCCTGCCCAGTAGCACGATCAACCCCTGGAGCGCACCAACGGCGCCCGTGGCGAAGTTCAGCTTGAAACCGCTGCCCCGGAAAGACGAAAAAGCCCCGGTAATACTGGGCTTCGAGGGCGACAAAACCGAACTGACCCGTGAGAACCTGGAACCCTCCAACCGCACCATCACGACCAAGGCTCAAGCATGGGTAGAACACCGGGACGGAGGCTGGCACCTGACCGATCAGAGCGCACAGAAGTCAACCTTTTTATTGGTGCGTGGCCCTGTGAAACTCCAAAAAGGCGATGTCATCCTCATGGGCGACCGCATGTTTGAATTCGATTGCTGACATGGACAACCAGGAGCAATACCTACCAACCTTGGAACTGAACCCTGGCCAGCGGGTGGACAGGTTCTGTGTCCGGAGGCCCATCGGCGAAGGTACTTTCGGCATCGTCACCGAGGTGACCGACGAAAGCTCCGGCGAAGCCTTTGCCCTGAAGCTCCTCAAACTCTGGTCAGTGCCACGCCACGCCCGACAAAACCTCGAAAGCCGCTTCCGGCTGGAATATGAAACGGGGCGAATCGAAAGCGGTTTCCTCGTGAAAAGCTGGCACTATGGCCACTGGCAGGGCTGCCCCTACCTGGTCATGGACTACTGCCCCAATGGCAACCTGCGCCAGCCCATCCGGGAAGGGCTGCCCGTTGAAAAGGCCACCAGACTGGCCACCGATATGCTGTTGGGCCTGCAGGCACTGCATGAACACGGCAAAACCCACCGGGACCTGAAACCGGAAAACGTACTGCTCGATGCCACCGACCGTGCAAGGCTGACCGACTTCGGCATCGCCGGCCACCTGAACGCCAGGTTCACCGTGCTGAAATCTTCCGGCTCGCCCGGCGAAATCTTTGGTAGCTACAACTACATGGCCCCCGAGCAGGTGAAGCCGCTCACCCGGCGCGATACGCTGCTCCCAGCCATTGACATTTTTGCCTTTGGGGTGGTCTGCTTCGAACTGTTCACCGGAAGGCTGCCCTTCGGTGATTGGGCATTGGAAGAAGACATGATCCCCTACCTTGAGCGGGCGCAACGGGGAGAGTGGGACCACCTCCAAAGCCTGAACCCCGCTGTGCCGCCAGCTTGGGCAGGCATCGTGGAAGGCTGCCTGGCGCCCGACCCCCGCTACCGCTTTCAGCAGGTGAGCGACATTTTGGAAAAGCTGGGCATGGCACAACGGCAAGCAACAGGCCACACCAGCACTGCCAATGGCTTGCAGGTACTCAGCGGCGAGGATCATGGCAGGGTGTACCGATTGGCCGATTTCTCCACCCACCTGCTGTGCATAGGCCGGGGGGCGCCGAGCGCAAAAAACCACCTTGAAATCAAAGAACATTATTCCGCCTGGGTTTCCCGCCAACACGCCACGCTCGAAAAGCACCCGGATGGCTGGTACATCCGGGATGGCCAATGGCAGGAAACGGCTGGTAGCCAGGGCTGGCAACGCTCCAAAAACGGCACCTTCGTCAACGGCCTCGAAGTAGGCCCCATAGGCAGGAGGCTCCAAAACGGCGACATCATCACCATTGGAAACACAACCCTGAAAGTCATTGGATTTTGAAATTTCACCATTATGAAAAAACAAGACCTGAACGTTTTCAATATCTCCTTCCTCGACCTGATGACGGGCGCTTTCGCAGCGGTGATCATCCTGTTCATCGTCGTGCCGAAGCTCAACCTGGAAGACCGGGAAGCCATTGAAAAACTAAAAAAACTCAAGGTGGAGATGCAGGAAATGGACAGCATCGTGCTGCGCCTAAAAGCCTCCATCCCCGAACGGGAATACAACGCCCTCAGCGGTCAGATCGGCAAAATGCAAAGCACCCTGGGCGAACTGGAGAAGGAAATCGAAGACCTGCGTACCAAGCTAAAACAGGAACGCCTCGAAAAAGAACAACTCCAAGCCCTTGTGACCGACCTGGAACAGCAACTGGCCGACGCCAAGACCACCATCGGCCAATACCTGGCCGACAACGAAGCCCTGAAAACCGAGTTGGAGCGCCTGAAAAAGGAAAACCAAATACTCAAAAAAGCGCTCGAAAAAGTACATTTGGTGGAAGATGACTCCGTCAAAGACATCGTCTATGAGCCTGTCACCCCAACAGAAACTGTCGTGGACACTTCCACCCTGCCTTCCAGCGAAGATGTGTTCATTGCTGCCCTCAAAGCCCCCCTGGGCATTGTCGCCACCTGGGACGACAACAAATCTGATGTTGACCTCTATTTCCAAAAAGGCGGCTTGATGTGCTACAACTATATCCGAAACCGGGATATGCCCTTTGCATCCTTTGTTGCCATCAAAGGCCAGTTGAAGAAGTTTTTTGATGAAAAAACCACGGAAATCATTTCACAGGAAAAGGAAATTGTACCGGGCGAATACCAAATATACCTACACAAACGGGCCCCAAAATCAGGAGAAACAATGGTAAAACTGCAAATCACATTTGCCCCAAAAGGAAAATTACCCAGGCAAATAAACAAGGACATCATCGTGCCTTATTTACAAGCTGCCCCCTACAAAGGCGGCGGCACCCTCGTCGGCACCCTGACCGTCGCCGAAGACGGCATCTCCTTCCGCGACGCCAAGTAACTCAAAACTCATAACTTAAAACTCAGCCTCCATTATGAAAGAAAAATACGTTAGCCTATCCATCAGCCTCTGTTTGGCCATTGTGCTGAACATCGTCCTCTACCTGCTGGCCAATGCCCTCGAACCAGGCAGCGCCATCCACCGCATCCTGATCATGCTCGGCGGCAGCCTGCCGGCTGGCCTCATCCAGGGTTTCACCTATTTCCTGTTCTTCTACGGGGTGCTGGAAATACGCCGCATGAGCAACAACGTCAACCGGGAAGACCGGGCCTTCCAGATGGGGCTTCTGCCGGAGAAGGAGCAGTTCGTCCTGTCTGCCGAAGAAGTCAACCAGCTAAAGCACAAGATGATAGAGATAGAACAGCGTGAGCCTTTGCTGTTGGTGGATTTGATAAAAAAGGCCTGCACCAAGTTCAGGGCCAACAAGTCGGTCTCCGAGTCCTTGGGGGTTGTATCCGCTCAATCGGCGGTCAACCTGCGCAAGAGCGAAAGCGAGCAATCCATCATCCGGTACATCGCCTGGGCCGTGCCATCGGTGGGCTTCATCGGCACGGTGATAGGCATTGCCGCCTCCCTCGGGGCAGCCGACGACGTGGTAACCACGGGCGGGGTCAAGAAGATAACCAGTTTGCTGAACATCGCTTTTGACACCACGCTGGTCGCCCTGGCCCTCAGCCTCGTCCTGATGTACCTCTACCACATCTTGCAGGAGAAAGTAGAAAAGTTGCACGCCAACATCGAGTCGTATGTACTGGAAAACCTGATCAACAGAATATACCACCGGGAACATGCATGAGGGGGCAGGACATATCGTACAGATAGCTGCCTTGCACCACGTGGGCCAGGTGAGGGGGCACCAGGAAGACGCTTTTTTGGTGGGCGTTTTTGGTAAAAACGGCTGGTCGTGGGGACAAGCGGGTGATTTGGCGACGGCCTCCGAAAACGGCTGCGCCCTGCTGGCCGTGGCCGATGGCATGGGCGGCCTCAACGCCGGCGAGGTCGCTTCCGCAAAGGCCATCGAAATGGTGCAAGAAAGCCTGCTGCCATTCGGGACAGTAGAGCCCTCCGAAGCCAAAACAGTGCTGGTGCAGGCCATCCTCAATGCCCATTTTTCCATAGAAAACGAATCGAAAAAAGGGGAGGGCGAAATGGGCTCTACGCTGGTGCTCGCATGGCTGTTGGGGAGCCAACTGCACGTGGCATGGGTGGGCGACAGCCGCTGCTACCTGTACCGCCAGGGCGAGGGTTTGCAAACCCTGACCAAAGATCACTCCCTCGTGCAGGAAATGGTTGACGAAGGCAACATCTCCGAAGCCGAAGCCTTTGTACACCCCCAGCGCAACGTCATCACCCAAAGCCTGGGCATCCCCGGCCACGACCCCGAACCAAGTTATTTGGATTTTGTGGTGAAACCCGGCGACACCATCCTGCTCTGTTCCGATGGCCTGAACACCATGCTGATGGACGAGCAGATAGCCCACATCCTGGAAACAGAGGCTGATCCCGGCCAATGTGCCAGCTTATTGGTGGAAGCGGCCAATGCCGCCGGGGGGCATGACAATATCACCGTGGTGTTGGCCGGCATCAAAGTGCCTTTTGTGTTGGTCGAAAACAGGGAGGAAGCCATACCCACCGTTGCCCCAACGCCCATCCCGCTAAATCAAGCAAAACCTTCCCAAAAACTCATCTACCTCATGCTGCCCTTGGTGGCCATCCTCGCTGCCCTCACGATTTGGACGGCGACAAAAGACAATGGCAAGAACCAGACGGAAACATTGACCAAGATAAACTCCGTTGAGACAAAAGCGGCAAACGAAACGGAGGCACCGATACAGCCCGAAACAACAGAAACATACGACACCATACTGCACGCCGGGCAGCCGCCCGACACAGCAGGCAATGGCCTTGACAGTCCCATCTACCAAGATCCGGTGCTGCTCACCGGCGATTACGTGATACAAGTCAACACCTATTCCACCGGGGAGCGGGCAAAGAAATTCCAACTGGATTTAATGAAAAAACTCCCCGGCAACGACATCCAAATCCTTCTAAAGGAAGGCCAATACAAAGTACTGATAGTAGGCTTCAACAGCCGGAAAGAGGCAGAGCTTTTCAAAGCAAAGCACGACGAACTGGAAAAGGGAATGATTTACCTGGAGAAAAGGAAAAGCTAGACGGTGGACGAGGGACGGCAGATGGTTGACGGAAATTTTCGTCAACCATCCACCATCCACCATCCACCATCCACCGTCCACCGTTAAAAAAATGTTTCAGGAAAACGACATCATTTACAACCGCTACCGACTGCTCGAATCCTTTGGGCGGGGAGGCTTTTCCATCGTCTGGAAAGCGCTGGACGAAAGGACGGGCATGACCGTCGCCCTGAAAGTTTTTATGAAACAGGACAAGGACGGCATAGAGCTGTGCAGGCAGGAATTCATCAAGGCGCACGATCTCATCCACCCCTACATCGTGCGGCCCATGTTCTTCGACGAGTACCAGGGGGCACCGTTCCTTGTGCTGCCATTTTATGAAAAAGGCACGGCCATTTCGCAGATAGGCCAGTTGGGCGAACGGGAGACCGCCAATTTCATGCACCAGATAGGCTCGGCGCTACATTACCTCCACTCCCGCACCAACGCCATCCTCCACAACGACATCAAGCCCGACAATTTCCTGGTGTCCGACGAGGGCGAATACCACCTGAGCGATTTCGGCATCAGCGACCAATTGCAGATCAAGCTCACCCAGACCATCGGCGGGTATTTCGCTGCCGAAGCCAGCAGCCACAGGCCTGGCATGACGCCCATCGCCTACCGGGCGCCGGAGCTGTTCCCCCTCAAAAACCACCCGAAACAAGAACCCTCGCCCGCCAGCGACATTTGGGCCTTCGGGGCCAGCCTGTACCAGATGGTGAAGGGCGACGCCCCTTTCAGCGGTCAGGGCGGCCTCACCCAGCGCATCGGCATGACCTCCGGCAATGCTACCCTTACTGATTTGTTGGAAGAACTGCCCAGCCACATCCCGCCTTCGCTGCAAGGCTGGATACTTGCCTGCCTTGCCCTCGATCCCACCGCCCGGCCCGCCGCCCGGCAACTGCAGCAAGCTGCCGAACATTTTCAAGGCGCTGGCTTCTGGCCGGCCCCACCCATCATGGAGCCAGCAAGTTACCCTACGCAAAAGGTAACACAGCCCTACCCACCTGATCAGGTGCCAAACCCAACGCCATTTATGGCCAACCGCCCTGCATATACTGCACCGCCCCCCACCCGGCGCATGATGGTGCCGATATGGGTCTGGGGCTTGGCCACCTTGTTGGCCTGTACCGGCGCTTTTGCCATTTACAAAACCAACCTGGACAAAACCTGCACCGGGCTGCTTGCCGATGCCGACAGCTATTTTTTGAAACAGGAATACGAAAAAGCCAAGGCGATGTACCTCGAAGCCAAGGCCTGCGATCCCTTTGTGGCGGACGACCTGCCCGGACGCATCAGGCGGGCAGAGGTTTTGGGCAAAATCAAATCGTACCCGGCCAGCCAACCCCCTTCGGAAGGCTTGGTGGCAGTAGGCGACACCATCATGGACAAATTCCGCTGGGGCTATCTCGACACGGCAAACGGGGCCTTGAAAATCCACCTGCGCTACGACTCGGTAGGCCCCTTTTCGGACGGCGTGGCAAGGGTCTGGAAAAACGGCAAGGCCATGACCATTGACCATAATGGCCAAGTGAAAATAGGTGAAGATTTTACGGAAAAAGGAGGGGCTGGAATAGCTGAAATTAACCCAACCGCTAATGCCCAAACCACTGGATTGGAAGAATCCGCCCCCCAATACCGCCCGGTTGGAAAAGTGGATTTTTCCTTGTCGGAGGCAACCGTTTATACAGGCACCTCCATCCGGTTCACCGATCAGTCCTCCCCCCAAGGCAATGTGGCCCTACGGATTTGGGAGTTTGGGGACGGGGCTACGGCCAATACCAAAAAAAACATAGTCAACCACAGCTACCGTTCACCCGGCTCCTTCGAGGTCAGATTGTGCGTCAACGAAGGCAGGCCATGTGCTACCAAAAAAGTCACGGTCATAGCCGACCGCCCCGAACTGGACAGGAACGGTGCAGCGGGTTACGAGGAAAGCCTCCGCCACCGCTGCCTGGCCGATCAAGGCGACCCTGCCTGGAAGATGGGGGACGCAACTGTTACCCTAAAACCAAAAACAGTGGTCGAATTACAAAACGCCGTACTCTATGCCGACGTGGGCGGCAAAGTCAGGATTACCCTCTCTGGTGGGCGCACCCCGGCGGCCTCCGTCACCCGCTACGTGAACAGGGGCCGCAGCCTGGTCAACCTGGACGATCTGGGCGTCACCCTGGAAGCTGGCAACACCTACACGATGACCATTACACCCCTGAAAGATGAAAAAGGAAATGCCCCCCGCCTGGAAAATGCGGCTGCCTGTGCCAAAGGGGACAGCAGCAGCGGGCAGCTTGGCGTCAGTTATGGCGGCGATGGGGTGTTGTTCAAATTGGCCTATTTGTATTGAAAAGAACCAATTTTAATAGATCTAAAATGAAACCCATTTACAAACACTTCCTGCTTGTTCCCGCCCTGTTTCTGCTGGCGCAAGCGCTCCATGCCCAGGCAACGCTCCTGACCTCCGCCGTACTGACCGAAGCAGGAGTATCGAAGGAAACGGCCGATTCCTTGTCGGAGGCTATGGTGGCAGCATGGGCCGCCTATGTCGGGGATGCGGGCCTGCTCAACCCCGATACCAGGAAGGTGGACAATGTGTCCATTGATGCTTTCAAAAGCCATTTTTCCTTCAATGCCAAAGTCTTCAACGACCTGGTGGACGACCCCATGCCGATCCACTATTCCGACTACGCATCGCTGGTGTTCCGCCGTTTGGCCAACGAAGGGGTGCGCTGCAGGTTCGGGGAGGCCAGCCTCACAAGGCTTTCCTACGATGCTGCCGGCTTTTACCGGGCGGAGGTGAAAGCAATAAAAAGGGTGTCGGGCAGCATCAGTACAAGTGGGAGGACGGACTTGGCCAAGGAACGGTGTTTTGATCTGCTTTACAAATTTGAAATCCCCGTTGAAAAATATCACCAAGCCGCCATCCTCTCCGTTGGGGGGACTCCATGTCCGCCTGAGAAGGGGGAGCCGAAAAGGAGGGCAGTTTCCCTGGCCGGGTTGGGGCAAGTGGCCTTCCCATTTTTCGGGTTCAAGGTAGCGGACGAACGCCTGGACACTGCTGCTATTGACATCAGCGGGGGGCCATCCTGGGCTGGCGGACTGTATCTGCGGGTAGGCCTGGCACCTGGCGGCAAAGTGGACATGGGCATCGGGCTGATGGTGTCCAACCTGGAGGTGAAAGCTGAGGCAATGGATTTGAAGCTGGTAAAAAATGGCACTGCAACAAGGTTGGATTCCTTGGTAGAAACGATGCGCCTGTCCTATTGGGATTTGCCCCTGGGCCTCCATTACCGCCTGGTGGACGATGAGAAATTCCTATTGTCTGCCGATGTGTTCGCTACTACACACATCCGCTGGAATTCCTATTACGACCGGCGCTACTACAAGATTTCAACCGACCCTGACCGGACAATAGAAGCAAATATTGCAGACGCTGACTACTGGACGTATTTCTCCCTCGGACTGGGCCTGTCAGCCCGATATTTTTTCACTGAAAATTTTGGGGTGGAATTGGGCGCTTGCTTTTCGGCTGGCATCACGCCCCTTTTTGGCCATGAACTCAGAAAAGATTTCTTTTTGGACGAACCTGCCAATATCAGCCGGGTGGACATGAAGTTCCAGGAGGCCTATTTTGAAAAAATACGGGTAAATGCCTTTGGGCTGCGGCTGGGGTTGGTATATGGTTTTAACAAAAATTGAAAAATGAAGCACCGATGCCATTTTGGACGCACTAATGTGGTAGTCGAGCCAGGAGGCGACTTCGGAGTCGCCGCCTGGCTTCGGCTCACGCACCTTGAACCATGTTACAACTTCAAACCATGAAATTACCTATCTCTATATTCCTGTTGTTCTTGCCCTTTGTCCCCCTCTTTTCCCAAAAAGACCCCGACAGGGTGCTGGGCAAGCCCGCTGCCTTTTTCAAACCAGAGGAAATGAAAATGGAGGAAATCACAGAGCGTTACGTTGACCGCAAAAACAGGGACTATTCCGACAAGGTGCCCTGGATAGTGTTGGCCGACCGGGACGGGGCCAGGACCTTCGACAGCCCTAATGACGGGCGGTTGGTACGCAACCTGGCCTTCAAGGAATGGTTTTATGTGGCGGAAGAAGACGGTGGCATGATCCGCATCGGCAGGGGCGAGGTGTCTGGCCTGAAAGTAGAAAAAGGCACATGGCAAGACTATGGCTGGGTCAAAAAATCAGATGTACTGCTCTGGGCCAACTCCCAGGTGGACGCCAGGACGGGCATCCACAAAAAAGCTTTTTTGCTGAACAAAGTGGACGACATCGAGCAAATAAAAAATCTGGAGAAAAAGGAAATCGTCAAGATTTTCAACCACCCCTACAGCGGCACCACTATCGGCAACAAGACCATCTACGAGTTCTATTTTATTTACAAAAAGGAAAACGACCGCTTCCTCATCGCCAAGGACGCCGTGCTGACCACCCGCTCCGCCGAGGGGTCGCTGGTGGGCTGGGTGCCAGCCAGCCGGGTAGCCGAATGGAACACCCGCATCGCCCTGGAGCCAAATTTCAACCCGGAAGCTTTTGCGGAGCGCAAGGCCAACCCCGGTTTCCGGGTGGCCGCTTATGGCAACGACGAATACGCCAAAAACCACGTGGAAAGGGCGGCCATCCAGGTGCGGGAAGCCTATTGGGCCAACGACCCGGCCGGGGTGCCACCCGCCCAGCTTGCCACCTCCGACCCCCGCCGCTTCAAGGGTGGCGTCATGCGCTTCCCTATGCTCAACGATAACGGCGACTACTACCGCACCGGCGTCATCGGCGACATCACCGTGAAAACCATGAGCCAGGAACTCGACAAGATCAACGAGATCAACTACTCCGGCATCGTGGAGGCCAACGAGCACAGCCGACGGGCCAGGGACAACTACAACGTCCTGCTGGTGGTGGAGGGCACGCCGATCATGGAGCCTTACCGCCAGAGCCTCTCCGAGTCCATCGGCCTCATCCGCCGCCAACTGTCGGAGGTGCCCAACGTCCGTTTTGGCGTGGCCGTTTACCGCGACGTGCCGGAAACAGAAAAGGGCAAACTGTTCGAGATTCTGCCGCTCACCTCCGACCAGGGCAAACTGACCGATTTTATCAACAACATCGAGTTCGCCCGCTGGTACGACAACGACCCCTGGACGGCCATGTACTACGGCATCCACCAGGCCGTGTTGGAGGCTGGCCTGAAAAAGGAGGACACCAACATCCTGATACTGGTGGGCGAGAACGGCGACTACCGGGGCGACCGCCTCCGCCGTGCCAAAAACGAGGGCGACAGGACCGCCATCGAGGCCAACACCATCGTTGACAAACTCTGCGAACTAAATATCCACTTCATCGCCATGCAATGCCGCAACATGGATGAGCGCCCCGACGATGTATATGCCCGGCAGTGCCGCAACTTCATTTTGGAAAACTCCAAATGCCAGCACGACCTCATCCGGGGCGTGCCCGACTACATCCCCGAAATCCAGATCGTGAACCCCGACATACCGGAAGTGACCGCCGGGAATATCATTGATTTGAAAGGAGGTACCACCATCGGCACGGTTTACAGGGCGAGGCAGGGAAGCGGCCTGAGCAGGGAGGAATACCTCGACTGGCTGGTGCAGGCCACCAACAAGGTCTTCAATTTCACCGAAAAATTTTGGGACACCATGTCCCGCATCGTCAACGACGGCAATTCTATCGAGGACGTGTCTTCCGGTGCGTTCACGCCTGCCATCGCCAAGGCCATCAAGCAGTTTTACGAAGGCAGCAGCAAGAAACAGTGGACGGAAAAGGACATCATCAACATGGCCAACCAAAAGTACAAGCTCTACGCCGAGGTGTTCGTGCCAAAGCGCATCAAGAAGGCTAAGTACGATGCTTTTTCTTATGTGCTTTTCATGCCGAGGAACGACCTGGAAGACTACCTGAATACCCTGAAAAAACTTGCAGTGGCCAGTGAAGGCACCCCCGACGTGCAGCGGGAGCAATTATTCAATACGCTGGTGGAACTGCTCAAACAGTTTACCGGCGATGCCAGCCTGCGCAACAACGACCCCAAGAACACCTCCGTAGAGAGCCTTCGCCAGATCATGCAGGGAGTGACCAAGGAGGGCCTGCGCATCGGCGAGGAACTGGACGAGTTTATGATTTCCGATTTCCTCAACAAACGCAAAATGCCGGACGAAAAAGTCCACGCCTTCATCAGGCGGGTACTCAACAACACAAAAGTCCTGGAAGACATCCTCCGGGCCGGCCGCAACTACGAGTTCCTGTACACCACGGGCAACGAGTCGTATTTCTGGGTGCCGGTGGAGTTTACTTTTTGAGAGAGGTGAGGGGTGAGAGGTGAGGCTGCGACCTACCCCTCACCCCTCACCCTCACCCCTCACTTCTAATTATGTCTTTAGTTTTTCAAATACGGGATCTCGAATGTTGCTACCAGGAAGGCAGGACGGTGCTGCAAGTGCCGCAGTTGGACATTCGTAAAGGTAAAACGGTGTTCCTGCTGGGTCCATCGGGCATCGGCAAGAGCACCTTCATCGAGGCCATCGGGCTGATGAACGACACCATGCGGGGAAAGGCCGGCACGAGCGTAGTTTTTTATGATGACAACAATAGGGGCCGGGAGTTGAAGGGAATATGGAAAGGTGAAAACGATGACCTCTCGGCTTTCCGCAACCGCTACTACAGTTTCATTTTCCAGCACACCAACCTGATGCCCAATTTCACTGCTGGGGAAAATATGTGTATCAGCCGCCTGATACGGGGCGTGCCATTGGCGCAGGCCCGGCAGGAGGTGTTGGCCACGATGGAAGAACTGAGGTTGGAGGGCGATATTTTTTACAAAAAAACTACCCACCTCTCTGGCGGGCAGCGGCAACGGGTGGCTTTCGTCAGGGCCATCACCGCCGAATTTGAGGTGCTGTTCGGCGACGAGCCGACGGGCAACCTCGACAAGGACACCGCCTTCCGCCTTATGGCCATTTTGAAAAACAACCTCGAACGCCACCACCGCACGGCCATCATCGTCTCCCACGACCTCGGCCTGGCCCTGCATTTCGCCGACCAGATCGTGCTGATGACCTTTCATGGCGGTGATGGGGAAAAAATTCGCCACGGCATCATCCGGCCCGAACACGTCATCGAGAACAGGGGCGGCGGCTGGTACGATGTGGAAGGGCGGCTGTTAAAAAGCCCTGCCACTTTTGTAGCGGAGGCGCTGAACATCCAACTCACATCCAGTTATGCCTAAACAAAACCTGACACGGCTGTTGCACCTGATCGGCGTCCGGAAGGAGTTCCAACAGATTTTTTTCGCCAACGAATACCGCACCCTGGCCGGCAAGTCCAATGCCTGGATCATCCTGTTGAGCGCCATCCTGTTCCTCACGCTGCTGGCCCTGGGCTTTGCCATCGGGGGGCTGAAAACGCTTTCCAAGCGCATGGACGACCCTTTTACCAACTGGGTCGATCTGCAAATCAGCCGATCGGTGACAGACGACGACATCCGCGACATCCGCCGCACCTTTTCCTCGCCGGGCATGAGGGACAGTTTTTTGCTGAAAGACCTCAGCGAGTATGTGGTGTGGCGGGAGCAGTTCGTGGACATGGCCACCGGGGCGCTCTTTTACCGCAAGGGCCGGACGGTGGAATTCGATGGCGGCCTGGTGCAAAAAATACTGGGCTGCAAGGACGGCAACGTGCTGGGCGGCACGACGCTGCCCCTCGCCGATACCACTGCTGGGCTGCCCACTTGCGGCCTTATCGCTACGGCACAGATGCTGGAAGGACTGGGCTACAAAGACCCGTTTTCACAAAGGAAAATATTGCTCGACCTGGACGGCAGGCGCATTTACCTAGACCTCATCGCCGTGGTGAAATCCTTGCCGAACCTGTGCGATTTTGTGTGCTCGCCGCAGCTTTTCAATTTGCTGATACAACCTGCCGACGAAACGGGCTTTGTCAGCACGGGCGGCACTTCCAACATCCTGCGCTTCCTGTCGCCAGAAGGGGATGAAAACAAGGTGAAGGCCTGGGCGGAGGGGCAGTTGACAGCAGCAGTTTTCAACAGCCTGAAACAGTCGGAATACGTGCTGAATGAGCGGCAGCCGGGATTCCTTTACAGCGCCGTTTTGTCCGATTTTTTGGATGAAACGACCCGTGACGGCCTCCTGGAAAAACTGCAAAAAGGGGCAGGGTTTGCCGTGCAGCCCTTTGAGGAGATAAGCTGCAACGACCAGTACAGCCACATCACCACTCCCTACTACATGGCCTTCAACTTCCAGCGCCTTGACCGGGTGCGGCCTTTCCGGCAGTTCATGCAGGAGCGCTACGGCATCGAGATCAGCATGGACCAGGTGGAGGCGAAGGATAATTTTGCCCTGGTGAGCCGCCTGACGCTGTTCATGGCGGTGGTGCTGTTCACCTTCGGGGTGGGCAGCATCGTCAGCTTTATCAACAGCCTGTTGCGTACCCATTTGGAAAAGATAAAACCCAACCTCGGCACTTTCAAAGCTTTTGGCCTGAGCAATGGTTTCCTCAAAAATATCTACGGCAAGATCGTGCTGTTTTTCATGGCCCTGGCCACGGTGTTGGCCGCCGGGGGCGTACTGCTTGTTTACTTTGTTGAAAAAAGGCTGTTGGGCACAAGCTACCTCGATGTGTCGGACTACCGGCTGTTGGGGGCTTGTACGTTCATCCTGCTGGCCGGGCTGCTCCTCACCCAATGGACTATCCGGCGGACGTTGCTGGACACACCGGGGAATTTGATCTATGGGAGAGAGGAGTGAGAGGGGTGAGAGGGGTGAGAGGGGTGAGAGAGTTTAAACGAAATCTTGGAAAATATGAAAACGAATTTATGCTGGCTATTAGTGGGAATTGCGGTGGCGATGCTTTTTTCCTGCGGGAGCGATGCGGGGGCGGACGGCAACGCCCCCATGCCGGTGGATTCGCTGGCGGCGCTGATCGATCTGGCGGAAACGGCCATCCCCGGTGATACGGCAGCGGTGGCTGCGACTCCGAAAGCGGCGGCGCAAAAAGAAGAGCGCAAGCAGATCATCCAGGAGCAGGCGGAAAAAAGCGAGGCCTGCAAACTGGGATGCCCAGGCCTGCTGGAACGCTACCGGGAAGCAGTGGAATTGGCTGTGGCAAAAAAGGACGAATCGAAACTGAAGTTTTTTGTGGAACATGCGAACGATCCCTGCTTGCAGGCTTGCCGGCAAAAGGGGGAAGGAAAGGCGGCTTTTAAGGTGCTGGACGAGCGGCTGAACAAGGCCAGCGAAGCTGAGATATTTTGAAATCATCAACAACTAAACTGTTGTTTGACATTGCTCGACAGTTTGACATTGTTTGAAATCGCTGCATCGCACTGACTTGCAGCAACTTAGACATTCTCAAACGACCTCGGGCAAGGTCGGACAATTTCATACGATTACTTAAATCCATATCAGCCATGAAGAAAATGTTGACAAAAACCTTGGTGGCCTTGTGTCTTTCTATTTTCCCCAGCATGGGCAGCCTATTAGCCCAAGACATTATCATCAAAACCAACGGGGAAACTATCAATTGCTTTGTGGAGGAAATTGGCCAAAAGGAAATCAGGTACCGGAAGGGCGGCAACCCGCGGGGGCCGTTCTATACCATTGAAGTGCAGGAAGTACACAGGATTGTTTATGAGAATGGGAAAGTGGAGGATTTTGGGGAAATGGATGATGCACGTGAGCCTGAAGATGAAGAAACCGAAACCAAGCCTATAGACCATGTTGAATCAGATAATGGAACAAGGGAGGATAAACAAGCAATTGAGGAGCATACCTCCGATGATATACTCCAGCCTGTAAGGGCTGATACCAATGAACGAAACCCTAGAAAAAGTGGGCCAGAAATTTCCACTACGCAAAACACGGAACAAAACGGGATAACCTTTGGGATGTTCCTGGCTGGAAATGACGATTATGGTGGTGGCGGCCTTATGGCAAGGTACGAGCGGATGCTGGGCCAACGCTTCAGCACCGGAGCTGTGGGTATGCTCTATTATGCCGAAAGGACTGACAGTGGAGATGATGCCGATGCTACGGCCATCATCATGGCTGGGGCGGAAGGGAGGCTTTATTTTAACCCTTTATCCAAGTTCAAGGTGTACATTGGTGCCGAAGTGTTGGCGGCCAGCAGTCAGGTGGGCTTACTGCCTACGGGCAGTGTTGGTTTCCGGTTCAATCCCAAGCCCAGATTCCACTTGTATGGGGCCGCAGGCATCGGGAAGTCGTCGGAGGATTTTATTTTAGGGAAAATAGCCGGGGGGCTGGGGTTCAATTTTTAGGGGGATTAACCTAGCTTTTAAATCATTTATGAGGCACTCTTTTTAGTTGTGAAATAATTCCTCTTTATACTTTGCGCCAATAGGTTTTGTGCAAATCAACCGTCATCAACCCTGAACTGCATTTGCACAAAACCTATAAGCATGCAGGATAATTAGGCAGAAGCTGGCTTTGAAGTTCTATTTTCCTCACAATTAGTTTTGCACATGAAGAATTTTCTCGTCCATTGCACCTCCCTTGCCCTTCTTGCCTTTTTACCATTATGGCTAAACTCCCAGCCACTCGACAGCCTACAGTTCAAATCGGTCATTGATTCTATTGACGCCCTAAACAATGCCGGGGCCTATGAGGAAGCGCTCAGCCGTTCCCGTTCCCTGTACGCACAGGCGGTAGCCCATTTCGGTGAAAACAGCGAGCAGGCCGCCAAAACCTGCCACACCATCGGCATGGGCCTGCAAAGGATGGGCGAGGCAGATTCCGCCGAAGCCATGTACCTCAAAAGCGTCTCCATCCGCATCGGGCTTTTCGGCAAAGACTACGCAGAGCTGCAAAACAATTACAGCGCCCTTGGCACTATCTGCAACGACCGGGGCGAACTGCAAAGGGCCATTGAATATTTCAACGAAGCCCTGCGCATCCTTAAGCTGCACTTCCCCCCTGGCGACAAAAACAACGGCAGGGTGCTGAACAACCTCGCAATAGCTTACGATTTGTACGGCGACTATTACCTGGCCCTGGAAACCTACACGGCAGCGCTGAACATCAAGTTGGAAAACAGCTTCCCCCCGCTCAGTATTTCCAATTCTTACAGCAATATTGGCAGTGTGTGGCTGGCACTGCGAAACATAGAAAAAGCCATCGGCCATTTTGAAATCTCCCAAAGCCTGCTCGAACAAAACAACCTCCTGAAAACCCAGGAATATGCCACGGGCCTCATGAACCTGGGGGTGGCCTGGTTTGAAAACAAAAACTACCCTAGGGCCAAGGATTATTTTGAACGGGCCCTGGAACTGATGCCCCGGGTGTACCCGGAAGGCCACCCCCAAGTAGGCCTCCTGTGGTTGAACCTTGGCAATACCTTGCAGGAACTGGGCGACCTGCCCCGGGGGGAGCAACTCGTCGAGGACGCCATGGAAACCTTCAGGGCGGCCTTCGGCAACGACAACTATTACATCGGGGCATGCAACATCAGCTTGGGGCAGCTACGGCTCAAAGAAGGATCGCCACCGGCCAGCCTGCCCTATTTCCAAAAAGCGGTGGATGCAATAAAGGCCAGTGTCGGCGACAGCCATACCATGGCCACCAATGCCATGAACAACCTGGGAACAAGCTATCATCGCTGTGGTAGGCTGTTGGAGGCAGAGGAGGTTTTTAAAAAAGCGGTCAACGGCTATGAGAAAAAATTTATTGATATAGGTCAGCTTCCGACCCCAACCCTTGACTATCTGGATGCCAACGTTAACCTCGCAAACATTTCATTTGAAATTTATAAGCGCAATGGGAAACCCACCTATCTGCAACAAGCAAGGACCGGTCTTGGAAAAAGCCTGCAACTGTTCGTGCAAATGAGATCGGGATTGGACAACACGGCCTCAAAGCAACTATTGCTGGATTTGAACTACAACCTCTATGCGATAGCTATCGGACTGGAGCGTGGCCACGATGATTTGATTGCATTTCAATACGCCGAACAATCCAAAGCGTCCCTTTTATATGCCAGTATGAAGGATCGGCAGGCAAAGAATTTTTCTAACGTGCCGCCACAACTGCTTGAAAAGGAAGATTATCTGAATACCCGCATTGCTTTTTTTCGAAACCGTATCAACAACGATATTGACAACTTGGACTTTGCCAATGTAGCCTTGTGGCAGTTAAAAATTGACTCATTGACAATGGAACTCGCCAACCTTATAACGGAACTTGAAAAGACAAACAAGGAATATTTCAGGATCAAATACGACCTTTCAACTGCTTCTATAAAGTATATTCAGGACTCTTTGTTAAGGCCCAACCAAACCCTCCTCGAATACTTCACCGGCGACAGCAGCATCTTCATTTTTACAATCAAAAAAGAGTACTATCAAATAACGGAGGTCAAAAATGATTTCCCCCTGCAAGCCTGGATAAAACAACTGCAAAACGGCCTCTTCGGCTACTACGGCAAAGACAAAAGCGAATGGACGGACGAGCTGTACAAATCCACCTTGAAAGACTACCTGGAGGCTGCTCCCAAACTGTACGACAAACTCATTGCGCCCGTGAAAGACCTACTCACCGATGAGGTCATCCTATTGCCGGATGGAGTGCTGGGCTACATACCCTTTGAGGCTTTGCTGAAAAGCAAACCCGAAAAAGTTTCCGATTTTAGTTCCTATCCTTTCATGCTGAACGACCACCGGTTCAGCTATTGCTACTCGGCCACGCTCCTGCGGGAAATGAAGGAAAAGCAGCACAAACAAGAACCCTCAAAGCCGCTCGTCGCCTTTGCCCCATTTTATGAAGGCAGTTACGCTAAGTTGGAAGGTGATTTTGGGGCAGGGTTGGACACGCTGGCCGCTACCTTTGACCTGCCGGGCTTTGAAAATATCGTGGCCCGGAAAGAATTCAAACTACTGCCCAACAGCGGCGAGGAGGTTTTTGCCGCCAGCAAACTGTGGGACGGCGACTATTTCATCAATGAACAAGCTACCGAAGGCCGTTTTGACAGCATCGCCGGCGATTACCGAATTGTCCACCTTTCTACCCACGGCATCGCCGATCCACGGATTGGCGACTATTCATATCTCGCATTTGCAGAGCAAAAAGACAGCATCGAAAACGAATACCTCTACGTCCGTGACCTGTACAACCTACAACTAAACGCCGACCTCGTGGTGCTGTCTGCCTGCGAAACGGCAGCCGGGGAACTGCAAAGGGGCGAGGGCATCATCAGCCTGGCCAGGGCTTTTGCCTATGCGGGCGCAAAAAGCATCCTGACTACCCTGTGGGTCGTGGACGATGCGGCTTCAAAGGAGTTGACCAAGGAGTTTTACCTCCAATTGAAGAAAGGGAAAACAAAAGACGAAGCCCTGCATTTGGCCAAAAAAAGGCATTTGAAAGTAAACGGCAACAACCGGAAGCACCCATTCTTTTGGGCGGCGATGATACCTGTGGGGGATATGTCGGCCTTGAAGTGATGAAGGGAAAATACCTGTCCATCATCCCCTTTTCAAGGGGAAATAGAATAGGGCCGTTTATTGTGGGCTTCTCCGGGTCTGTGGCCATTGGCTCCATCCAATATTACCTTGAAAGGAGGGGGGCAAGGTAAAAATTGGTTTTATTAAAAGCCGGGGCTTTATTTCATAGCAGCAACCTTCTCCAATAAAGCCTTGGCTTTCGACTGGTAATCCGAATACTTGTCTGCCGCCAATCGGTTGGCCAACGCCTCGAACTCCTTCTTTGTAGCAGGCAATTGCGCCAAATAAGACAGCAGCAAAAACCACTGCGCTTCCTGGTAGTCTGGCAGGAATTCGTCGCTGGCAACGGGCTTGAACTCACCAGCCGCTGCATTGTATTTCCCTGTTTTAAAATAAGCATGGCCCCGAAGATACCTCACCAGGCTTTCGTTGCCGGCTTCCGGCTTTGCCAGTAGGTTCAAAACCGCTTGATATTTGGCCTCCCCAAAAGCTACGGATGCTTCTTCCAAAATGGAAGCGGACTTCCCTTCCCCCCGCTGGTTTGATTGGAAACTTGGCGCTTCGTAGGTGCTGGCGGCCAGTGCAAGGAAGGCGCTTTGGCTTTTTGGTTTGTCATCAATTACCGGTTGGGGCGCATCCTTTTTACCATTTGGGGCGGATGTTCCCTTTGTTGGCGAGTCGGCTACCGGAGGGGTATCGCCCGTGTTTTCCCTGGCAGGTGCCGAAGGCACGTTTTCGGCAGGTGCTGGATCGGGCCAATGCGTGGAGGGCGTGCCCGCCTGTTCCGTTGTCCCAGAAAATTGATAAATCCCCCAAACTGCCAAAAGTGCCACCAACGCTATTGGAAGCCAAAATTTGAAACTCTTTGAACGGCTGCCCTGGCCTTCAAAGGGGTTGGGTGGCGGCGACCCGTCCCATGTTGCCATTTTGCTTTTGAGGTCTTTTTCCAGCAGTAAATTCATGGCATCATGTTCCAGGCGCTGTAATTCCACCGCTAAGGCAAGCTGCTCATCGGCAGCTATCTCCTGGCCGAATGACTTGGCCTCTGCCGATGGCATTTGCCCGGTCAGGTAGGCTTCTATTTTATCGTGTAATGGATGCTCATTCATCGTTGATGATTATATTTAGTTCCCTCAATAGTTGGGGTTGTTGGAGCAGGGCTTCCTTTAACTTGCCCCGGCATTTATGGGCCTTTTTTTTGGCCATGTTTTCATTGGCCACGAAGTCCAGCCGCTGTGCGACTTCCTTCATCGAGTAGTCCAGTTTGTAAAGCATCAGCAGTTGCTCGCATTCCGGGCCGAGGCTGGCAATCGCTTTGTCCAGCAATTCCCTTTTTTCATTAGCGATTACATCAATATCCAGCGCAGTTGTTTCAGTGTCGGCACTTGGCAACCCTTCCGGCAAAGGCTTGTGGATTTTGCGGTTAAACGTTACCCAGGTCCATTTTGCTATCGCAAAAAAGTAGGTCTTCAAAGTACTGTTTTCCTTGAAAGCCCCCTCCCGGATGCTTCGGTCCAGGGTGCAGATGGTTTCCTGGAAAACATCCTTGGCGTCGTCCGCGGTGCCGCCCTTGTTTTTTACATAGCCAAAGACCCAATCCCGCAACGACGGATCGCTGTAAAATTGGTACATGGCCCAATCCCGTTGCCTGGGATCGCCGCTTCGGATAGCTTGGATGATTTGTTTATCAGGGTACTTCATTGATTAGTGCAGGAAGTGGCTCAAAGGTGCCTTGTTTCGTCAAAAATAAAGATTTTTGGTACAAACGGGTCTGATTGTATGCAACCTTTACGCCCCTTTGGCCACCTACCATGCAAACTGACCTGAATTTCTTGATGACAGAGCACCAGCAACAAATGCTCGAAGCCTGCAAGCGGGGCGACCGCCCAGCGCAAAAGATGCTTTACGAACATTTTAAAAGCAAGATGTTCGTGGTGTGCCTGCGCTATGCAGAGACCCGCACCGATGCGGAAGACCTGTTGCAGGAAGGTTTCATCAAAGTGTTCAGGGATCTGCACCAGTTCAGGGGCGAAGGCAGCCTGGAGGGTTGGATGCGGAGAGTCATCGTAAATGTGGCCCTGCAAAATATCCGCCAGCGGAAAAAGTCGCTGGAATTCACGGAACTGGACGGCCAGGAATACAAGCTGGGCGAGGAAGATCCGGTGTTTGAAGAAGGGGAAGAAACGGCCAAGGGCCTGCTCAAACTCATGCAAAATATGCCGCTGGGTTTCCGCACCGTGCTCAATTTGTATGTGCTGGAAAACTACTCCCACCAGCAGATTGCCGAAGAACTCGGCATCTCGGTGGGCACCTCCAAATCGCAGTTGAACCGGGCGAAAGCCTATTTGAAAAACCTGCTGGAAAAAAATTTGGCAGGGTGAAATTGTCATTGGTCATTGAAGTCATTAGTCATTGGGGGCATTAACTAACGCCAATGATAAATGACAAATGACCAATGACCAGAAAAGTCATGGAAGATAACCTACATAACGACAAATTGGAGGAGTTCCTGAAAAACTCCTTTCAAGGCTATTCGGAAGAGCCGCCCGGAGACCTCTGGGGCAAAATAGAAGGCGGGCTGGCACCTGTGCCCGTTACACCCGTGCGCAATATCCGCTGGTGGTGGGCGGCTGCGGCGGCTGCCGTGGTGGGCGGCTTGTTCATTGGCCAACACCTTTATTTTTCAAAACAACTCAAGTCGCTGAGCAATCAGTTGGAACAAAACGAAGTGCTGTTGCGGGATTTGGAAAAAGAACAGGAAGCCGGGACCCCTTTTCCCCAAAAAGAAAGTAGTAGCCCAGCACAAGTTTTTGAAAATCAATCAATTGAACAAGAAAATATTTCCAATCAAACACAACAAACAAAACCATCCAACCCTGTTTTTAAGCCCTTCAACAAAAAAATAAACCAGGAGGAGATTCATCAAAAAAACAGTTACAACCATCCTCAAAACACCTCCAGCCCCAACACACCAATAGCCCAAACAAATACACAAGGACAAACGGCAGGCGAATTGGCAACTCTCCCCCCGGCAGGAGTTTTTGACCAAAAAAATGACTTGGCTGTGGCAACGCAGCCCGCTGTGGCCAATGCGCTGCCGGATTTCCTCCCTTCCAAAAATGCTTGGTTGACGGCAGGGCAAGTCCAGCCAACCCTGCACTTGCCGTCGGCTGACGCTGCCATTACGCCCGTCAAAAAACCGGGCAATTTTTCCCTCGGCCTACATGCCATGCCAATGGCCACTTGGGAAAAAATCACTTCTGTGCGGAACAACATGCCCCACCAGGGCAGAAAAGTATTCAGGGATACTTCCACGAGCAAAGGGGAATCTTTTTATGCCGGAGTGGCGGCTGAGTACCAAAGCTCGCCCCGTTTTTACCTGGGCGGCGGCATTGATTATCACAAAACTGCCATTTCATCCAGCCATACAGCGGATTTTAAGTTAGGGGATAGAAGGCCGCACGGCGGGCCGATGGGCGGACAACACGACTTTAGACATGATTTCCAATACGACCTCAATACGGCCGCAGGCCTTGTAGAAATAGAAGTGCGGGCCGAACAGGCAGATACCAGCCTCGACTTTCCGGATGATGAAGAAATCTGCATTAACATCACCACCCAACAGGATTTGGAGTACCTGAGCTTCCCAATCTATGGCCGCTACGAAATGGGCAACGGGAAGTGGCGCTTTTATCTGAAAGGTGGCCTGGTGGCCAATTTCCTGCTGTCCAACCAGTTCGACATTACGGACATTCAGTCGGAAAACGACCACTTCCGCTTTGAAAGGAGGCAGCAGCCCGGCGGCACCCAGCAAAACCTACAGACCATGTCCATGGACTACATGGCGGGCTTAGGAGTTGATTATTTCCTAAGCAACCGTTTGAAACTTCGGCTCGAACCAACTTTCATCGGCTCATTGACCAGCAACCACAACAACCCCAACATCCAGTCGTCGCAATATTCGGCTGGCGTGAATGCAGGACTGATATATGTTTTCTGATTTTTTTGAAAATGGTGCAACCATTGAAGGCGCATTTGAACCTAAGTTATATAGCTTGAAATACCCGTATAGCCGCAAACCGCTAAATTTTGAAAACATAAAACTCCATAGTATATAGGTCATTTATACCACTTCTTATCAATCTGATTTTCTAACCAATTAATCTTTTTTCCATCATGAAAAACATCATTTTTGGGGTGCTCGCATTGGGCATCATGGGGGGCTTTTTTGCCTGCCAAAAAGACACCAGCACACTTGCCGAGTCTGACCTCATCAGCCAGATCGCTACTTCTTCCAGCAAGGAGGCGGTCAGCACCAACGAACTGCCCAGCGCCGTCACCGCTTATGTTGACATGTCGTTCACGCCCGTCCAAATCGAATCCGCATGGAAAGTACGTGGCATGGGCTACGAAGTAGAACTGGAAGACGGACAAGACCTTTACTTCCGTGAAAACGGCAACTGCATTGGCCGGGGAGATGAAGACCGGGGCCGACCAGGCTTCCGCTGCATGCACGGCGATTCCATTGACATCGCCAGCTTGCCACAAAGCATAAGCGATTATATTACAGCCAATTATCCAAATGAAAGCATCGTAAGAGCTGTCACAAAACCCAATGGCGGCTATGCCGTAAAACTGTCCGACGACACGGTACTGCTGTTCAATGCCGATGGCGAATTCTTCGACGAGTGCGGTGACCGTCCAGGCGGTGGTCATGGCGGCCACGGTGGACATGGCGGCGGCCAAGGCGGCCCGAACGGTGGCTGTGCATTGGGCGATACCATTGATATTGCCTCATTGCCCACCACTGTGACCGACTTCGTGACTGCCAATTACACTGGTGAAACCGTCACGGTTGCCGTGGTTAAACCTTCCGGTAAATTCGGCGTCGAACTGTCCAATGGCACTGTGTTGTTGTTCACAGCCGACGGCACCTTCATCCGTGAGTGCGATGGAACGCCTGTTGGCCCGCACCACCCGCACGGCCAGGCCATTGATCCTTCGGCATTGCCGCAGGCAGCACTGGATTATGTGGCTGCCAATTATCCGGCTGCCACTATTGAAAGAGCAGCCGTATTCAACAATGGTTTTTATGGCGTACGTTTGTCCGACGGCACCCATATCCTGTTTGATGCCGATGGGAATGTCATATTTGACAGTGGGAATTGAGTTAGCTTTTGGGTTTATAAAACATTTTTGACTTGCATAAAAAACGCTCGCTGGGTCATCCCTGGCGAGCGTTTCCAACTTTTTTTGATAAAACTTTTTACATGAAAATTTCTGCTACTACCCTTTTCAGCCTGGCATTGATCATTGGCTTTATTTTTCCAAAAAATACCGCTGCGCAAAACCTGCCCGACGAATGGCAAATTTCGGATGACGGCAAACGCCTCGTTATTGGCGGCAACGAAACAATGGGCTTCTTCGACGAGTCTGTCATTCACAATATTGAGCTTTGGTTCGACGAGGCCAACTACTGGACTTTGCTCACCAATAATTACCAGAGCAGCACCGACCTCGGCGCCTTGATGATTGTGGACGGCGACACCCTGGAAAGCGAAGTGGGCGTTCGTTTTAAAGGCCAGACCTCCTATCAGCAGACGCAAGGGGAGCAGAAAAAATCCTTCAATATCACCCTGGATTTCGTGGATGAAAACCAGGACATAGCAGGCTATGAAACCATCAACCTGAACAATGGCTTTCAAGACCCATCCTTCATGCGGGAGGTGCTTTACCTGCATTTCAGCCGCCGCCACAACCCTTCCCTGAAAGCCAACTATGCGCAGCTTTTTATCAATGGTGAAAATTGGGGGCCTTACCCCTGTGTGCAAGGGCTGGATGGTGACTTTTTACAAGAGTGGTTCCTCAGCAGCGATGGTACCCGCTGGCGGGCATTGAAAACGATAGGCGGGGGCGGAGGCCCTGGCGGTGGCGGCACAGGCGGGCCTTTTGGCACGGGTTATTCTTCGCTCAATTGGTTGAATACGAGCGATACCAGCGAATACAAAAAATATTATACCCTCAAAAAAACGCACAAAGACAATCCTTGGGAAGACCTCGTAAAAACCTGCGATATACTTGGCAACACACCCCTGGCCTCGCTCGAAGATTCCATCAAATTGTACATGGATCTCGACCGTACTTTGTGGTACCTGGCCACGGAAATCCTCTTCGCCGACGACGACGGCTACGTCCATAAAGGCGGTATGGACTATTATCTTTATTGGGAACCGGAAACTGGCCGCATGGTGCCGCTGGAGTACGACGGCAACAGCGTCATGCTGAACATGAACGTCAATTGGAGCCCTTTTTACAACCAAACCGATAACCGCTTCGTGCTGATGAACCGCCTCTTTGCCGTGCCCGCTATCCGGCAACGCTACCTGGCGCACGTCCGCACGATGATCGAAGAATCTTTCGTTCAGGCAGACATCGTGGAGGCTATTGACAATTATTTTGAAATGGTCGGCCCGCTCGTGCAGGACGACGACAAATACCTTTATACCTACAACCAATTCGTCAACGAAAAGGAAAACCTGAAAAACCTCTTCCAGCAGCGCCGCAACAACATCTTGGGCAATACGGAAGTGGGCCAGCAGGGGCTTGCTATTTCAAACGCCAACTATAGCTCCCCGGCAGGCGCATGGACAGCCCCGCAGGCCAACGAAAGCGTGACTGTAACCGCAGCGGTAAGCGGCACGGCGGGCATCAGCGCTGTGAACCTTTACTATGCCGCCGGGCTGGTGGGCGTTTTTTCAAAAACAAGCATGCACGACGACGGGGCGCACGGCGACGGGGCCGCCAACGACGGTATTTTCGGCGCTGAAATTCCCGGCCAGGGCAACGGCGAATATGTCCGTTTTTACATAGAGGCCATTGCCAACAACACGCCCAAAACGGCCAGTTACCTGCCCAAGGGTGCAGAACACGATGTATATGTCTATCGGGTGGCCGTATCGGATTTTGTGGCCAGCGACGTAGTGGTCAATGAACTGATGGCCAGCAACGAAAGTACCGCTTCCGACCAGGACGGCGAGTTTGAAGACTGGATCGAACTGTACAACAATTCCAGCAGCAGCATTGACCTGAGCGGATGGTTTTTGAGCGACAAATTTGATGACCTTCAAAAATGGACCTTCCCTGCCGGGACTTTTATTGACGGCAATGGTTATCTCATCGTCTGGGCAGATGAAAACGGAAGCCAGGCTGGCCTCCACGCCAATTTCAAACTATCGGCTTCTGGCGAGAGCCTTTACCTTGTTGACCCTAATTTGGCGATAGCGCAGGAAATCATTTTTGGGGAACAAACCACCGATATGGGCTATGCCAGGGTGCCAAATGGCAATGGCGATTTTGTTATTCAACTTCCTACTTTCAATGCCAACAATGACGTGCTGAACGCTGTGGAAGATGTGACAACAACTACAGCCATTGATATTTTCCCCAACCCGGCCAGCAGTACTGTTTTTATAAAAACCAATATTGCCCAACAAGTGAAGTTGGAAGTGTTGAATACAATTGGACAGCGGATATATGAGAGTGAAATAATTGGGCAGGCAAGGCTTGATATTGCAACTTGGCCTGCGGGAATGTATTGGTTAAAATTGGGCACCGAAGCACAGAAATTGGTGGTGGAATAAGGAGTGCGAAAACGGTTCGGTGCTAAACTGGCAACAAAAAGAGGAGCAACAGTTTTTTCATCGCAGTAAGATTTAAATAAAATATTACTGGCCAAACATTCCCCCCATACCCGGCGGCAGCAGATCCTGTATCATTTTATTCGCCTCTGCCTGTTCCTTAATGGTGGCCTTTTCCAGTACCCGGTTGATGGCGGTGAGCAGCAGATCCTGCAACTGCTCGGTATCGTCCCAGTCCAGTTTTTCTTTGTTGATGGAAATATCGAGGATTTCCCGGTTGGCATTGGCCTTGATGACAATGGCACCGTCGCCCACCTCAGCTTCCACGGTGATTTCGGCGAGCTTGCGCCGCATTTCCTCCTGTTGTTGCTGTACGTTTCCGAAAAGATCTCCGAACATAATGAGTGAATGATAGAATGAGTAAATGATAGGATTTTGAGGTCAATTCAAGTGGCAAAGGTATTCGATTTGCGCTGCATTTCCGGGCAAAATATCCGGCAAAAAACTCACGCAATCCTTCTCCGCCAATTCAACGGGATGGAGTTGGTAAAGTTCAAGTATTTCAATGTCACTGAGCGCCCGGTCATAGACCCGCAATTCGTCCACGGCTCCTTTGAAGCGGACGGAACGCCCAGTGGCAGTGCAAGGACTATTGGCGAAAGACAGCACCGCCTCATTATCTATGTCCACGCCACTGCATCGGCGGCCTTCCCGCCTCGCTTGTCCGTTGATGTAGGTGTATGCCTTGGTGCCCCGCCGCACAAGGGCGAAATGCTGCCAGTCACTTTCCGCCATTTCAGGCGAAATATCCTTGAAATAAACCTCTGGCGACTCGAACACGTCTGTCTTCACTTCACGGCGGTTCAGGTCAAGGTGCAGGTCGAGCATTCCCACCGTGTCGCAGTCCATTCTTTTTGACAATAGGCTTTGCTGAAACACGCTGTATTTGCCGGGTTTGAAATAAAAACTAATGGTGAAATCCGTCGTGTTGAAATAGCGGTTCACCATGCCGGGAAATTCAAGATAGTCGTTGATACCATCCAACCAGAGCGCATCGTCGTCCACGCCGCAGACGCATCCGGGGTTGCCGAACAGCACTCCGTCCGAGCCACCGCCTGTATCGTCACGGGCATCGCATTGATTGAAAGAGTAGTAGGCAATGAGGCCGTCGAGGAGGAGTTGTCGGTTGCTGGTTGAATGTTGTCCGTTGGGTGCAAGGGTAAAGCCCAGGGTGAGTGAGACAGTTACCAAAAGAAGGGTGGTCAAATCAGGCAATTTCCGCATGGCAGTTTTCTTTTGTGAAAACCCAAAGTAAGGGTTTGTGCGGAAAGAAGCAAAAGTAGGAGGTGTCATTGCTTCATTGACAATGAAGCAATGAAGCAATGAAGCAATGAAGCAATGGAACAATGATCAAGGCCTCGGTGCCGGATCGGGAAAATTCTGGTACATATTTTTGATGCGATCGTCGGTTTCCCAGGCTTTTATTTCCTGCAAAATAGCGATGATTTGGGCATCTTTTGATTCCAGATCGGCCTTTTTGGCGGCATCGCTTTCAGTGCCGATTTTACTTGACACGGCGGCATGGAGGTCGTTGATGCTCTTGGTGGCCATGTAGCGCATCCAGAAAAAATTGGCGTCGTTCAGGGCCACATTTTTCATTTTCCCGGCGGCGGTTAGCATGGAAGCGGCATCGCCTTTTGTAGCCAAAGCGGCATAAGCTTCGATAAAACTGTATTGGCCGAAACCGCTGATTTTATCAAAATTCTTTTCAAAATAAGGCAGTTTGCTAGCATCGCCCTTATCGGCGTACATAGCGGCCAAGACCATGATGATGCCCTGATCCGATTCGTTTTCCAGTTTTTGGGCGGCGGTCATGGCGGCAGACTCGTCCAATTGCAACAACGCATTCAGGCCAGCCGACACCACTTTGATGGACTTGTCATTTTCGATAGCCTTGATGGCGACGGGCGCATATTTCGGGGCTTCCGTGGCCCCCAGTTTGGTAATGGCCGACTCCCTGACGCTGGAATGAGGGTCCTTTTCGGCCATCATTGCCACTTTGTCGCCAGTGTTGCCTTCCATATTCACCCCTTCCAGGGCTACGAGGCGCAGCAGCCAAAATTGGTCGTTGAGCGCCTTCTTCAACAGTTCTTCCGCACGGGGATCCTGGCTGTCGGCTATTTCGCCCAAAGCTTTTACCCGGTGCAGCAAGTTGCTGGCGTGTTCGTATTGATACAGATATTCGTCCAGGCTTTTCTCGTCGTCCACGGTGGCGAGCAGGTTGCCTTCGCCATCGAAAACAATGAGATCGGGGTCGGTTTCCGCCGGAAAAGTGAAGGTTTGTTTGCGTTGGTTGATGGTTACGTTGTGGCGCTGCATTTCACCATTTTCATACACATCAATGGCCACGGGCAACTGGAAAATGGCTGGCATGTTTTCGGGGCTTTGAGTTTGCTCCACCGACACAATGACTTCTTTGGTGCTTGGGTCGTAGTCATATTCCACCTTCAGTTCGGGGTGGCCCTGGCTGAAAAACCACTGGTTAAAAAACCAATTCAGGTCTTCGCCCGTCACATCCTCGAAAGCGAGGCGCAGTTCGTGGCCTTCCACGTCGCTCAGGGCATTGTCCTTCAAGTATTTGTTCAGGGCAGCGAAAAAAGCATCGTCGCCCACATAGCTGCGCAGCATGTGCAGCACGAGGCCGCCCTTGTTGTAGCTGTGCGCATCGAACATATTTTCCTTGTCTTCATAGCCAAAATGTACGAGCGGGTGGACGCCGCCCTGTGCCGCTTGCAGGTAGCCCTGCATCTCTTGCAAGCGGTGGAAGTCGGCTTCGTCACGGCCATATTTGTGTTCCAGCCAAAGGTATTCGCTGTAGTTGGCAAAGCCCTCGTTCAGCGTGAGGTTGGCCCAGCTTTCACAGGTCACGTAGTCGCCGAACCAGTGGTGGAACATCTCGTGCGCCACGATCTTGTCGTTTTGCAAATTGTCCACCAACTCCCGGTCGGTGCCCTGCATAAATTCCCCAAAAATGACTGCTGTAGTGTTCTCCATTGCACCCGATACATAATCACGCACCACTACTTGTGAATATTTTTGCCAAGGGTATTCCATTCCGAGTTCGTCGGAAAAAAAGGATAGCATTTCGGGAGTGTGCGGGAAAATGTTGCGGGCATATTTTTCAAACTTCGGCTCCACGTAATAGTCCACGTCCTTGCCCCGCCATTTGTCCTTCACCACGGCATATTCGCCGATGGCGATCATAAAAAGGTAGGGCGCATGGGGCATGTCCATTTTCCAGTAGTCGGTACGGGTGCCGTCGCTATTTTTTTTCGATGAAACCAAGACTCCGTTGGAAAGGGTCTTAAAGCGGTCTTCCACCGTGAGGTACACCTCTTCGGTGCAGCGTTCGTTGGGTTTGTCAATGGTCGGGAACCAGCGGGAGTTGTTCTCCGTCTCGCCCTGGGTCCATATTTGCTGGGGCTTGTCGCCTTCGTCGCCACGTGGGTTGATGAAAAACAGGCCCTTGTCGGAAGTAATGGCCGCACTGCCGCCTGATTCGCTGGGCGTGGCGGTATAATCAATGAGGAGCTTGTATTCTTGGTTGCGGTTAAAAGTTTTGCCCAAATAAATCGTGACCTGCTGGCCGTTGTAGTCGTGCTTGAGTTCCTGGCCGCTGCCCTCCATCGTTATTTTATGAAAATCAAAACCCTTTGCGTCCAGCACCACTTTGTCCGTTGGGTGGAAATAAGGTTTCAGCGTGAGGGTCGCCTTGCCCATCACCTGCTCCTTTTGCCAGTCGAAACGGAGGTCAAGCTTTGTGTGGATGAGGTCGTTTTCTCGTTTGGCGCTGGGGTTGTAATCTGGCAGTTCATTGGCCACCTCTTCCTCAATCACACTGTCCTCTATATTGTAAGGCTTCGGCGCCGTGACGGTCAGGGTATCCAGGTCACGGTATTCCGTTTCCGGCAAAAGGATAGGGCTGTACTGCTTGGGGCTACAGCTCCAGATAAGTGGCAGTGAGAGCAGGAAATAAAGGAATTTTTTCATTGAAAATGACGATTTTGACATTGCTTGAGTTTTTGAAAACCACAACCAAGTTTTAACTGTGCCGCCCCATTGTTGTTCAGGCAGCCTGTTGTTTTTATAATTTTTTGACAATCAAAATATTAAGCCCCAAAAAGGGAACTTTGAAAAAAAAGCGGGCAAAGATAAGGACAAATGTGGAAGGCGGGGGTGGCGGGATGGTAAATAAGCGAAGCAAACTACCTTGATTGCCGGTGTATTTCAGCCTCAAAAAAACAGTATCAAAAATTCTTTTTACACCCTGAGTATTGAATATTGAAAAGCCTTTGAATAGACAACCAATAGATTCTAAACCCACTTAGTATATTCTTCTTTTCTTCGCACGGTTGTTGCCTTCAAAACAATAACAGCCTTCCCAGTTTATGATGCTTCGCAAAGCTTTTCCCCCATTGCTGCTCCTGGCCTGTTTGCCCATCCTGTTGTCGGCGCAAAGCTCCCTTTCCATTCCTTACGCCCCTTCTGACATCCAGGTGGACGGCGTGGGCGGCGAGTGGCCTTCCGTTGCGCCTTTTGTTTTTAGCATCAAAAACCCACGCACATTGGATACTAACCGGGTGGAGGCCCGCCTCGCCTGGGACGAGCAGCAGCTTTACGGCCTCGTGGAGGTATCCGACCGCCAATTGGTGAAGCTGCGCTCCGGCACGGACAACCCCACCCTGAACCTCGGCGATGCCATCGAAATTTACATAGACCCCTTGGCCGACAGCCGGGGCCGCATGGACCTGAACGACTACCAGTTCATCCTCGACATTGGCGGCGACCGGGCCGTGTTCAAGGGCGACAAAAGTTTCATCTCGGAAGGCTATCAAACCCCGAAAGACACCGGGCTGGCCACCATCGCCTTCGATTTTAAATGCCAACTGCACGGCTTGCTCAACGACGAAAGCAATCTGGACGAAGGCTATACCCTTGAATTTTCCCTGCCCTGGGCAGCGCTCGGCGTACAGACTGCCACTGGCACCATCTTCCGCCTTGACCTCTGCGTGGACGACATGGATGCCCAGGTGCGGCTGGAAGATTACACCGAGAGCGACATCATCGTGCCTTACAGCTTCGCCAACTGGCAGGGCGACACAACCTTTGGCTTCCCCGACCGCTGGCGTTTGTGCCAATTGGCGGGGCATCCCGACGCCATCACCCAGGCATGGCGCTTTTCCGGCAAAAAGGGTTTCCTGCTTTTGCTCTTGGCAACGCTGCTGGCCAGCGGCCTGGCGCTGCGGCAGTATTTTTTGGTAAAAAAACTGCGGCAAGTGCCACGCCAGTCGGAGGTGCAGCAGGTGCCGGTAGGCCAGTGGGCTGCCGTAGAATCTGACCCGCCCACCTCGCCGAACCAAGCGTTGTTCGAGCGGCTTCGCCAGTTTGTATTGGAAAAAATGGACGCCGACCTCCGCCCCGAAGACCTCGCTGAAGCGGCCACGGTGAGCCTGCGCCAATTGCAGCGGCTGTTCCGGGAGGAATTGGGCAGCACGCCCCACCAGTTTATCATCATGCTGAAAATGGAGCGGGCCGCCGAGTTGCTGCGCTCCGGCGGCCATAACGTGACGGAGGTTTCCTTTGCCTGCGGCTACGCCGACCCGGCCTATTTTTCCAAGGTTTTTAAAAAGTATTTTGGCTGTGCGCCGAGGGATTATTGAGAAAATGGAAAATTGCATGGCTCCAAAATCACCCATTTTAACGCATACCCAATTGAATCAGATTTCGTACATTTGAAAAAAATCCACGACATGGAAGTGATCACAAAAGTGCCGGTGACATTGGACGAGCGCCTCGAATACGGCGAAGAATTGCGGATTCCTGCCACTTGGGAAGAGTTCCTGGATTTGCTGGAAGAGGCGGAGTACCGCATCGAGTACGACCAAGGCGAAATCATTTCTTTTATGGGATACGCTACTGATCAACACGAAACACTCGTGGGCAGGATTATCAGCCTATTAGACCAACTATTTATTGAAGAAAATATCCGGGTAAACGGCAGCAACCTCGCCCTGCACATTCCCGGTTTTGTAAAAAAACACTACAATGCGGACTGCACGGTCATTCAGGGCAAATCCGAACTTGTCAGCCTGCGTGGCAACATGACGGCGCTGGCTAATCCCATCTTGTTGGTAGAAGTCCTGTCCATGTCCAACCGGGAGTTCGACCTAAAACGCAAGTTCAAAAACTACCAGAAAATCCCTTCGCTCCAACAAGTCCTTTTTATCGAAAGCACGGAACAAAAAGTCATCAGCCATCAGCGGGAAAACGGCTGGGCCGCCGAGGTTTTTGATAAAGCAGGCGACCACATACCCATGCTCGATCAGGGCGGCATTTCTTTGGATCAGTTGTACAAAAAAGTCAAATTCTCCGAAGCGTAACTTCTTTTTTTTATCCTTTTCCCTGTTTTCCCAAGTTTTTGGCGGAAAATTCCAAGCGTACCGTGCCGCTATGGCTGCTATTTTGCCCATCAAACTCATCGAACCCCTCCACACATCAAACTATTCATGAAGCCATTCACATTTGCTATCCTTCTTTTTACTTTTTCCTTTTTAAAAGCCCAAATACCCGCCTTTCCCGGTGCCGAGGGTTTTGGCACAAGCACCACGACGGGTGGGCGTGGTGGCCAGGTCATCAAAGTGACCAACCTCAACTGCAACGGCCCCGGCTCGCTCAACGAAGCGCTCAACACCCCGGGGGCAAAGTACATCGTGTTCACCGTGAGCGGCATCATTGATTGCGCAGCCGAAATCACCTGGGGCAACTGCACCATCGCCGGGCAGACCTCGCCGGGCGGCATCACGGTGCGGGGCATTTTGCTCGACGATTATTACGAACCTGCTGGCCTGGCCCAAAACGTCATCATCCGCCACCTCAATTCACGCCCAAACACGGAAGATGTGCGTCCCGGCACAGGCTGGGTGATGGACGACGGCCTGCGACTGGACGGGGCCAGCAACATCGTGGTGGATCACTGCACCTTTGCCAACGCCATAGACGAGGCGGTGCAACTTTCCCGCAGCAGCAATATCACCATCCAAAACTGTATGCTGGCCGAAACGCTCGGTGGGCATTACGACCTCGGTGGCATGTTGATCAACTACTCGACCACCGCCCACCCAAAGGACAACGTGAGCATCCACCACAATGTGTGGAACCGCATCGGGGGGCGCATGCCCGAATTTGCCTGCGAGGAGAGCGGCGAAACGCCCGGCGACATGGCCTGCCTCAACAACCCTTTTCATGTGGAACTGTCGAACAACCTGCTCTGGGACATCCCCATCCAGGTTTGGTACACGCAGGGTTTCAATGGTAGCAATTCCAGCGCCTGGCACGATGTATTGGGCAATTTTGTGAACAACCATGCCGTGGGTCGCACGGACTACTGCGGGCCGAATTTCGCCTTTGATTTATTGGCCCATGCGGGCAATGAGTTTTACGCCAATGGCAACACCATGAACGGATATCCGGCCTATTCCGATTACGAGCTTTTTTATTGCTGCAACGACTTTTGCGATCCCTTCAACCATCCCAATACCGACCCCGGTGCTGCTACCCAACGCAGCGCCCGGTTTAACTACCCCTCCATTGCTTATACCCCCTCCGCCAGCCTGCGCAGCCATATTTTGGGCAATGCAGGCGCTTTTAACGGACACAGCCCTATGAACAGGGACAGCATGAATCGCCGTTTGCTTAAGTTCCTCCAAATGAATGCTTTAGATTTGAACCCTGTCAATGGAACAGATTTCTACAACGACGCCTTCTTGCTCGACTTTAACACGCCGCCCGCCGCCCCCGCCGATACGGACAACGATGGGATGCCAAACGATTGGGAAACAGCTTATGGCCTGAACCCGAATGTACAGGATCACAACGGCTCCGATTTGTCCGTACTGATGACCGGGGTGGCGGGCTATTCTAACCTGGAGTGCTACCTCAACCAATTGAGCGACGAACTCGTATTGGGCCTGATGACGCCGCTGCCCGTGGAAGTGGTTGATTTCCAGGCTATTCCATTGGCTGCCGAACAAAAAGTGCTGCTGCGCTGGTCGGTGGCGAGCGCTGCCGATACCGATTATTTCAGCATAGAAAGAAGCACGGATGGACGGCAATTCGACAAGATAGGAAAGTTGGCAGCCAACAATTCCAACCAAACCGTGCGCTACGAACTGGTGGACAATCATGCGCCCATGGGCCAAATCCTTTACCGCCTCTTTGCCATTGGCTTCGATGGCAGCCAGGAACACATCAAGACGATTTCATTGGTACTAAAAAACGCTGATGAATGGCTGCGCATCCACCGCAACATATCGGCCCAGCGGCTTGAAATAGAAGTTTTGGACGAAAACCGTCTGCCCGTCGAGGCGGCAATGGTGGACGTAGCAGGCAGGATACACCGGCGTTTCAGCATCCGCAATGGCCAAGGGGAAGCAGATGTGGCCGGATTGCCGCCGGGCGTGTATTTTTTGGAATTGTCGAACGGGTATTTGCGGCAAGTGGAGAAGGTGGTGGTTGGATGGTGACTATTGCTATCCATAGATTACTTTTGCCCAAAATCCCTCTTGGGCACTATGACAAACCGCATCAAGGATCATTTCCTCAACCGCTTCCAAAAGCCTCCCCTCCTCATCCATGCGCCTGGCCGCTTCAACCTCATCGGCGAACATACCGATTACAACCTCGGCTTTGTGATGCCCGGTGCCATTTCCAATCACCTGTGCTTTGCCCTGGCGTTGAATGGGGATGCCCGCTTATTTGAATTCGAAGCGATGGACGTGGACGAAAATTGCCGTTTTACCATTGACAATATTTTAGCAAAAAAAGAGGTGTCGTGGGACAGCTATGTGCAGGCTGTTTTGCATGAAATGTTGGAACGGGGCCATGCGGTGCAGGGCATCCAGTGCATTTTTGGCGGCGACATACCAATAGGCGCTGGACTGTCTTCCTCAGCGGCCCTTTGTTGCGGCCTGGCCTATGGCGTGTCTGTTTTGCAAAATTTAAAAATAGACAAAAAGGAAATCGCCCTCATCGGCCAGGCTGCCGAGCACCGCATCGGCCTGAACTGCGGGCTGATGGACCAATACGCCGTGCTGTTTGGACAGGCAGACCATTTACTTTGTCTGGACTGCCGTTCCTTGGAATTCCAACTGTTGCCATTGCAACTGGAGGGCCACTCCCTGGTGTTGCTCAACTCAAAGGTGAAGCATCAATTGGCCGCTGGTTCTGGCTACAACGAGCGCCGCCGCTCCTGCGAAAATGTGGTGGCAACCCTCCGCTTGTACAATCCTGCACTGAAAAGCCTGCGGGATGTCCCTTCCAATATGTTGAAGGCGAATGAGACTCTGCTCGATCCGAAAGACTGCAAACGTGCCAGGTATGTTTTGAATGAAAACGAGCGGGTGATGCGCATGGTGGAGGCCCTTCAAAACAATGACATCTCATCAATTGGCGACCTGCTGAACCAGTCGCACGAAGGCTTGCGGCGGGAGTACGAAGTCACCGTACCGGAGATTGACTTATTGGTTGATTTGGCACAAAAAGAAACTGGCGTGTTGGGTGCCAGGATGGTGGGCGGCGGCTTTGGCGGCTGCACCTTGAATTTGATAAAAACTGCCGAAAAAGACGCCGTGCTGCAACGGATTTCAGAAGCCTATCTTGCAGAAACGGGCATCCAGCCGGATATAATAGAAGTAAGGACGGGCAGGGGAGTCCATGAAATTTAACTCCCAGCTTTATAGCTCCACCGCCCACACTACTTTCGCCAGCCAAATATTCTCCCGGCCCAATGTCCGGCTGATGCGGGCCGATTCGAGCGAGCCGCCCAATTCCAGGGTGTAGCTGCTGTTGAACTGGTAGCCCAAGCCCAGGTAGCCCCGGTATTCCCGGTAAAAAAAGGCGTCGTCTTCCGTCGGAGTGTAGAGGAATTCGGCATTGGTATTTAGGTAAAATTCTTGCTCGTCGAGGCGGTCGCCTTCCAATGGAAAATCGAGCGACAGACGGTAGCGCAGGCGAAGATCGAATCCGTGCTTTTCGCCAGGATCTCGTTGGATAAAACGCTCGTCGGCCCGCAAGCGGTGGCGGAAGCGGTATTTGCCCTTGCTGGTGGACAAAGTCACTTGCTGCGTGGGCCGTAGTTCTGTCGTGATTTCGCCGCCAAACGGCTCCCGCAGCCGAAAGGTAAAACTGGCCGAGCCGCTCAAATCTGCCGTGAAATCGGTAGCAAGCCCTGCCTGAAAATCCATGTTCCTGGCGCCGTTTTCAAAAGTCTCGTCCTCCAAAACCTCCTGGTTGAGCTGCGACTCGCTGCTGATTTGGAAAAAATAGTCCAAGCGGTCGTTCATTTTTCCCTCCAGGCCGATGGTCGGTTCCACTGAAAACAAATGGACGCTTTGCGCCCAGCCAACTTGCGCCCAGCAAAGGCAGCAGCACAACAAAAGCTTATTTTTCCAATTGCGCATGAAGTCCTTTTTACTTTTCCCGTTTTACTTTCTCCTTAATATTGATTGATAAAGTTGGAAGGCAAAATGATTTCTCGTTTTTGTTCCAAGCCGCCGTTTTCATTGAACAGGTATTCGTATTTCACGGCCCCCGTCGCATCACGGCCTTTTATTTCAATCTCGTAACGTTTGCCCGGCTGCTTGGGGCGCACTTGTTCCTGGCAGCGTGACACTTTCCATTTTTTGAAATCAGCGTCCAATTGCTGCTCCATTTTCTGGCGGCCCGCTTCTGGAATATCCGAAAAATCCATTTGCCTTTCGATGTCCTTTAAGCTGCCATCTTTCAAAAATTCGATGCTGTACCAGGCTTTTTCCCAGCAAAATTTTGCCTCGTAATTGGTCGTATCTGCCTCAAATTCCTGAAAATATCGGTCTCTGCGCAGGCCGGGATATTCCATCTCCAGCCATTGCAGGGCCCCGGCAGGAAATTGCTCCTGCCTGATTTTTTTCTCGACTTCTATTTTTTGTGAAAAAACCTGGCCGCCCAGCAGCATTGCGCAAACAATGAGGCTGGCCTTGATGATAAAATGCCGGAAAGGGTGGTGGGTTTCAACCATGTCGTATCTTTTTGGAACAATGATAACGGATGAAGCCCAAAAGCGTTCTCGGAAGGAAAGGAGTTCAAACATTTCACCCCACAGCGCTGGTGCCACTGTGGGGTGAAAATAAAGGCATTGTAAAGGTGATTTTAACGCCCAAGATTCAGCAGCCCGTTCGCAACTTTCCCATCCACCAGCAGGTGGTAAAGGTAGTGCCCTGGCTCTGCGCCCCTAGCGTCCCAAGTAATGGACTGCGGCCCGGCGGGCATATTCTGCTCCGCAAAAGCCTTTATTAGCTTGCCCTTCAGGTTGTAGATGTTCATTTTCACGGGGGTCGTTTTTTCCAAATCAAAAGCAATTTTTACCGCTTCGGAAAATGGATTGGGGAAAGCGTTCACGTTGACTGCCAAAGCTTGGGCTTCACCTGTCGCAGTGGCAAAATCAAATTTGTAAACAAATCCGAATAGGTCGGTGACGTACAGGTTGCCCTCCGCATCGAAATCAAAACTGGGGTTCAAACCAATCATGCCGCTGCCGATGGTGTCACGGTTGCCGCCGGGCAAGAGTTTGATCACCAAACCCGTACCTGGATAAAAATTCAAAGTCGAGTCCACTGGGCCAAAAACAGCGAACTGCATGGCGCAAAGGTTCCCATCAGTCGGGTCAAAGCCAATGTCGGTTAGGCAGCTAAAGCTGTCCGCATGTATGCTGAGGTTGCCCGACAGGTCAAGGTTGTAAATGTTGGCAGCGTTCTGCACAAAAGGGAAGCCGGTTAATTGGCACAAATAAAAACCTGAGCCGTCTGCTTTCGTCAAAATGCCCGTTGGCACAGGCTCGATGAAAGGCGGGCCAATCGGCGTTGGGTTTGGGAAGGCATCCAATGTTTTAAAAAGGCTCAAGTTGCCCGTGCTGACATCCCTTTTGATGACAGAATTGCCGCCCGCATCCACGATGTACATGTTGCCGTCGGCGTCCCAGTCGAGGTTGTAGGGGTTGGAGTTGGAAAAGCCCAGGCTCAGCACAAAATCGCCAATTTTGATGGACTGTTCCACGTCGTTGAGCGTGAGGGGGCTGCTTGGTACAAAGTCGCTTTTGTCCACGTACAATAAGGATTGCGCTTGGGCATGAGGCCCTTCGCCCACCAGAATCAGCACTTTGTTGTTTGGCAACTGAAAAGTGCGGTTGGGGCCGGCAATTTCCCCGGCATCGTTGAAGCCGCTGGGCAGGCCCGTCATAAACACCACCGGGTCGCCGTCAGGCTCAATGTAGGTAATGGTGCCGTCGTCGTTGCCCGTGCCCATTTCGGCGAGCCAGATGTTGCCGTCAGCGTCCACATCAATGCCGATCAGGTTGTTGTCAAAACCATTGGCAATGATAGTGGGCATGACCTGGGCATTGAGTTGAAAAAAGGCCATAGCAATGGCTGTCAAGAGGAGTAATGCTTGTTTCATTTGAAAATAAATTTGGTGAAAGGAATTGATGGGTTGATGGGTTTGATGGGTTTGATTGGTTTGGCGGGTTTGATGCGCAATTCAAACCCTTCAAACTCCTCAAACAAAATCAAACTCCCTAATTGAATTGATGGTGCAAAAATATGGTCTTGCAGCGTCGGCGGGCTATCAAAATGGTCGCAAAGGGTTTCAAAATGGTCGCAATCCAATGAATCGCAGATTTTGAGTCGCCGAATGAAATATGGGTAGCCTTCACAAATGGGTTTTTGGAAATAGATTTTTCAAATGCAAGTCTGGGCTGGTTTTTACAAAAAAAATAGACCTACTCAGGCAGGTAAAAAAACCTGAACAATGGTGAATTGGAGAACCTGGTTTTAAGTTTTTAAATCCGTTTCATAGAGTTTCCCCTTTGCCATCCACCTCTTTGATAAATCTTATCACGCCGTTCATCCATACCTCCTGGTCGTCCCACATGCTCAGGTGGCTGCCATTGGGGCAAAGCAGGAATTGGCCATTTTTTACCTGTTGGCTCATCCATTCCATGTGCTTGGGATCCATCGTGTCGTGCGCTGCACCGATGGTGAGGGTCGGCACGGTGATGTCGGGCAGACGGGAAGAAACGTCCCAGTTTTCCAATTTACCGGAAATGCCAAACTCGCTGGGGCCTTGCATGGTGACGTAAACCTCCTGGTTCATTTTGGCAAACGAGCGGTTCACAGCATCGGGCCACTGCTCAAGCGGCAGGCGCAGTAGGTGCTGTGTATAAAAATGTGGCCACAGCAATTCCATATAGCGTGGATTTGCAAAATCGCCTTTAGCTTCGATGTCTTTGATCTCTTTCAAAATGGCGGGATCCATTTGCGGCCCAAGCACTTCTTCGGCATATTTGTCGTACAGCGGGGCGCTGGACATCATGTTGGTGATGATGAGCGCCTTGAGGTTTCGCTGGTATTTTAGCGCATACTCCATCGCCAGTATGCCGCCCCACGAACTGCCGAGCAGGTAAAAATTGTCCTTGTTCAGGCCCAGTGCGGTGCGTACCTGCTCTACTTCTTCCACGAAGCGGGGCAAATCCCACAGCACATCGCCCTTGCCCTCCGGATGATCGGAGTTGCCGCTGCCCAATTGGTCATAATAGATAAACTCGATGCCTTCCCTTGGAAAATAACTCTCGACGCTTTCAAAATATTCGTGCGTGGAGCCTGGGCCGCCGTGCAGCAGCAGCACTTTTATCTTGGGGTTGTTGCCAAAACGTTTGGTCCAAACCTTAAAATCCCCGGCGGGGGTTTTGATGGGTATGAGCCTGACACCCGCCGTTTGCATCCCTTTTTCGTGCGTGGCGAAGTAGTCTTTGAGTGAAATTTCACCCAAATCGTTGGCGGGTACTGGCGTTGGCGGGGTATTACAAGAAAATAGGTAAAGCAAGAGGAGGACAGACAAGGAATAGGACAGATTTTTCATGACAAAATAGTTGAGTGAAAGAAAGCCCCGAACTTCCTGATTTTTTTGGGTTTTATGTTGAATTGCGAAGGAAAATCAAAGGCTTTCTTTATCAACCAAGCAAGTTTTTAAACCAGTCCTGCGGCTTTTATATGTTTTTGCGTGTCCGCATAATGCCGGAAGCGGGTCACTTTGCCATTTTCATTGAAAGTCCAGAGGTGTATTTCTTCTTCTTTGAAATAACCGCCCGTGCTGGGTATGTCCACTTCTACCAAAATTTCGGCGGCTACCTGGTTGCCGCCTTCCATCAAACTCAGCACCTGGAAATCCTTGAATTCCATCATGCTGCCAACGCACTGGAAAAATGCCATGACGCCTGCTTTGCCATGCCCTTCTTTGAGCCAGGGCACGCCTGCTTTTTGGCCGTGGTTGTCTATCCATTTTTCCCATTCCACGTTGTCGTCTATTTGGTCAAGAATGGTGGGAATGTCGCCCTGCCCGAAGGCGGCGTAGATTTGCTGCGCAATTGGTGTGAATGCCATAATTGATTTTTAAATGGTGAAATGATAAATTTGACTTGGTAAAAAGGGTCAGTTTTTCGGCATCTGCACCGCCCCAATTTGCACCAGGAGGCTGTAGAAATCAGCGTTTAGCCAAAACATTTCGGGCTTGCCGTTTTGCAGTTGGATGGTGACGGTGGCAGGTACGTAAATTTTCTTTTTGGAGGCATCTATTCCTTGAAAAGCCTTGCCTGTGTGCGTGCCTTCCAGGTGGTGGCGCACCACGATTTTGTCGCCTTCGGCAACGATGTCGTCAATGGTAAAACGGGCATCGGGGAACGAAGCGAGGATGGCGCCCATCACCTCCTTGTAGCCGTTCACGTCCAATTCTTCCGGCACCCAGCCGCTGAATTTGGCGCTTGGAGAATACAGGGCCACCAAGGCGTCCAGGTCGTGTTTGTTGAGCGTTTTAAAAATCCTATTTGCCAAGTCCCTGTTCATTGTTGAAGGCTCCATTCCCTTCATCAGTTGAGCGTTGAAGCTGGCCACGTCAAACTGAATATCCATTTCAGTGATTTTCCCGTTTTTGTCAAATTTCATAAAACCGAGAAATGGCTGCTCTACCCAATTGCCCGTTGGAGGGTTGCCCCGCAGTGGCCCAGTGTTGGATCCCGTAAAAATGGCTTTGTAGGCGACCGAGTTTTTCCCTTCCACCACTTCCAGCACCTTGTGCTGCATTTTTGGAAAAGCCGCCAGCATGGCGCTGCGAAGCTGTTGGTAAGTGGCCTTGTCCATTGGCTCTGGCGAAAAGGGTAGGATGGCTTTCACATCGTCGGCGAGCATGTTGCTCACCAATTCGCTGTTGCCAGCATCAATGGCGGCGTAGAAATCGGAGACGGATTGCGATAAATTGCCGGGTTTGCCCCCAAATAAAGTGGCGGCAAAACAGCAAAACAATGCAGTGAAAATGAGATTGTTTTTCATTGGTTGTAAATTTTATGAATGAATGTTATTTGATTTTGTTCCAAAGCCACACCACCTGCCAGGTGACCAAGGCACCCAGGGCAGTGTGCCAAGCGATATCGGCAACTGTCAGCGGCTTATCTTAAATTATTGAGGATGTTTACTATACTGCAAGTCGTGATGGTTTCCCGATTTTCGGGAAAACCTGGCGGCGTGAGCAATAATTACGAGGTCAACTGGTCTTTGGATGATGCTTCAATCTGGTTATTTTGAAATTTATCGCCTTTCTGTTTTGAAAAAAGTCATGTAAGTTTGTTGAAACAAAAAAAGTATATGCAGACGATAGAAATCAATGATGGTGTGCATGTCAGTTTAACCAAAATCCTCAAAGGAATCAAAAAACTGGATGCTGCGACGCTGGACAAATTTGCCCAGGAAGTCAATAGTATGGCTGCTGACAAAAAAGCCGAACCCTCAACTCAGCAAGCTGAACTTTTAAAAAAAATCAAAACAATTATTCCGGCGTCCATCAAGCGGGAAGAGAAGCGGTTGTATTCAAAAATGCAAAACGGTACAATAACACAGAAAGAGCATGAAGAACTGCTTTTTCTGTTGGATTTGTTAGAAAACAAAGCTGCCGAACGCATTCAGTTGATGGGGGAATTGGCAAAATTAAAAGGCCTTCCCTTATCAGAATTGACGAAACAGTTCAAGCACAAATCCTAAAATGGCCAAAAACAAATTGTCACAAGCTGACAAAGAGTTTATCAAAGAACGGGCAAAAGCTTGCTGTGAATACTGCAAATTCCCTTATGCTTTTTCCCATAGTGCATTCCATTCCGATCACATTACTCCCCCAATCAAAGGTGGATCCGAAGAGTTGGAGAATTTCGCTTTTGCTTGCGACCGATGCAATGCAAAAAAATGGAAGCATACGGAAGGGATAGATCCTTTGTCCAAAAACCCAAGTGCCTTATTCCATCCCAGAAAGGACAATTGGAATGAGCATTTTACTTGGACAAATGATTTTACCCAAGTCGTTGGGTTAACTCCAAAAGGCAGGGCCACCATTGAATTATTGGAATTAAACAGGCCCGGTTTGGTCAATGTCCGAAAAGCCCTCAACAACCTGGGATATTACCCAAATAAATGATCTATTCAAACTGGCTTTTCAAAGAACCAATGTTCGTTTGTCCTTCAGTTTGCTTCCTCAGCACTTTATTATTCAACAAATTATGCGGAAATATAGGCCCAGGCGCTCCCGGCACTGCTGCCAGTTCAGCCGCTGTTTTCGCCTGACACCGTTGTAACTCCAACCTCAAGCTTTTCTCCCCCATTCGCATAGCCCAATGATGGTTGGCGGAAAAAATAGGCCGTAGCAGCGGCGTCAACATTTTCAAAAAAGGCTTCTCCGCCGAGATTTTCCAGTCGTAAATCACCTCGCATTTGCCATCGCCTACAGGCTTGAATGTCCACGCGCCCTGCCCCACGAAATCGCCGATGGCAGAGAGGGAAAAGCCGTTGGGAAAATCAGTGGCCGACACCCTGAACTTCCAGCGCAAGGTGTAGGGCAGCCAGCCTTTGGTGTATAATGCCACCACTTTGCCGACGCCGCCGGGCTGCCCTTTTTCCAGCACCTGCACATCGAGATAGACGCTGGGCCACCAGCGGGCGAGACCGTCCACCGCTTCGAGTATTCCATAGACTTCTTCGCAAGTGGCGTCCATCTGCCAACGAGTGATAAAATGGTATTCGCTCATGCTTTAGGAAGGATTTGAGTTAAAATTGGTCAATTGCTTCCGTCCACTGAATAGCCCGCCAGAATCGGGCAAAGGCTCCTCCTCTCATTTTGGTTTTCGCTTTGGGCGCAGGGGTTTCATGGGCCTGAAGCGGATGGCTTTCCACGGCCAAACTTTCAGATTTTGTCCCGCACAACCGATGGGCCAAGCTGTCCGAAACCACCTCCACTGATGCAGTTTCCAGATTGTCGGAGAATAATAAACCGCCAATTTCATTTTGCCCAAAAGCCATCCCCGCCGCACACAGCCACATTGCTGCTGCGAAGCCGCAGATTTTAAGGATTTTCATTGCTATTGTTTTTATAAAATGCCCCTTGAATCGGGTGCTGGAGAGGTTGTTTTCATTTGGTTTTCCCCATTTACGATGGGTTTATAAAATTGGATTTTGGGGTTAAAAGAATTTTTTGGGTTAAATGATGATGGAGGGTTTTAGGTGCTTTATGGTGTACCAATTTGTGGGCGAAATCAAGGTGCCCTTTGGCCATGCAAAGGTGTTTTTATAAGCATTTGAAAATCAATCCCCTGTATCAAGGGTTTTCTTCTCCACGAAAAAGGGGATTTTTAAGGGAGGGCTTGCAAATACCGATTTTGTTGTTTGAAATTTGGCGGAAATTAAAGCCAAATGAGCGCAGACAATCGGATTCGTTTCATCGGTATATGGGCCATTGCCGCCAGTTTTTTTGGGCAGCTCTTCGGCCAGGTGGACGCCCAGCGTGACAGCCTGATGGGCCTTTTTAAAAATGCCGACACCGATACCGCCAAAGTCTGGGCGCTCATGGAAACGGGCAAGCTCTATACCGACCGAAATGCCGACAGTTCCATCCTTTATTTGACACAGGCATTGGCGCTGGCCGAAAAGAACAATTTTGAAAAGGGCATCGTCCGCTGCCGCATCAATTTGGCGAACGCCATTTACCGCCAAGGCAAATACGACAAGGCCATTGAGCTTGTGCTTTCTACTACCCCGCTTTGCGACAAGTTGGGGCTGGGAAAAGAAAAAGTGGCCGTGTACAACCTCGTCGGCAACGCCTGGAATCAACGTGGCAACTATTGGCTGGCCATTGATTATTACGACAAAGCCCTGGAGGCCATGAAAACAGCCACGGTCCCGCCCCACTTCCCGCCGACCGTCAACAACAACATCGCCATCCTCTACAATGGTCTGAAACTGTACGAAAAGGGAAGGGATTATGCCAAAAGGAGCCTGGAACAGGCCCAAGCCATCGGCGACGACTACACCTGCGCCACTGCCTGCGAACATATCGGCAATGCGCTTTTGGGCATGAACAAAAACGAAGCGGCTTATCAATGGTTTGAGCAGGCAGTAGCCTATGCCCGAAAAGTGGAATACGCCGCCGTGCTGTCCAATTGCCTCGGCATTTTGGCCGATTTGGAAATGAAAAAAGGCCACCTTGGAAAAGCAGAACAATTGTACAAAGAGGCTTATCAGATTGCCGAAAAATCTGGCGAGACCTATACCAAAATGACTACGCTGCACGGCTTCGGCCTCTTGGCTTTTGAACAAAAAGAATTTAAAAAAGCGGAAGAATATTGCCGTCAATCACTGGTCATTTCAGAGCAAATGGGCATGGACGACTACCGTGCATTTATCCTGCTCACCCTCTCCGACATTGCCCTGGTAAATGGGGATTTTGAAAAATGGGACGGCCTCCGCCAGGAATACCAGGACATCCGTGATACACTCGTGACCAGCGCCCTTGTCCATGCTGTTCAAGAATTGGAAACAAAATACGAAACGCAGGCTAAAGAGCAGAAAATCAGCCAGTTGGAACAAGAAAAAGAACTGCAAGGCTTGCGCCTGCAACGGCAACGGGCCATGACCTACGGCGCTGGTGGCCTGGCCGTTTTGTTGCTGTCGGGCGGCCTTTTGGCCTGGCGTTTTCAAAAAAACAGGGAATTGCTCGCCGTGCAGCAATTGCGAATACAAGGACACACCATCAAACAATTGGAACAGGAAAAACAAATCGCCACCGCCGGGGCAGTGCTGCGGGGCCAGGAGGAAGAACGTGGCCGCCTGGCCCGTGACCTCCACGATGGCCTTGGCGGTATGTTGTCCGGCATCAAACAAACCCTCTTCGCCATGAAAGGACACCAGGTACTCTCCGAAACCGCTGCCACTTCGCTCAACCAGGTCATCAGCGACATGGATCGCTCCATCGGCGAGCTGCGCCACATTGCCCGCAACATGATGCCCGAAGCCCTCCTGCGCTTTGGCTTGCGGGATGCCCTGCAAGACTATTGCGACCACACCGAACAGGCCACAGGGCTAAAAGTGCATTTCCAATCTTTTGGCATGGAAGAACGCCTGCCGCAGGACGTGGAGGTCATCGTGTTCCGCATCGCCCAGGAACTGCTGAACAATGTGGTGAAACACGCCCATGCCAGCCAGGCCATCGTGCAGTTGATAAGGGACGGCCAACGGATCAACCTCACGGTGGAAGACAACGGAAAAGGCATGGACACTGCGCAATTGGAACAGGCAAAAGGGGTGGGATGGATGAACATCCGATCACGGGTTGGCTACCTGGAGGGGAGGTTGGATGTGCATTCTGAAAACGGGAAGGGGATGAATGTAGGAGTGGAGTTTGAGGTAAAAGAATAAATATGGAAACACAAATCAAAACCTTCATCATAGACGACCACCCGATGGTCATTGAGGGCATCCGTATGATGCTGCAACATGCGGCGCTGGTGGAAATATCGGGTTTTGCCAACGATGGCTATGCTGCCCTGGAAGCCTTGAAAAACACGCCCGCCGATGTGGCATTGGTGGACATCAACCTGCCCGACCTGGACGGCATTGAATTGTGCAAAAAATTGAAGGAGCGTTTTCCCAAAATTAAAATACTCGGGCTCAGCACTTTCAAGGAACGCAGCTACATCACCCGCATGATTGACGCCGGGGCTTCTGGTTATTTGTTGAAAAATGCCAATGGGGAAGAGCTCGAAGAAGCAATAGTGGCAGCGTACAAAGGCCGCATGTACATGAGCATGGAAGCGGCACAGACCATCGCCAAGCCAGTCGGCCAACAGCCTGACATCCCACTGCTCACCTCCCGTGAAAAAGAAGTACTGGCCCTCATCGCCGACGGCTTGACGAACAACGAAATCGCCCAAAAACTCTACATCAGCCCGCTGACCGTGGACAGCCACCGCAAAAACCTGCTCGCCAAATTTGGGGTGAAAAACACCGCCGCCATGATAAAATATGCGCTGGAAGCAAACCTATTGTAGATGGCCCAAAAGCAACACACTAACCGTTTTGATTAGCCCAACAAAAAACAATTGAAACCAAGCCCCTCCAAACACAAAAACACATAAACACCCAAACACATTATTCAGACCTCCCAATGATCAGTTATGCCACCTGCATTGTAAATTGCGAGGCGATTGTGCCCCCGTTTTTACTATGCAACATCAGAGTAGGACAGTAACCAACTTTTTATGCTGGATAAAATGGAGTACATCAAACAGGACATGGAGGCCAGGCTGGTCGTTGGCTTGCAGGCAGGCGACGAACAGGCATTTGCCATGCTGTACGATGCCTATAGCGATATGTTGTTTGGCATCATACACCGCATCGTGGGCGACCAAAAAGAGGCGGAAAACCTCTTGCAGGATTGCTTTGTGAAAATTTGGCGCAACGCCGGGCGTTTTGATCCACTGAAGGGACGGCTGGCCACCTGGCTCATCAACATTGCCCGCAACACGGCCATTGATTTTACCCGTTCAAAATATTTTTCGCAAATCAGAAAAAACCAAAGCCTCGAAAATTTCGTACATCCCGAATTGGGGTCAAAAGCTACCCTATTGCAGATAGATACCATCGGCCTGAAACGGCTGGTGGAAAAACTGACGCCCAATTGCCGGGAAATTATCGAATGGATGTATTTTGAAGGCTACACCCAACAGGAGATAGCTGACAACTTTGGCATTCCGCTCGGCACGGTAAAATCACGCACCCGTTTGGCACTAAAAGAACTGCGTACCTATTTTTGCGACAATTAAACACAAGACCAACATTGAAAAAGAAATACGACATAGCATTGGACGAAATCAAAGACCTGCTCTCGCAGGAAGAAGGCCCCGTACCATCAGGCGAAGAAATCAGGCAAACAGAGGAAGCCCTCTTGCAGTTTGCACATGCACACGCCAAGACGCCGCCCGCTGCGCTCCGTGAAAAGATTTTGGCCAAAATTAACGCCCTCAAATCACAGTCCTCCCAGCGCCAAAAGCTCGACCTGGACAAGCTGCCCTTGCTCGAAGACAATAGCAATTGGCTCGATTGGGAAGAAGCCGTCCAGGGCATTGAGCCGCCCCCCGATTTTGAAAATGTACACCTGCACCCGCTGGAGTCCAACGATAGGCGGGACTTGTTCGTAGCATGGGTAAAACAGGAGGTGCCGGAAGAGGTGCATTTCGATATCCTCGAAAGTTTCGTCCTGTTGGAAGGCACCTGCGAATGCCACATCTCCGATGAGCAGGGCAACACCCGCACCGTGCGCATGGGGCCGGGCGACTACATCGCCATGCAGGTGGGCGAAACACACGACATCGTCATCACTTCGCTGAAACCCGCCAAGGCTATTTTGCAGTGGGTGAAATTGGCGGCGTGAAAAGATTTACGAATCATGGAATTGTAAATCGTCATTTAGGGGTGTTAAGAAAAATTTTGACGCAGATTTTTTTGACGCAGTAAGACGCAGACTTTTTATGATTTTTTATGAAAACTGCCGCCTTTAGTGGCATTGAGAAATGAATAAATTTGGCATCAGAAAAATTTTCTTAACGGCCTAAATCATAAATCGTAAATCGTCATTCGTAAATCCCTCAACCCATCTTCAAGGCAGGCACCTTCTCCCCCCGGTGGCAAGTGGCGCAGTTCACGGTCGGCTTATCGCTGGTCAGGTTGGGGATTTTGCGGACTTCCGTGTTGATCATTTCACCCAGGGTGACCATTTGGCGGGAAATTTCCTTTTCAGGTTTGCCATCGGAGGCCCAGTTGCCTGTGTCGTGGCAGAAGCCGCAGCCTACGCCAAGCGCTTGGCTCCAGTTGTCCATCGCATATAGGAGATTTTCGGCAGGGAACCCACCCAACACTTTCAGGTTTTTATAGACACTTTCGACGGGCATCTGCTCTTTGCCTTTGATGTCGGCCTTGAGTTGTTGGATGTACGAGGCCCGCTCGCTGGCAAAGCGGTCAACGGGTGCCTTGGATGTGGCGGAAGTGGTTTTGCAATTTGACAAACAAAAAATGGCCAAAACGAGGCTTGAAAAAATAGCTGCAATTTTCATGTGGCAATGATTTTTTGCCAAGAAAAGGATTTTTTCAAACGGCGGCAAAAATTTTCATGACAGTACCAATGAAATTTCCTTTTGCTCAAACGACACGATTTTGCTCAAACAAAAGGCATTACCGATTTACCACCACTTTTTCCCGCCCGACAATTCCCTCCTTGTTGCGCAGCTCCAAAAAATAAATGCCGGGCGAAAAACGGGTCACAGAGATAACAGTTTTTGCGCTGCTGCTGTTGGCAAGCTGGCTTGCTACTTTTTCACCCCTGGCATTATAGATAGTGATGAAATAGTCCGTGTTTGAATTTTGCAATTCTATGGATATTTCCTGATTGGCAGGGTTGGGGTACACCCTCATCTCCACACCCTCCTTCCTCGCCTGCTCCACGATGCCCGTGATGGGTTCGCACAGGATGGTGTCCATGCAGCCGTCGGTGGTGACTTTTACCAGCCAGATGTTGTCGTCCATGCCGAGTGTAGCAGTACCCGCAGCCACGATGTTACCGCTGGAGAGGATGCCGACGCCACTGAAATGGTGGGCGTAGATATAATTAGGGGGATAGGGGCCTTGGTCGTACCTGGCCCAAAGGCTATCACCATATTCCGTAAATTTTACCAAGGTGCCAGCGACACCATCGTTACCATCTGGAAGTTCAACGACATCGCGCCCGGCAGCAATAAAATGGCCGTCCAAAGTCCGCTCGATGTCCAAAAATCCCAAGCCAGTGGCGAGGTTGTAAATCTTGCCGAAGCGTTTGACCCATAAGAGATCGAAGTTGGCGCTGAACCTGGCAAAGGTAGGCTGGACCAGTTTTGAGCCGAAGGGGGTCACTTCCACCACAGAAACGCCGTAGGTCAGGAAGCCGCCCCCGTCGGGGAAGGGCATCACCTTGCGCAGGTAGCCTATTTCCGGGTCAGGCTCGGAGACAAAAGAATCCAGCACGGCCCCACTTTCCAGGTTGATGGTGCGCAGGATGGAGTGTGAGCCATTGTCGTTGTTGCCTACTTTTTCCACAGTGGCAGCTATGATGGTGGAATCGTCCACCATTTTTAAGTCGAGCAGAGCGCTTGCATTGCTATAATCTCCATAATAGTTGAACCATATTGTGTTCCCCTGCCCATCTACTCTCCTAATAAAGGCATTGCTAAGGAAATTGGGCCGCTGAATGGCTCCGTATAGCAAATAACCGTCTTGTGTATTTTCAATCACATAGCGAAAGTTACTCAGGTTGACAGTGTCGGGGAATTCTTTTGTGAATTCGACCTCCAAATCGTTGTTGACCTTGATGAGTACTGAGCTGTTGGAATAATAAGGGGCCGCTGTCATGGTGTACCCGCCCCCTGGGGCAGTGGTGATTTTACCCCAATGGTAATGTATGGAATAAAAATCGCCTTCCGGGGCTAATATCAGATTGCTATTCAATAAATTTCCAGAAGAATCAAACTTAACTAAAAGTAGCCCTTGCGTCCATTCCACGCTATCGTTGAATGCAAGACCGTATCCTATGACGGTGTCGTTGTGCACTATCATGTCGAACAGTTGCCCTTGGGGATAATCAGTCGTCGTCACCTTATTGAAACCGGGCTGGGCTAGGTTGGTCTGTAAAAAACTAAACAATAGGGCAACAAAAAGTATTGCGTTGTATTTCATAATCAAATTCTAAATTAAAAAGGCTTCTGGTGCGATGCACCAGAAGCCTTTTTGGTTTATTTGCCAATAATCAGTTTTTCGTGGTAGAGTACCCCGTTATTGGTTTCCTTAAAGGTAATAATGTAAACCCCAGCCGCCAAGTCTTCTGTACTAAATTGTACTTGGTTGATAAGGCCATTTACCATTTCTTTTCTAACAATAAATCCTTGTAAAGTATGAATTAACAATTCACCTTCGATAGTTTTGCTTGGGATAACGATGGTTATCTGCCCTGTCGTAGGATTAGGGAATATAATAAGCCTGTCCGCTTTGATTTTAGTAATTTTTTCTGTATCATCCGACCTGCTGCCCATTCCAGCAGAACAGTCCGGCTCTGTTTCCAAGCCGTTCCGCCACAAAAGGCTATGTGCCAGGAAGCCTGGTTCTGAACACCAGCTTTTCCAGAACATAAGGGAGTCTATGGTGGCCTGTGGCAGCCTGTCCAATGGGTCGCCATTCTCCACCTGCGGCCTCATCAGGCTATAGACCAGCCCAAGCTCGTCCAATTCGCCTTCCTGATAGTCCTGTAGTTCGTGTTTAACGGGTATCTCGGCCCAAAGCGTATCGAACTCTTCCAGATTGCCCGTGAAGAAATAATGGCTGGCCAGCCGGAGATCGGAGGGCAAGGTATTGACCCTCGTCAGCCATGTGAGTATGGAGTCCAAATTGAACGAGAGCGTATCGAGGCTGTAGTGCTGCAGGATGAGGCTGGCATTGCGGTCCATGAGCCGCCGCAGGGTATGGATGGTGTCCAGTTCCGCCGCTATCTGGTTGGTGTCGGTCAGATACTGCAGGTTGTCCTTCCGTGTAAAATAGTCTGTTTGATAGTTAAAAAAGTTGTCATTCCAACTATCGGGTGGGCAGTCCTCGCAAGGGGGAGGATCAGAACAATTGCCGTTGGGTATGTTTACTTCTTCAGCGGTTATTCCTTGCCAAAAGCCTGCTGATATGGGATCCTGGGCTGAGCCGGAGTCATAATAATGGTATGTAATACTTGTAGGCCCGTTGTTAAAAAAAGAGTTTAACTCTTCGGAAAAAATATTGCCTGTTGGGAGCAAATCGTTTATATTATCAAAATCCTGTTGTACTTTCCTTATGGTGCCGCCGGTGGTCACAATAAAATCGTCGGGATTGCTGACATTGGTATTGCAGGTGTATATAAGGCCATCCTGAAGATTGCCATTGTTCCCGCTTGCCCGGTTCCCAATGTCGAGGTCGGTGAAGGTGTTCCGGGTTATCATATTGTCCATTCCGCTGCCCAGGCCGCTGCACTGGATACCAATCAGGGTCTCATCGGGGTCGCCCATGCCGTCGTAGAAGAAGTCATTCTTCATCAGTCGGAAGCCTGGGGTGTTGCTTTGGAGTTTAATGCCGATGACATCGTTTGCAGAAGAAGCACATTCGCTTGGCTTTTTTATGGAAAAATCGCTCCCCGTGATACGGAAATTCTCGCATTTTGTGGCATCAATTCCAGTATAGCAGCCTGAAAAGCTGCAACCTGTGATGTTAAAAGAGCCAAACTCTTCGAGTTCAAATCCCTTTATGCCGATGTATAAATCTTCAAAGTTGCAGGCTTCCACCTTGTATCCAGCCTCCAAAGAATTTATGCCAATAGGAAGACTTTCCTTGGAACTGCAGTCGGTACTTAGGTTTTGGAAGCTGCAATAAAAAAACCACAGACCCTGTACGGCATTTAGTTCCACAAAAACTGGACTTGCCTCTCCCCGATAATTATCTGTAATTGTAAAATCAGCTCCCCAAAAATGCCCCTTGTTCGGACGGTGATATTCACCATAGCGAACACCCATTTGGTTGTTTTCAAAAGTGCCGCCCGTCACCTTCACATAGCCGCCTCCTTTCCCGGTTAGCACTGTGCCATCGTAATCAGCCCCGTGAACTGCAATTCCGCAGCGGGCGTGTTCAATCTTTCCAGTTGAATGAACCCACACATATCCATGTTCACTTAAATCATCGTGGCCATCGGGAGCAGACGGTTTTCCTATTACGATTATGCCCTGCCACATCTGGCCACATGCCCCGGTAATGGTGGAATAAACTTCCAGGCTGCCACCCGGCTCGACCGTGATGCTAGCTCCCGGTAGCATTTCCAAAGTAGAATTTACAGTAAAGGATTCACCTTTTTCAATCACAATGTCACCTGATGGGCTGGAAGGAACGGTAGAAGGATTGTAAATTGGAGGCAGTTGCATGTCGGCTAAAGTAGCGGAGTTTTCGAGATAGTGTTTCATACGGAGTACCTGCTCCGGGCTAAAACGATCTTTGCAACTGGTCGCCAAATCGCCGTCTGAGCCAGACATATAGTTTTTGCAGTCAGCTTCGGGATAAGGATTACCATTATCATCTTCACACTGGACACAGTCCACATCAAAAAAAAGTTGTTGGGGAGTTGGCCCTGTATCGCAGCAAGCATCGCCACAGCAATGGCAGATAGCAGTGCCACCTGGGGCACCAGAAGGACATGTAGTGCTTGTGATTTCGCTACAGCCGGCAGCACCGTCCTCTCCTGTATAAAGGTGCAAAAGGCCCAAACAATGGCCAACTTCGTGAATTATTGTTGACGATTGGCTAGCAGGTACGCCCTGATAACTCCCTTGCGCTCGACAATAGTAATTTGGGGCATTATAGGCAAAGCCATCTAGTGAGCCATCATCGCCGAAATCAAAAATATTAAGGACTTCCGGGTCAGCATAAAGATCAATTCCTACATTGGGATTAATTTCAACTACATCAAAGGAACTGCTGCCGCAATCTATTTCGGCAAACACGAAAAATATCCCTTGCTTTCCATAAGCGTCGTTGAGCGCGCGCAAAATGCCGTCGGCTCTGTCAGTCAGATTAACATTTGTCGTCCAATCGCCATTATTTGTGTAATAAGCGAAATTGATGAAGGTTTTAATGTGATAGCTGCGGGCGTAGTCTCCAACATAAGGCCCATACAGCGGTTCGCTGGCAGGCTGTCCATGCGACATGTTAGTGCCGAGCATGGCCAAAAGGATGAGAGAAATTAGCCAAGATCGAGATTGGGGGGGGGGTAAAATTTTTCATATTGAATATTTTAAAAGGTTAAAAAATATTGTAGCCAGAACAGGATAGGATTTCCGGTGCAGTAGAATTACGTTTAGCGATAGCTCGCCTGTGACTTATTTTTAGGACGTTTTTTGTAGTATTTCCTGGTTTTTTGGCTATTTTACCAAAGATAATCAAAATATAGTTCTACTGCAAATGATTTTTTTGATTGCCGGCCTACATGGCGGTTTGCCCATTAAAAATACGCAGGCAAGCTGCCCAGCGAGTGGAAATAGCCCGCACGGGCCACTTCCCTTTTTGCCTGTACGGCCACGAGCTTTACCTGGGCTTCCAACAGTTTTGTTTCCCTCGCATTGACCAGGAAGAGGGTGCTTTCACCGAAGCCGAAGCGGTCGAGTTCGCCGTTGAGTAGGAGGCGGTAATTGGCGGCTGCGCTTTCCACGGTGGCCACTTGGCTGCCCAGGTTTTGCCACTCTGCGGCGTAGGCGGCGGCTTTGTTCAGCAGGGCCAGTTCTTTTTGCTCCAGATCGAGCTGGGTTTCCTGTATTTTCAGGTTGGTGATGGCCACGCCGTTCAGCTCTGACCGAAGTAGGAGGGGGTATTTAAAACTAAGCCCCCATTTGGTATTGGAAAAGGCTACATCCGACCAAAACTCACCGCCGACGGGTTCAGCGAGGAAGTTGTAGGTGAGGTCGAGCTTGGGCTTCAGTTTGTCCCTTTTCCAGCGCCGCTCCACGCCGAGGGCATCCAGTTTTAGCTGGTATTGGATCAAAAGGGGGTGGCTGAGGGACAGATTGGCCTGTTCCTGTTGCCAGTTGGCGGGCTGTTGCAGGGCGAAGTTGCCCAGGCCGGCCGGGGCCAAAGCATCGGGCAGGGGGCTTGGCTGGCCGTTTTCATCCCAAAAAAAGTTGGAGAGGGAGAGGGTGGCCTTTTGCAGTTTTAGTTGGGCATCGGCCAGGTCCACCTCCCGGCTTTGCAGCAGCAGGAGGGCCTCCAGCGTGTCGAGGGCAGGGCGGTCGCCGAGTTGGTAGGTCTGCACCGTGGCGTCGAGCCTTGCTCGGGCCACGGCCACGGCCTCTTGGTAAATGGCCACTTCCCGTTCGGCGGCGTACCAGTTCCAATAGACGATGGCGGCCTCCATGAGCAGGTCGTTTAGCACGGAGGTCTGTTCAAAAACGGCGGCCTCGGCCCTTATCATGGCCTGGCGGAGGTTGGCCCTTTCTTCGTCAATAAACAGCCCTTGGCCCAGTGGCAGCGCCAGCCCGGCATAAGCCAGCCCGCCCGCCGGCAATTCTTGTTCGGGGTTGAGGTAAATGCCCGTGCTGCGGTCGTATCCTGCTTTGAGATCGAGGCCGAGGCGGGTCGGCAGTTTCAGCTCGCTCTCCAAGACGCCGTAGTATTGCTTGTCCCGGAAGTGCTTTTCATCAAATGCCAATTTTGCCACGGGGTCGAAGGCGCCCCTGGCCTGCCGTACTTCCCGGTTGGCCCGCTCCCTGGCCAGCGCAGTCTGTTGCACAGCGGGGTGGTTCCTTTTTACCCGGCTTAAAAATTCGTCGAGGCTAAGGCTTTGTGCATTTGAAAATAAAGGAAACAGCAAACATGCCAGCCACCAATAGGTCTTCATCATTAGTTTTAGATAATCTTCAATCTTCATTTGTCATTGGGTCATTGCTTGACTTAATATAGTTGTCATAGTTTTGATAATCAAAGGTTTATCCATTGTTTATTATTCATCGTTCGTCATTTCACCGATTTGAGTGGGGCCTTCATCTTAAGCTCATCCATTTTTTCGCCGTTTTCTGGTTTGTAATAGTCGGGCGGGAAGCCGTTGAGTTGTCGCCAGACTTCGTACCAGATGGGCACGTTTTTCAGCAAGACCATGCCCACGCTGCCCGAGCCGATGCGCAGGGCATCGGGCCAGGGGTATTCGGTAGTATCGGGGGCTACGAGCACCCTGAACTTGCCGTTGTCGCTGGCAAAGCGGTCGGTGGCCACCACCCGCCCGCCAAAGGTACCGTAGGACACGCCCGGCCAGCCAGAAAAGACGATGGCGGGCCAGCCGTCGAACTGGAGGCGCACCTCCTGTCCGGGGTCCATCAGGGGCAGGTCCAGGGGGTTGATGTACATCTCCACGGCCAAATGGTAGGAGGCGGGCATGACGCTCACCAATTGGTCGCCTTCTTTGACCGTTTCCCCCACGCCGTATTTGATGGCCTTGGTGATGTAGCCGTCTTGCGGGGCGGTGATGAAGTAGTAGCCCTGCCGCACCTGGTAGTTGGCCAATTGGTTTTCCATTTTGGCCAAACCGCCCTGGGCATCGTAAATGGCGGCCAGCACGGAGAATTTGTCGGATTCAATTTTCGAGAGCTTTTCACTGTATTGGTTTTGCAGCGAGCTGAGTTCCACCTTGGCGTTGAGCAGTTCGTTTTGGCTGGCGAGCCATTTGTTTTCGGCACTGATGCGCTTGGCCTGCGATTCCTGCATTTTCAGCTTGCGGGCCTCCAGTTTCACCAAAGACTCGATGCCCCGGTTGTACATTTCTTCCATACGGCGGTACTGTTCGGTGGCAATGTCGTAGTCAATCATGGCGGCCTGGAAGTCCATGCTATCGCTCTGCACCTTAAGCTCAGCTTGCCGCATGTAGTTCCTTGCCTGGGCCATTTTCAGGTTGCGGGTTTCAATCATTGCCGTGTACTGTGCGTCGAGGGCTTCCAGTTTTTCCTGGTAGGATGAAATGGAAAATCCTTTGGCGGTCAGCTGTTGCTCGGTGCGGAAAATGAGCTGGGGGTCGAAGTAGTCGTCCTTGATTTCGGAGACCTGGAGGATGGTGTCGCCTTGTTTTACAAAATCCCCCTCCTGCACGTACCATTTTTCGATGCGGCCGGCGATGATGGAGGGGATAGCCTGTGGGCGCTGCCCTGGCTGCAGGGTGGTGACGTAGCCCTTGGCCCTGATGTTCTGCGTCCAGGGCAAAAAGAGGACGATAAGTAACAGTGCCAGCAAAGAAAGGACGATGCGCTTGAAAACACGGGCCGCATTGGCTTCCCAGATTAGCCCGAAAGCTTTGTAGATATTTCGGTCAATTCTTCCTTCAATGCGGTTGTGACTGATGTTCAACATGGTTCAATCCTTGAAAATTTTATTAAAAATGGGCAGTTTTTCGCCGTCGGCGGGTTTGCCGTCGAATACGATTTCGCCTTCCTCCAGGAGGACGAGGCGGTTGAAGCGGGGCAGTATTTTTTTGTCCCTGCTAATCATCACGATGGTACATGGGCATGGCGGATTGAAAATGTAGTCTTCCATTTGGTGGCGTTCTTCCCCATCGAACACGTGGAGGAGGTCGTCCACGAGCACGAGGCTTGGCCTTCCTGCAAAGCACCTTGCTATCAGGATTTTCGTGGCGATGCTGCGAGGCAGCCTGCGCCCGTGGGGGTCGAGCATGGTGCGGTAGCCCTCCGGCAGTTGTTCCACGAAGGGCGTTAGGCCGACCTCGTCCGCTGTTTTTTTCACGTCGTTAAAACTGATCCACTTCCGCCCGGTCGTGATGTTTTCTTCCAGCGTGCCCTGGAAAATGAGTTCGTTCGACATCAGGTCGCCAATGTAGGAGCGGAGGTGCTCGATGTTGTAATTGCCGATGGGCAGGCGGTCGTAACTGATGCTGCCAGTGTAGCCTGTGAACATGCCGCCCAGGAGCCTGAGCAGCAGCGATTTGCCAGAGCCGCCCGTGCCAGAAATGCAAATCCGGTCGCTCGGTTGGATGTGCAGGCTGATGTTTCTTAACACGTCGTGCGTATGGTTGTCGAAATGGAAGGACAGGTTTTGGATGTTCACTTCCATGCCCGTACAGCCTGCTGGTTTTTCGTAGTGTACGCCCTCGTTGCTTTCCAGGGGGAAATCAGATACAAATCCCAGTTTTTCGAGCCCGGTCATCACGTCGTAGATGACGTCCAAGCTGGCAATGAGCTTTTCCACAGAGCTAAAAATCAAAAGGATGATGATTTCAGCGGCCACGAATTGGCCCACGTTCATCCGCTGTTCGATCACCAGCGTGCCGCCCAGCACGAGGAAGCCCGCCGCCACCAGCACCTTGAAGCCAATGAGGTTGATAAATTGGAAAATAAGTACTTTGAAATGTGCTTTCCGGGCTTTCAGGTAATTGGATACCAAGCCGTCGGTTTTGTGCAGCGGGAGGGGCGTATCCCCGGCGAGTTTGAAAGTGGCCATCGTGCGGCCCAGCTCTTCCAGCCAGTGTACCACTTGGTACTTGTATTTCGACTCCTGCAAGGACGTTTGCAGGCCCTTTGGCCCCGTGAAGCGGAGGATGAGGAAAACCACCAGCAGCAGCAAGAAGCTGAACAGGATGAAAAATGGGTGGTAAAACGACAGCAAAATCAACCCAAAAACGATTTGAAGGGAGGCCGTGGAAAAATCAATGACGATTTTGGGCAAGCCCTTCTGGATGTTGAGGGTGTCGAAAAAACGGTTGACAATCTCCGGCAGATAGTATTGGTCGGTGTCCTTGTACTTCATGCGGGGCAGGCGGTACGCAAACTCAAAGGCGGAGAAAGTGAAAATGCGCTGCTGAATGTTTTCTGAAAGGTGCAGTTGCATCACCTGCAAGATGCCCGTAAAGAGGATGCCCGCAATGACAAACGCCACCAGCAAGGCCCAGGAAAGCGACATCTGCCCACCACCGATGAGGTTGATAATGGCCTGTATGCCCAGTGGCAATGACAGGTTGATAAGCCCGTTGAAAATGGCGTAGATGTAAATGCTGGTGATTTCCTGCCGATTTATTTTCAGCAAGCCCAATAGACGCTGGACAGGCGTTGAGCTTAAATCATTTGGCATAAGTGGTAGTTTTTGGTCAGTGATATTTTTGGGGGCCCATCGGCCAATAACTCAATGTTGGCTGGCAAAAAACTTCTCCGCCAAATGCAATTTCCGCAGCAGCGAGCGCTTCTTCGTTTGGTGGTCTTGCATCCGATTCAAGATTTCGGATAGGGCACGGGTGGCCTGCACGATGTGGTCGCCCTTGTTGAGCATGATGCACTCCGCCCGCTCGCCCATAGCGGCGTCGGTGACTTCGGCACGGGTGGGCATGCCCATTTTGGCCAGTCCCTCCAATACCTGCGTGGCCCAGATGACCGGCACGTGGGCAGCTTCGCAAATCCACAAAATCTGTTCCTGCACTTCTGCCAGCCTGCCGAAGCCCGCCTCGATGGCCAGGTCGCCACGGGCTATCATCACGCCGCACAGCGGGGTCTCCATCGCCTTTAGAATCATGGCGGGGAGGTTGTCGAAGCCCCGGGGTGTTTCGATTTTCAGCACGATGCCGGGCAGTTTTTTGCCCAGTTTTTTCATATTTAGAATCAAATCCTCCACGTCTTTGGTGGTATTGGCAAAGGACAAGCCCACCATATCGGCGTTTTTCACCACAAATTTCAAAGCTTCCAAATCCTCCTCCGACAGGGCGGAGAGGCGCAGGTTGCTCTCCGGCAGGTTGATGCCTTTCTCGCTGCGAAGGGTCTTCCCGCCGGGCCGGGTGAGGGTGATGCGCACCAATACCCTGTCCGGCTCTTTTTGCTCAATGATGCCGCCGATATTGCCATCATCAAACCAAATAGGCTCGCCCACCTGCACGTCGTCCAGCACCTCCGGGATGGAGCAGCCGATAGCAGCGGTGTGGAACTGCCCAGCCTCGTCGTGGTAAGCATTGTTGCCCGGTTCGGGGCTTTTTCTGAGCCACAGCAGATCGTCTGTTTTCAGGGTAATAGCACCGGTTTTTTTTGGCAAATCGCTGACCATGCGCACCGTTTTCTTTTTGTTCTTTTTGCCTTTACGGTTGAGCTGCAGCTTCATGCCGGGCGAAAAATAAACCGTTTTCATGCAGGTGGCCATACAGCCTTCAGGCGTTGCACGGACGATGGTCAGGCTCCGATTGGAGCCACGGGCATCCTCCAGCGTAATGGTGTCGCTTTCCCTGCAATGCAGCAGCCAACTGCCCGGCACAGGAAAACTGGCGTCGGCATTTTCTACCTCGTGCTGGGGGGCTTCCTCTGGGTAAAACCAGACGTGCGCAGGGCCGAGCACCTCGCCGAGATCGTTTCGGCGAGGGCGGATTTTCAGCACTGCCGGGCCAGGCGGCAGGTCGCCCGTGCGGAGTTTGGGGCCGCAGAGGTCCATCAGTATTTTGCACTTGCGGCCTGTCGTTTCTTCGGCATGGCGGATGTTGTTGACCATGCGGCCCCAGAGTTCCGGGCCGTCGTGGGCGCAGTTGATGCGGGCGCAGTTCATGCCGTTGAGCATCAGGTTTTTCACCAAATCATAGTTGTCGGCGGCCTCGCTGGGCATGGTGACCATGATGCGCACCCGACGGCCGGGCATAGGGTCGCCGAGCATGGCATTGGTATTTTCTTCCAACAGGCGGCGGCCTTCCTGATAGCAGAAGGGCGGTTTTTCCTTCGGGTTCCATTCCTTGCCGGACAGGCGGTGCAGGTGGGTCAGCACCGTGTCAATGGTGGCCTGTACCTTTCGTTCGGCCCTGCCCATCGAAGAGAGGCCGAGGTCGGACAATTTTATCTGTAGCTCCCGCACGTCGTGCAGCCGGAAAGCGAGGTACTGCACCAAGTTTCGGGCACTTTTCTGGTAGTGCGGGTGCACTTTTCCCAGGTTCTTAAAACTGGCTTCTTTTTTTAAAATATCCTTGCGGACGGCGAGCAGTTCGCTGACGAGTTCACCGGCATTGGGCGGCGGGCAAGGAAAATGTTGTTGGAGGTCGGGCTGCTGTTTTGTCATAGCGGGAAAGGATTTTGCGGCAAAGTAAAGAAGTGTTTGCTCTTGCCGAATGACATTTGGCAGCGGGAAAAGTTTTTTTGGGAGGGTTTATTTAATTGGATTCTAATCTGGCTTTATACCCTCCTGGCAGCATTCCAGCCCACCCGAAGCGTCAGGCCGATTTTTCCAAAATTTTGGGTTAGGCCGCCATAGTATTGGGTGCGGCCATTGTCCACCTTCACCCTACCCTGTCCGATGATGCCCCGGCTGTAGTTGAGCACCAGGACAAAGCCAAAACTGAGCGTCCAGCGAAAGGTGGTAGTTCAGTTTTCCTTTCAGCAGCTTGGGGCGGGGCGCTTTTTCTTTTTTCTCCCAATTTATTGTTTAACATTTTTGAAGCTGCCGGGTGGAATTTCAAAGTAGGTTTGAGACCTGTAAGTAGCGGCGGGTTCATGACAGCTCGTGGGGTGTATGGGAGTTATGCTGTTGTTGAACTTGTATGAAGGGTGGCGTTTAAGGCATGAACATTAGCACCAGCCACGTGCCCAGCTTTTACTGGGCATGGGCGCTGGCGCAGTGTTAGCAGCAGCCTTCTTTCTTTCTTTTTTATTTTCTATCAAAACGGCAAATCATCTTCCGATACTTCTCCTTTATTAAAGCTGGTTCGTTTCGCTGGTTCGAGATAGAGGTTTTTATATTTCTCAATCTCGTGGTAATATCTTTTTCCAACCAGCACTTTGCGGTTGTCCCCAATTTTTGGACAGTATTTTAAGATGGAAAATTTAATTATTTTCACATTTAAACCTGTAAAAAAATGGCGAACAAACGGCGTAATTTCAATTCAAAATTCAAGGCAAAAGTAGCCTTGGAAACAACGGTGAAGGCGGTGAAGGCGGGGTAGTCCGCAGTCCACAGTCTTCAGTCTTCAGTCTTCAGTCTTCAGTCTTCAGTCCGCAGTCCCATAGCTGCCGGGAGCGAACTGCCGACTGAAGACTGTGGACTGTGGACTGAAGACTACCCCACCTTCGTCAACTGTATCTCCCCCAGCAGCCTTACTTCTTCGCTTACCAGCACGCCACCGGCTTCCAGGGCGGCGTTCCAGTTCAGGCCCCAGTCCTTGCGGTTGATCTTGCCGGAGAGGGTAAAGCCCGCCTTGGTGTTGCCCCAGGGGTCTTTGCCGATGCCGCCGAACTCCACGTCGAGTTTCACGGGTTTGGTCACGCCCCGGATGGTGAGGTCGCCTTTCAGCACGTAGTCGTTACTGCTGCCGTTGGGCTTGAATTCGGTGGCTTCAAATTTCATGTTGGGAAATTGCTCCACATCGAAAAAGTCGCCGCTGCGCAGGTGCTTGTCACGGTCGGCAGTGCCGGTGTTGATGGAGGCGGTTTCCACATCCATCGAGATCTTGGCGGTGGAGAAATCTTCGCCCTCCGTCTCGGCCGTCACTTCGAAGGTGTCGAAGCCGCCGGTGACGGTGGTGATCATCATGTGTTTTACTTTGAACTGTAGTTCTGAATGCGCTGGATCCAGCGCCCATTTGGTAATTGCCATTGTTGCTTGTTTTTATTTATTAAAAAAGACGTTTTGCGATTTTTGTTGAATGTAGATTGACGGGGTTTTGACTACGTTGTCTTAGTGGACATCCCCCCTGCTCCCTTCAAAGGGGGAATAAGCCTCTACTAAATTGTTCAGATTAACGTGAATTATGGCAATATATATTTGAAAACCGTCAACTTATAAACTCTTCTAACGTGATTGAAACGCGGATTGGACGGATTATGCGGATCAAAACGGATTTTTTCTTTTAACAAATCTAATCAGCGTAAATCTGCCCGATCCGCCTAATCCGCGTTCCAATCCTGCTAAGTTTGATGCCATAACTCACGTGAGATTAAACATGGAAGCAGCCTTCCACCCCTCCTTTGAAGAACCTGTCCCGAATTTACTTCGGGAGGGGCCGGGGGATGTCTGCACCATAGGCCAACCCTACCTTATAAGGTCTAACCTCACAGGGCCGCTCATGTTTACACCTTCATGGGTACTTCCATCAGCAGCAGCTCGGCATTGCTGTCGGCTTTTACCGATATTTTCTCCACGTCCCAGATGCCGAAGCCGTCCCGGCGGCCCAGGCTTTGCCCGTCAATGCTCACCTCGCCGCTCAGCACGAAGGCATAGATGCCGTTGCCGGGTTTTTTGATGGAATAATCGAGCGACACGCCTGGGTCCAGTTGGCCGAGGTGAATCCAGGCATCCTGGTGAATCCAAACGCCCGCATCGTCGGGGTTGGGCGACAGGATTTGCTGGAATTGATTGTGGCGGTCGGCCATGTCCAGCGTGATTTGGTCGTAGCGGGGTTCCACGTTGCGCTTGTTCGGGAAGACCCAGATTTGCAGGAATTTGACCTGCTGGTCTTTGTTGCGGTTGTATTCGCTGTGGCGGATGCCCGTGCCGGCGCTCATCACCTGTACGTCGCCGTGGCGGATGACGGTGGTGTTGCCCATGCTGTCTTTGTGCTCCAGGTCGCCTTCCAGCGGGATGGAGATGATTTCCATGTTGTCGTGCGGGTGGGTGCCAAAGCCCATGCCCGCTGACACCTGGTCGTCGTTCAGCACCCGCAGCACGCCGAAGTGCATGCGTTCGGGATTGTAATAATTGGCGAAACTGAAAGTGTGGTGGGAGTCGAGCCAGCCGTGGTTGGCATGGCCCCTGGTGTCGGCTTTATGCAGGACGGTATTTGCCATGATGTTGGATTTAGTGTTAGGAATATGGTTGAACCCGATGATGTCGAGTTCTTTTAGTTCGTCTATGCTGTTTTTCACAACACTGCCCAGGGCGGTAGAGGCAGCAAAAATGCCCGTGCCCATCAGGCCTTTTTTGATAAAATTTTTTCTGTCCATGATTGGAGGTGTTGGATGGTTAAATGGTTAAATGGCTATATGGCTGTATGGCTGTATGGTTGATTTGGGAACTTAACATCCTATCTCCCTATAGCTATCGAGTCTCATTCCTCTCATTCCTCTCACAAAATTGCAGGTCAACTGGGCGGGAAAGCATTGAAGTATGGTAAGAAAACGGAGGGGGCGAATTTTTTTTTGCGGATAGTTTTTCCCGTTATTCGGGACAGGTAGTGTAAAACAGGGGGTTTGGGGGCGGAACGTCCTCAAAAACCGTTCCCCCTACGAGTTGCCGAAGGCGGCGAGGAGGGGCAATGACAAGGAGCATATTTGGCCATATATTAAATCCATTTCAATCAGCACGCATGACGTTGCGGGTGGCCTACGGCCATGACAAGGCGGCTTGCACGAGCGAGAAGATGAAACGGCGTGAAATTGAATTTTCAAAATGGGAAAAGTGTGGTTTTTAAAAACTTGCATTCGAGATTTATGCGGAAAAAGGCAAAAAAAAAATGCCATGAAAGTTTCCTCTCATGGCAATGTTTTCATGTTGGGCCTATCAGACCGGTTGGTATTTAATTACCAGCGGCTGCTATCACGGTTTCTATCACCATAGCCGCCGTTTCCACGGCCGCCACTACTGCGGGTGTCTCCTTTGGGTTCGGCTTTTTTGACAACGATGGTACGGCCATCCAGTTCGGAGTTGTTCAAGCCATTGATGGCATTGTTGGCCGATGACTCGTCGTCCATTTCCACAAAGGCGAAGCCCCTGGAATTGCCGGTGATTTTGTCCATCACCACATTGGCGGATGAAACATCACCATATTGGCCAAACACTTTTCTGAGGTCTTCGCTTTGAGTGTCAAAGCTGAGTTTTGCAACAAAAAGATTCATTAACTAAAAAATTAAATGTGAAAAAAATAGTAACACAAGCAACGACACCTGTCGGCGTGTTCCGTTTTTGGCAATACCAAAAACTGTAGCCGAAAAGCTGCCATGAAACAAACAAGAATTAAGTGAAATCTGGAATTTTAAGTCTTGGCGACCGTAAGGAAGGGAAGAAATAAAACTGCGGAATATCGAAGAAATTACCTGCGTGATACTTTGAGTCCTTTGAACTCAGTCATTAAAACAGGGCAATGTGAATATTGTTGCTGAAACGGCCATTTATTATTTTTTTATTTTCGGGGGCCTTGCTGTTGCCTGGATGCTTTGTTGGGAAAAACATTTTTTCCGTGCATGCAACACACTCACAATATGAGGCGTTTTTAAAGATGACTCAAAAAAAGTCAAGTCACGAGACCTGGTAAATAATCCATCTTCAGACGTTGTTTTTTTCCTTACCTAAATTGGCAAGCATCACAAACTCCTTTTGATTTTCCTTTATTGACCCACCGTTGAATGGCCTTTCTTTGAAGCTATTTTAAAACTCGTCAAGGGTTATAAAACAGTTTCTAAGTTTTTTCACTTGCCGGATTAGTAGATTCGAAGTTTTGTGGTGATGTTATTTCTTCCCACCTTGGTTTTTCTTTCGGCTCAATCATTTAAACATGAAATCACAAAACATCAAGGCTGACCTGTGCGGCTGGCAGGCAATGGTCATCCCATATCAAAAACCGGATACTGGCAAAGCCGTCGTTCAACTGCTTTCCTCCTTTCCGCCCTTCCTTGGCCTTTGGGCCATCATGTACCTAAGCCTTCAATGGAACTATGCCATCACCTTGGCACTGGCAGGCATTACCGCTTTTTTTCTGGTAAGGATATTCATTATTCAGCACGATTGCGGCCACCAGTCTTTTTTGAAATCAAAAAAATGGAACAACCTGCTGGGATATTTCAGCAGTTTTTTCAGCACAATTCCCTATAAGTATTGGGCCAAAGTCCACAACGCCCACCACGGCCACAACAGACAGATGGAACACCGTGGCATTGGCGATATTTTTTTCCTCACTGTAGAGGAATACAACCGCCGTTCTTTGGCGGGCAAACTGTTGTATCGGATGGTGCGCTCGACTGTTTTCCAGTTCATTTTTGCGCCAGTGCTCTATCTGATCATTTCCAACCGCTTGCCAATGTTTAGGGTAAAAACATGGAGCAGGATACACTGGCCGCAGTTGCTCAACAACCTTTCCATCCTGCTCGTTTATGGCCTCCTGGCGCTCCTGCTGGGCTGGAAACAGTTTTTGCTGGTACACATCCCCGTTGTTTTTTTGTTTGGGGTAATTGCCTTTTGGTTCTTTTACGTACAGCACCAGCACGAGCACAATTACAACCAGCCCAAAGAGAAATGGGATTTCCTGCTGGCGTCCATCCAAGGCAGTACCTATTACAAGCTGCCCAAGCTTTTCCAATGGTTGTCGGGCAATATTGGCTACCACCATATCCACCACCTCAGTTCACGCATTCCGAATTATCACCTTGAAAAATGTGCTTTGGAAAACCCCGTGCTGAGCAGTCATACGAATACTGTTACCTTTTGGCAAAGCCTAAAATGCGTGAACCACAAGCTCTGGGACGAAGAACAGCAGCGTATGATTACCTTCCGGGAATACAGAAAAAGGCAGGGCTTGTTGGCTGTGCAAAGCCATCGCCCGGAAAAGAAAATTTAATCATGCGCTTGGCGACAAAGAAATTGCAGTTTCCTTCAATACAGGTTCGGGCGGCACATGGCCCGAACCTGTATTCGTTTATACCCTATTGAACAAACCACATGATACAGCTTTCAAGTGATGGTGTGATTTTATAAAAAAATGACCACCCCCGCCCCAAGAAAGTATGACTACCTCCTTCATCCCATTTCATTGGTATAAAAAACTGTGTGACCTCCGGGTGCGTCGGTAGTCTCCAGTGGCGCCGGCAATTGTTGGCCTATACCCCAAAAGCTGTTTGGCCGATTAACAAAACTCAGTTCAAATTGGCACAGCTAAAAATAGATTTTTAACAAGGCTGTATTTTCTCAATGTAAGAATATTACCTTTGCCCCATTCCGCAAGATCAAACCTCATTTATCAAACTCTCCCAAACCGATACCCGTCGAATTGATCTAAGGGTCTTCCAGAGCTTAACAACGACATCTTTCCCAGTCTTCAACAATTAGTACCCTGCAATGGCGCTGCCTTGCCTGGCCGTCTATTGCTGTGTCCAAGATAACCCTTCACGTGAAGGGGTTTATATCATTTTTTAAAATTTGTTACCATGAAAAAACTGTTTACAAACACTCCATTCTTTATTGCGCTGTTCGCCCTGGCCGTTTCCTTGTTGTCCATTTCATCCACTTCCACCTGCCCACCAATGGATGAAGCTGGCCCCGGCGATCAGTGGACCGTGCTGCAGGATCACGACGGGGTCATAGTTTTTTACAACCTCCGTGAATGTACCCCAGGCACCAATATGCTCTGCATGAAGGTGGTGAACAAAACCGGCTCCCTCAAAAAGCTCAAGTTCATGGCCGAAGTGACCTTCCCGGATGGCTCTGGTACTGAAACTTTCAATTTCCAAAAAACGGTTGCTCCTTTTACCACAGAAAAGGCCGACTGCTCGGAAGAAACAAGGTTGAACGGCCTCTCCCGGCCCCTCAAAAATGTGGGCGGGGAACCCATCGTTTCGATATTTTTCAATAAAACCGGGGAACTGGTGGGCCAATAACCGCCAAGGGATAGTCAAACAATTACTCGGGCACAACGTCGTCGTCCCGATAGCTATCGTGACGATGACGTTTAACTATCCAGGTGCCGCAATTATTTACAGCTATTTAAAATCAACTGCCTGTAAAAGCGCAGTACCTGCTCGTAATCTTTTATGCCAATCCTTTCGTCCACGCCGTGAAAGCGCTTGAGGTCACTTTTGTCCATTTGGACGGGCAAGAAGCGGTAAATATTTTCTGAAACAGCCTGGAAATGGCGGCTGTCCGTCGTGCCGACCACCAATGACGGGGCGGCCACCGCTGCTGGGAACACCTCCCGGATGCTTGTTTGAATCACAGAATAGCCAAAGGTATTTTGCGCCGAAACAGCCGGCGGCTCGCTGGCCTGCCCCCCTTTGCTGAGGGAAACGACCACCCGCTCGTCGCCGATGGTTTTGTAAACATAGTTCATCACTTCCCGCACCGACTCGCCGGGCAGTATGCGGCAGTTGACCTTGGCGCTGGCCTTCATGGGCAATACACTTTCCTTAAAACCCGCATGGATGATGGTGGGCGCCGCAGTGGACCGGAGCATGGCATTGCTGGACGGTGAAGCGGACATTTGCCATTTAACCAAAGGTGCCGTCCATTTCAGGTTGGCAAAAACGACCTTTTGAAACAGGCCCATCTCCGGGCCTACGTGTTCGAACATGTCGTTCACCGCACCTTCTATTTTTGCGGGAGAGGGGTTGTTTTTCAAACGCACGATGGCATTGCTCAAAATATTGATGGCCGAGCCTTCCGGTGGCATGGAAGAGTGTCCGCCTTCTGGCAGGTTGACAGTCAGGTCGAAAGTGGCGTAGCCTTTTTCTGCCACGCCGATGAGCGCCAGGGGCTTGTCCAGGCCGGGCAGTGCATTTTCAACAATCACACTGCCCTCGTCGAGGACATATTCAAAAGTGACGCTGCGCTGTCGGAAGGCCCCGGCGATTTGTTTGGCACCTTCCTCGCCGCCGATTTCCTCATCGTGGCCGAAAGCGATATAGACCGTTCGCTGTGGCACATAGTCCACCTGTAGGAGCAGCTCCACCGCTTCGAGGATGCCGCAGGCGGCCACCTTGTCGTCCAAAGTGCCACGCCCCCAGATGTACTCGTCCTTGATTTCCCCGGCAAAGGGTTTCACCGCCCAGCGGCTGCCCGATTCTTCCACGGGTACCACATCGAGGTGGGCCATGAGCAGGATGGGGGAGAGGCGGGCGTTTTGGCCTGGCCATTTCAGGATGTAGCTGAAGCCATTGATGCGCTCTTTTTCCAGCAGCGAGTCCGCCAATGGGAAGTTTTTCCAAAGGAAAGTATCCATTTTCAAGAAGGCAGCAGTGTCCACCCCGCCCTCAAAACTGACGGTGGGGAACTGCACCGCCCCTGCCAGTCGCCGTGCGGCCTCGTAGCTGATTTTCAGCGGCTCTACCGCCGCCACGTTGATTTGTTTGGAATGGTATGAAATGGTGTTGACGGTAAACAGGGCGGCCATTGCTATCAGGCCGAGGACGATCAGGGTAAACAATAAGCGGCGAAGTCTTCTCATGTACTTTGTTTAGAAGTGAGGGGTGAGGAGTGAGAGGTGAGAACCCTTCGACTGCCCACATTTCCCTTTTGCAACAAATTAGTGCCAAAGCTACGGCGCGTTGATTACTTTTAGGCGTTAAAACCAAACGGATCATGATTGGGGAAACTTATACGCTTTATGACAACTTTGGAGAAAGCTTAATATTCTCATTTTACACAGTGAAGGCCCGAAAGGTATTATTCACAAAGGGATTGAATTTACGAGGATACATAACAACATCTATAACCTTGGCTTTGGCGACATAGTAGAAGGCGAAATAGACGATGCGGTTGTGACCAATAATTCCGACATAGTAAAAGTGATGAACACAGTCGTAATGTAGTTCCCCCAAGAATTAGGACAACAAGTTAAGACAATAAATCCGCTTAACTTTGTTGAAATGAAAAGGAGAAAATTCACATCGAAATTCAAGACAAAGGTGGCTTTTGAAGCCATTAAAGAAAGCCAGAGCTTAAGT
>JBGSKQ010000107.1:0-10035 GCA_041741095.1 Saprospiraceae bacterium
AACTGCTTGGCCAAACGGAGCAACCCCAACTTGTTTTTGATAATTTTGTCTTGAGTAGTCATGATTCTAATCTTGTTTTAGTGATGAAATGTGGTTGTTTCAAAATTACTAAAACTGTCAGATTAAGTCGTGACTACTTCAAATCAGGGTTCATGAGCCTGTCTTTTGATGAGAATGTAAAGTTGTTACAATTCTAATACCCTTACCCCTTTGGGCTAAGTTTTTAAGCCCAAAACCCGGCAGCAAGACTAAGACTGCCGGGTTTTGAAAATGCATCAAAATTTTAGGCACTCCTTTCAAACGATTTCAGTAGGGTAGGGGTGAAATTGGAATTCCTTTCTTTTCCATTTCCTCTATCAGCTTTTTGGGCAATTCCCTGCGGCAGGAACAGTTCTTTAGGTGCTCCAGATGCCAGGTGACTCGTTGTTCAAAGGTTGGGTTCTTTGGCATGGGATGTTGCTCATGCCATTCTTTATTTATTTTCATTGTTCATCGTTTTTCATTGTTCGGTTTCTCGCCGGGTCTGGGTTAATACCGACGAAAACCGGGAGAAAGATGGAGTTGAGGTTGTACATGACGGTGGCTGCGAAAAGTATCGCAGTTCCCCTTGAAGGTTGCCCGACGTTGATTTGACCAAGGCCTGGTACAAGGAAAGGAAGGCTGCAATGAATGGATGTTTTTTCATTTTAATAAAAACATGTTGATAACCGATGGCTGTTTTTGTATAAAGTTGTTCACTTTCCTTGTGCACTGTGCGCAAAAGAACAACAGCCAATACCAGAACCCACAGCATGAAAACCCCAATGTTGATGCGTTCCCAAACTCCAATCATGGGAGTAGGCCAATTGGCAGCGAGGTTAGCATGGCTGATATGTTTTGAAGGTTAAACAACAGCGTACTCCTCCCGCCTTTGTGCATCCCGTTCGGCAATTCCCTTTATTGTGTGAAGTTGCACTCCCTCCATCAGGCCATGTATGGGTGGGTAAAACACTTTGCCAGCGAGCCATTCTGCCCAGGCAGGGGAGGATTTCATGTTGGCCCGTACGAGCAGTCGTGTGGCGTCCTCGCCGATGGGCTCCAATACAAATGCCCATGTCATTTTAAAAGGGCTGAGCAGCCCATGTGCTTTTTCGGACTCGCCGCCGATGACGAAACAACTTTCCTTTACCACTTGGTAAACCTCGAAAAAAGAATCTTGGGCGGGGGTGGCAGCAAGGTGATCCCCTGGCCCCCTATCCGTCCATCCTTCCACAATATGGTCCACGCTGGGCTTGCCACCGTTATCCAACAAATCAATGCTGTACCAACCTGCCCGGTCGCAACCGAGCTGCATCAGGTAAGGCCAAACCATCGAAACCGGTGCTTCGATGACCGTCTCATGGGTAGTGGAATACTTCGTATCTGGGATAATTTCGTCGCCGGGCAGGGGCATGGTATCTGTGTACGGCTGTTTCATTTTGCCGAGCAGGATTTCGAGGTGTTTCATGCCCGAACTGCGGATGAGTTTTGAACCTATGCCGATGATATTGTAGTAGTGGCTGAGTTTTTTCCAACTCCGTTCGTCTGTGGCAGTGGTACGCAGTTCGAGACTAATGGTGCTCCCATCCCGATAAGGTTCCACTGAAATGGCCCATGCGAGCTTGCCCCAGCCTGGCTCACTGAATCGGGAAAAATCATCCGGCGTCACTTGCTTGAATGGAATATTCAAATGCCAAAACTGCCCGACTGAACCGACGAGGACTTCTTTGCCGGGAATTTCGTGCAGCAGCATGAAGCCCGCTCCACTTTTAGTCACTTCGTCCACTCCGATGGAGATGGGGCCGAGTTCCTCATTTTTATCGAACAGCCGCTCTGGCAGGGTTCGGATGTCGAACAGCATTTTTATCCAGGGAATTTCCGCAGCGTTGAAATGCCGGGCGGTTTCCCATGCCCTATCGGGTTTTGCACTCACAAAAATGCGGTTGATTTCTGTGTGGCGGGGATGGGGGAGGAAGGATTGGATACTTCTCATAGCAGGGGGATTTAAAAGCGGAAGGTAAATCCAAACGCATTCATTGTAGGATATACCTTCCGCACGATAGGAAGAAGGATTGGCTTAAATCAACGTCGAATTCCTCTTGTTGAGTAAGCAATCCGGTAACTCAACATCACTAGTGGTTTCGGCAAATCAAGCTACTCAATCAAACGGTAGATGTATCCCACACCAATGCCAATACCCCTGTTGTGCCAATTGAAGTCGTCGGAATTACTCGAATCGTCAAGGTTTGTAATACCCCAGTTGAGGCGCGCATCCAAGAAAATATTTCCAGGCCCGGCTTTCAGTTCTACGCCAATTCCCAAGAGGGCGGAAACGTCATATTGTTTGATTTGGTCTTTGTCAAAGTCTATATCAATTTCAGTATCGTCGGATTTAACTTTTCCGTTGAAAGCATATCCGATTGACGGCCCGGCCAGTACATTGAATTTAACCAGATCGGTACCAAACCTGCCTTTTACGAAAACAGGTACTTCGACATAGTTCATCAAAACTTTGGAATCATAGGTCGTCCCGTTTTGGAAAGTCGTTTTATAGCCTTTTTGAATGAAATTCACTTCCGGTTGCAAGGCAAACATTTCCGAAAAACTAATTTCCGCAATCAGTCCGGCATTGATTCTGGGTACAAAATCTTTGTAGTCGGATTCCCATGTCCCATCAATTTTTTCTTCCAGCTCTGCGGTTGCAAAGTTGATACCTCCCCTTAAGCCCAAGCCTAATTGGGCATTCAAGAAAGTGTAACATCCTGTAAAAAACAGGATGGTAATCAGGCTTCTAATTAATGGTTTCATCGTGATAAATTTTGGTAAGTGTTTCAAATGTTGATGCGAATTTCAATGCTCAGCCTTTGGTGCGAAATGACTTGGGTTATAAGGCCTAGTGATATTTTGCAACTATTGATCTGAACAGATGGATGGTTTTATATACTGGACTTTTTTCATTTTAAATAATATCCGAATTAACCAATTGTACCATCTAAAAACCAACCTCTTGGCCTTAAGTCTTTGCTATCACCGCCGGGTGAATCAAAATTGCATGTTTAACTTTTCGGGGCGGCACTTGGAATAAATGCCGCCCCGGTTTAATCGTCAGTATCACCTTTCTACCACCAAAATTTTGCCCTGTGGCCGACTGCCGGGCGTTGTCAAATAAACCATATAAATCCCGGAAGGAAGGCCATTCAGCGGGAGCTCTACCATCGGCACTTCCAACTTGTCGAGCATGATGTTTTTCACCAAGACTCCTTGTGCATTGTGCAAAGAGACACGCAGGCTTTTGCCCAGCAACTTTTCTGCGTTCAGGTAGGCCATTTCTGTGGCTGGGTTCGGCAGGATGGTGAAATCGGGTATCGGCTTGAAGAATATCGCCCGCACGGGCCCGACTTTCAGCCCGCCGTTCGTCAGGTGAAGGGCCAATCGGTAATAGTTGACCCCTTCGATGGGTTCCTTGTCAGTAGCCTCTACCGCATCGGTGAATTCGCCAGGCTGTATTTCCAAAGGAAAATAGTTTTCACCGTCGGTGGATTTTTCAAAAACAACTTCGGCCACGCCATCTGGTTGGTGGTAGGCACCGAACATATCTACGCCTGTTGCCCGTGCTACGGCCTCGAAGGCGAGGCCCGATGCACGTTCGCTGCCATTGCCCGTCAGGCTGTTGACGATGGTAACCATGTAGTCTTCCACTTCACCATAAGTAAAGTTTTCACATGCGGAGGCATAGGCGCCCCGTTTCATCGAGACCCGCATACGGGCCGGGCCGATCAGTGCGCCTTGTGGCACATTGACGCTGCCGCTGATGCTGGCAGTAGGTGTGCCAAAGGCAGGAGCGGTCAGGATTTGCTGCTGCACCAGTTCGTCGGGTGTGGAGAATACATTGTCGTGGTTCCAGTCTATCCAGACCCGCCAGTACTCGTTGAAGGTTTCCCAGCTAAAGCCTGTGGTCAGGGTGATGGGGTAGCTCTGCCCCTTTTGAAGGGACGTGCCCAAGTTGGTGAATTCGCTGTACACGCTCTTGCCGGACTGGTTGTCCAGCGTGTTGAGTTTCACCCTGGCGATCCAGTCGTGCCAGGGGGCATTGCTCTGCGAATCGCAGTAATCGGGTGGCGGCGGGGGCGTGTTGCAGAAAGCGCCAAGGTTATCGGTTTTCATCAGCCAAAGCTGGTTGTTCATGGAACCTGCGAGCAGGTAGCCTCCATCGGACGACCTTGCAAAGAAACTAATGCCCGGTGTAAAGGCATGGAATTTCGTCCAAGAAGTTGTCCCAGTCGAACTGAGACCCGCTATATACAAGCCGCCGACACCCGTGAACACGACTGCGAAATTGCCACCTGGTGCTGCAGCAACGAAAGGCTGGGCAAAGTCAATGAACACCGGGTTAGGGATGCTGCCGAAAATGCTTGTTTGGTTTTTGCTCCAATCTACTACACCGGTGCTGGTCAATTTAGCAAAGTTCACGTTGACAGGCGTTGGCCCGGTCGGCGCATCGGATGTATAGCTGACGAGGATGCTGCCGTCGGTTCCTTCCACTGCATTTTTCACAACATTGAGGGGCGTTGGTGCAATCATGGTGTACCATACCAAATTGCCGTAGTCGGCGATACGGGCGATGTAATTGTCCACGTTGGAAGGTGTAACGTAAACGATGAGGCCGCCGTCCTGCGTTGCTGCCAAGCCTTTTACATTGAAGTTTCCTGGATTAGCCTGAAGGCTGTGCGTGGACGACCATTGATACAAACCTTCGTTATTGACTTTCAGTACAAACAGCTTGAAAAATGCGCCCGCAGGCGAGTCGTCCAAGGTGCCTGTGATGAAAATATTGCCGTTGTTGCCTTCCACCAGATTGACAGGATTCATCACTTCTGTATTAACAAGAATATAATTCCTGCTCCAAATCACCGTGCCTCCGGCAGTTCGTTTTTCCAGCTTGATTTTCTGGTCGCTGGTCGTCGAGAGGAAGAGGTAGTTGCCGTCTTTCAGGCGGAAAGGCGCATGCGACATGGGAGCGGAAATGTTCTCGGTCGTCGAGCCGGTGAAGACGCCGTCCTGATTCGTGTTCATATTGAGGAAGGTCGTGCCGGAAGGCACCAATGGTTTTGCGCCGATGATTTTAAAGCCGTTTGTCGTTTGCTCGGCATAAATTCCGTTGAAGGCATTCCCTTCCACATAGGTTTTGGAAAAACCGCAAACTGGTGTTGCCATAAGCTGGATGGGGATGGGGTTCGTGAGGTTGTTGGCGGTGCTTTTTTCGCAGGAACCGATCAATTCCACGAAAATGTAATAATCACCTGCTGCGATACCGCCGGGAATTGCCACGATTACATTCGCCCAGGCTGTACCGTTTAGGTATTGCGGCGGATTGGAAAACTGGTTGTAAGCCATCTGAACCGTCCCCAATTGCACATCCTCCGAGGGGCTGAATTGATTGTTGGCGGACAGATAAATTTTTGCCGTAAGGCTGCCGCTTATCTCCGCCAGTGGGAAAGCGGATAGGTTTTTTGCCTGAACTGCGACGTTTAGGTTGCTGCCCGGCGGAATCGTAGAGGGCAGGCCGTTTACGTTGCCAATGGTAAAATCAGGCGCTCCGATCCACAACCCTGACTGTATCCATATATTATCCGTTTCGTCCGATTCGGCAACGGTGTTGTCCACGTCCACTTTAAGGATGACATTGTAAAGCCCCGGCGGCAGGTTGGCAGGTACTGGGTTTGAGAAACTAAAGTCCACTGGGTTGTTGGGAACCGCTCCGGTGTACTGAAAACTTTGCCACAACACATCGTCTGCGCTTAGTTGCTGGTCTTTTGAGAACCAGCCTTTCATGCTGAACGGGCCTGCCGGAACTGTACCGAAATTGAACACCAAACCATAAAAAACCAGGAAAGGTTGCCCTGGATTCGTGAAGCAAGTCCCTCCGTTACCTGGAATAACTTCAATGGTGAGGCCGCTCAGGTCCGGCAACTGTGACGGCCCCGAAGAAATATTTACCGAGTAGTCTTCGACTTCGCCAAAGGGCAAGGTCTCGCAAGGCATTGCGAAAGAATTGCGCTTCATCGAAACCCGCATTCTCGTCGGACCGTCGAGGGCGGAAGCAGGAATGGTGAGGTTGCCGTTCAATGTAGCGCTGGGCGAGCCGTTTGCAGGTTTGGGTTTGATGCCTTCAAAAACCGTTTCGCCGGCATCGGAAAAATCGCCGTCGTGGTTCAGGTCTATCCAAATGCGCCAGTATTCGTCCCAAGTGAAGTAGCTGAACCCGGTAGTCAATTCGACAGGAATTGAGCCTGTGCCGAGATTGGTGCTGAGGTTGGTGAAATCGCTGTATGGGCTTTTGCCGGAGGCGTTGTCAATGCTACCGAATTTCACCCTCGCAACCCAGTCTTCCCAGGGGAAGTTGCTCGTTGAGCCACAATAATCCGTTGTTGCATCGTAAAAATGGGCAGGTGTTTCCGTAGAAGCTCCGTTGTTGATCCGCCAGTCATTGGCCCCATTCAAATTGGCAATGGCCAGCACAGTGCTAATTAGCATGCACGATAAAAGGGGTGTTTGTTTTTTCATGGTTGAAAAAATTTAATGGATAGGATATAGATTCACCAAAAAATTGTGGTGATGAACAGGGTATTGCTCAAGAGGTATTGCCTCTTCATGCAGGCAGATGATGCAATAAAATGGCCTTTGCCGGGCCCCAAATTACACCACCCTGTTAATTTGCACCATCGGCTCCACATTGGTGAAATTCGGCACATCGGCCATTAGCATTTCACTGTTCTCCCCCAGGGCCGTTTGCATTTCTTCAAAGTTGTTGAACACCAGGTGCTCTACGACCGAAAAAGGAACGGGATCGTCCGGTTTTGGGGTGGCTATGCCTTCGTCAATTTCGACCCTCTCCAGCCCTACGGGCCGGAGGCGGCCTTCCACCAGGGGGACGTGCTGTGTGAGGAAATATTCCAGGTTGAACTTGCTTGCCGTAGTGTTGGGATAATAAATGGATACTCGTATCATGACAGGAGGGTATTATTGGAAAAAGCAAGGTGTCAGGCTGCCATTTTCCTGTTGTTCAAATCTTGCAGCAGCGAGATCACCTCCACATCTTCCACCTGGGAAAAATCTTCGTAAAAGGCTCCCACGCCAAAGAATTCTGCGGGGGCGTGGAGACAGATAAATTCGTCCACCAAGCCCTCGAACTCCTGGGAGATCCCTTTTGGTGCATTGATGGTCAGCAAATCGGCCATTAAGGTTGCCAGGCCCTTCTCATTCAGTTTTTTTGCTACAAATTGATTTCTCGGGCTGTGCCGGCTGCTGCCGCTGCCGTGGGAGAAGATAACCAAGCCTTTTGGATTTTGCGGAATGGAAAGGTTTGCCGAAAGGAGTACCCCCTCCACAGGAATAAACACAATGTTATCAGAAACCTTTATCATCATGGGGGGAATTATTTGCACAAATTTTAGCCCGCTCCTTTAAATATTCCAATGACCTTACTCATGGGCCGCACATGATTGCCATCATGGGAAAAGGCCGTGGTTTATCCTTTCTTGCAAAAAATATTTCGTCATACAAAGTTTCATAATTAACGTGAGTTATGGCAATGTGCGGCCTCTTCGAGGTCGTGTATCTCGTTGAATATCAATTTTTTACAAACGTACTACCTCCCAATTCCTACCCGCATCGAGCTGAGTAGGACAGACTTCGGAGAAGTCAAGCATTTGCAGAAAGTGAAGATTATGCTTGAATTTCGTCCTCGGCGAAGTCGTACAAAATTGATAACCAATCACTTAATGCCAAAATTCACGTTAATTGACAAAAGGGGAGCAGCCCTTGGATTACCGGATTTTATTAAAAACCACACGCAGCCTTTCAATAATGGGGAAGGGGACTGGCCCGACTGCTATCTTTCATATTCCTGAATGAAACCAAAGCGCTTCATCCCTCCACATTGAACCGAACGGCCACCAAATCCCAAACAAGCTCTAAAGACGAGAATCATCGAAATCCCTTGATAGTGGTCATTGACCGGGAGTCAAAAGGCTTGGTTTTTTGTTGTATTGTTTCACTTAAATTACAAAAACCATGAGTTTACAAAAGCAATTTCTCGAATCCAAGAATGCTTACAAGGTAACCTTTTCCTTGCCGGAAAAAGCTACCAACGGGGCCAAGGAAGTCAAAGTATTGGGCGACTTCAACAATTGGGAATTGGAAAAGGGCATCCGCATGAAAGCCAAAAATGGGGAATTCCGGGCCAGTGTGGAATTGGAACCCGGGAAAGAATATCAGTTCCGTTACCTGCTTGACGACAATATTTGGGAAAACGATTGGGAGGCAGACAAATACATTCCCAGCCCTTATGGCGTGGAAAACTCTGTCATAATTGCCAAGGCCCACGGCAAAGAAATTCATGCTGAAATAGCCGAACCTGTTTAACAAAAGTATTATTCATTCATTCCTAAGGAACCCATTCGCTCACTATGAGTGAACCAGTTCATCAGTTTTGAAAGGTTTGGAAGGTTTGTCCGGCAATGATCGGCAGGCTTTCCGAACCTTTTCGATTTACTGATCCGCCCAAAGAAGGAGAAGCCAAACCAATGATTTTTTTGGTTCCAATACCATGGATTATTGCATCCGCACCAATGAGACCTACGATAAAGGCATGAGGCGCATTTTGGACGAGTGCCAAAATGTTGCTATATCTTCGATCTCCCATCCGGACGATCTTTTGGAAGCTGTCCATGTGGCACGGCAACACCTTAAGATGACAAGGGCAGCACTGCGGTTATTGCGTACCGAACTTGGAAGGAAATATTATAAAAAGGAAAACCTATTTTATCGGGACGAAGCAAGGAAATTATCTACTATAAGGGATTTGACGGTTATGCTCGATACTGTTGAAATATTAAGGCCGCACTACAAAAAGGAATACAAAATCCCAATCCCCCCTTCCCTGAAAAATATCTTAAAAACTACCCTGTCAAGGTATCTTAAAAAGAATGGGGAATTATTGGATGAGGTTTCAAACTTATTGTTGATCCATAAAATAGAAAGCCGTAGGTCCTCATTGGGCGTCACCCACCCGGCAAATCTTGTTCACAATCTGACCAGGGTGTACAAACAGGGGTACGGATATTTTCATCTCTGCTTGGCAGTTCCATCCCCCGGAGCAATCCATCAATGGCGCAAATACGCAAAATATCTCAGGTATGAATTCCAAATCATTCAAAATGCCTGGCCTGATATTTTAATACCTTGGGAACAAGAACTGCACCGCCTCACCAATTATTTGGGCGACTCCAACGACCTGACAGTATTCATGTCCTATTTGTTAGGACGTACGATTAAGTTCAATGCGGAAGAAAAAAAGAAATGTAGGCAGCTTGCACAGCCAATAAGGGAACAACTTGATGCCAAAGCCCTTGCCCTAGGTAGAAAACTGTACGCTGAGCACCCCTCTGCTTTTTCAGGGCGCATGATGGCTTGTGTCAAGGATTGGGAAGCTTTTCGGGATTAAGCCCCTTCTCCCATCAGTTTCATTAACATTGTAATTTGCCCCTATTTATGCATCAACCACTATTGTTCTCATTTCTTCGGGCAAAATGGATATTATATCATCTATTGTCGTCAGGATCGCCCAATTCAAATGCGATTTTTCGCATCTCTCATCCTTAAAACTTCTCGGTCAATAAGGTCAACAGTGAAAAGTATTCTATCATCCCAGTTCGTTTTGTATTTGAATGAGGATAATGAGAATCATCACTGCCGATTTGTGACGATTATCCTTTGTCTTCAATATGAGCAGGCTATATTTTTGATAAAAAAATGAAAAAGGAAGAACTAAAAAAACTCATTGGCGAAGGGGAAAGCGAAAAGGCAATAGAAGAACTGTAGTTCCCCCAAGAATTAGGACAACAAGTTAAGACAATAAATCCGCTTAACTTTGTTGAAATGAAAAGGAGAAAATTCACATCGAAATTCAAGACAAAGGTGGCTTTTGAAGCCATTAAAGAAAGCCAGAGCTTAAGT
>JBGSKQ010000108.1:0-3723 GCA_041741095.1 Saprospiraceae bacterium
TCCTGTACTTTTTCCAGGTCAGTAAAAGAAGACCCGAAGCCAATAAAAATGGTGGCTCCAAAGAAGAAAAACGATTAAAAAAATCTAATTTATTAACGAAGGACTATTGTTGAGTTGTCCGAAGGATTGGGGTAAGTACAACCGTTTGGTAGTTCCGTCATTGAATTAAATATAAAGCGTTTTGGTATGGACTCTCCCAGAAAACTTTGCCATATCAAATTCCCTAAAGGGTTAATTTTTAATAACCATCCTTTTGTAAAGGATCCTATATTTTCAGATTGGCATCCAGCCACAAGATAGTTGCCATCTTTGGTGATCAATACATCTGTGGCCCCATCGCTGAAATCTGGGTTACCATCTAAATATGTCCAAATTGCATCCCCATCATTCGAAGTTTTTGTTACGCGGAAATTACTGTTTATAGAGTTGTCCAACTCATATCCAACTAAGAGAAATTCTCCTTCTGGTGTCTCTTGGATTTTGCGAATCCTAAAGCTATCCGCTACAACCTTTGTCCATAATTCGGTGCCGTTTTTGTCAACTTTTATTAGTGTGGCTCTCGTTCCATCTTCCGAAAATCCAATCATCAAATTACCATCAATTGTTTCTGTGATTGATTGTTCGTATTGGGTATTTGGGATTTCAAAGGTTTTTGACCATATCAGTTCTCCTTGCGTATCAATTTTCATTAGCACTAAGTCTGAACTATCAGTATTTATTTGCGCACCTGTTATAAAATAATCATGTTCAGATGACTCAATTATAGATCTCGCTACTAAGCCATTTGAAGCTATTCCTGTATATTCTTTTACCCATTGGAACTGACCATACTTGTCAAGTTTGACCAAATAAGCAGTAGCATTTGGAAGAATGTTGACCTCAGAACTCATTATAACATATCCACTGTCCTGAGTCAGGATCATTGATTGAAAATGACCATACCCATTGGCAGGGATTTCGAGAGTATCTTCCCAAATTGTGTTTCCCTCTTGATCAAATCTTGCTAAATAAATATCGCCTCCGGGATTTGATCCGAAATCAAGGCTTTGAGTTTCTATTGCTACCAAAACACTTCCATCTGGCGAAGCAATTATTGCAGCACCTCGCTCGGCATATTCTCCGCTAAAAGTTTGTATCCATTCTTGCCCCTGCAAATAAAAGCACCAAGATAGAAGGATAGTCAACACAAAATTTCGTTTTATTTTTTTCATAAACATGATTTTAGGTCTTGAACAAAGGTGGCAACTTCTTCGACAGTTTTCAAAGACAAAAATTCAGATTTTCCAATTTAAAATTATCTTTGAAAATTGATTATCAATTAATTACAAAGAAATTCTCAGAAACACTATCCGTAAATCTGACCTAAATTCTGTCACCACCCATGCAAAATACCTTCCTCCTCCGCCACCTCCGCCGCCTCACCAAACAGGACTGGCGGGAACTGCGCAAGTTCGTACGATCCCCCTTCTTCAACCAGCGGGAAGACGTGATCCGGCTGTTCGACTACCTGGACGGGGCACTGTCAGGTCAAAAAGTGGCCGCCTTGCAGCAGGAAATAGTATGGAAACAAGTCTTTCCAGGCCAGGCTTTTGATGAAAAGACCTTGCACTACACTTCTTCATTTTTGCTGAAAACCATCCGCCAATACCTCACACTTTCTGAGGCATTGGAGGACGAAATGCAGCAGCAGCTTTACCTCTGCCGGGCACTCCGCAAACGAGGCCTTGACGAGGCATTTGAAAAGGAAATGACCGCTGCCGAAGCCCTCCAGCAAAAGCAAAATCTGCGAAACACCCGATACCACTACGACCGCTACCTGCTCGAACAGGAGCGGGCGGCCCTCACCATGTAGCAGCGCCGAAGCGGCGAGATGAACCTACAGGCCGTCCACGACGAACTGACGACTTTCTTCCTGGCTGAAACACTGCGCCAGGGCTGTACCGTGCTCACCCATCAGACCATGTCGAAGCAGGCTTACGACCTTAAATTGCTCGATGCGGTATTGGCCCTTATCGAACAGGGCGGCTATGCAGACGTGCCAGCAGTGGCGGTTTATCACAGTGCGTTCAAGGCGCTTTCGGGCGAAAACCAAACCCAGAAAAATGCCCCCGGGCCAGAACAGGAAGGGAATTTTGAAAAACTAAAAGCACTTATCCGGCAAGTTGGAAACCATTTTCCCCAGCCTGAATTGCGGGATATTTATTTGTTGGCTATCAATTTTTGTATAAAACGGCTGAACAGGGGCGAGGAAATGTACATCCGGGAAGCATTCGAACTGTACCGCAGTGGCCTTGAAAATAATGCCTTGTTGGAAAATGGCATTTTGTCGGGCTATACTTACAAAAACGTGGCAAGGCTAGGCGTGGCTTTAGGCGAGCATGATTGGGTGGCCAATTTTATTGAAAATTTCAAAAAACACTTGCCGGCAAAGGAGCGGGAAAACACTTGGCGTTACACATTGGCTTCATTCCACTTCCAGTCGGGGCGCTATGGGGAAGCTATGATGCTGCTCCGGCAGGTAGAGTTCAAAGACGTGCTGAACAACCTCGATGCACGGCGGATGCTGTTGCGGAGCTATTTCGAACTCAGAGAGTTTACGGCTTTGGATAGTCTGCTCGACACCTTTCAAGCCTACATCCGCCGGCAAAAAGACATCGGCTACCACCGGGAAAATTATCTGAACCTCATCAAGTTTGTGCGCCAACGAATGGAACTCAATTCATCGGATACAATAGCCATTTTAGCTTTAAAAAAGGAAATCGAAAAAACGAACAATGTGGCTGAAAAGGCCTGGTTGCAGGAAAGGGTAGGGCTTTGATTTTTGATGGCATTATTCAAATGGCATCTTGTCAGGAGCTACGAAACCTCGCCTCGCTGCCACCGATTTCATCACCTCTTCCGAATAGTATTCCTGCCAACAATTCCGCTCGGCCAGGCTTTCTTCGGCCAGCAGTTCTTCCAGGTTTTCTTGGTTCCAATGGACTTGCCCATTTTCACCAACGAATTTTTTCTTCAACAGCCACAACCAGAAACGGGTCATTGTTTCGTGGTAACCGTTGTGGTCATCGTTGACGCCGCCGACTGACTGATTGAACTGTTGGATGCGGGTGCGCATTTCATCCATGGCATTTTCACCAAAATGGGCGAGCATGTACAAGCCGCCGATGAGGTGGGCCTCGTGGGTCCATTCTTCTTTGGGCAAGGTACATTGGATAAATCCTTTTACCAGTTGTTCAGCTTCGGCGATGGAGTAAAGACAGTCGTTTTGCATAGGCATGGCTTGATGATGAAAGTGGGTGCAAGTTTTAAAAAAAACTGTAACTTTTACTGCCACCAAGGTGTCATGATCGAAGGCCACCTTAAAGAATCAGGGCATACTCTAATGTTTCACAATGGCTGCTAAAAATGCCGCTCTAACAGCCAACATGATGTTGCAGTTTGCCTCTGGCAATGACAAAGCGGCTTGTTCCTAAACGTACACCGTGACTTAGACAGGAGTGGAAAATACTTACAAAAACCTTATAAAAACAAGGCGGCGGGCAGGGCAAAACCCCACCGCCGCTTTTCTATTTTTGCTTAATCATGCGAATTAGGGGTTGAAAACCCACAAAGCTAAAGCCGCAGCGACTTTGCCAAAGATGTGGACAATCAATCCTTGATTTGAACGAACCTTCGAGGCGTTTTGGAGGCCGTGAAGTTCGTTTAACCAGTTGAAAAAAGATT
>JBGSKQ010000109.1:0-10317 GCA_041741095.1 Saprospiraceae bacterium
CACGTTCGCCGTCCAGTTGCGGTCGGCAAAACCTGGGTCGCCCGTGTTCGGGAAGCCGCCGTAGATGGCCACGCCGTTTTTCATCACGAAGGAAATATTGCGGTCGGCATTGGTGCATGTGCTACAGTTAGTAGGCTTGTACGTGCCAGCGGCGACCCAGATTTCAGTGATGCCGGAGCAGGTGCTGTTCAGGGCGCTTTGAAGGTCGGTATATGCATTGGCCCAAGTTGTGCCGTTGTTGGTTCCAGTAGCGTTTGCCTTGACGTAGAGTACATTGCCTGAAGGGCAGCAGGGTGCGCCAGTGTATTCGTCCGCACCCATGTCGAAGCCAGCACCTTGGGGGCGGGCGTTGCCGTCGAAATCGGTGGCGGGTGCGCCCGTGTTCGTGCCTGCATCAATGGCGGGCGAGCAGGCTTGTAGGTGTAAATCGCCGCCTACCGCATTCACGAAGAGCGGGTCGGCGCTCAGGTTGCCACCATTGTCATTGATGGTGTTGGAACTACCAGTTATAGCCGCCATTCCCCCTTGAAGTATGGTATTGGAGATGTTATAGTTAGATCCATAGCTGTGTATTTGATGGCCGCTGACCGATGCCTGATTCCCCCAGAGGATACAATTTTTGATAGTGATAGCAGGATTGCCAAAATTTGAACTGCTATACATGGCACCTCCACGTCCCAATGCCGAATTGTTGGCAAATGTGCAGTTGGTGAAGGTTGCATTTACGGCACCCATAGAATAAACGCCACCTCCGTGGGAAAAGCTACCATTATTTATCGCTTGGTTATCGAAAAAAAGGCAATTGGTGTAGGTTGGTTGGCTACTGCCCTGATACCCATCGTTGCCAACCGCACCGCCACTAAAAGCAGCGTTGTTTTTGAACACACAATTGGCGACGGTCGGGTTACAATAGCCACCTATTCCCTTGTTGTACATGCCACCTCCAATGCCTTGGTCGAAACCACTCACATTCGAATAGCCACCTGTCACCACAAAGCCATCCAACACCGCCGTATTATCGGTTGTATTTCCGTTGCGGATGACATTGCGGCTATTGTCCGTGACTTCGCCCACTGTGCCAATGTCACCACTGAGTGTCGTCACGTTCGCCGTCCAGTTACGATCGGCAAAACTGGGGTTGCCCGTGTTCGGGAAACCGCCGTAGATGGCCACGCCGTTTTTCATCGAAAAAGAAATGGTGCGGTCGGTGCCGGAGGTGGGCTTGTAAGTGCCAGCGGCCACCCAGATTTCGGTGATGTTGGGGCATTGGTTGGCTTGGGCGAGTGCCGTTTGCAGGTCGGCAAAGGCAGTGGACCAGGAACCGCCATCCCCAGGTGTAGCCACGTTTTGATTAACATATAAGGTCGTAGATGTGGGGCAAACATTTAGGAGTGCACTTGCAGGGGCGGCCGCACCTCCCCGTAAGGAATTGACAGTAACCGTATTCGTTGCTGATTGTGAGGCAGTGACATTGATATTAAATGTACAATTTCCATTGGGCGTGGCACTTGTCCCGTTTGTAAGTGTTATTGAACCAGAACCATTTGTCGCACCGGTCACTGTTCCGCCGCAAGTATTGTTTAAACCAATGGATGGAGCGACTATCATGTTCGCAGGCATTACGTCGGTAAAAGATAGGCCAGTCATTGCGCCAGGATTTTCCGCAGGGTTGTTGATGGTTATCGTCATTTGAGACTCACCACCAGCATTGATGAGGGTCGGAGAAAAGGCTTTGGTCACCGTTGGCGGTGCCCAGACGTTGAGCGTTGCAGAAGCCGTACCGCCAGTACCTCCCTCGGTAGAGGAAACGTTGCCGGTCGTGTTTGTATAAGTGCCTGCCCCAGTGACTTGGACGACAACAAATACAGAACATTGATTACCGGGAGTAAGTGGTCCTCCTCCTGAAAGGCTCATGCTGTTGGCTCCTACCGTCGCAGTAAAAGTACCACCACATGTATTGGACATAACGAGTGGGTCGGCAACTTGTATTCCAGCTGGAAAGAAATTAGTGATGGCCAGGCCAGACAGGCTTCCCGGGTTGCCAGGCGGATTTGTAATAGCAATCGCCAACCTAGCTGTGCCGTTCACAGTGGTGTTGTTCGAATTACCCTGTGCAGGATTCACAAAGAACGTTGATATGGTAGGTGGATTAAATACTGAGGTAGTCGTTATGTTACTTTGCAGGTTGTATTGGCCTTCGTTTGATTGGGAATCACTGGTCGTAATGTTTTTAGGTCCAGCATTTGCGACCTCCCTATTAACGCCCATTGCAGCGCTATCGGATAGCGGCAGGGTGTTTTCAAAGTTAAAGATTGTATCAGCCTTTGTCGTGTACAGCAGACCATTCCAATGGGGTATATTGTGAGCAGGTATTGCTGCATCGAAGAGCAAAGGGGTATTGTCAATGAAAGTTATTGGTTTTACTAGGACATTGCCCATCACAAAAGAATTGGAGAACATTAACAGGACGAGTGCCCATAATTTATTCTCCACCATTCCCATCGCCAGCCAACTGGCATCTTTTGCACAAGTAGATTTTGGCAGGTTTGTTTTCACATTGAGAACTAAGGATTGCATTTTCATCTCCAATATATTTTAATAAGTGTGGCAGTTTGGCAAAGGATTCCCTGGCAAATGCCTGCCACCGATGGCACATGCTGGGATAGGGTTTGGTGAGTTTTAAACCAGTTGGGCGGGGATATCTCCGGTGCCGTTCTAAAGTGAAACGGAGGCAGGAACATTGCCAGAGCAAAGGTGGCCTGCCTCCCGGAGATGAAAATATCTTAAAAATGCTTTTGTGTTGGATTGCTGGTGCAATATGGGAACAAGCAGGGCAATGGCGGAATTTTTTTCAGGGAAGGGCCAGGAATTTTCAGGGAAGGGCGGGATTATTTCAGGGAAGGAGTTTTTAAGGTTTTCCGCTAAGGGCGTTAAGGTTTCGCAAAGGGCGCTAAGATGCATCAGCGGTTTGCCACAGGAAAGAGGAAGGCTTGCAGTTGACGCCGGGTGAAGGGTTTGTGCAACACCTCATGCCCGGCGTAAAAATCAGCCGACGCTTCTATGTTTTGTTGGCGGGCACCAGTGATGAAGAGCACTTTGGCCAAAAAGCGGGTGCGCAATTGGCGGGCGAGTGCCATGCCGTCTTCTGTGTTTTTAAAGTGGAAATTGAGGATGGCCACGTCGGGCAGGGTTTGGGAGCAGAGCTGTAGGGCTGCGTGTGCATCACTGGCTATCATTACCTTGCAACCCGCCTGTTCCAATTCAACCTGCAGGTCAAGGGCAATGACGGGTTCGTCTTCTACCAATAAGATGGTCAGTGGTCGCATGGGGGGCAAGGTCAACAAGAAAGTACAGCAGCAACGGAAATATTCAGGGAAGGAAGGGGAATTTTCAGGGAAACCCTTACACCTCCTTAAAACCCTCAAACTCTATCAGCGTCGCATAGCCCCCATCGCCTTCCAGCACTTTTGGTTTGCCTTTTAGTTTTTTGCTTAAAATTTCCACCAGGTTGGTGCCGAAAGAAGTGCTGCCCTTCAGTTGCGCAGCGCCAGACTTGCCCACGCCGTTGTCGGCGACTTTCAGGCAAAGTTTGTCTGCGTCATTTTTCCAAAGGGAAATTTCAATCTTGCCTTCCCGTCCATCTGGGAAGGCATATTTTAAAGAATTGGTCACTAATTCATTGATAATCAAGCCCAAAGGAATGGCGGTATCCACATCAAGGTGCATCGGCGAGAGGTGGTAGATGATTTTCACCTGTTCATCCAATCCAAAGGAATCAAGCAGCGTGTCGCCGAGATTGTAGAGGTAATCTTTCATTTCGACGGAGGCAAGATTGTCGCCCATGTACAATTTTTGATGGATGAGGCCCATCGCCTCCACCCTGTTTTGCCCTTCCCGCACAGCGTCGAGGGCAGTTTCGTCCTTGATGTGGCGGGACTGGAGGTGGAGCAGGCTGGACAAAACTTGCAGGTTGTTCTTCACCCGGTGGTGAATTTCTTTGATGAGGAATTCCTTCTCTTGGTTTCGTTTGCGAAGCTGCCTTGTTAAACGAAACAAAAGCGTCCCGCCTGCAAGCGCCAAAACGAGGATGCCGGTAATAAGCCAAAAACGGATGCGCTGCTGTTCGAGAAGGGTATTTTGCTGGGCGATGGTCGCCTCTTTCTTTTCGGTTTCGTACTTGGTGCTGATGTCTTCCACGGCCCGGAACCTATCAGAGTTTGCGACACTGTCGTGGTTGACGAGATAGGCCTCAAGCGCTGCCAAAGCCCTGACAGGATCTTTGCCTTTGTAGTTTGTATATAATTTGTAATGTGCCGTTTGCAAATAGGTATAGTGTTTCAGCTTTTCAGCCAAAGGAATCATCTGTTCGCAATAGAAATTGGATTTTTCAATATCGCCTGTTTCCTGATAAATAGTGGCCAACTGAGAATACGCACTGCACAAAGCCTGTTCGTATCCTGCGTCTTTGGCTGCCTGGATGAGCCGCTGTGCAATTTCGATGCGCTGTGGATAGGGCTTTTCTTGTTTCCTCCATATATCGGTCAGTGCTGCCAAACCATCTGCAAGCAGTCGTTTGTCGCCCGTTTTTTCAGCCAGTTCGGTGCATTTTTCATAATAGTATACCGCAGAATCGTAGGCCATTAATTTATCATGGGCATAGCCCATCAACACATACACATAAGCCTCGCCACGCTCATTGTGCAAGTTTTTTTTCAGGTTCAATGCTTTCCAGTAATAGCTTAACGACAAGTCGCATTTGTCGAGGAAATCACAATATATCTGCCCCAAGCCCTGGTAACTTCTCGAAATGCCCTCCTGGTCGCCCAGTTTTTCAAAAGTCCGCAGCGTTTCAAATTGCATTTCGATGGATTGGTCATATTTTGCCTGGTCCATGTAGATAAAAGACAGGGTTCCGAGGGCATTTGCCTTCACTTTTAAGGCATCATACTTTTCGGCCAGCTCAATTCCTTGTTGAAAATAAAAGATAGCGGAATCCAACTTTGACTGGTAATAATACCAAGTGCCGATATTGACGATGGTCCCGGCGTAGCCCTCCCCAGTTTTGTCCCCTTCCACCGCCTTGTTTTGACGCAACAGTTTCTCAAATCCTGATTTGGCCAATTGGTAATAATGCCAGGAAGAATCATAATTGGAAGCGATAATGTGCGTGACCCCCAAATCCTTGTAAGTGCTGGCCAAGGCCAGGTCATTACTGGTTTTTTTGCTCAAACTCGCCGCTTGGTGGCCATAGTTTCTGGCTTTTTCCAAATCGGAATTGAGGTAAAGCTTCAGCAATTTGCTCAATACCTCGATTTTTTCCTGTCCCTCCGATAGCCTCGGCAAAACCGCCGTGAGGCTGTCAATGGTTTTGGTTTGGGCAGCCATGAGGAAAGGAAGATGTAAGAGAATCGCCAAGGCGACAATAGCGGTAGATATTTTCATTTATTTTGGTTGAAAAAAAATGTGGCTCAGGCGCTTTTCAGCCGGCCCATCAGTTCCTCTTTGAAATTTTTACTGAATGGAATGCGCCCTTTACCTATGTGCAAATACAATTCCCCGATTTCCTCCACGTGTACCAGGTTCACGAGGTATGAGCGGTGTACCCGCATCAGTTCGGGAACGCCTGTCAGCTCTTCACTGAATTTTTTCAGCGTTTGGGTCACCAGGTATTCCTTTTCTTTTGTCACCACCTTGCAGTAGTAATCGTCCGCTTCCACCCAGAGGATATCTTTGAAAAAGAGGCGCACCATGCGGTCTTTGGCCTTGATGAAAAGCCGATCTTTGAGCAGGTAAGCATTATCTTCTGTAGGCAGGTCGGGGTCAATTTGCTTTTTGGTAGCAGCTTTTTCGATGGCCAGTTCGATGGCATGTTTCAAATCCCTGCCACGAAAGGGTTTGGACAAAAAAGCCTGTGGTTTCACCTTTTTGGCAGCGCTGAAAGTGGCGTCGTCGGAATTGCTGGTCAGGAAAATAATAGGCAGATCGTGTTTTTCCCGGATACGGCGGGTCGTCTCGATGCCGTCCCATTCGCCTTCCAGTTGAATATCCATGAGCACGAGATCGGGCAGTACCGGGCCGTGAAAAAAACCGGGCGCATCCTCCCCCGCCGCCACCGGCCCAAGGATGTTGTATCCCATTTCACCCAACCTATCCTGCAGGTCTGCGGCGATGATGGGGTCGTCTTCGACGATGAGGATGTTTAGCTTTTCCATAAGGATGCAAAATAAGGAAATGGCTTGAAGTAGATCCAAAGCCTTTTCTTATTCGTAATTAAATGCCAAATTTTTTACTGGGTAAAATATGACCATGTGTTGCCCCTAACATTAGTGCTATTCCAAAATCTTCCCTACATTTCAACTTTCTTAGGCTTAAACCTTTATCGAAAACAAACAACGAAATATGCGAAACATCAACCTGACCTACACCCTGCCCCTGATTTTTTTGTTAAGCTCCTGCGCCAACTACAAGATGCACCTGCAAGGCGAGCAATTCCAACCCGAACCAAATTCGCTTGGCAAGCCCGAACACATCATGTACCTCATTGGCGATGCTGGCGATGCGGACCTCGGCGAAGTGCCGCCCGCCGTTCAATTTTTAGGAAAAAAACTGAAGGAGGCCCCCAAAAACAGCTCGGTCATTTTTCTCGGCGACAATATTTACAACAATGGCATGCCCGGAAAAAAATCGAAAAAAAGGGCCTTGGCTGAACACCGCATCCAGGTGCAATTGGATATTTTAAAAGATTTCAAAGGGAAGCCCTATTTCATCGCCGGGGAGCGGGATTGGACCAACAAAAGCCCACGCAAGGGCCTGGAAAGGGAAGAGGATTACATACAGGACAAAGTGGATCAAGGCAACATCTTCCGGCCCAGCAACGGCTGCGGCGGCCCGGAGTTAGAAGACCTTTCAGACAATGTGGTAGCCATGTTTGTGGACAGCGAGTGGTACCGCATGAACTGGCTCAAGGAAAAAGAACTCAACGAAGGCTGCGACGCAAAAAGCCGGGATGTTTTCGATTGGTATTTGATCAACGAGTTCAAGGACGAGCGGCGCAAAAACATCATCGTGCTGATGCACCACCCGCTTTACACCAATGGCGCACACGGAGGGCGGTTCACTGCCAAACAGCATATCTTCCCTTTGACTGAACTGCCGGGCTGCGACAAGCTTTACATACCGCTGCCAGGAATTGGCACTATTTCCACTTTTTTGCGAATGGCGGTTGGCTCCAGGCAAGACAACAGCCACCCCAACGCCATTGCCCTGAAAAAACAAATGGAAGCGCAGGCCAACAAAAATGGTGAATACATCTTCGTGGGCAGCCACGACAACAGCCTTCAATATTTTAAAACCAACGGCCAACACCACATCGTGAGCGGGGCAGGTTCCAGGACTTCACCCGTGGGCAATGGGCGTGGGATGCAGTTTGGCTATGGCAAGGAGCAGGGTTTTTCCATTTTAAAATTTTATCCCGAAGGGGAGGTTTTTCTGGAAATCTGGACGGCAAATCCGGATGGCAAAGACGGCAAATTGGTTTTTTCCCGCCAGATTAAAGACAAGCTGCCTGCTTTTGAAACGGAAGTGCCCAAAGAATTTCCAGAATTTAAAGCAGCAGGAGATTCCGTGGTGGTGGCCCTCAACCCCGCTGTCAAAGACAAGCCCGTCCACAATTTCTTTTGGGGCGAGCACTACCGCAAGGCCTACACTAAGCCCATCAAAGTGCCCGTACTTGACCTTTCTGAATTTCAGGGCGGCCTCACCCCCTCCAAACGGGGCGGCGGCGGCCAGACCAATTCTATGCGGGCAGTGGACTCCAAAGGGCGTGAATGGGTGATCCGCGACATGCTCAAAGACGAGTCGAGGACGCTCCCCTACCCCTACAATGAGACTTTTGCTAAAGACGTTTTCGCCGACCAGTTCACTGCAGCCAACCCTTTTGCCGCTTTTGTGCTGCCAAAACTGGCGGATGCCGTTAACGTTTACCATACCAATCCCAAAATGTTTTATATGCCCAAACAGCCAATGCTGGGCGACTTCAACGACAATTATGGCGGTAGTCTGTACCTGGTGGAAGAACGGGCCGGCGGGGAAGGCTGGGGCGACTTGGCCAGTTTTGGCAAGACCAAAGAACTGCCCAGCACTTTCGACGTGCAGGAAAATTTGCAAAAAGACCACAAATACCGCTTCGATGGCCCTTGGACAGTGCGCTCCCGCATCTTCGACAACCTGCTCGGCGACTGGGACAGGCATGGCGACAACTGGCGGTGGGCGGAGTTTAAGGACAAAGAAAACGACATTGTCCTCTACCGTCCCGTGCCAAGGGATCGGGATCAGCCTTTTTCCTTGTACGATGGCCTGTTGCCAGGCATTGTGCGGCAGACGGTGCCTTTTGGCAGGCAGCTCCGCATTTACAGAAGCGACGTTAAAAACATCAAATGGCAGAATTACAATTCTAAATATTTCGACCCCTATTTCCTCAATCAAAACGACTGGAGCGTGTGGGAAAAAGAAGCCAAATTCATCCAGGAAAACCTGACCGACGAGGTGATTGACAAGGCCATGAAGGATTTTCCGCCGGAGGCGTACCAGCTTTTTGGAAACTGGGTGGCCGAACGCCTCAAAGGCCGCCGTGACAATGCCCTTGACATAGCCCGTGACCTGTATTTATTGGTGTCAAAAGAAGTGAACGTCATTGGCACCGACGACCAGGATTATTTTGAGGTAGAGCGGCTCGACAATCAACGCACCCGTGTGCGCATGTACGCTTCCAACAAGGAGGGCGAAAAAAAGGATCTGATTTACGACCGCACTTTCTTGGCCAGTGAAACAAAAGAAATCCGGCTGTACGGCCTTGACCAGGAGGATCGTTTCTACATCACAGGCGAGGTCGGCAACGGCATCCTCGTGCGCTTCGTCGGCGGCCTGGACGACGATTATTTTACCGACGAATCAAAAGTCGGCGGCATTTGCAAAAAAACCAAAGTGTATGACACCAAGGACGAAAACCACCTGACCCTTGGCTCCGAAGCCGCCGACCGCACTTCCAACAATCCTGTGATGAACACTTTCGACGACCGCTCCTGGGAAACAGAACACAATTATGGCCTGGCCTTCCCCTTCCTTGCAGGCAACCCCGACGATGGCTTGGCCATTGGTGGCGGCTACATTTTCACCACTTATGCCTTTAAAAAGGAGCCTTATTCCACCAAACACACTTTCAACGGCAAATTCGCCTTTGAGACCAAGGGTTGGGACCTCAACTACAGCGGTGAGTACCTGAACGTGCTGGGGCGCTGGGACGTACTGGCAGATGCCAAACTGCAAGGCCCGCTTTACACCCGCAACTATTTTGGCCTGGGCAACAACTCAACTTATTGGCTGGATGGCGATGAAAACGAGGAAATTTTCATCAGGATGCGGGAACAAATGTACGGAGCATATCCAGCCCTGCGCCGCCGTTTCAACGAAAGCTTTTCCATGTCATTTGGCGGCACCATTGAAGCCATAAAAATCGAGGATACGCAAGAACGTTTTGTACGAAGCAACAATCCCGATGCACCCGAAATCCGCCCTGATGTCTTTGACGGCCAAGCCTTTGCTGGTGGCGAATTTCAGTTGAACTTCCTCAATGCCGACAACCCAGTGAACCCTACCCAAGGCCTTAGCTTCAACGCTACCGCAGGTTGGAAAACCAATTTGGAAGAAACCGACCGCAGTTTGGGCTATTTTAGCGGCAGTTTGGGTTTTTATTTTGGCAACAACAGGGCCGTGCTGGCCAGTATGATAGGTGCCCGCCACGTAATTGGCGATTATGAATTTTACCAAGCCCCCACGCTCGGTGCCCGCACCAATCTACGGGGCTACCGCAATGAGCGTTTTGCCGGGCAGACCGCTTTTTTTCATCAAAATGACCTGCGCATCAAGCTGTTTGTGGTAAAAAATTACATCATGCCGTTCACGCTGGGCATATTGGGAGGTTACGACTATGGCCGGGTCTGGTCGGATGCTGCCGATGAAAGCGACGGCTTGCACAGCGCCTACGGCGGCGGCCTTTGGCTCAGCCCATTCGATTTGGCCGTACTGACCTTCAGTTTGTTCAAATCGGAAGACGGAACGAGGTTTGAGTTCAGGGGACGGTTTGCGTTTTGAGGCAAAGCCAATAAATGAAAAGCCCCGGCGGAAAATCCACCGGGGCTTTTTATATGAAGATTATTTCTTTTTCAGAAAATCTTACCAACGGTCACGGCCACCGCCGCCACCGCCGCCGCCATAGCCGCCTCCGCCGCCACGGCTTCCGCCGCCGCCGCCGCCGAAGCC
>JBGSKQ010000110.1:0-51279 GCA_041741095.1 Saprospiraceae bacterium
GGGGCGTTCCGCCCCAAACCCCTGTTTCCAGAATGGTGTAATTTATTTTTTTCTTTTCACGAATTGTTTAAACCACCATCTCTTTTGCCCTGGCAATTGCCCGATCCAGCCCGCTGGCATCCTTGCCGCCAGCCGTGGCAAAAAAGGCCTGACCGCCGCCACCGCCCTGGATTTCCTTGGCCAGTTCCCGCACCATGTTACCGGCGTTGAGACTGTGGCCATTTTCAGTCAGTTCCTTGCTGATGACGATGGTCAATTGTGGCTTGTCGCCCACTACTGCCCCGAAAACGATGCAGGCGTTGCCGATTTCCCCTTCCAATTGGTAGGCCAGGGTTTTGATGGCATTGCTGTCTTGCAGCGGCAGTTTGGCGGCGATAAAATTGACGCCGTTCAATTGCTGCACCTGGCCTTTGAGTTGGCCTTTCAAATTGCCGGCTTGCTCGGCGATGAGTTGATCCACCTGTTTTTTCAGCACCTTGTTTTCTTCTTGCAAAGCGGCAATAGCCTTGAGCGGGTCTTGGGTGCTTTTCAGTTGGCTTCGCACATCTTGCAGCAAGGCCAGTTCCGAGCGGAAGTAGCTTTCGGCATGTTCGGCGGTCACGGCCTCGATGCGGCGGACGCCAGCAGCCACGGCACTTTCGCTCAATATTTTAAACAGGCCAATCTCGCCCGTGGCCTGCACATGAGTGCCGCCGCAGAGTTCCCGGCTGAAGTTTTTGTCGAAGGTGATTACCCGCACGCTATCCCCATATTTTTCACCAAAAAGCATCATAGCGCCCGACTTTCTGGCTTCTTCGATGGGCATGTGGCGCACCTCTTCCAGGGCGATATTTTCCCTTATTTTCTCGTTCACCATCGTTTCGATAGCCAGCATTTGCTCGTCCGATACTTTTTCAAAATGGGTAAAGTCGAAACGCAGGCGGCGATCGTCCACGTCCTGCCCTTTTTGCAGGGCATGAGTGCCGAGGATGCGGTGCAGGGCAGCATGCATCAGGTGGACGGCGGAGTGGTTGCTCGATGTGGCCTGCCGTTTGGCCGTGTCCACTTTGGCCTCCATGCCGCTGGTGATGTCGTCGGGCAGCTTGTCCACCACATGAATGATGAGGTCGTTTTCCTTTTGCGTATCAAGGACTTTTATGGTTTGAGGGCCAAATTCCAGCCAGCCTGAGTCGCCGTGTTGGCCGCCGCTTTCAGCATAAAACGGCGTGCGGTTCAGCACGAGTTGGTATTGGCTGCCCTTCACGGTTTTGACGGTGCGGTAGCGCAGCACCCTGGCGTCGTTGACCACGAGTTGGTCATAGCCGACAAACTCCACTTCCTCGCCGGGGCGAACGCTTTGCCAATCGCCAGTTTCTTTGGCGGCGGCTGTTCGGGCACGGTCTTTTTGGGCCTTCATGGCCTTGTCGAAACCTGCTTCGTCCACTGTCCAGCCTTTTTCTTCGGCCATTAAGCGGGTAAGGTCAATGGGGAAGCCGAAGGTGTCGTAGAGTTCAAAGGCATCCTCGCCGTTGATGACATAGCCGGATATTTTAAGCTCTGCAAAGCGGCGGAGGCCATTTTCGAGGGTATTTAAAAATGCCTTTTCCTCGCCCTGTATGATTCTGGCCACCTGCTCCTGCTGTGCCTTCAATTCGGGAAATACATCGGCAAACATCTCGGCCAGCATCGGGATGAGGCGGTGCAGGAAAGGATCTTTTATGTTTAAAAATGAATAATAATAACGTACTGCCCTGCGCAAGATGCGCCGGATGACATAACCTGCCCCCGTATTCCCCGGCAATTGCCCATCGGCAATGGTAAAAGCAACCGCACGAATATGATCGGCAATGACCCGCATCGCAATGTCCGACATGAGCGATGACTGCGGACTGGTGACTGCGGACTGAGGACTGTGAACTGCGGACTGAGGACTGAGGACTGCGGACTGCTCAGGATACTGCCCCGTGTACTTGATGCCACTTTCGTTTTCGACAAACTGGATGATGGGCGTAAAAATATCGGTGTCGTAAGTGTTGAACTTGCCCTGGATGACGAGGGTGAGGCGCTCGAAGCCCATGCCAGTGTCCACGTGCTTTTCGGGCAGTTCCTCCAGCGATTTGTCGGCCTTGCGGTTGAACTGGATGAAAACGTTGTTCCAAATTTCGATGACACGGGGATCGCCGAGGTTCACCAGTTTTTCGCCGGGAACCTTTGCCCGTTCTTCTTCGGACCGCAGGTCAATGTGGATTTCGGTGCAGGGGCCGCAAGGGCCGGTGTCGCCCATTTCCCAAAAGTTGTCCTTTTTATTGCCATTAATAATATGGTGTGCGGGCAGCACCTCCGACCAGTAGGCCCTGGCCTCGTCGTCGGCAGGTACGCCATCGGCGGGGCTTCCCTCAAAAACGGTGGCGTAGAGTCGGTCTTTGGGCAGTTTGAAAACGTCCACCAGCAGTTCCCACGACCATCCGATGGCCTCCTTTTTAAAATAGTCGCCGAAAGACCAGTTGCCCAACATCTCGAACATGGTGTGGTGGTAGCCGTCACGGCCCACTTCTTCAAGGTCGTTGTGCTTGCCGCTCACCCGCAGGCATTTTTGCGTGTCGGCTATGCGGCGGACGTCGGGCACCTGGTTGCCCAGGAAGTAATCCTTGAACTGGTTCATGCCCGCATTGGTGAACATGAGGGTGGGGTCGTCCTTGTTGACGATGGGTGCGGAAGGGACGATTTTGTGCTGTTTGGAAGCAAAAAAATCGAGGAATGTGCGTCTTATCTGCTGTGCTGTCATCAGAATAAAATTTTTAAAAAAGGCCATTTGGCAAGAAGGGGCGAAAGTAAGAATAGATACTTTTAAAAGGTTTTTATTCAAAAAATTAGTGATTCTGTTTAATTATATTAGATTATTTAATTTTCATAAATTTAACATAATCACTCTTTTTAAAAAACCGTGCAAAAAATCATTCACCCTGTTGCAGGAAAAGTTTTCCACATGGGGTTTGGTATTCGGGGTTTTTTTCCATATTTGCCACCGCCTTGAAAAAATATTAGAGGGGTAACGGAAAATGAACTGAACGAACATTTTTGGGGCCAACAGACATAGAGAAGAATTCTCTTACTGATATTTAGAGTTTTTTGTAATTGCGATTCGATTGTTGAGTTCCATGACAAATCCGGTAACGTTCTTGATTTTTGCCCGTGTGAACATTAAGAATCAAACCGCTAAACCAAAGGGAGGGAACCCTTGGAAATTTTGGAGTACTTGCGGACGCTGTTTCCTGTGAAACTGGCTTCGCAAGGGCGGCAAAATTAGGTATTGGCTAACAACAGAACACGTATGAGACGAGAAAAATTCTTCTACAACAAACAGACACTACAGTACGAAAAGATCCGGCTTTCAATTAAAGAGAAACTGTCCAGAATTTTCGGCTTCACTTCTGCCGTTGTAGTAACTGGCTTCTTACTTACACTTCTTATCTGGAAATTCTTTCCATCACCACAAGAAGAACTCCTCATTGCTGAAATTGACCGCCTCAAGGGCGAGCTTACCGTCGTGAAAGGCGATTTTGACCTGATGTCAAAGGCCCTCGTCAGCATTCAGGATCGTGACCGCAGGGTACACCGCATGGTTTTGGAAATGGATCCGGTTGACGAAAACGTTTGGGAAGGTGGTATTGGTGGTTCCGACCGCTATTCCGACCTCAAAACTTTCCGCAACTCCGGTGACATGATGGCCCAATTGCGCAGCAAGGTGGACAAACTCAAGCGCCAGATGGTTGTCCAGTCCCAATCACTAGATGAAATTGAAAAAATGGCGGAAGGCAAAGAAAAAATGCTGGCCTCCATTCCGTCCATCAAGCCCGTCAGGGCCGACCAGTTGAACCGGGGCGTCAACTTGCTTTCTGGTTTCGGCTATCGCCTGCACCCTATCCATAAGATTGTGAAAATGCACGCCGGGATTGACTTCTCCGCACCACAGGGCACGCCCATCCAGTCAACGGGCGACGGCAAAGTGGTGGAAGTGGAAAGCAAAAAAAGCGGCTACGGCATCCATGTCATCGTTGACCACGGCTATGGCTACAAAACGCTTTATGGCCACCTTTCGGGGGTAGAAGTAAGGGAAGGACAAAAAATCAAAAAAGGCCAGCAAATCGGCAAAGTGGGCAGCACCGGCACATCCACCGCCCCGCACTGCCACTATGAAGTCCATTATAAGGGCAAACCTGTGAACCCGATTGACTATGTGTTGGACGGCTTGACACCGCAGGAATACCAAGAGCTGGTGCGCCTTTCAGAACTTGACAACCAATCATTTGACTAAGCATAATTCTTTTTGTAATCCGCCTATCCATTGACGAACATCAAAACAAACGATCCTAATAATACGAATCGAAAAAACTAACGAAGGGCCTCCATTTTGGGGGCCTTTTTTTATTGGTACCTATTTGGGTTAAAAAATTGCCCATACCTTCTTTCCACTTCCTTGTTCAGCAAAATATCTGTGACCATTTGCCCAGTAGCAGGGCCAAGGCTCAGGCCCATCATGGCATGGCCTGTGGCGAGGATTAGGTTTTCAAATCCCCGCAACCTACCGATATAAGGCAGCCCATCGGGAGAACATGGACGGTACCCGTACCAAATTTTTTCAGCGGGCGGCAAGGAGGGTTTTAGGTTTGGATAGTAGCGGGGAATGGCATCGAGAATGGCTTTTACACGGGGCATATTGATGCGGGGGCTTAAGCCTCCCAGTTCGAGGGTGCCGCCGTAGCGCAGGTCATTTCCCATAGGCGTCACCGCCACTTTTGCTTCTGTCAAAATCGTCGCATAAATCGGGCACTCAGGAGGTGAAGGAAGGGTAACAGAATAACCTTTGCCATCTTGCAGCAGCAGCTTCACGCCCAGCATTTTCAGCAGCTTCGCCGACCAACTGCCACCAGCCAAAATAAAACTGTCCGCTTCGTGTTTTTGGCCGTTGGCGACAAGTGCTTTGATGTTTTTTCCTGAAAATTCAAATCCCGTGACGGCGGAATTTCCATGAAAATGGACACCATTTTTTTTTAATAAACCAACCAAATGAGCCATCAATTGGTTGGGGTACAAGTGGGCATCGCAAGGGTAAAATACCCCGCCCAATGCATTCACGGCGGTTCCAGTTTCAAATGCCTTTAACCCCTGTTTGTCAAAAGTTTGAGTTTCAATGCCCAGGCGCTGCGCCACTTCTGCGGTCTCCTTCTCCTCCCATTCTTTTTTTGCGCTTTGGTACAACATCAGGATACCCCGTTCTTCTAGTTTGAAGTCGAGATCCGTTTCCTGCAAAAATTCACGGTACAGCTTTTTTCCCAAAAAATTAAAATCACGCAAATTAGGCATGGCCGCTTCAGCCTGCGCTTGATTGCACGAACGGTAAAAGCGCCACAGCCAGGCCAGCAATTCCATGTCGAGCCGGGGTTTTATGTAAAATGGACTGGCTGAATTGAACATCCATCGGATGCCCTGCGCCACCACGCCCGGTGCCGCCAAAGGCACAAAATGGCTGGGCGTGATCATGCCCGCATTGCCATAAGAGCAGCCATCAGTAAAATCAGTTTTATCAAAAACGTGGATTTCATGCCCCTCCTTTTGCAGGTAATAAGCCGAAAAAAGTCCGATGACCCCGCCACCTATGATGTTGATTTTCATACAATTAGAAATGAGGCAGTGAGAATTGAGAGGTGAGGGACGAGACGTGGAGTGTCTCACTCCTCAACTCCTACTTCTAAAAGCTTAAACAACTTGAAACCCATGTGAATATGGGTCGTCCTCGTCGTCAATGATAATGTGGTTGTAGCCGGTGATTTTGGCCCAGCCTTGGATACTTGGGATAATTGCAGGGTAAGGCCCGACCTTCGATTCCTCCTCTACCCTGCCGATAAACTGACTACCGATGATGCTTTCGTGTATAAAAAGATCGCCCGATTTCAGCTTGCCTTTGGCGGCCCACTGCGCCATACGGGCGGAGGTGCCTGTGCCACATGGCGAGCGATCAATGGCTTTTTCACCATAAAAAACGGCATTGCGGGCATGGGCTTCCGAAGAAAGTGTTTTGCCCGTCCAAAGAATGTGGCTCAGGCCCTTGATGCGCTGGTCAACAGGATGGACAAACTCGTATTTTTCGTTCAACCAGTTCCGCATGACAGGGCTCCAGGCAATCAGGTCGCCGGGTGTGTATTTTTCCAAACCCTCAAAATTGGGCTGTGGATCAACAATGGCGTAAAAATTCCCGCCATAAGCCACGTCCACCGTTACTTCGCCCAAGTCGGGACATTCAACTGTTAGGGCGGTTTTGTATAAAAATGAGGGAATATTGGTCAATTTCACCCAATCCACTTTTTCGCCCGATTGGCCGTATTCCACCAGCACCAGGCCAGCGGGAGTTTCCAGGCGCAGTTTGCCCGGCACTTTGGGCTGCACCAGGCCGTGTTCGATGGCAATGGTCACTGTGCCGATGGTGCCGTGGCCGCACATGGGCAGGCAGCCGCTGGTTTCGATAAAAAGCACCGCTATGTCATTGGCCTCGTCGGCGGGGGGGTATAGGATACTGCCGGACATCATGTCGTGGCCCCTAGGCTCGAACATCAGACCCTGGCGGATCCAGTCGTGGTGGGCCAGGAAGTCCAGGCGTTTTTCGGCGATAGTGTTTCCCTTTAAAAGTGGTCCGCCCCCGGCCACCAGCCGCACGGGATTTCCGCAGGTGTGGGCATCAATGCAGTAGAAGTCTTTTTTCATAAAAAAATCAAATTCGGCGTAATATTACAGCCAAAGTACGGTTCGGCGGAGCGTTGAAAACGGTGCGAATTAGTGCTTTTTCAAAGAAATTTACTAACCGCAAATTTGTAAGATTATGAGGTTCCAACTTTTCCACTTGGTGATGATACTTACACTTGCCGCATGTTCAGCTTCCAAAAAGGCGGGCGATTTAGGTGGCAAACCTATTTCCCTCTTCAACGGCAAAGACTTGACAGGCTGGACGCAGCATGGCCAAGAAAAATGGTACGTGGAAAATGGCGAAATCATCTGCGAAAGTGGCCCCTACGAAGGCTATGGCTACCTTTCCACCGATTCGGTTTTCACCGATTTTGACCTTACATTGGAATTTAAGCAGGAAGCCAACGGCAACAGTGGCGTGTTTTTCCGTTCCTCCATTGACGAAACGGTGAAGATAACTGGATGGCAGGCGGAAGTGGCCCCCAAAGGGCAGCACACGGGCGGCATTTACGAGAGCTATGGCCGGGGCTGGCTCATCCAGCCGACCGCCGCACTGGATCATGTTTTGAAAGAAAATGACTGGAACAGCATGCGCATCCGTTGCATGGGAAATGAGGTCAAGACCTGGCTGAACGGCATCCTGATGATCACCTTGGAAGACGAAAAAATAGGGGAAGCGAAGGGCAAGGTTGCCTTACAAATCCACGACGGCGGCGGCATCAAAGTGCGCTGGAGGAATATCTATCTACAAACGCCATTGGTAACGGGTGGGCAATGAGGCCGAATAAAAAAAGCCACCGTTGCGCAACAGTGGCTTCTATTCTGGAAAAGTGCAGTTCTTGCGCCTTTCCCATCTGCATAACTTGAGCCTCCCTTGCCTCAAAGTTCTGCATCCTAATAGTTTGTGTTTTATCTTTCTACACAACGAAGGCGCAATTACTCTATGACCTTCATTATGAAGCGATTGAGAGAAAAACTTGGCTGTAACTACCCATTGTCGGGACAATAGATTTCAATTAAAATGGAACTACTTTATGCTCCCTTGCAGCCTTCCCAACCTTTGGCATGAACAAGAATTACATTAAACCATTCTATATAGAGGTTTTGACAATTGGAATTCAAGGGCAATGAAAGAATGGGCCGGGCCACTTTTGGCAAAGCCCACTTTCTGAAAAAAATAATGCTTCGAGATATTTCTTAAATGTCTGAGGAAATAGATAAGGATTACTTATCAAAGATTGGTCACTTGATTAGCCAACTTAGCGTTTTTTATTGAGATCATCTAAAAATCAAATACGGTACAAAGATGATCGAAGCAAATGATTTTATAAAATTGAATATTAGACCAATGAACTGAGCATTTATGTATTTTTCATACTGATTTTATATAACAACCTATTTTACGTATTGAATTTTAATAAACGATTTATCTAGTATCACAAATCACAGAAACGCCTTTGAGAATGCCCTATGGTTTTGCATAAATTGCATGGCATTTTGATTTTTTGTATTAAAATTTAATACAAATGATGGTTTTATCCTGATAATTATTTACTTTTAAATAAAACGAGCGGTTGTGGATTATCAAAAATCTTTTTTTGATTTCCTGAAGTCAAATATCCCCGAAGAAGTAACGCTGCCTGAATACATAGAAGAAAAACTTCACGTAAGCCGGGATGGGGCTTATAGAAGAATAGGTGGCCGCACAGCCCTTACCATTAATGAGGCGATGACCCTTTTGCACGGCCGCAATTTGAATATGCTTGATTTTGCGGGCAGGTTACCAGGTCAATTGATATTTGAACAAATTACAAAAGGCGCATCGAACAGCCCTGCCGCCTATGCTAGTTATTTTGATTTTTTGAGCAAAATCGGAGCGAAGGAGTACATCGCCATGACGAGCGCAATCCCACGTGCCTACCTCATTGATTTTCAAGATTTAGCCTTTTTTCACCTGTTTTATACGGCCAAAACCATTGCTGGCGACCCAGGCATGCAAGGTGCCACCTTTTCGTTGGATCACCCATTGCGCAGCCCATTCCTGGAAGTGATAAGCCCGGTATGCGATATCCTTTACAATATACCGTCCATTGAAATCATTTGGATGGACGCCTTGCAGGTTGTTTTGAAACCCATCCTTTATTATTTGGATACCAACCAAATGGACAGCCCCAAAACGGCCTTGGCCATATTGGACGAGCTCATGGAATTGATCAATTACCTCGAAAAAATGGCCATGGCGGGCAGAAAGTTCAGGTTGGGGGAAACTTATGGCAATTTCAGCCCCGCCGTCCAGTTTTATTTTACCGAAATACCGCTCCAGGACAGCACGGCCATTTTCTTTTTGCAAAATGACCTCTTGGTGTTGCACATTTTGAATGGCTTCAGCACTATTTCCACCACCAACCCTCATTATTGCCGGGATGTGCAAGCTTTGACCCAATCCATTTTAGAAAAATCCACCAACTTGACCACCAGTGGAGAAAAAGTGAGGTTGCAGATTTTCAATGCCCATCGCAAAGAGGTGGAAGAGGCCATCAAAAAAGTCAAGTCATCCTACAAATAATCCCCTTGAAGAAAATTTGCCGCCCAATCCCATCCTTTTATTTTACGGTGCAGAAAGTATAGTTAGCTTTGTTTTGATAGGACAGGCACATGCTCAGTTGTAGGGCTTTAGCCTTTTTTAATTAAAACTACTTATGAATTCGGGGCTCATTAAACTTTCGATATTTTGTATTTTAATTTTGGGGTTCACAGGCAAGGCCTGGTCGCAACTTACCACCTCCAACCTTCCCATCCTGATCATCACTACCGACGATGGCAACGACGTGCCGGACGAACCAAAAACTGATGCCCACCTCGGCATTATCTGGAACGGCGACGGGAACAACAACAATTTGACCGATCCATTCAACCACTACGATGGCAAAATTGGCATTGAAAAACGGGGAAGCTCATCGTTGGACATTTTCCCCAAAGTCGGTTACGCTTTTGAAACGAGGGAACTGGATGGCAGCAACCAAAACTTCCCATTGCTGGGCTTCCCAGAGGAAAACGACTGGATACTGCATGGGCCTTACAGCGACAAAAGCCTGATGCGCAATGCATTGGCCTACATCATGGCCAGTTGGATCATGGAATATGCCCCCCGTGTGAAGTTTTGCGAAATGGTGCTAAATGGCGACTACAAGGGCGTTTATATTTTGACCGAAAAAATAAAAAGGGACGACAACAGGGTGAATATCAGCGCTTTGAACCCTGACGAAATTACGGGTGACAATGTGACGGGCGGCTATATTTTGCGTTTTGATAAAACAGACAATCTGTTTCTGGAAGGCTTCCCCTCTTCCTACCCACCTTTCCCGGGCTCAGGTGCTTCCACTTTTTTTGTCTATCACTACCCCGATTGGGAAACCATAACCCCAGCGCAAAAGGATTATATCCAAAACCACATGGACGAAGTGGAGGGGGCGCTGAAATCGCCCAATTTTAAAGATAGCCTGACCGGGTATCGGAAGTATTTTGATGTCCCAGCATTTATCAATTACCTGTTCGTACAGGAAATAGCCCGCAACGTGGACGGCTACCGCCTCAGCACTTATTTTTACAAGGACAAGGAAAGCCTGGGCGGCAAAATCAAAATGGGGCCTGCCTGGGATTTCAACCTTGGTTTCGGCAACGTGGATTATTGCATCGGCCCTGGAACGAGCGGCTGGGCATTCGATTTCAACAATTTTTGCCCAAACGATGGTTGGGTGATCCACTTCTGGTGGGACCGCATGATGGAAGACACCGCTTTCAACACAGAAATGTGCCATCGCTGGAAAGACCTGCGGCAGTCAAACCTGAGCGACGAGCGGATTGACCACCTGGTTGATTCTTTGCAAACCCTGCTGCAAGCCCCCGCCCAACAAAATTTCCAACGCTGGCCCGTGCTGGGCCAATATGTTTGGCCCAATAGTTTTATCGGCAACAGCTACAGCGAGGAAATGACTTTTTTGAAAAACTGGATGCATGCCCGCCTGCTATGGCTGGATGCAAATTTTGAGGTGCTTGCCGATACTTCCGAACCTATTTTTGAGGGCAAAACCCCAGCAGTTTTCCCCAACCCCTTCCAAGATGTTTCTCATTTTATTGTAAACGCAGCCGGCGTAGGGACCGTGCGCATAGAGTTGTTCAACAGTTTTGGCCAAAAAATACTTGAATTGGCGAATAGCGAGCAACGGAAGGGCCTGAGGCAATTGGATCTGGAAGAACCGCTGGCCCAAGGCATGTATTTTTACCGGGTTTGGTACCAATCTAAAAAATTAGGCCAGGGGAAATTGTTGAAACAATAAAAAAGGGCGCTCGCTTGGGCGCCCTCAAGTTATGGCTATTATTCACTACTCTCGTTTTCTGTGGGTTCGGGGTTTATTTTATAAAAGTGAATGAATGCAGGTCGGCACAGAAAAAATCACCGAAGCCCGGTGCATTCATGGAGTGTTCCAACACGAGGCCGTGCTCGTCCATCTGGGCGATTTTGGCAACCTTCGGCAAGCCATCTTCACAGTGGAAAAAGATGAACTGCCCATCTTTTGACAATTCCCAAGTGCCTTTAGCCTCCATTTTCTTTTTGCTGTTGCCGCAGGCCATTTTGTAAGTCCCATCAGTTTTGAAACAGAAATTGAGGTAAGCGCCTTCCTTCTCTTCAATGTTGCCGCAGCTTTCGGCGGCGTTTGACCAAGAAACATTGGTCCATTCGCCTTCCAAACTTGCCTTCAATGCACTCCATTGGGAAGTTTTCAGCAGCGGCCTGTAGGCCAAAATGGTGGTGCTGCCATCAGAAAGATTGGTCAGGTTCAAGCCGTCGCAGGTTTGCTCAACTTGCAAATGACTTTCCATCGAACGGCCCGCCTCCCAAGTGGACAAAACAGCCTTGCCGTTCCGTTCTTCAACCTTCCATTCGAGGGCAGTGAGGCGCAGGTTGCCGTCGGCTGCCTGTTCCAAAATATGGGCTTTGCCTTTGCCTTTGAACTGGTATTTGCGCAACGTACCGGTGGGTGTTTGTTGAAACCAGGTGCCGTTCAGGAGGTCTTGCTCCACCAATTGGGAAGGCGTGAGATCAGGGGCATAATTGACGACGTACTTCCTGCAATCCAATGTTTCAGGAGTGGTGTCGTAAGTGGCGGAAATAGCAGTACAGGCCGCCAATAAAAGGGCGATCAATGCAGACGTTTTCATGATTTTGGTGATTAATAAATCTTTTGGTTTGGGGCGGTGGCGGGGCAGTTTGAGTTTTATGCTTTCAGTTGACTTTCAGTCGTTTAAAAATTATTTTCTCAAACCGCCCGCCACCTGTTTTATATGTCGGATGATTTCTTGTTCACAATGACAAAGGTATGTACCGAGGGTTGCCTGTTTCCAAATCAACCATCCCCTGCGTGGGCAAATTCTCGACGAACGTCAGTTTAGGAAGGTTGAAACAGGGCAATGGATTAACTTTGTCAGAGAACTTCTTTGGAAGATGTGACGAGCAGCGTTTTGGAAAAGTTACAGGCCGGATTGGCCTTCGGAAGAAGTCGAAGCAGTTTCAATTTATGCTGATAAAAACAAAAGGCATCGTATTCAGGACAAAAAAATACTCCGAAACGAGTGTCATCACGGATATTTTTACCGAAGAAAAGGGCCTCCGTTCCTACATCATCAATGGTGTGCGCTCGCAAAAGTCAAAAGTGGCCGCAGGCCTCTTGCAGATCATGTCGCCTGTCGAGCTTATTGCCTATCACCGGGAAGACAAGGAAATAGAAAGGGTGAAAGAAATCAAGGCGTTCCATGTTTACCATTCCCTGCCATTTGATGTGCGGAAAAGCGCCGTCGGCATGTTTATGATCGAGATAGCCCGCAAGACCATACACAGCCAGGAAGAACACCCGGAACTGTTCCAGTTCCTGCTGGAAAGTTTTCTTTTTTTGGATGAAACAACGCAGCCATTCGCCAATGTACACTTGCATTTTATGGTCAACCTGACCGGTTACCTGGGCTTCATGCCGGGCGGCCACTTCGGCCAAGAAAGCTCCATTTTTGACATGCAGGAAGGCGTATTTACCGATATCCAACCGCCGCATCCGCACTGGCTTTCGCAAGCTTTTGGCGAAAAACTGGACCTGCTGCTCCTTTTGCCCCTTGAGCGCTGCCATGAAGTTCCATTCACACGGGAAGAGAGGCAGGCATTTTTGAAAAACATGCTATACTACTATCGCCTGCATATTGAGCATTTTCCACAAATCAACTCACACGAAATATTGGAAGAGGTGCTGGTTTAACTAAAGGCAAAAGCAAACAGCATTTGCACATCTGGCACAATTTTCCTGCTGGCATGGCAATTGAAATTAATTTGAATATTTTTGCATAAATCCTTTCATCGGGCAGGCCCTTCCCCCTTCAAGCCGCCCAGCCAAAAAGCGAAACTTTGAGAAAAACTGCTGCCACGATCCTGGCAATGCTGCTCTGCCAATTCCTTTCCGCTCAATATTCTTCCGACAGCATCTTTACCCGTGCCGAACAGATGCCCTATTTCATCGGCTGCGAGCATTTGGAAGATGGGGCCGACGAAAAGCGCCAGTGCTCCAACCTGGAGATGGTGCGCTTCATTTCCCGGCATTTGATCTACCCAGATTCGGCACTGGAGGCGGGCATAGAAGGCACCGTTTACGTGAGTTTTGTCGTGGATGAAACGGGGCTGGTGCAAAATCCTTATTTGCTGATGGACATTGGTGGAGGCTGCGGCGAGGCAGCCCTCGACATCATCCGGGAAATGCCCCGCTGGGAATCTGGCAGGGAAAACGGCCAAGCCGTTAAAGTGAAACTCAACCTGCCCATCCAGTTTTTTATGAAAAATTCCGACGTGGACGTGGCCGAGCCTTTCACCCTGTCATGGGGCGATTTGAAAGGGAAAACGGTCAAGCATTCCGATCTGGTGAACAACCTGGAAAACGCTGTGAATGTGCGTGGCCCGGAAGGCAACAGCCGCTACATCGCCGAACTGTCTTTTTATTATGAAAAAAACGGCAAATCAGCCTTGGCAAAATCAAACGGCGAGATAAACGCCGACATGAAAAAAATAGCCCGAAAGGCCAAGAAGGGCGGCGTTTTTACCATTACAGCTTCCATGCATGAAAAGGGCCAGTTTATCCAAGTTAGGCGCAGTTTTGAACTGGTGGATTGAGCGCCATTTTCGGCGAAATTCCCGTTTTTGCTTGGCAATAAAAAAACGCTGACATTAGCAAAACAACTATCTTTTCCAAGGTTCAAGTTTTATTGCTTCAATTTTTACCTTTGCCGGGTGAACAATCAACGGTTTGTCCATTTAATATCAACGTCCGACAGTGTTATTGACGGCAGGTTCCGTTTTACTGGCAGTGTCAGACTTAATTATCAAACATTTTTAATTTAATGAGTATGAACTTTACACTGAGATTACTTGCCATATTAATGGTGGCGTCACTTACCTTGACCTCTTGTGTTTCCAAGAAAAAATTCAAGCAACTGGAAGATGAAAAAACAGCCTTGGCCAGTACTTTGGCACAAAGCCAGGAAAAAGTGAACATGTTGGAAGGGAAAGTATCTGCCCTTGAAAGCGACATGGAAAAAGAAAAAACCAGGTTGAACGGCGAAATCGCCACCATCAAAAAAGACCTGGAATCCGCTAAAGGAGAACTGGCTACAGCCAAAAGTGCCGTAGCAGCCAAGGAAGCCGAAATCGCCAAAATCAAAAAAGACGTTAAAGACGCATTCGGCCTTAGCGGCGATGTTGCTGTGACCGAAAAAAACGGCGAAATGTACGTGACCTTGGAGAACCCAGTGGAGTACGGCAGCGGTTCTACCCGCTTGAACCGTGATGCCCGCAAAGCGGTGGAATCTTTGGCCAAAACCATGAAAAACAACCCGAACATGCGCCTGCTCATCGAAGGCCATGCCGATGCTCAAAAGTACCCATCCGGTTCTGGCATGGACAACTGGCAATTGAGCGTCAATAGGGCGATGGTTGTGGTGAAAAGGCTCATCCGCCAAGGCGTAAAACCTGAGCAACTTACCGTGGCTGGCCGTGGCGACACTGCCCCTGTTGGCGACAACAAAACCCGTGAGGGCAGGGCCGACAACCGCCGCACAGAAGCCAAGCCTAATCCGGCTACTGGCAAAATCTACAACATCGGCAACTAATACCGAAAGTGATAAACTTAACAGTTTATCATCCACAAAAAAAAACGGCGGCTTGATTCCAAGCCGCCGTTTTTTTTGTTGTTCATCCTGCCAGAGGCAGACAAGCGTTCATCATTTGTTTTTATACTTCTGCTGAAAACGCCTGTACAGCATTTCTTGCTTATTGTCGAGGCTGATTTCCCGGCCCTGGATAAATGCTTGGGTAAGCACCGATGACCGCATGTCCAGCACATCGCCTTTGCAGAGGAAAAAGGTGGCGTCCTTGCCTTCTTCAATTGTCCCCATTGTTTTTTCAATGCCGAAAATTTTGGCCGTATTGTAAGTGAGTGCCTGGATGGCACCTTCATAAGCCAAGCCAAACGCCACGGATTGCCCAGCCTGAAAAGCAAGGTTGCGCTGTTGCCAAAAACCCTCGTGGCCAAAACACCAAAGCAGACCTCCCGCCTGTAGCAGGGCCGGAGTTTTAAAAGGCTGATCCACATCTTCATCTTCCCGGCTTGGCAGGCTTTGGGTGCTGTGCAAAATCACTGGCACATTGTGTTTTTTCAAAAAATCAACCACCATCCAGCTATTACGGCCACCTACGATCGTGGGCGTCAGTTGGAATTTTTCTGCTAGCAACACCGCATCCTGCATAGATTGAACATCGTCGGCGTGGACGAACCAGCGCTTGTCACCAGAAAATAGTCCATTGGTTGCCTCAAATCGAAGGTTGGGGATTTCAGGCTTGTCTTTTTGAAAATAGGCCTGCCCTTGGCGCAAAAAATCCTCAATTTCCCTGACCTGCTCCTCGTATTTTTCATTCTTGCTGCGGCGGCGTTCCCTGAAGTTGTAGGAGGAAGTGGCGGGCCAGTTCACATGAATGGCAAGGTCTGCTTTGTAGGCTGCGTCCTCCCAATTCCATGCATCCAATTGCACCAAGCTCGAAGTACCTGAAATCCGGCCACCTTGCGGAACGATTTCCGCCAACAGCACACCCATGGAACGCACGGTCGGCGTCACCTCCGAATCGGTGTTGTAGGCCACAAGCGAACGGACATTCGGGTTCAGTTCGCCAATTTCCTGGTAATCCCTGGTGGCTTTCACCTGCTCGATTTCGTTCAGGCCAAGGGTGGTGTTTGGGGCAATGAATCCGGGGTACAAGTGCTGCCCAGTGGCGTCAATAGTTTTGTGGTTTGGAAAACCACGGCCTACGGTGGCCTGCCCCACGAAAGTGATCTTGCCATTGTCAAAGGCAACCATGCTATTTTCAATGACCTGCCCATTGCCCAAATGGGCCGTGGCGCCCTGAACAAGGATAGCCTGTGCCTGTGCCGGAGCAGGAAGGGGGACATATTGCGAGAAGATGGCGGTGGAAACCAAGGTGGACAAAACGAAAAAACAAGGTTTTAGTATCACATTTTTCATTTACAACTCAATTTGATGAATGGGGTAAATATAGCCTTGTCTTAGAAAAATTAAACCAGCTTATCCCTACAATCAGGTATTTAGCCCCGCTGCAACGGCTAAAAACCCTCATTTTTTCCACATCTTATATCTTTACCCACCAAAATAGCGGGGAAACATGACTACGGCATTAAGTTTGAATTTAATATGTAAGGCGATGGGAGTTACAAAAGTTGGTGTTTAAGCGTTTATGTATTTTGGTGTTTTTAATGCCTGCGACCTGAAGACTGCCAACTGTGTACCTACGAATCCAATTTCCTTGTTCTTGACCGATTTAAAATTTGGACAATAGCCAACGGCTAAAAGCTAATAGCTAAAGCCCAGAACATTTAATTATTATCCCAAATCAGAACAGTTGTATGAAAAAATATTTTTTGTGCGCAGCTTTTGTGCTGTGCCTCCTGAAACCCGGTTTTTTGATTTCCCAAGAGGAAATTCCCTTCTCCCAAAATGGCATTGCTGCCAAAATCCTTTTTCTCGATTACAATACGCCCAATGGTGTGGACGGTTTCAAGCTGGCCAATGGCCTTGAGATAGCCTACCTGCGCAACCTCGACGACAGGTTAGCCTTCGGTCTGCCATTGAAAATAGCAGTAGCCACATTGCCAAAAGCTGAAAAGGAAAAAAGTACCATCTTCAGCTTCGACCTGATTGGCCAGTTTCGTTTTGCAAAACCAGAGGATAAGCTGATCCCTTACGTTTTTGCGGGCCTCGGAATTGCTTTTGAGGATTTTGAAGACAACAACCTGCAAGTACCTGCTGGACTTGGCCTTTATTATCGGGTAGGGCGCAGTTCTTACCTGACCCTGCAAGGCGAATACCGCAAATCGTTTGAAAATGATAGGGACAACATCCAATTAGGTTTGGGCTGGTATTTCAAACTCATCCCCACGCCACGTCCTCCTGGCCCGATTGATACCGATGGCGACGGCCTGCCCGATGCGCAGGATCATTGCCCCGACGAGCCTGGTAAACTTGTAGCCAATGGCTGTCCTGATACGGACGACGACGGGGTACCTAACGGCGAGGACGATTGCCCCACCATCAAAGGAAAGGCAGAAAACAAGGGCTGCCCCGAATCGGGCGATCGGGATGGCGACGGTATCGCAGATGAGAATGACCAGTGCCCCGACCAGGCCGGAAACGCTGAATTGAATGGTTGTCCGCCAAAGAATACAGAAAAAATCGTAATCAACGCCGACTCGGATGGGGATGGCATCGTAGATGAAAAAGATGAATGTCCCACTACGCCCGGCAAAATTGTGCTGCTCGGTTGCCCTGATAGCGACGGCGACGGGGTACCGGATAAAGACGACCATTGTCCTGATGAGGCAGGTCTGGCTACCCGCAACGGCTGCCCACCGAGAGATACCGACAAGGATGGAATTTATGATGAAGAAGATAAATGCCCTACCCTGCCCGGCAAAGCCATTTTACAAGGCTGCCCCGATGATGACGGTGATGGCATCACCGACGACATTGACGAATGCCCCAACCAGGTAGGCGTGGCCTCGGCCAAAGGTTGCCCCGATAAAGACGGCGACGGCGTGAAAGACAGCAATGATAAATGCCCAAATGAAAAAGGCAGCGTCCAAAACGAGGGTTGCCCGGTATATGATGTTGACAATGACGGCATCCCCGACAAGGACGATCGTTGCCCCAACGAAAAAGGAACTGCCGCTACCAATGGCTGCCCCGACAAAGACGGCGACGGCGTGATTGACAGTGAAGACCTTTGCCCAAATGAAGCTGGCTTGGCCACCGCCAAGGGCTGTCCCGACGAAGACGGGGATGGCGCTCCCAACCATTTGGATAAATGCCCTGGCGAAAAAGGCACGAACCAGGGTTGTCCTGATTTGGCAAAAGAAGACAAGGAGTACCTCGCCTTTGCCGCCAAAAATGTGCAGTTTGAAACGGGCAAGGCCACACTGAAAGCCCAATCTTACAACACTTTGGAAAAAGTTGCGGACATCCTGAACCGTTATCCTAAATACATGCTGTTCATCGGTGGGCACACCGACGATGTAGGCGACGCTACGGCCAATCAAGTTTTATCGGAAGAGCGGGCAAAATCCTGTTACGAATACCTGATTTCAAGGTCGGTAGATCCACTGCGGATGCAGTACCAAGGCTTTGGTGAAGCACAGCCATTGCAAAGCAATAAAAGCCCCGAAGGCCGGGAGGCCAACCGCCGGGTAGAATTCAATGTTTTCCTGAAATAAATGTTTTGATTAATTGGTAAAAAAAGTGTGGCTGGGAAAACCCCCAGCCACACTTTTTTTTTACCATTCTCCAGCGTAGCTTAAATCCTCCATCGTTTGGTGTTGGAGAAATCCATAATTGTAGCGGTTGATTTGCCTGAAATGAAGATAGTCGTGCGCCAACCAATTGGTCAAGAATTTTTTGGCGCTCAATGGGCCGAGATTTGGATGTTGGTAAACATTTTCCCATTGAGGTGAAATGAGCGAGTTTAACCAGGCAAGCGATTGATGCCTTTCTTCCAAAAGCTTGTCGAGCATCGCAACGTATTCCTGCCCAGCATAATCTCTTTCCAACACCCAACCAACTGGGTTGATAGGCGGCATGGGCGAGTCTGGTGTTTCCAAAACATGCCTGACCCGTGCCCTGAAATCTTCCCTTTCTTCATCGTACAGGTGGCAGACAATTTCAAGTAAATTCCACTTGTCCGGGGCTGGCCGCCAAAGGTATTCTTCGGGATTTTTATTTTTCAAAAGCTGTTCAAAAACGCCTTTGTTCCTTTCCAATTCTTTTACAATAGCTTGATGGTCAAACATATCGGATTCAATTATTTTCCGCTAAAGTACAAGCTCCAAATGGTGGCTAATAGCCAAAACCTTAATTTGGAAATTTCTTTTCAATGATAAAAATCAAATGGAGCAATGACCAAATTACTTCATTTCCGCCGGTATTACTTGCACTTGTTCTTTTTTGCCCTGGCGCAACACAGTCAATTCCATCCGCTTGCCGATGGTGTTTTCATCTAACAATTTGTGCAAGTCGTCAATTGAATGCACAGAACTGTTTTCAAAGGCAACGATGATGTCGCCTGTTTCGAGTTGAGAGTTGTAAGCGGGGCCGTCCGCTTCTACATTTTGCACCAAAACACCAGATTTGATAGGCAATTGGTGGAAACTGACAGATCGGGGGTTGAGCGGCACGGTTTGGCCGGCAATGCCGATGTAGCCACGTTTTACTTTTCCTGAAATGATCAATTTGCCGGCTACAAACTGCGCCAAGTTGGAAGAAACGGCAAAGCACAGGCCCTGTGCTGGCAAAATGACCGCCGTATTCACCCCGATGACCCTGCCGTGACTGTCCATCAAGGGGCCGCCGGAGTTGCCAGGATTGAGCGCTGCATCCGTTTGTATCACGTCGTCAATGAGCCGGCCACTTTCCGAACGGAGCGTTCTGCCCAAGGCACTTACTACCCCTGCGGTCACGGAATATTGAAAGCCGTAAGGATTGCCGATGGCAATGGCGAGTTGGCCCACCTGCAATTCATCACTGTTGCCAAATCGGACAGCCCGAAGGTTTTCGGCGTTGATTTGCACAATAGCAATGTCGGTAGCAGGGTCTTCGCCAATCAACTGGGCGTTGAATTCCCGCCCATCTTGCAGTACCACTTCTATTTTGTTGGAACTATTCACTACGTGGCTGTTCGTCACGATGAAGCCGTCGCTGGAAATGATAAATCCGCTGCCCGACCCAAAAGGCTGTTGCCGACGGTTGTTGCGGGAGGGGGCCTGGCTTTTTCCAACTTTTATCTGCACGACGGCAGGGCTGACAGCTTTTGAAACTCCGACTATGGTCTGCGAATAGGCGTCGAGCAAAAAGGCGTCCTGGTTGGCAGGGACGATAGCTGATTGGGAGTCTGGGGTCTCAGATGAAAGAAAATGAAACATATTCGGGTGATTTTTATCAACAGAAAAGCCTGGGCGCTCACTCGCAGCCAGGCTTTCCGTTTTGCATGATTGCCCCTGATTTAGGGGAATAAATCATGCTCTTTGAAAATCATTCCAAACGGATATTTTGGACAAAATGGCAGGTGCAAAATGAAATTTCACCAACCACGAATATCAAAACTGCACCTCTTTTTCGATGGTGGAATCTTTTCTTTTCACCTTCACGATGGCCTTGTCCCCCTTTTTGTACATGGCCAATCCATCCATATAGTCGTAAATGTTTTTTACCTCTTTTTCGCCGATTTTGATGACGATGTCGCCGCCTTCCAGACCTGCTTTTTTGGCAGGTTTGTCGTCCAGCACAGCGTCAATTCTCATGCCTTCGCCATCAAACACATAATCGGGCATCACGCCGAGCGTAACTTTGAAACTGGCAGCTTGTTGCTGTTCGTCCTTGGTTTTGGTAAAAGCCAATTTGCCATTGTCGTCCAAATCCTGGATGAGTTGCAGCATAAAATTGGACACATCGTAAATGCCTTCGTAATTCACTAGCTCGCTGTCGTCGCTGGGTTTGTGGTAATCCGTGTGCTGGCCTGTAAAAAAGTGCAGCACAGGGATGTCCTTCAAATAAAAAGAGGTATGGTCGGAAGGGCCAACACCGCTATCGGAGGTTTTTACCTTGATACCGTTTTGTGAAATTTTTTCAAGGGCATCTTTCCAGTCGGGCGAAGTGCCTGCACCGTTGACGGCCAGCACTTTTTCTTCGTTCAGCCTGCCCACCATGTCCATGTTCAACATATAGTTGACTTTGCCAAGGTCAATCGTGGGTGCGTTTACAAAATTTTTGGAACCGAACAGGCCCATTTCCTCGCCCGAAAAGCCCAGGAAAAGGTAGTTGTTATTTTTGGCCATGCCATTTTTCAGGTACTTGGCCAATAGCAGCATAGCAGCTACCCCGCTGGCATTGTCGTCGGCCCCGTTGTGTACTTCCGGTTCGCCCGCATGTAGCGAAGAGCCAGGCATACCCATGCCCAGGTGGTCGTAGTGGGCACCGATGATGACGGTATTGGCGGCGCCGTTGTCAATGTAACCGATTACGTTTTTGCCGTTGCGGCTTTCCTCTACCCCTCCACCGTGGGGATTGGTATTGTGCTTAAATACAAAAGAATGAAACCAATTGCCATCGTTGCCTTTGGGCTGAAGGCCGGTTTGGGCAAAACGGCTGGCAATGTAGTTGGCGGCCATTGCTTCCCCATTCTTCCCAGTCTCACGGCCTTCCAAAAGGTTGGATGCCAGGTAAACAACGTCCACCTGCAGGCCTTGCAAGTCGCTCTCCTTGACTTGTGAAAACAGGCAAATGCTCAGCGAAAGGCCCATCAGGAAAGAGATAAATTTTTTCATAGTTTGATTTTTTTTTGAAAAAAAACATTAAAATTGAAAACCTTTTTGCTTAGTGTGCGTAAATGTAGATTGAATAAAAAGTTTGCTCACATTCTGTCCGTAATTTTTGCGTCACTTATTGCTCTTTACGCCGGACACATAGCTAAGTAATAGATAATCAAAAGATTTTTTTGATAAAAAATTTGGAGCAAACAAACTACTAGCTATTTTTGTCTTCCATTCAATACTGATACTTACCAGAAAGCTCCTAATACCCAAACGGATAAAGTTTAATTTCCTATGAACAACCCCGAAATGCTTAAGACATAGTGTTTCATAGTGTGAGGGGTAACCGCTTCGGTGGTTGCTCCTTTTCTTTTTAAAAATCCCGCTGCATCAAATTGTCGGCAAATTTCCGCAAGAGCTTTTCCCTCCCATCTTTGGCCGCTATTTTTTCCAGGCACTCCAAAGCTTTCGTTCGATAGCTTTCCTTTAAAAGCTCGGTTTCCTGTTCGATTCCCCACTTCCTGAAGATTTTGATCACTGCCTGCACCTTGGCTCGCTCATCGCTTGCTCCGTCAGTATAAAAATGCAGGAGCAATTTTTTATCTGCCTCATCCGCCAGTTCCAATGCTTTGAGGTAAAGGAAAGTTTTTTTGTTTTGGGCAATGTCGCCGCCCGTCTTTTTGCCTACCTTTTCAGGATCGCCAAAAGTGTCGAGCAGGTCGTCCTGCAATTGGAATGCGATACCGAGATTCCTACCGAATTCATACAGATGTCCTGCGTTTTCAGGGCTTGTTCCAGAAAGCAAAGCGCCAATTTTCAGCGAGGCCGCCACCAGCACGGAGGTTTTCAGTTCAATCATTTTTAGGTACTCGGCGATCGCTACGTCCTGCCTCTTTTCAAAATCCATGTCCATTTGCTGGCCCTCACAGACCTCAATGGCCATTCGGGTGAATGCCTCCATGATTTGGGGCAGGAGGGCTTTGTTTTCCAGCTTTAATAAATAGGCATAGGAACTGGCCAGCATGACATCGCCCGACAAAATGCCGGCATTCAGGCCATATTTGGAATGGACGGTGGCCTGGCCCCTTCTGAGTGGGGCAGCGTCCATGATGTCGTCGTGTACCAGTGAAAAATTGTGGAATATTTCGACCGAAAAGGCGGCGGGAAGGGCTTTTTCTACCTCATCATCAAAAAGATAATAAGACAACAAAAGAATCGCAGGCCTCAATCTTTTGCCCCCGAGCGACAGGATATAATCAACCGGCCCATACAAAGCAGCGGGTTCTTTGACGAACTTGTTGGAGGCCATGTATTGTTCAAATAAAGCCTGAAATTGGTTTAAAGTTTGCATCAAGAGCTTTCAAGGTTGATGATGGAATGCGCAAAAGTAAACCTTGCCCAAAAAATACCTTCACTTCTTATTTGCCCCGTTGATTATTTTCATCTCCCCCCCGGAATTGAGTTGCTGCTTATTACAGTGGCATTTTGGCATATTTCTTTCAAACAAGGATATGCTCCCACATTTAAAATATACGTTCCCCACGTGAGTTTTGCCCTAATGCAAGGAGGCTGAAGACGCTTCTAAATTTTTATTACAATGAAAAAATCCAGACCCGTGAATATCCTACTCATAGAAGATAACCCCGGCGATGTACGTTTAGCTCAAGAGGCTTTTAAAGAAGGCAACATTGATGTAAACCTGGAAGTAGCCATGGACGGCCTCGAAGCTATCCGCTATTTGCGCAAAAGCCCGCCCTACCAAACCGTTATCACGCCCGACCTGATTTTGCTCGATCTCAACCTGCCCAAAAAAGACGGCAGGGAGGTACTGGGCGAAATAAAAAACGATGCGAAACTGCGCTGTATCCCGGTGGTCATTCTCACCACATCCAATGCCGAGCAAGATATACTCAACAGTTACAACCTTCACGTAAATTGTTATATCAACAAGCCCGTTGACTTTGATCGCTTTTTTGACATCATCCAAAAGATCGAAGACTTCTGGCTCAGGACGGCCATTCTGCCTACGATGGTGGATTAATTCAGAAGTGGGGAATCGGACATGGTAGGTGAGGTCCTCACGTCTTACTCCTCACGTCTCACGTCTGGTAAGGGAAACTACATGAACACAAAATACAAAACTCCTATCCTGCTTATAGAAAACGATTCGGAGGGGAAAACCCTTATCGAGGGTTATTTGTTAGAGGCAGGTTTAAAATACGAGTTCCACCATTGTGAAACACTCTTTGAGGGCTTTGAACTGCTCCGGCGTATCCACATTGATATCGCCCTGTTGAATTTGAACCTGCCGGACACGCAAGGTTTTCGGACGGTACTGAGCTTTCAGGAAAATTTCCCACAAATTCCATTTATTGCCATTGCCGACACACAAAACGAAATCATCGGCAACCAGACCGTAAAGGCCGGGGCACAGGACTACTTGGTAAAGGGCCAATTCGACAGCAAAATTTTTGGCCGGGCTTTGCGCTTTGCCCTCCAACGTTCCAAGGTCCAGTTGAAATTGGAGGAAACAGCCCGTGAACTGGAACTGAACAAGCGCCGATTTCTGGAAGCCCAAAAAATGGCCCGTTTCGGCACCTGGGAAATGGATCTCGTGACCAATGAAATGACTTGGTCGGACGAGGTGTTCAGGATATTTTCCTTTCAGCCCGGCACTTTCAGCCCAACATTTTCCGACTATTTGAACTACGTGCATGTGGACGACCGCCACGATGTAGAGGTTTTTTTTGAAAAAATGGCCCGTGACGGCGAATTGCACCAGACCGAGCACCGCATTGTTGCAGGCAATACCGCCATCCGCTACGTGACTGTCCGGGGGAAAATCCAGATTGAAGAAGGTGGTGAAAAAGTCATTCTGGAAGGCAACATACAGGACATCACAGATCGCAAGCTGTCCGATCAATTGATCATTGAAAAAAACCTCTCCAGCCAAACGGCCAAAGTCCAGGAAGAAGTATTGTCAGATTTGGGCTTTCAAATACGGACGCCCCTTTCCTCCATTGTCAACCTTTTGTTTTTATTGGGCAACACGCCCGCCAGCGAGCAGCAAGTAAGCTACCTCAACGATTTGAAGGCTTCGGTTGACGACCTATCCATGTCGGTCAACAACCTGATGAACTTCACTGTCATGGTTTCGGGCAACGTAAAAGCTGACGAGGAGGAATTCAACTTGCGTGAATTCCTGCATGGAACTGCCAATGCCGTAAACATCAAGGCAGACAAGGCCAAGCTGAATATGGCATTTGAAATAGACGAACTATTACCCGAAAAAATAAAAAGCGACCCCCGAAAACTTACCCAAATCCTCTACAATCTTATCGAAAACGCTATCCGCAATACACCTGAAGGCGGCAATATCACAGTGACTGTCAATGTTACAGAAACTTCGGCCAATAAAATCGAACTTATTCTCAGCGTGAAAGACAGCGGCCCAGGCTATTCAAAAGAAAAGATCAGCGAATTGTTGGAGGCCGATAAACTGTTGGAAACCCTTCCAGAAGAAAAAGAAGAACTGACCCGTATGCGGCAGTTGGGCATTTCTATCGTTGCAAAGCTCACCAAGCTGATGGAGGGCAAAATGGAAATAGTCAGCAAGGAAGGCAAAGGCGCTGAGTTTATCATAAACATTCCTGTTAAACCGGGCCGCAAAGCCCGCCAACTCGATGGCGATGCACCTGATATACCGTTGAAGATCTTGTTGGTAGAAGACCACTTCCTCAATCAGATTGCAACCAAAAAAGTCCTCACTTCCTGGTCGGAGTATGTCACGGTGGACATTGCGGAAAACGGTCTTATCGCTGTGGAAAAATTCAACGAATATGGCTACGACCTCATCTTGATGGACATCCAAATGCCTGTCATGAACGGCCTCGAAGCCGCCCGCCGAATCCGGGAAAACAGCAGCGTACCCATCATCGCCCTCACCGCCAACTCCACCAAGCAGGAACAGGACAATTGCCTCGAAATCGGCATGAACGACTACCTGGCCAAGCCCTTCCAACCCAAGGAGCTTTATTCCAGAATTATGAACGTGATGGCGCTGGTCGTTGACTGATGGCTATCGTTCAATCCTGTCATATTGCGGCGCTGCCGCCAAAAAATCGTTGCTGAAACGCCAGGAGTAATTTTCCAATAAAACCTGCAAACGGGCTGGGTCTGGCGAGGCTGTGATTAGCCCGGCATGTTGTTTTTTATGGATTTTATAAACCACCTCTGGGTCGTTGTAAGCCGACAAATCTGGCCATTCCTGTTGGGCCAGGCAAAGCACGATGCCCGCATAGTCCAGTTTGTGTTCGGGCAGTTTGTAAGTCCCTTTTTCCCCGGCGATTTCGATTTTTGCCCATTCCGTCCAAAGGTTGATGCCAGTCGCATGTTCGATGACATCGGCAATGTAGGCACCGCCCACCCTGGCCGCTGTTTCCAAAAAATAAAACTTGCCGTCGGCGTGGCTCTTGATAAATTCCGTATGCGTCACGCCCCGTTTAAAGCCAAAAGAAGTGAGCAATTTTTGATTTAACTCCTTGAGTGCCAATGCGTCCGGACTGTTTCTTTTTTGCAATGCGGTTAAAAATATACCGCCGTTTTGGATGATTTCGAGCGGTGGCCTGCCATATCGGCTCACTTCGGCATAAACGACCTTCCCTCCGATGGTAATGGCGTCCACATGGAAAATGTCGCCCGGAACGAAACGCTCCAATACGCAGTGCGACTGTTCATCGCCCATCATTTGCAGGTGGTGCCAAAGCTCATCAGCATGGTGGATTTTGCGGATGCCCGCAGCGCCTCCCTGTGAGCGTGGTTTTAGTACCCACGGCGGCGGTATTTGTTCGGTGAAACGTTGGATGGTCTCATAATTTAGCACTGGCACAAAGGCCGGGGACAGGATGCTTTTATCGTAGGCAGCCATTCGCATGGCCAATTTGTCACGGAAGTAGCGGGCCGTGGTCTCGCCCATGCCCGGCAGGCGCAGGTGCTCCCGCAGGGCAGCGGCTATTTCCAGGTCGAACTCGTCAAGCGGGATGATGCGGTCAATCTGCTGGGAGCGGGCGAGGTAGCTCACGGCATTGATGACGTCGTCTTTCTTTGTCAAAGTTGGCATGTAGAAAAACTCGTCAATGTCGTTGTAGGGCCAGCCCGTATCGCCTTTCAACGATTCACGGGTAAGCACGAAGACCCGGCAGCCTTCCTGTTTGCATTCTGTGATGAGCCGCTGGCCTTTTACGTCGCCGGCGAGGCAGAGGACGGTTATTTGTTGGTTGGGCATGTCTGTTAGTTTATGGTAGCATCTGCCAGCCAAGCGTTTTTTTTGATTTAAGATATAAGACGTAAGATATAAGATTTTAGATTTAGGGGCAAAGGGGCCATTCTAACTTTTTTGATTCGCAGTTCCTGTCCATGGTTGACAAAAGAATCTGAAATCTTATATCGTCAATCTTATATCTTAAATCAAAGACAATGATTGGTAAACAGTTGCGATGTTAATATTTTTCGATTCTTGATTTTGCTTTCGAGAGTCACCCGAGCACCACCCTCACCGTCGAAACCACCTTCTTCAGCGCCTCCCGCACTACCTCCGTTTCTGGGTGCCGCAGCACGATAAACCCTTCGCCCTCGTAGGTTGCACCCTTGGCTTGGCCGATCTGCGGCACTTTGGCGTCGCAGATCAAATGGCCCACCTCTGCATCCACTTGCTCCAAGCCATGCACTGCCATGACTTTTCCCTCTCCCTGCCCCCGAAGGTAAGCAGCGCCCACGGCATATTTTCTTTCAGGTATTTCAAATTCTCCAAAAATCATCAGTTTTCCCCAGGCACTGATCACATCGAAATCTGCTGCCCTTGAAATAAGGGTGGTGAACTGCGCACCCGGCGGTCTTGCAGCCACTTCTGAGATAGCCAGGCTGCCGTCTTTTCGCCGGAACCATTCAAGGTGGGTCATGCCCGTCTGCATACCCAGCGTCTCCAGCGTTTTGAAAGCAGCCTGCCGGATGTCGTCGTATTTGGAGTCTTCCACCTCACGAGGAATGAGCACTTGCCATTGAATCCAAGGTTCCCGCAGCACTTCCAATGGGTTGGGATAATAGTGGGAAAGCGAGTGGAACAGTGGTTTTCCGTTTAAAGAAAAAGTATCAAAGGAATGTTCGTCGCCCTGGATGAACTCTTCCAGCAGCACTTCCTTGCCGGGCGAAGGGTTATTTTTTAAAACAGCGGCCTCCAGTTCTTGCTGGTCATTGGCCCGAAAAGTGGACTGCGAGGCTGCTCCGTCCGGCGGCTTAACGATGATTGGGTAGCCCGTTTTTTTGACAAAAGCCAAAGCGTCGTCAACGGAAGCGGCAAGGGCATGTTTGGCACAGGGCAGCCCGGCCTTGCGCAACAAGTCTTTCATGCGGGCCTTGTCCCTGAAATTTTTCATCGTTTCCACGCTCATGCCCTGTATGCCGAGCGTTTCCCTAACGCCCGCCACTGGAAGCTGAATTTGCTCCGTAGCCCCAATAATGCGGTGGATGGGGCCGTACTGGGCAGCGAGATGTTGTGCTGCTGCCAGCAATTGCCCTTCCTCAAAGGCATTTTCCACTTGGGCAAAAGCTGCCAATTTTTGGGAAGTTTCGGAACGCAGCCAACTGACCGGCTCTTGGCAGAGAAGGCCAAGCTGCACATTAGGGATGCTCGCCAGTTTGTCAATAAAGGTGACGGCAGTGGGGGTATAGTTCGGTGCGGCGTAGAGGACGAAGGGCATGGGTTTGGTTGGTTTCAAGTTTTGAGTGATGATTTGGATTTGGCAAATGTAAAAAACTTTCCCTCCCATTTCTCCTACCCCGCAAGCCCCTTTTCCCTGTAACTTTGCCGCCCAAAAACTCGTAACCCATAACTCGAAAATTCCCACCATGTATTACCAAAATATTCTCGAAACCATCGGCCATACACCGCTTGTAAAATTGAACAAAGTGGTGGCCGATGTGCCAGCCCTCGTGTTGGGCAAAATAGAAACCTTTAACCCCGGCCACAGCATCAAGGATCGCATGGCCCTGAAAATGCTGGATGTGGCCGTTGCCGAAGGCAAAATAAAACCCGGCGGCACCATCATCGAATGTACGAGCGGCAACACGGGCATGGGCCTCGCCATTGCGGCCTGCGTGAAAGGCTACCGCTGCATTTTCACCACCAGCGACAAGCAGTCGAAAGAGAAATTTGACATGCTGCGGGCGCTCGGTGCAGAGGTCATCGTTTGCCCAACGAATGTGGAGGCGGACGACCCACGCTCTTATTATTCCGTGGCGGAAAGGTTGAGCAAGGAAATCCCTAACTCTTTCTGGTTCAACCAATACGACAACCTCGCCAACCGCTTGGCGCATTACGAAACGACCGGGCCGGAAATTTGGGAACAAACCGAGGGCAAAATCACCCACCTCGTGGTGGGCGCAGGCACAGGCGGCACCATCACGGGCGTCGGGCAGTTTTTAAAAGAAAAAAATCCGAACATCCAGGTTTGGGCCATTGACACTTTCGGCTCGGCACTCAAAAAATACCACGAAACGGGCCTGCTCGACGAAAAGGAAATTTACCCCTACATCACCGAAGGCATCGGCGAAGACATCATCCCGAAAAACTACGACTTCAGCGTCATTGACCATTTTGAAAAAGTGACCGACAAGGACGGCGCCGTGATGGCCCGCCGCATCGCACGGGAAGAGGGCATCATGCTCGGCTATTCTGCGGGCAGTGCGGTGGCGGGTTTGATACAGTTGAAAGACAGGCTGAAAAAGGACGATGTGGTGGTGGTCATTTTCCACGATCACGGCAGCCGTTATGTTGGAAAAATTTACAACGACGACTGGATGCGGGAGCGTGGCTTCCTGGATACAGAGCTGAAAGTCAAGGACTTAATTGCCATGAAACAGGACAAGTCTTTTTTCGCCGTGAAACCCGACGAAACGGTGCGGCAAGCCTTTAACATCATGCGGGAACATGATTTGTCGCAAATGCCAGTGATGGAAAACGGCGACATGCTCGGCTCCGTCACCGAAACGGAAGTGCTGAAATATTTGCTCGAAAACCCGCTCCAAAATTCTGAGAAAGCGGTACAAACCGTGATGAGCAAGCCATTTCCAGTGGTGGACGAGGAACTTCCTTTCCGCCAGTTGAGCAAATATCTAAACAAAGAAATCCACGCCGTAGTGGCCAGGGACAAAGCGGGCAGGCTGCACGTGCTCACACAATACGATGTGATACAAGCGGTATAGCGATTTACGGTTCGTTTTTATCCTTTTTGAAAATGCTCCCGATGCCCTTGCCTATCTGTTCGATGGTTTCTATACTTTTGGTAAAAGGCGATGCCGTAAAATCCTCGTAAGGATCTGCCAGATAGCCAGGGTTGTGTTCCTGAGGGTACACGACAATCTTGTTGTTTTTTTCAAAGTACTTTTCCAATTTGGCAGGGATGCTTTCCAGTTTAGGCAAAAACGAAATAGAGCCTTTTCTCGCCGATATCTGGATAATTAAGTCGTCGCTATTGATGTGCCTCGACAGCACCAGGAAATCGTCCCAATCAGTAAAATTGCGGTAGGAAATCGGAGCAGAGTATTTGCGTAGAGCGATTTCGGCACGGATAGCCCGTTGCGTCCTTTCGTCGCCAAAATGGATGATGGGAAGCCCAAGTTCCTGGGCTATTTTTACCACTTTTTGCATCCAGATATGGAACCCATTTTCTCGCTCTGCCAGAGCTGGAGAAATGACAACAACCCTTTTTTGGGCGACAAAGGGCTTTTCTAAATGGCAAACTATGAGGTTTTTGTCCACATTGTGGATAATGGACGCCACTTTTTCGCCTATCATTTTGTCAATAAAGCCTGCTTTTGTTGGCCAGCCAATGATGATAATATTGGCCATTATTTCCCGTGAAATCCGGGCAATGCCGTTGGCGGGGTTATGGTCAATGGTGGTCACGGGGTTAACTTTCGTTTCAATGGCAGCCCCGTGTTTTACAAACTCTTCCAATTTTTTCCGTGCCTTGATGATGTTGAGCTCCGCTTCTTCGTTGTTCGGAACCACCGATAGCATAGTGATGGGATTCACTGATTTTTTGTCCTTGATAAAAAAACCAAATTCGAGAAGCTTTTCAACGTTGGCATAATTGGCCACCGGCGCCAGAATGTGTTCATCAAGCAAGCGGCTGGCTCCCTCCGCCGCCGCATCGCCGTTTTCATCGCTTAAAAGTATTTTCTTGGCAGCCTTTTCAGTGGCAAAGGAAGCCACAATGCAGGTGATCAATATCAGGATAATAGTACCGTTGAGAACGTTTTCGTCAATGATGCCAGCCCTGAAACCCACCAAAATAATGGCTAGTGTGGCAGCGGCGTGGGCGCTGCTGAGGCCGAATATCAGTTGCCTTTGGGCAGTAGAATATTTAAAAATCAATTGAGTGAACAAAGCTGCCAGCCATTTTCCCAAAAGTGCAACCGCCGTCAGTACGACCGCCACTATCAGGGCTGTGGGGCCGTTGAGGATGACCCTCACATCCACCACCATGCCCACCGAAATCAAAAAGAATGGGATGAAGAGCGCATTCCCACTGAATTCTATCCGGTTCATCAGGGCAGAAGAATGGGGGATGAGGCGGTTGAGGGCCAGCCCAGCCACGAAAGCGCCTATGATAGGCTCCACGCCCGCCGCTTCGGCGAGAAAGGCGGCAAAAAACACGACCGATAGCACAAAAATGTACTGTGCGTGGTTTTCGCTTTCCAGTTTTTGAAAAAACCATTTGGCAATTCTTGGTATCACCAAAAACATAATGGCCGAAAAAATGGCCAACGATACAAGCAGCCTTATCCAAAATTCCTGGTTTAAACTGCCCTTGCTCTTACCGATGATAACGGCCAGGATAATCAGCACGGCCGTATCGGTGAGGATGGTGCCGCCCACCGTGATGGCCACTGCCTGGTTTTTGGAAACACCCAGCTTGCTGACGATAGGATACGCCACAAGTGTATGGGTGGCAAACATGCTGGCCGTCAAGAAACTTGCGTTGAAATCGAAACCCAACAGATAATAACAAACTGGAAAGCCCACGCTCATTGGCAAGATGAAGGTGAAAAAACCAAACAGTAGGCTTTTGTTGCGGTTGGACTTGAAATCGTTCATATCGAGGTCGAGGCCCGCAATGAACATGATATACAGCAGGCCGATGGTGGAAAAAAGGTCCACGGCGCTGGTTTTTTCTAGGATGTTAAAGCCGTTTGGCCCTATGATCACCCCCGACAGGATGAGGCCGATAATGCCAGGGATGTTTATTTTTCTGAGCAAAATGGGGGAAAGGAGGATAATGAAAAGGATGAGCGAAAATATCAGGACCGGGTTGGTCAGTGGAAGTTGAAATTCCTTCAATAGGTGTTCAAAAAAATCGTGCATATTCATCTCTTTTCTATGCTGGCAATCCCGCATTTTCGCATAGAATGCCCCACCTGCAAGGATACACAGGTTTTTGCGAATCTTATGCCGTTGCTACGTGGATAAGTTTTATTCTAAATTAACGTGAGTTATGGTATCAATTGAAAAGGGCCTTTTACGCAGAAAAGTATTTTCAAATAAATTGATAAACAATTTTTTATAGGAAATATAAGAGAAGAAAAAATGAATTGGCCCGTTTGGTTTTGATAGGCCGCCACATTATTTTTGACAACTATTAGAACACTGTGCCGGTACCTTGGCAATAAATTACAGAAGGAATACAGCAATCACCCGGCACGAGCAATCATTGCACGCCAGGGCAAAGCATTAAACCCGCTATGAAGAAAATTTACCTCCCTTTCCTCGCATGGGCATGCGCTGTCCATTTGTTTGCGCAAACACAAGATTCCATCAGCACCATCAACCTCGAAGAAATCGTCGTGTCCGGCAATAAAACCATTGAGGCCAAAAGCGACATCCCGCATCAAATCGAGGTGATTTTACCAAAACAAATCAATCAGTTGTCGCCACAGACCACTGCCGATGCCTTGGCCAACAGCGGCGAGGTCTATGTCCAAAAATCGCAGCAGGGCGGCGGCAGTCCCGTTATCCGGGGCTTTGAGGCCAACAAGGTACTGCTCGTCATTGATGGGATCCGCATGAACAACGCCATCTACCGGGCTGGCCACTTGCAAAACAGCATCACCACCGACCCCTACATCATGGAGCGCATCGAAGTGCTGCATGGTGCAGGCTCAGTAATCTACGGCACGGATGCCTTGGGTGGCGTTATCAGCCTTTTCACCCGCCGGCCGCAACTCAACAGCGATTCCAGCCTACTGGCAAAAACAAAGGCATTTTTCCGTTATTCTTCTGCCAATAATGGCCTCTCTGGCCATGCCGACCTCAACCTGGGCAACCGCCGTTGGGCTTCATTGACTGGCATCACGGTGAGCGACTTTGGCGACCTGCGCAGCGGCAGCAACGATTTGATGGAATATCCCAATTTTGGCGATGCCAATTTTTATGTAAAAAGGGAAAACGGCGAGGACCGCATTATCACTAATTCCGACCCGGATGTGCAAAAATTCAGCGGCTACCAACAATTGGATGTTTTGCAAAAAATCCTCTTTGCGCCCAGTGCCAACCAAACACACCTGCTCAATTTTCAACTATCCACCAGTTCCGACGTGCCGCGCTACGACCGCCTGCAAAGTGTTTCAAACGGCCAGCCACGCTTCGCCGAATGGTACTACGGCCCCCAGGAGCGGATACTGCTTTCCTACGAATATAAAAATGACAGCAAGACCTGGTGGGCCGATCAGGTGCGCTTCACCCCTGCCATGCAAATGATAAAGGAAAGCCGCCACGACCGGGGCTTCAACGATGTGGAGCGCAACAGTTTGGTAGAAGATTTGAAAATCTACTCCGGCAACCTGGACATTTTCAAGCAGGTGAACGGCCACGAAATACGCTACGGATTTGAAGTGGTACACAATGATCTGGAGAGCAACGGAACAGCAGAAAACATCAATACCGGCCAGCGGACGCCCATTGTGAGCCGCTACCCAGATGGGTCCATTACTTCGGGTGGCGTCTTCTTTTCGCACCGCTGGGAATTGCTGAACAAACAACTGATCATCTCCGATGGGCTGCGTTTTAGCTCGTCCCGACTGGATGTTAATTTTGATAGAAATTTTTTCGAATCGGATTTGGCGCACGTCCGCCAAAAATCAAATTCGCAAAACCTGCACCTCGGCGCCGTGGGCAATTTGGACGGTGGCCTGCGCCTCAACCTGTTGTTTTCCACTGGTTTCCGCAGCCCCAATATTGATGACCTGGGAAGGATTTTTGAAACAAACGGCGGCGACCTGATGGTGGCCAACCCCGACCTGCGGCCCGAACAAATTTTCTACCGGGAAGCGGGAATTACCCAAAAAATTGGAACATTCGGTTCCTTGCAGTTTACAGCTTATCTGAGCACACTGACTGACGCTATTGTTCCACGCCCCTACCAATTGGGCGGCCAGGACAGCATTGATTTTATGGGGCAACGCTTCCGTACCCTCGCCAATGTGAACATCGGCAAGGCAAGGGTTTGGGGCATTTCCGCCAATTTGCAATATTGGATTGCTTCTTTCCTGAAATTCAAAGGCACCGTTACTTACACCGAAGGACGGGACATCTCCAATGACGTGCCGCTCGACCACATCCCGCCGTTTTATGGGCGGGCTATCCTGTCGTATGAGCGTGGCCGCCTCTTTGCCGATGCTTACGCCCTGTTCAATGCCTGGAAAAAAGTGGAAGATTACTCTCCCTCCGGCGAAGACAACCTCAATTATGCCACGCCGGAAGGAGCGCCCGCTTGGTACACCATCAATTTCAAGGCAGGCTATCGTTTCACCAAACATCTAAGCCTACATGCCGGGGTGGAAAATCTCCTCGACCTGAACTACCGCACCTTCGCCAGCGGCATCAATGCGCCCGGGAGGAATTTTGTGGTAAGTGTACATTGGGAGTGAGGGAAGTTTGGGTGGATAAGGAATGAAGCATTATTGGGAAATTAGAAATTGAGAAATTAAAAAATTGATAATCAATGGTTTAATTTCTCAATTTCCAAACAACTTCTAATCTATTCCTCAAAACCTCAAAGCAAAAGTTGCAAAATCGCCACATCAAACCACTCCCCGTCAATGTGGCCAATGTTTTTTTGGATGCCGACCAGTTCGTAGCCGAGTTTTTGGTTGTAGTGGATACTGACCGTGTTTTTGGCCATGATGCGGGCGACGAGGTGGCGGTAGCCCAATTCCCTGGCAGTTTCGATAAGCGTTTTTTTCAAGAGCCTGCCCAATCCCTTTCCCCGGTGGTTTTTTTCAAAAAACACAGAAGTTTCGCCCGTGTAGCGGTAGCCTTCCTTCCAACTGTATTGCTTCAAAACACCATAACCAACTACCTCGCCCGACAGCTCCATGACCAGCAGGGTTTCGTTTTCTTCCAATGAATAAAGGGTTTGAATAAAATGATCGGCGTCCCTTTTTATCAAATCAAGGGTTGCTGTACCGATTGATTGGTTGTAGATGCCGGCCAGGGCGGCAGCATCCGAGACGGCAGCGGTGCGGATGACGAGTTTCATTTGGCGGTGATGAATTTAGAATAGTTCACCTCACCCCCGGCCCCACTCCAGAAGGAGAGGGGCCGGGGGTGAGGTGTATGCTCCTTTCATATTTCGCAATCACTCAATCCCTTCAATATATTCAGCCCCATATACAGTCGTAAAATTTCCTTTTTCAATATCATCCTTCCTCGGTTCCTTGCGCCCGCCGACATGTTTGTTTAAAAAATCTTCGGCAATGGCCCAGAAGGAAATCCAGGTTTCGGGCTGGCGATAGTCGTGGCCTTCTTCCGGGTAATAAAAATAAGTCACATCCTTTTTGGCATCGTTCAGGGCTTTGGCAAAATCGTCCACTTGTTTTTGCGGCACACGGTCGTCGAGGCTGCCCGTGGTGAGTAGGATGGGGCTGCGGTAATCTTTGATATAAGTAGTAGGCGAATGGGATTTCAGTAGAGCCCTCCCTGCTTCAGTGTTCACGTCCCCTACCCTTGTGCGCCAATGCTCGTTGGTGGCAAAAGGTGTTTTACAAAACTCATACAAGTCGGAAATGCCGTACATGGAGATGCCCGCCGCAAACATATCGGGGGCTGCGCCCAGCGCATAATTCACCGCATAACCGCCATAAGACCAACCCCAAAGGGCAATTCGCTTGCGGTTCGCTACGCCGTTTTTGATGGCCCAGGTGGCCACGTCCACGATGTCGTAGTGCATTTTTTCGCCCCATTGCAGGTCGCCCGCATCGCAGAATGATTTGCCCAGGCCCGTTGTGCCACGGAATTCCATGGCGATGACCACATAGCCCCGGTTGGCCAGCAGTTGGAAATTGCGGTTGTGGAACCAATTATTCCAATGTGTAACGCCCGCCCAAGGTCCACCGTGGATGTAAATGATCGTGGGCAGCGGTACTTTGGGCATCCCTTTCGCATTGGCCGAGCCGGCTGGCACGTAAATGTTGACAGGCAGCTCAAGGCTGTCACGGGTAGTGACGGTGACAGCCATGCGGCTTGGCAAGTCGTAGCCGTCCAGATAGGTATAATCGTTAAATAGCTGGGTCAGTTTTTGGTCGCTGCGGTCGTAGTGGTAATAGACCGTAGGCCCGCCGTCGAGCTTCCTCAGCAGCCAAATGTTGCCATCCTGGCTGGCCCCTGCAAAGCCGACCTTTCCGTTCAGTTCTTTGTCCAAAAACTCGAAATCCTTGCGGATGGACTCGTCGAGGATGTGCCGTTTCGTATCGCCCCACAGGGCCACCACTGAAGTGGGTTTGCCCGTGGCATCCAGTGTGAAGGAGTATGGCAAAATGTCGGCATTGGGGTCGCTGGCGAGTTCCGTCACTTGGCCCGTCGCTGCGTCAATGGCTATCAAAGTAGTTTTGTCCTTGTCGAGGTTGTCGGTCGCATAGATGGTTTTGCCATCGCTGCTCACGGAGATGATTTTGGACAGGCCACCGATGAACATCTCCGGCCCGAAGGGGTATTTTCGCACTTCTTTCCATTCGCCCTCCTGCCGCACAAAAATGCTGTTGCCGCCTTGGTCATTGCTTTTCAAGCCAGCCGCCATGCCGTAACTTTCATCAAAAAACACTTCCTGAAAATCGCCCTTGGTGCCCAATCGGCGCATATTGCCACTGAACAGGTCGAGGAAATAAATGCCGTTTTGGCTGGGATCCTTGGCCGTGAAATCCACCACCACCTTGTTCGGGAACTTGGGGCTTTGGAAAATAAAATCCATGCGGGTGAAAGGCTCCACGTCCAGCTTTTTCGAGGACTTGGCCCCCAAAGTAGTGTAGTAAATCTGGAGGTTGGTATCCTGCTGCACCACCACGGCGATGCCGCCATCATAGGTCGGCGTCCAATCCACGACCTTACCATCGAAGTGGCGGGATTTTTCCGCCATAGGCGAGCGCCCGCTCACGAAGTAAATGCTGCTATCCGAGCCGTCCGCCGTTTTTTGGTATAGCACAAACTCGCCATCCATCATGAGCGTGACCTTGTGCTTGTTTTTTTCCTTGAAAAAAAGTTCACGGGGAACGAGGTTGTTGGGGCTGGGGCTTTGCGCCTGCGCCATCCAAGTGGTCAAAAAAAGGAGTAGTATAAAAATGTTGGGTTTCATATTTCACAATTTGGAAGTGAGGGGTGAGGGGTGAGGGCAGCCCTCGCATCTTACCCTCGCTCCTCACTTCTTATTTCTAAAAAAGGCCGCAAAAATACGTGACCTATAAACAAAGGATGTAGGCTTCTATTGTCCAATTGCAAAGAAAAATGTGAAGAAGGAATGTTACAGCCTTGCTTGAAAAATAAAAGTGGGACTCCTATCCTGTGCTGCCTCACACGGCCATCCCCACCAATTCCCTCGCATTCGCCAGGGCGGATTCGCTGGGCGGGTTTTGGCTGAGCATCACGGCGATGGAGCGGATCCGCTCGTCTTCGTCCAGCAGCTTCACCTTGGTCAGGGTGGCATTTTCCGTGAATTTTTTATACACAAAATAATGGGCGTCGGCCTTGGAGGCCACCTGCGGAGAGTGGGTGATGGCAACCACTTGGTGGTGGTTGGACAACTGGCGGAGGATGTTACCCATTTTCAACGACACGTCGCCGGAAACACCTGCATCTATTTCGTCAAAAATAAGCGTGGGCAAGGGGATAGCGCTGGCGACAAGCGATTTGGTGACCAGGGTAAGGCGGCTCAACTCGCCTCCGGAGGCCACATCTTTAATAAGGGCCAAACGGCTGCCGGGATTGGCGGCGAAGAGGAAATTTACCTCATCGGTTCCAGTAGGGGCAAGGTGGGGCGTTGTTTTAAAATCTACTTCAAAACGGGTGTGCGGCATGCCGACTTGGCCCAGCAGTTCGAGGACTTTTTGGGTGAAACCGGGGGCTGCCTTTTTGCGCTTTTCAGAGAGTTGGCTTGAAATGTTTTGAAGGTATTGTTCCTGTTCGGCCATTCTCTTTTCCAAAGCCTCAATTTCGGATGAAATGTCGCCGATAGCATTCAATTTTTGTTGCAAATCTTCCTGAATATCAAGCAGTTCTTTGATGCTGATGGCCCGGTGTTTTTTTTGCAATTTATAAATAACGTCGAGCCGTGCCTGAATTTCCAAGATGCGCCCCGGGTCGAATTCGGTGTCATCGGCCACTTTTTCAAACTCTCCGGCCAGGTCTTCCAGTTCGACAGAAAGGCTTTCGAGGCGGCTGTATAAATCCGGAATGGCTGGGTGGAACTTTTTGACCTCGCTCACATTGCGGAGCAGGTCGTTCAACTGGCCCGTGAGGGGCTGTTCGCCATCGCAGAGGTAATGGAAGGCGGCGGAAAGTGTGCGCTTGATTTCTTCGGCATGGGTCAGGCGCTGAAGTTCGGCTTCGAGGCTCTCCTGCTCGCCGTCTATCAGTTCGGCCTTATTGAATTCCTCCAATTGGAAGGTGAGGAAGTCCATTTCCTGCGCAGACTGGGCGCTTTGCTCTTTCAGTTTTTCCAACTTTTTCCGGTCGGTGGAAAATCGGCGGAAATGCGTCTGGTAGTCGGTCAGCAGGGTTTTGTTTCCGGCCAGGGCATCCACCATTCGCAATTGGAAAGATACCTGGTGTATGTCGAGGGTGTCAAATTGTTCGTGCAGGTCCACCAGTGCGCCGGTCAGTTGCCGCAACACATCCAAGGTGACGGGCGTGTCGTTGACAAAAGCCCTTGATTTCCCGGAGGGCAGCAGTTCCCGGCGGATGACGGTTTCCCGGTGGTAGTCCATTTGGTTTTCATCAAAAAATGCATCCAGATCGTATGCCTCAATGTCGAACCAGCCTTCCACCACGCACTTTTCTCCCTCGTTGTACAAAGCCTTTAGGTCGGCCCGGTCGCCCATGATGAGGCCCAATGCGCCAAGCAGGATGGACTTGCCGGCCCCGGTTTCACCGGTGATGATGGTCAGGCCGCCGGGGAAGTTGATTTCCAGTTCCTCGATGATGGCATAGTTGCGGATGCTGAGGCGTTTGATCATTTTTTGGTGACTGGTGATTGGCTTTTGGCGGCTCTTTTAAGCCACCATTTTTAAAACATTTTGGTGGGCAAAGGTACGGGTTGTTTTGAAAAGTTGATTTGACTGTGCCGATAGGAAATGGGAAATAATTTAAAACAAAAAATCCCGCTGGATCGCCAGCAGGATTTTTGTTTTTTCTTTATTCAGAAACGCCTATCAGAACTTGCTGATAAGCCTTGCCTGGCTCAAAGGCTGCTGGTTCTCGTCGAGCAGGTTCATCATATAGGTGCCAGTTGGCAGGTTGGCGATATCGTACCAGTCGCCCTCGGTGACAGAAAAACGCTGCACTTGCCTGCCCGTGAGGTCGTGGATGGACAGGTAGGCGATTTTCCCTTCCGTTCCGCTGAGGGTAAAGAGGCCAGCGGTGGGGTTGGGGTAGGCTTTCAGGTTGGCGAGTTGGATTTCTTTGGTGCCAGTGAGGGATGAGTCAAAAATATAGATAGCCGAAGCTGCATTGGTTGGATCGGCAACTTCTGAAACGGCTATTTCATAGACTCCATAACCATCGTAAACATGGTTTGGATACAAGTGAACATCCATAGTTGCACCTGTTTCTTGTGCAGCCATAACAAACTGCTTCGTTCCTACATTTTCAAGGTAGCAAAAGTTTTTGTCGCAAATTCCTGTAGTCCATGAGTTTGGTGCTGTAATCTCGTTGCGAACCCATTGGAAAATTTTTTCTTCATTTGAGTTATTGTTTATTGTATTGTGGGCAGCGATGTCTTCGCTTATGTAAACTGCTGTCCAAGTCGAATCATAAGAGACTGTAACTTGTGCGTCTAATGCCGAGAAAGAAATCAAAAAAGAAAGGAGTAGTAAAACTTTTTTCATGAGGTGAAAATTTAGATTGATAAAGATATTTAAGATTGTAATTTATCAAAAAAAGCTTGATCAACTTGAAGAAAATACTTACGATTTGATAAAAATAATCCCAATGCAGAAGGATGCTACAAAACTGGCATTTAAAATCAAACCATGCAAATGCATGGTGGGCAGTATCGCAACAATTATAATTTAAACAAAAACAGGAGAAAGCTGACTATGCCTCTCCTGTTTTTGTAATCTTTTGTTCAATTATTTCTGAACAGTTACACGTTGCGTAGCGGCTTTTTCGCCGTTTACTATCCTTACAAGATAAATACCATTGTTATTGTCAGAAAGGTCAAGGGTCAATTCGTTGGCATTTTCCATTTTTTGGCTTTGAACCAATTTGCCATTCATAGAAAATACTTGGATATTGGTTTCACCCGTGATAGACTGATCCAATTGTACTTTCAAGATGCCGGAAGTTGGGTTGGGTGTGAGGCTGATTTGGCCTTGAAGGGCCACCTCATTCACTGCATTTACCCATGAAGTATTGAATACTTTTGATTCGCTTACTACCCAATAGGAACCATCATAATAGTACACTGGATTTCCATCTATATCGTTGATAGTAATATTGCCATCTTTAGTACAATCAGGTGCCCAAGCTGAACCATTCATCCCATCGCCATAAGAATCGCTGAAAATGAATTCATGGCAATCGTTAGGTTCCAAAGTAACAGTATCGGTAAGGGTTGTAAGACCAGCATAACCCATGCTTTGACCACCTTGGGCAACAGTTGCACCAGCAGAGTTTTTGAGAACCCATGAGTTTTCCTGTGGCCAACAGTCAAAATTGAATACAAGAACCAACTGGGTGCCGGCTTCCAAGGATGAACCTTCCAAAGAAGCTGTTGCGCTATTGTTTGCATCATTTTCATCAGGGACGCCATTTGGATTTTTTAACTCAACATTGATTGTGTTATTGGCACCGGCATCAAATCCATAGTCATCCAAAGTTATTTCTACTTTTTCGAAAGTTTCCAAGGAGCCTGTCCAATTATAAGTTTGATCAGTACCTCCATTGATATTATAAACTATATCCAACGAGGTCAAAGTTTCAATGCCCACATTCTGGATTTTTACTGTAGGCTCAAGTGAACTGCTGCCAATACAAACTTCGGCAGGTAAATCCACGATGCCATCGGCCCTGGTGTTGTTGTTCAGTGTTATATTCACAGGAACAACATCAACCTTGGCTGCCTGATGGACAAATTTGTTATCGTCATTTTGGATAAATGCGACCAATTCCAATCCATCATAGTTGTAAATATTCAAGTTGAAAATATCAAAAGTCTCGTTGATAGTGTAGGAATCCCCTGAAACCCAAGAATTTGCGAGGTCAATGCCGTCAGTCCCACCAATGAACTTTTTAAATACGTGGTGGTAAACAGTTTCTGTGTTTGTGCCTCCTGGGGCTTGGGCTTTGGTGATCTCATGTTCTGCCAAGGCAATGCGCAGTTTCAAATCACCTGTCACACCGGAATTGGCCAAAATGCTGCCAGTTACAGAGAGGGCACCATCAATTACTACTGCATTCAAGGTCATGTCGAACTCTGATACTTCAGCGTTGATGGCATCAATATTAGCCTGTGTTAGGTTGCCCAATGAACCAGGATCGCCAGAACCAGTGACAAAGGAACCTTGGACAGCGATTTGTGGGGCGAATCCATAACCATAATATTCGCCAACACGCTCATCCACTTCAACAGAATTATCTAAATACATTGCGTCAAAACCTGGCCACCACACTTGGTATGCAAGGAATATGACTTTATCTGGGTTGGCATTAACTTTTGCCTGCAAAGCAGGGTTTAAGGTAGCGCAGGGAGGGCATGATGCCTGTGTAGCTTCTTCGATGAAAACCATTCTCTGTGATTGGGAAAAACCCTGTAACGCCAACAACATGGAGAAAAAGAATAAAAGTGCTGTGTAATTTTTTTTCATAATCATTAAGAATTTTGAATAAGTGAAAGGTCAAAATCGCTCTTTGGATGGCCAAGGCATTTCAAATGACTGTTGGGTAATTTCTTTTGGATGCCCCAGTTTTTGCTTTTTGTAAAAAGCCAATTCATTTGATGCTAGTTAAACAGAATATCCACAAGGGTTTTAGCATAAAAGCTTATGGCAAATCCAAACAACAAAATTTTGGAGCGTGAAGGTAAAAAGTTCCTAACTATTCGAGAAATATTCTCTTTACAAGCTATGTTAATTCATCTTTTGGCAGTCTGGCTGTCATTTTTCAAAATGTAAAATGCAGCATTTCATTGATGACAAAATTTAACCCAACGCACCAGAAACTTGCTCGGTTTTCCACCAATTTTATTGGAGTCTGACGGGAAGTGCCGCCAAACCTTACTTTTGCAGGCACAAATGCTATGTCCTTCATGTCCATGCTGTTACTTAAAATTTTCCCATGCTAAAACTCGGCCTCCTCGGCGCCGGCCACCTCGGCAAAATCCACCTGAAATGCCTGGGCGAACTACAGGATTTGTTTTCGCTGGTGGGTTTTGTGGATCCTGACGATGAGGCGGCTGCCGAAGCAATGGAAAAATTTGGAATTAAGCGTTTCGACAGCCTTGGCGAACTGCTCCATCTCGTGGATGCCATTGACATCGTGACGCCTACCACCACCCATTTTGCATTGGCCTCAGAAGCCATCCGGCGGGGCAAGCATGTTTTCATCGAAAAACCCTTGGCGGAATCGCCGGAAGAGGCAAAAGCACTTTTGGAACTGGCAGGTAAGCATCGTGTCATCGGACAAGTGGGGCATGTGGAGCGCTTCAACCCTGCCATGCTGGCTGTGCGGCACCTATCGCTGAATCCCATGTTTGTTGAAGCGCACCGCCTGGCCAATTTCAACCCACGGGGCACCGACGTGCCAGTGGTGCTCGACCTGATGATCCACGATATTGACATTGTGTTGAGCCTGGTGAAATCGCCCGTGAAAAACATCAGCGCCAGCGGAGTGGCCGTGGTGAGCGATACGCCCGATATTGCCAACGCCCGCATCGAATTTGAAAATGGCTGCGTGGCCAACCTCACCGCCAGCCGCATTTCCATGAAACAAATGCGCAAGGTGCGCCTCTTTCAAAAAGACGCCTACATCGGCCTGGATTTTTTGGAAAAAAACGCCCAAGTGCTGCGTATGTACGAACATCACGGCGAGCCTGTGCCGCCCAACGGTTTTGAACTGGAAACGCCCAATGGTACAAAGGTAATCACAATGGATACGCCGCCTTCGGAGCCAGTGAATGCCATCAAGGAAGAACTGAGGGCTTTTGCTGAAAGTGTTTTGCAGGGCAAGCCGCCAGTGGTTTCGTTGCAGGAAGGCTATGAGGCGCTGCGGGTGGCCCATGCGGTGATGGAGCAGATTGGTGAGAGAATTACCAATCAAATTTGAATAAACTATTAGCGTGAATATTAAAAATGATGCAAAAACTTAGCGCCCCCCTCATTTTCCCCATTTCCTCCCCGCCCATCCAAAACGGCGTCGTCATGGTAGATGATGATGGCAAAATACTCGCCCTCGATCAGCGGGAAAACCATGATCCTGCCAGCCTGAGATTGTTGGAAGGTGCCATCGTGCCGGGTTTTGTCAATGCCCATTGCCACTTGGAACTATCGCACATGAAGGGCGTGGCCCCTACTGGCACTGGGTTGTTGCCTTTTTTAAAAACTGTGGTCAATCACCGCAACGTTTCGCAAGAGCAAATACTGGACGCCATCGAACAGGCCGACCAGGAAATGTTCGAGGCGGGCATTGTAGCCGTTGGCGACATCTCGAACAAGGCCGATACAGCCGCCACAAAGGCCAAGAGCAACATCCGCTATTATACTTTTGTAGAAATGTTCGATTTCCTCAATGACGAATGGGCGGAGAAAACTTTCAACGATTACTACGAGGTTTTTAAACAACAACCTGGTGAAAACGGCCACCGCAAAAGCTGCGTGCCGCACGCCCCTTACACGGTCTCGCCCAATCTTTTTAAACTCATTAATGAGGCCAATCGGTTGGCAGTTGGCAGTTTCGAGCAAGGCGAGAATCCCGAACTCGCTTCGGGACGGCAGTCCTCAGTCCTCAGTCACCGATCACAGTCAGCATACACAACCAGGAAACGATACATGAGGACGAGTTTTTTATGTCAAAAACGGGCGATTTCAATGCGTTCTACCATTCTTTCAACATCTCCATAGAAGGTTTTCAGCCCACTAAAAAGCCCTCCATTTACTACGCTCTGGAACGGATGGATCCGCAACACCGCAGCCTCTTCGTCCACAACACCATGACCCGGCCCGAAGAAATCCTGGCCGCCCATGCCTGGAGCCGGGCTGCCAACTGCTACTGGGCCACTTGCCCCAACGCCAACCTCTACATCGAAAACCGCCTGCCCAATTACCAGCACTTCCTCGACACGCAGGCCAAAGTCTGCATCGGAACTGACAGCCTGACCTCCAATTGGCAGCTTTCCGTACTGGAAGAAATGAAAACCATCGCCCGTTTTCAAAGTTATGTGGATTTTGAAACGCTGCTCCGCTGGGCCACACTCAACGGGGCCGAGGCACTGGGCTTTGAGAAAGACCTGGGCAGCATCGAAGTTGGCAAAAAACCCGGCCTAAACTTGTTGGATTTGAAAGAAGATATGAAATTGACGCCCTTTACTAGCGTCAAACGATTGATCTAAGCACTATTTTATAGATAATCGCATTTGAAATTGATAGTCAACAAAGAGTAAGTAGCTGATTTTCAACAAAATGACCTCAATGACCAATGATATTCAATGACGTTCATCTTTAAACATGGAAAACCAACCAAAGCACAAACTCGCCGAATGGCTCGACAGAATCCAACAGGATAGCTGGCAATTGGAACTTGTCATTTCGGGCTTTGCCATTTTCCTGATGCTGGGGGCGATGAAGGTGATGGAAGATCTGGATATCCAGCTTGAATTGGCGATAGACGGAATGGGCCACGAAGGGCAGGTACTCGTGCTTGGTTTTGGCGTATTGATGGGGGCCTGTTTTTTCTTTCTCATCAACCTCATCCTGCATGTTGTGCTGCGGGGCGTTTGGATCAGTGCAGTTGGACTTCGTTCGGTTTCAGGGGATATTGATTATGAATCACTGCGGCTCAGCGACAGGTTCAACAATTTTTTGCAGCGCCGCATTGGGAGTTTTGATGCTTATATCGAACGCTTGGAAAACTTGTGCAGCATTGTTTTCGCATTTACTTTCCTGATTGTTTTTATGCTGCTTGCAGTGGGGCTGTGGGCCATTTTACTGGCAATTGTCGCCACTTCGCTTACCAATATTTTCCCTGAAGAACTGGCCGATACTTTGACCGGGGTTGCCGTTTTAGTTTTTATTGCAACAGGATTGATCTATCTGATTGACTTTGCGACGCTTGGTTGGCTAAAGCGGATAAAGTGGTTGGCTCCTTTTTATCTCCCGCTCTACAGGTTTTACAGTGCCCTGACGCTTGCCCCTTTGTACCGCCCCATTTATTACAACCTGATTGACAACAAATTTGGCAGGAGGGCAGCCTATATGCTCGTGCCCTATATCTTTTTTGTGATGCTTGTCCTCAATATCAATGCGAGTACCTATGTGTGGTTTCCTGACGAGACGGGCAAAAAAGAACTAACTGCGAACCACTACGGTGATTTGAGGAAAAAGGAATCGCTGGTGCTGTATAGCAGCATACCATCCAAGTTTGTCAGCAACAATTTTCTGGAGGTTTTCATCCGCTATCGCTCGCAAACCTCGGACAAGGTGCTCGAACTGGTTTGCCCCAATTTCAAACCATTGAAAGAATCGGGTTTTACGCTTTTGCAAATTAGGGACAATGAAAGATCGGCCAACATCGCCGATACTTCTTTGATGTGCCTTTCCCAAATTTACCGCCTAAAAGTGGACGACAGCATTTATCAACAACCGCCCTACCGTTTCTACCAACATCCTGGTCAGGGCGAAAAGGGCATTTTAGCTGTCATTGACATCGGTTATTTACCAAGGGGTGAAAATTTAATCAGCATAGAAAAACTGACCAAAGCAAAGAAAACCGACTCCTTGTATATGCAGCCGTACGTCGAGTACCCATTCTGGAAGGAATAGCCCAGGTCTGCCTATTTGACAGGCAGCCGGTCAAATTTTGGACGGGGTACATTTTTTGCCGCCTTCAAATCACCATTTTCCACTATTTGAAAAAACTGCCAATGAAAAATAAAATTCATCAAGTCCTGCTCCTCCTGGCCATTTCCATGCTGGCCGCTTTCACCTGGATGCCAATGGCCCACCAAGTGCCAAAAATCAACCGTTTTATTCCAGAGGCTGTTTATGAAATGCCGCCTGTGGCCGCTTTGCTATTGACCGCCTCCAACGTGGAGGCCCCGAAAAACAGCGAAGCTTGCGTGGCAGTCACCGCCAAGGATTTCAAGGACATCCTTTCCATGCAATACACCATGCAGTGGGATCCGAAAGTGCTGGAATTCAAGGAAGTACGCAACCACGGCTTGCCGGGCATGAAGGAAAACAACTTCAGTACCCACCTGACAAAAGAGGGAAAGTTGACCTTCTCTTGGTACGATCCTCGCCTGGTCGGGCTGACCAAAGCGGACGGCGTGAAATTGTACGACGTCTGTTTTGAAACGGTGGGCAAGGCCGGCACCGTATCGAAATTTGAATTCACCAGTTTGCCAACGGTCATTGAAATAGCCGATGCCAAAGGCATGTTTTTAGACCTGAGAACGGAGGGGGGTGATATAAAAATTACGGAATAGGGAAGAATGAAGAATGATGAACGATGAACGCTTGCGTGCCTTTGGTAGGATGAACAGATTGCCGAATGTAGAACCTGTTTTAAAATCTCAAGACCACTGTGAGAGGGCAGGTTATCAAACCCGCCAATTTGGGATCTTTACCCTTCGAGAATAGCTGTTCAACTTGTAAAATATTGATTTACAGCAATTTGAAAAATTACAATATGCTCGATCATTTTTTTCGTTTGCATTTATTCTTTGTTTTGGGCAAAACTTTTCGCCCAAGTAGCTTCATTTGCAGCCTTGTTTAAAAAAATCAAACGTCATGAAGTTTTTTGTTACTAAAATAGCAACATTGCTTATCGCATTGTCCGTCTTGGGCTGTCAAAACGACAAAGCCAGGGAACAAGCTACCAACCAAGCCCTGGAAAACACCAGCACCCCTCCTGCCAACAGCGAAACCGCCTCCCCCGCTACCCCTGCCACCGTCGGCAAATTGCCCCTTAGCATTTCCAGTAAAACTGCCGCCAAAGGCGGTGAAACCTGCGTTTCGGTCACGGCCAAGAATTTCAACCAAATCGTCTCCATGCAATACAGCATGAAATGGGACAAAAACGTGCTGAAATTCAAGGGATTAAAAGGATTCAGCCTGCCTGGCCTGGGGCCTGAAAATTTTGGCAAAAACCAAGCAGCCGATGGCATCCTGACCTATTCCTGGTACGATGCCAATGTGCAGGGCATTTCACGGCCAGACAATTCCAACCTGTACGAAATCTGCTTTGAGGTCGTAGGGGCAGCGGGCAGCAAATCCACCGTGGAATTCGCCAATGCACCTACCATTATCGAAATAGCGAATGTGAACAGCGAATTCCTTGATTTGGCGGGCCAAAGTGGGACAGTGGAGGTGCAGTAACAGGCTGCCGCTCCTTAAATTTTTTACCATGCAAAAAACACCGTTGGAAGAATACCTGCTCAAAAATCCCAAAAAGAAAAAGCGCATCGCCCTGGACATGGACGAAGTCATCGCCGATGTAGTGCCGAAGTTCCTCGACTTCTACGAGCGGGACTTTGGCGAGCGGCCCGAAAAGTCGGTATGGTGGGGCAAAAAAATCTACCAATTGCCCAAAGCTGAGCATATCCGTGCCTACTTGCAGGACGAAGGTTTTTTCTACGACCTACCCGTGATGGAGCACAGCCAGGAGGTGGTAAAATGGCTTTGCGAACACTACGATGTATTCGCCGTGACGGCGGCCACCGAATTCCGAAATTCCCTGCGTGACAAGCTGGACTGGCTCGACCGCCACTTCCCCTTTATCGGCTGGCAACGCCTCGTGCTGTGCGGCGACAAGAGCATCATCCACGCCGATTATATGATTGACGACCACGCCTGGAACCTGGAGCGCTTTGCCGGGAAAGGCCTGCTTTTCACCGCCTCGCACAACCTGGACGACGACCGTTTCACACGAGTGGACAACTGGCTGGAGGTGAAGGCGTTTTTTGAAAAGGAACTGGAGGATCGGGAAGGGTAAGAAGTTTTTAGTCCACTCCCGATGGCTATCGGGATCAGTCGGCAGTCCGGTTGGAGCGAAAGTCTCTAAACCGCCCTGAGATGGTAGCGATTAGCCCAAATTTTTCCATGCGGTTTTCAATAGCACATATCAAGGAGCTTTCTTTTTCCCAGGCGAAATTCCTCACCTCTTCCATCATCGCCACGGGGGTGGACTATGCGTTGTTTTTCCTGCTCGATTGGCTCTTTTTCGGCCCGGTAACTGCCCATGCCATCTCCTACCCCATCGCTGTTGTCGTCAATTTTTATTTGCAAAAACGCTTCATCTTCGACTTGAAACGAAGCCTGCGTTCTGCCTTCGCCATCTCCATGATTTTTTCCGCTATCGGCTGGGGTTTGGGCGTGGCCATGATGTATTTTTTGGTAAAAATACCCCTGTTTTCCAGCCATCCAGTTTTGGCCAAAATCATCGTCACAGGCATTTTGTTTTTTTTCAATTTTTTTACCAAACGTTATGCTTTTGAAAAGCGCCTGTTCTCCCCCAATGGCCAAAATGACTAATTTTACCCAAAATCACATCACATGAAAATCACCGTCAACGACATCAGCCCGTTTGAAATCTCCAAAGGCTTTAACGCTCGTTTCATCCATTCCGAGCGCATGACCCTGGCCTACGTGGACATTGACGAAGGTGCCGATCTGGCCGAACACGCCCACCACAACGAGCAAGTGGTGAACATGCTGGAAGGCAACTTTATCCTGACCCTGGCAGGCAAGGAACTCGACCTGCACCCAGGCCAGGTCGTCGTCATCCCTTCCAATGTGCCGCATTCGGGCCGTGCCGTCACCCGCTGCCGGATTTTGGATGTGTTCCAGCCCGTTCGGGAGGATTTTGTGAAGGGGGAGGTGGCGTATGCGAAGAAATGATATAATCAATTATAAACCTATTCAAGGGCATATTTTACTGGAAGGATAAATTTTGTTTGCACAAGGATTCCTTCCACCTTGCCGGGCACCCATTTTGGCATCTTTGAAACAACCCTTAATGCCTCCTCTCCGAGTCCTTTCCCTGGGTTCTTTTTTATTTCGATGTTCACAATATTGCCTTGTTTGTCAATCATAAAACTCAGATATACGTAGCCTGAAATGCCTTCTTCTGCTGCCTCATAAGGATATTTTATATTCTCGGACATGAACTGGAGCATTTTGCTGTCTGCACATTCTCTTAAAGCTATTTTGTCGTCAATTTCTTTACAACCTGGAAACATACCCCCTTCATCTACTGTCGTGAATACCAGATGGGAAAGTTCTTCAAATCTTTCAACACCGTTTTGTAAGTTTGACCACTGCCCGTTTCTTTTTACATTCAGCGACCTGTCAGCCCCTCCTTCCACCCTCTCGTAGATAGCATTAGTTATTTTATTTCCCAATGTGTCAAGGATGCCCAGCATATTTGCTTTGCCATAGACAATTGCCCCAGGCCTATGGAATAATGTATCATAAGATGGCACTATCATCACATTTCCAAGCTTATTGATAATGCCAAATTTTCCATCCAACTTAATAAAGGCTGACGAATAACTAAAGTGGCCCGCCCATTCAAATTGCAACGGAATAACAATTTCTCCCAATTGATTGACATAACCCCATACGCCATTTATTTCTTTTGGTAAATATTCATTTTGTGCAATGGTGCTTATGGCTAAGGCCACATTCAAATAAACCAATAGTGGAACACTGAAAAGGCAATTCTTTGTTTTCATACAAAACAAGTTTTGAGAATAGTTAGGATGCTTTGTAAATAATTTCTGACGGGTCATTTTTGTACGATGCCTGTATTTTTTTATTTATCAAAGCAGATATTTTACAGGAAAACATAGATTCAGGCCACCCTTTCTTTTTCCTAATGGTGCGGTCCTATTAACTTGCCCCCTCTTTTAATATGTCATTTTAGGCGAACTTAAACCTTTCAAAATAATCACCCATCCATGTACTCAAAAGAAGAACAACGCCACCTTTTCGACCTGTCCAAACAGCTACTCGCCGCATCTGGCCCTGCGGACGCTGCCTCCGCCGCAGTCGTTGCCGCTGATCTTCGGCAAACCATCGTCTATCACGAATGGCGCTACTACGCCCTCAACGACCCCGTGATCAGCGACTACGAATACGACATGCTCTACAAGAAACTGGAGGCCATCGAGGCACAATACCCCGAACTCGTCACCCCCGACTCGCCCACGCAGCGGGTGGGCAGCGACTTGACGGAAGAGTTTGCCCAGGTACCACACCTCACGCCCATGCTCTCGCTCGACAATAGCTACAATGCCGAAGACCTCCAGGCTTTCGACGAGCGCATCAAGAACTACCTTGGCTTGTCGCTCGACATGGAGATTGAATATTGTGTTGAACCAAAATTCGACGGCGGCACCATTGCCCTCGTTTATGAAAACGACAAATTGGTACGGGCTGCCACCCGTGGCAACGGGGCCATTGGCGACGACATCACGCCCAATATCCGCACCCTGCGTTCCGTGCCATTGAAAGTGGGTTTTTCAGAGGTGGGCATAGCCAAGGCAGAACTGCGGGGCGAGGCCATCATCCGCAAAGACGTTTTCCAAAAACTCAACGAACAGCGGGCTGCCGACGACCAAATCCTGTTCGCCAACCCCCGCAACGCTGCCACGGGCGGCCTGCGCACCAAAGACCCTTCGGAGACGGCCAGCCGCCGCATCGAGGCATTTGTTTATTCGCTCGGTTACGCTGCCGGTACCGATGGGAACAACCCGCTGGCCATCTTGAAAACCCACGATGCCACGATTGAACTGTTGGGGAAATTGGGGTTTAAGGTGCCGCTGGCCCCCCCCCTGGCCCCCCCCGGAGG